>JBQTIB010000109.1:0-74643 GCA_052389435.1 Sporichthyaceae bacterium | reverse complement strand
TTCGACTCCTGCGAACATCGTGGTCTCGTCCTTGTGGACGGTGACGGCACGGTAGGTGTTCGGGATGGGGGCTGCCCCGAGTGCCCGGGCTGCTTCGTCGGTGTCGGCGAGAATCGCCTCGAGAATCTCCTGCACGCGAGCAACGTAGCAGCGTTAGCTACCGATGGGTAACTACCCGAACTAGTGGTGCCCCTCCGGTGCAGACTGGACGAGCTCGATCAACACGCCGCCCGCGTCCGTGGGGTGCAGGAAGTTGATGCGCGAGTTCGCGGTGCCGCGCTTCGGGGCGTCGTAGAGCAGCCGAACGCCCGCGTCGCGCAGGTGCGCGCTGATCGCGTCGATGTCGTCGACGTTGTAGGCCATCTGCTGGATGCCCTCGCCGTTCTTCGCGAGGAACTTGCCGATGGGGGAGTCCTCGCGCAGCGGCGCGAGCAGTTGGATGCAGGAGCCGGAGTCCCCGACGGCCATCATCGCCTCGCGGACGCCCTGCTCCTCGTTCACCTCTTCGTGCACCAGCGTCATGCCGAAAGTGCGCTCGTAGAAGGCGATCGCGGCGTCGAGGTCGTGCACGGCAAGTCCGACGTGGTCGATGCGGTTGATCAACTTCGGCCCCCGGGGTCCTAGGGAATATCGGCGGATTCCTGCCGGCTATCGTGACACGTACAGCGTCTGCGACGGCTCGCGAGTGCGCCGGCGGTCGGCAACCAGGAGGACCACATGACCACGTCCGTGATCGTCGCCGGGGCGCGTACGCCCATGGGGCGGCTGCTCGGTTCCCTGCAGGGCTTCAGCGGCGCACAGCTCGGCGGCAAGGCCATCGAGGCCGCGCTCGCCCGCGCCGGCGTCGCGGGCAGGGACGTCCAGTACACGATCATGGGCCAGGTCCTGCAGGCCGGCGCCGGGCAGATCACGGCCCGTCAGGCCGCAGTGGCCGGCGGGATTCCGATGGACGTCCCGGCCCTGACGATCAACAAGGTGTGCCTGTCCGGCCTGACCGCGATCGCCATGGCCGACCAGCTCATTCGAGCGGGCGAGTTCGACACGATCGTCGCCGGCGGCATGGAGTCGATGACCAACGCTCCGCACCTGCTGCCCAAGTCGCGCGCGGGCTACAAGTACGGCGACACCACCCTGGTCGACGCGATGCAGTACGACGGACTCTGGGACGCCTTCACCGACGTCGCCATGGGCCGGCTGACGGAGAATCACAACGACCTGACCCGCGAGGAGCAGGACGCCTTCGCGGCACGTTCGCACCAGCGTGCCGCGCTTGCGGCCAAGAACGGCATCTTCGCCGAGGAGATCGCCCCCATCGAGATCCCGCAGCGCCGCGGGGAGCCGATCCTCTTCGCCGAGGACGAGGGCATCCGCCCGGACACCACCGCCGAATCGCTCGGCAAGCTCCCGCCCGCCTTCGGCAGGGATGGAACGATCAGCGCCGGCACCGCCTCGCAGATCTCCGACGGCGGCGCGGCCCTCGTGGTGATGAGCAAGGCAAAGGCGCAGTCGCTGGGCCTGTCGTGGATCGCCGAGATCGGCGCGCACGGCGTCGTCGCCGGCCCCGACTCCTCGCTGCAGTGCCAGCCCGCCAATGCGATCCAGGCTGCACTTGGCAAGGAGGGCATGTCCGTCGGCGATCTGAACCTCATCGAGATCAACGAGGCCTTCGCCGCGGTCGGCATCGCCTCCACCGCGGCCCTCGGCGTGTCCGACGACATCGTCAACGTCAACGGCGGCGCCATCGCCCTCGGCCACCCGATCGGCATGTCCGGGGCCCGTCTCGCTCTGACTCTGGCCCTGGAACTCGGCCGCCGTGGTGGCGGCGTCGGAGCGGCGGCGCTGTGCGGCGGCGGCGGCCAGGGCGACGCCCTCATCCTCCGGGTGAACCCCTGACCCGCAGTCAGAACGTCGCCGAACTGTTGGCGAACGCCCGTTCCGGCGACCAGCGCGCGATCGGTCGGTTGATCTCGCTCGTCGAGGGCGAGGATCTCTCGGCAGTGCCGCCGCTGCCCGCAGGGGGCAACGCCTGGGTGGTCGGTCTCACCGGCGCCCCGGGCGTGGGGAAGTCCACCACCACTGCGGCACTGGTCGCCGAACTGCGCCGACAAGGCAGGCGCGTCGGCGTCCTCGCGGTGGACCCGACCTCGCCGTTCTCCGGCGGCGCCCTGCTCGGGGACCGCATCCGGATGAACGAGCACGCCACCGATTCAGGGGTGTACATCCGGTCGCTGGCCGCGCGCGGGCGCCTCGGCGGCCTCGCGCGCGCAGTACCGCACGCCGTGCGCGTACTCGACGCCGTCGGCTTCGAGACGGTGCTGCTCGAAACCGTCGGCGTCGGCCAGTCCGAGATCGACGTCGCCGCCGCCGCCGACACCGCCGTCGTCCTGCTCGCACCGGGCATGGGCGATGCGATCCAGGCCGCCAAGGCCGGAATCCTCGAGATCGCGGACGTTCTGGTGGTGAACAAGGCGGATCGGGCGGGCTCCGCGGCCGCGGTGTCCGATCTGCGCCGCACGGTCGAGGGCACGCCCGTCCGGGACGGCTGGCGGCCCCCGGTCGTGGCCACCGTCGCCACCGAAGGCACCGGGATCGCCGCCGTCCTCGACGCCGTCGAGGACCACCGACGGCATCTGGATTCCGGCGGCCTGCTCCGCCGTCGCCGTGTGGCCCGGATCCGCGCCGAGATCGGGGCCCACGTGTTGGCGGAGGTCGCAACACGCCTGGAACGCGGCGCCGTCGCGCCCGAAGTCCTCGCAGCGGTGGAGTCCGGACAAACGGACCCCTACGGTGCCGCGCTCGGCGTGCTGCGCGAACTGCTCTGATCCAGTTCGCCCACCGTGGCCGTCTTCGGCCGTAGAGTGCGCCCATGGGCCAGATTCGACCCACCGCGGGACGCTAGATGCAGGCCTGGGCCTGGTGGCTGATCGTGGTCGCGGCCTTCGCCGTGGTCGAGATCTTCACCCTCGACCTGATCTTCGCGATGCTCGCCGGCGGCGCACTGCTCGCCGCCGGCGTCGCGGTGGTGGGCCCCGGCGTGCCGGTTCAGGTCGCCGCGGGCCTGGTGGCGTCGGTGGCCGGACTGGTCCTGCTGCGGCCCATCGCGATGCGCCACCTTCGAAGTACCCCGGAGTTGCGCACGGGGACCGCCGCGCTCGTCGGACGCGAGGCCGTCGTGCTGGCACAGGTCGACGCCCACGGGGGCCAGGTCAAGCTCGCCGGCGAAGTCTGGTCGGCCCGGGCCATGGACGGCACGAGCACCTTCGAAGTTGGACAGGAGATCCAGGTGCTCAAGATCGACGGAGCCACCGCACTGGTCGGCTGACGGAGTGTCAGGCAATTCGAGGGAGCGCACGTGGCGGAGAACGCGGCCGGTCTGATCGCGATCGGCGTCGGAGTGCTGTTCGTGCTGCTCGTCCTGTCGCGCTCGGTGCGGATCGTGCCGCAGGCGCGCGCAGGCGTCGTCGAGCGGCTCGGCCGGTACTCCCGCACGCTCAACGCGGGCCTGACGCTGCTCGTCCCGTTCATCGATCGCCTGCGTCCGCTGATCGACCTGCGCGAACAGGTCGTCTCGTTCCCGCCGCAGCCGGTGATCACCCAGGACAACCTCGTCGTGTCCATCGACACCGTCATCTACTTCCAGGTCACCGACCCCAAGGCCGCGACCTACGAGATCGCCGACTACATCCAGGGCGTGGAGCAGTTGACGGTCACCACGCTGCGCAACGTCGTCGGCGGCATCACCCTGGAACAGGCGCTGACCTCCCGCGAGACCATCAATGCCGCGCTGCGCGGCGTACTCGACGAGGCCACCGGCCGCTGGGGCCTGCGCGTCAACCGGGTCGAACTCAAGTCCATCGACCCGCCGATCTCCATCCAGGGCGCCATGGAGCAGCAGATGCGCGCCGAGCGCGACAAGCGCGCCTCGATCCTGCAGGCCGAGGGCTTCAAGGCCTCGCAGATCCTCACGGCCGAGGGCGAGCGCGCTGCGAACATCCTGCGGGCCGAGGGCGAGTCGCAGGCCGCGGCGCTCCGGGCCGAGGGCGAGGCCAAGGCGATCAAGACCGTGTTCGACGCGATCCACGCCGGCGACGCCGACGAAAAGCTCCTGTCCTACCAGTACCTGCAGATGCTGCCGCAGCTCGCGAAGGGCGATGCGAACAAGGTCTGGATCGTGCCGAGCGACCTCGGCAAGGCCCTCGACCGCCTCAGCGGCCTTGTGCGTGAGAACACACCGGGGGACCCGAAGGATCTGTAGCGGCGATCACACCTCAAGATGAGCGTGGGACGCACCATGGCGTCACCACGAATTGAGGAGCCGGACGTGCTGTCGAATCCGATCGAGCGGCTGCGGATGATCTCGTTGATCGAGGGTGTCAGCTTTCTCGTGCTGCTGACGATGTCGGTGCTCAAGCGCACCAACGACTGGGAGACCGGCGTCACCGTCATGGGCCCGATCCACGGCGCCCTGTTCGTCCTCTACATCCTCGCCACGCTCGACGTGGGCAAGCGGCTGCAGTGGTCCGCGGGCCGGACGGCCAAGATCGCGCTGGCCGCCATCCCGCCGATCGCGCCGTTCTTCGTCGAGCGGTGGCTGCGCACGCAGAAGGCGCCCGCCCAGGCCTGAACCCGGAGGGGCGCCCTGCGGCGTGCTAGAGCCAGCCGCGGGCCGCGCCGCCCGGGGGGATCTGCGTGTGCAGCAGTTCGAGGTTCACCACGCTGCCCGCGGCGATGCCCGCGGACTGACGCAACTCCTTGAGGCGGTCGAGCTCCGGGCCCGCGGCCCTGATGTTCTCGAGGCTGTCCCAGTAGGTGATCGCCGCGGCGGTCTTCGTGCTCGGGTCCTGGCCCCAGTACCCGAGGCGGAAGCCCTTGGCGCCCTTGAGGACCTTGATGACGTCCTGCGCCGACTCCCGCAGGTGCTCCACCGAGTCGCCCTTGCCGCTCTTGGGCTCGTAGGTGTACACGCGCATCCAGTTCGACGCCTTGCGGCTCGTGATCGACTCCCAGTCGCTGGCCGCCCACGCCGTCGGGGTCGTGATCAGCTTCAGGTTGACCGAGGAGTGCACGCTCAGGCCGTGCTTGGCGCGTTCCTTGTGCAGAGCCGCCAACTCCGCCGAGACGGCCTCGATCGACTCGAGGTCCTCCCAGTTGGTGACGGCGGCCATGATGTCGCCGTCCGCGTCGTGTCCCCAGTGCCCGCCGCGAAAGCCGTCCTTGCTCTCGAGCATGCGGATCGTGTCCTGAAGGCTCTGTTCCAGGTACTCGCGGCCGTCCTTGCCTCCGGCGTCCGCGCGGTAGGTCACGATGCGAAGCCACGTCTCGGCCATGCAATCCCTCCTGAGTTTCTGGGTCGATCGGCCGCCACGCTTGCGACCGAGTGACCGGCGTCACAGCAAAACCTAGCCGGGCCCACCGGTTGAGCGAACGGGGGTGCTCCTTGGCAGGATGGGTCTATGCCGCAGCAGCCCCCGGGTCCTCGAATCCCTACCCACGGCGCCATCGACCTATCCGGGTTGAAGGCTCGTCCCAACCGTCCGGCCTCCCCGCCGCCGGGGGCGCGGCCGCCCGCGGCCCAGGCCCCCGCCGGCAACGCGTTCGGCGTGAAGCCGGAGCACCGCGCTCCGGCCGCGTCGCCGCCGAAGCCGAGCAGCACCAACCCCTTCGTCGTCGACGTCACCGAGCCCACGTTCGAAGCCGACGTGATCGCCACCTCGATGCAGGTCCCGGTGATCGTCGACTTCTGGGCCGACTGGTGCGAGCCGTGCAAGCAGCTCTCGCCGGTCCTGGAGGACCTCGCCGCCGAGTACGGCGGCCGGTTCGTGCTGGCCAAGATCGACGTCGACGCGAACCAGCGGCTGGCCCAGATGCTCCAGATCCAGTCGCTGCCCACGGTGTGGGCGGTGGTGGCGCAGCAGCCGATGCCGCTGTTCCAGGGTGCCCTGCCGGCCGACCAGGTCCGCAAGGTGATCGACGAGGTCCTCAAGGTCGCGACGATGAACGGCATCTCCGGACGGGTGGCGCCGCGGGAGGTCGCCGCCGACGGGGAGGACGAGGACGGTGGCGGTCCGGCGCTGCGCTACCCCGAGGCGCTGCAGGCCCTGGCCAACGGCGACCTCGACGGTGCCGAGGCCGCCTACCGCGAGGCGCTCGAGCGCCAGCCCGGGGACCCGGAGGCCGAGCAGGGGCTGGCCCGCGTGGCGATGCTGCGCCGGGTCTACGGCGCCGATCCGGTGACGGTGCGTCAGGCGGCGCAGAACGCCACCGACGTCGCCGCCCAGTGCCTGGCCGCGGACCTCGACATCGCCGGCGGCGCGGTCGAGGAGGGCTTCAAGCGCCTCGTGGAAACCGTCCGCATCACCGGTGGAGCGGACCGCGACGCGGCGCGCGAGCACCTGCTCGGCCTGTTCCTGGTCGCCGGCCCCAACGACCCCCGGGTTGCCGCGGCCCGCCGAGCCTTGGCCGGAGCGCTCTTCTAGACCTTCGGAACCCACACGAGCGCGTCGGAAACGGCGCGCTCCCTGGCGAAGCCGCCGACGACCCTGCCGTCGACGGACATGGTGGCCGAGCGGCCGCCGTCGAGGTTCACCGCGTCGCGCAGGCCCAGGTCCTGGGCGACCTTCGCGGTCTCGACCATCGTGGTGCCGACGCTGGTGGCGAGGCGGCCGTCGATCGTCATGAGCACGAGCTTGCCGTCCCAGGTGTACCCGGCGACGGAGCGCGGGTGGCGCTTCCACAGGGTGAGATCGCGCTCGGGCGGGCCGATCCTGCCGTCGTTCAGGAGCCACACGCGGCCGGTCATCGCCGAGACCGACTCGGTGAGCTTGACCGGCTTGGTGCCGTTGGCGACCTTGTGCTCGATCGCGAGGCAGCCGCTGCTCGCCAGCTCGCGCAGGGCCTCGCCCTGGACGCCGGTGGCCTGCAGCGCCGACTGGCCGGCGGCCAGCGCGGTGCCACCGACCTCCGAGGTGCCGAGAACGCAGCCCTTGGAGTCCAGTAGAACCTCGGTGACCGAGCCGCTCGGCGTCCTGTTTCCGTACTCGGGCGTGATGACCGACAGTTCGCTCGGGCCGGCCGAAGGAGCGACGTTGACGCGCTGGATCTGCAGCGTCCTGCCGGTGTCGGCGTTGCGCGCGGTAGCCGACCAGCGCAGACGGGCGACCTTCATCGTGTTCTTGGCGGAGTCGACGAGCAGGCTCACCTCGGTGCCCAGGCCGGTCGGCTCGCTGACCACTCGGCCGCGGGAGATGGCGAGCCCCATCGGGTCGCCCTTGCGGTCGGTGTCCGGAGAGAAGAACCCGCCGCTGATCCCGGCGAAGGCGCCGACGCCCTCGAGCAGAGCGCTGGTCTTGCTCACCAGGCCGAGGTCCGCCGAACGCGCGACGTCGAGCGATCCCCTGGCGACCTTCGGGTCGATGGTGAGGGTGCGCACGACCCACGGGCCGGACTCGGGCTTTCCCTCGACGTGAATGCCACGCTCGATGGTGGTGAGCACGATGCCCGGCGCCACCTCGGTGACGGTGCGCTTCTCGGGCAGCTCTGCCGATCCAAGCGAGAGCTTGGCGGGTACGGACTGGGGCCCGGAGGCGGGCGGCTGCGCAGCCTTCTGGGCGCCGGCGTCGGCGCCGGTGCTCTGGAGAGCGAGGAGGCCACCGGCGAGGAGCAGGCCCGCTGCGAACACGGACGGCAGGACGAGACGGTGCACGGAGATTCCTAGCCCTTCGAAACAAGCCAGACGAGGGCGTCGGAGACTGCCCGTTCGGTACGCACGCCGTTCACGACCTTGCCTTCGACGGCCATGGTCGTGGAGCCGCCGCCGTCGAGGTTGACGGCGTCGCGGAGCCCGAGTTCGCGGGCGATGGTGGCGGTCTCGATCATCGACGCGCCGACGCTCTTCTTCGAGCGACCGTCGACGGTCATGAAGACGAGCTTGCCGTCCCAGGTGAAGCCGGCGACCGTACGCGGGTGGCGGCGCCACAGGTACCGGTCGCGGTCGGAGGCCGTGATCGCGCCGTCGTTGAGCAGCCACACGCGACCGGTCATCGCCGAGAGGGACTCGGTGACCTCGACCGGGCGACCCTTGTCGGTCAGCGTGTGCTCGACCGCCAGGCAGCCCTTCCCGGCGAGGCCGGCCAGCTTCTTCGCGGCGGTGCCGGTCGCCTGCAGCGTCGACTGACCCCGCCTCAGCTTCGTTCCGCGGGTCGTGGCGACCTTGGCGACGCACCCCTTGCCGTCCAGCACGACCTCGATGCCCGAGCCGCTCGGGGTCTTCCTGCCGTACTCGGAGGTGATCAAGGCGACCTGGTTGCGGCCGGGTGCGCCGTTCACCTTCGAGACCGCGATGCCTGCGCCCGTCTCGTTGCGGACGGTGCCCGTCCAGCGGAGCCGGGTGACCTTCATGGTGTTGGCGGCGGAATCGACGAGCAGGGTGACCTCGGCGCCGTAGGGCGAGGGCTCGCTGAGCACCTTGCCGCCCGACATGGTCAGGCCCATCGGGTCCCCGGGGCGGGTGGAGGACTTCGGGGTGAAGAAGGACCCGTTGACGCCGGCGAGGGCATTGACCTCGCGCAGCATGTCGCTGGTGCGGTCGTTGCCGGCGAGCGTGGGGCCGTAGGTGACGCCGAGATTGCCCTTGGCGATCTTCGGATCGATGGTGATGGTGCGGACGACCCAGCGCTCCTGCGCCGAGCCGCTCGAGCCGCGCGCGATCGTGGTCAGCACGACGCCCGGGGCGAGCGTCTTGTCGGTACGCGTTTCCTCGAGGCCGGCCGGACCGAGCGACAGGGTCGCGGGAATCGACTGCGGGACCGGAGCGGTCTTCCTCTTCGTCGCGCTCGCGACGGTGGATCCATCCGCGGAATCGGCGGTCGTGCCAAGGGTGATCGGGGCGGCGAGCCCCGGCCGCTCGGGTGCTCCCGCGTTCGCCGGCGCGGCGAGCGTGACGGACGCGGCGACCAGCGCCAGCCCGGTGGCCAGGACGGCGGGGGTGACGACGGAGGGAAGGAGAGCTGACACGGAAGGCGCTCCGGCAATCGAAATGGGTCGAACTACCCGGTTGAGACGCCGCGGCCGAGACGCCGGTTGCGCCTACGCCGTCGATTGGGACGTTCGCCTCGCAAACGGGCCCGAACGACCAACGACCCCTCAGCCGAACGGCTGAGGGGTCGTGAACGGTCGGGCGACTTCTCTGTGCTACTGCGGGGAATGCCGCAGCCAGATGGTGCCGAGCGGCGGGAGCGTCAGCGTCGTGGAGGCGGGCAGGCCGTGCCACTCCTCCTCGCGGGCGTCGACGCCGCCGAGGTTGCCGACGCCGCTGCCGGTGTAGCCGGCGGCGTCGGTGTTCAGGACCTCCGCCCAGCGGCCCGGATGCGGCAGGCCGAGGCGGTAGTCGGAGTGGACGGTGTTGGCGAAGTTGGCGATGCACGCGAGCACCGAGCCGTCGGAGCCGTAGCGCAGGAACGAGAACACGTTGCTGTTGGAGTCGTTGGCGTCGATCCAGCGGAAGCCCTCGGGACTGGCGTCCAGCGACCACAGCGCCGGCGTCTCGCGGTACACCGCGTTGAGGTCGGCGATCAACTGCGAGACGCCCGCGTGGTCGGGGTACTCCATCAGCCACCAGTCCAGCGATCGAGACTCCGACCACTCCGACTCCTGGGCGAGTTCGGCGCCCATGAAGAGCAGCTGCTTGCCCGGATGCGCCCACATGAACGCCAGGTAGGAGCGCAGGTTGGCCAGCTTCTGCCACCGGTCGCCCGGCATCTTGCCGAACAGCGAACCCTTGCCGTGCACGACTTCGTCGTGCGAGATCGGCAGGACGTAGTTCTCGGAGAAGGCGTACATCATCGAGAACGTCATCTCGTTGTGGTGGTAGGAGCGGTAGACCGGGTCCAGCGCCGCGTAGTGCAGCGAGTCGTGCATCCAGCCCATGTTCCACTTGAAGCCGAACCCGAGCCCGCCGAGGTGCGTGGGGCGGGTGACGCCCGGCCACGCGGTGGACTCCTCGGCGATCGTGAAGGCGCCGGGCACGCGCTTGTAGACGGTCGCGTTCATCTCCTGCAGGAACGCCACCGCTTCGAGGTTCTCCCGGCCGCCGTACCTGTTCGGTTCCCACTCGCCGTCCTCGCGCGAGTAGTCCAGGTAGAGCATCGACGCGACGGCGTCCACGCGCAGACCGTCGATGTGGAACTCCTCGAGCCAGTAGCAGGCGTTGGCGACGAGGAAGTTGCGCACCTCGGTGCGGCCGAAGTTGAACACCAGCGTGCCCCAGTCGGGCTGTTCGCCGCGGCGCGGATCGGGGTGCTCGTAGAGGTCGGTCCCGTCGAAGTCGGCGAGCGCGAACTCGTCCTTCGGGAAGTGAGCGGGAACCCAGTCGACGATGACGCCGACGCCGGCCTGGTGCAGGCGGTCGACGAGATGGCGAAAGTCGTCCGGGTCGCCGAACCGGGACGACGGCGCGAAGTAGGAGGAGACCTGGTAGCCCCACGACCCGCCGAAGGGGTGCTCGGCGACCGGAAGGAACTCGACGTGGGTGAAGCCGAGGTTGGTCACGTGCTCGACGAGGTGCTCGGCGAGTTCGCGATAGGACAGACCGACGCGCCAGGACCCGAGGTGGCACTCGTAGACGCTCATCGGGCCGTCGACGGGATTGCGCCGGGTGCGTTCGAGCATCCACTGCTCGTCGCCCCAGACGTGCTCGGACTCGTGCACCACGGAGGCCGTGGCCGGCGGAACCTCGGTGGCGAAGGCCATCGGGTCGGCCTTGTGGCGCCACCGCCCGTCCGGGCCGAGCAGGTCGAACTTGTACCGGGTGCCCGGTCCGATGCCGGGGACGAACAACTCCCACACGCCGGTGGAACCGAGCGAGCGCATGGGGTAGGCCGAGCCGTCCCAGTGGTTGAAGTCGCCGACGAGGCGCACGCCCCGGGCGTTCGGGGCCCACACGGCGAAGGAGGTGCCGGAGATCTGACCGGTCGGGGAGTCGTACCGGCGCGGGTGCGCGCCGAGCACGTCCCACAGCTGTTCGTGGCGGCCCTCGCCGATGAGGTGCCGGTCGACGTCGCCGAGGGTCGGCAGGAAGCGGTACGGGTCGTCGTAGACCTGCGGGTGACCGGCGGGCCAGGTGACCTCGATGCGATAGTCGGGAGCGACGGAGCCGGGAACCAGGCCCGCCCACACGCCTTCGTACTCGTGCTCGAGTTCGTACCGGGCGTCCCCGATCAGCACCGCGACGGTACGGGCGAAGGGCCGCAGGACGCGCACGGTGGTGCCGTCGGGGTCCGGGTGGGCGCCGAGAATGCCGTGCGGATCGTGGTGATCGCCGGCGACCAACCGCGCGAGCTCGGCCGTGGCGATCGAACGCGGAGCGATGCGCCCCGAGGTGGCCGAAACGGGTGTGTGCTGTGTGGTCACAGTTGCCCATCCTCCCCTGAGAACGTGCTGGATGCATCCGCCGCCACGGCGAGCGCCTCGACGGCACGCAGCGGAAGGGAGATCCAGTCGGGCCGGTTGCGGGCCTCGTACAGGACCTCGTAGCAGGCCTTGTCGAGCGCGAACATCCGCAGCGGCAGTGGATCCTCCGGCAGCGCGCCGGGGGAGTGGTCGGTGTACCCGGCGAGGAACGCCCGCTGGTTGCGGCTCGTCCAATCCCGCGCGCGGGCGATGGCGTGCGGCTCCGGCGTGGCGCCGAGCAACTGCCCGGCCGCGTAGTCGAAGGACCGGAGCATGCCCGCCACGTCGCGCAGCGGACTGTCCGGCAGGCGCCGCGCCTCCATGGGACGGGCGGGTTCGCCTTCGAAGTCCAGGATTCGCCAGCCGTCGAGCGCCCGCAGGACCTGACCGAGGTGCAGGTCGCCGTGAATGCGCTGCCGGTACAGCGTGCCGGGCCAGGAGGCCAGCCGTTGGTGCAGTTCGCGCACGCGGCCGGCGAACGCCGCGAGTTGCGGCGCGACCGCGCACGCCGCGGAGAGCCGCTCCTCCATCGACGCGACGAGCGCCGCGCGCCCGCGCGCGTCGAACTCGTCGGAGCCGAGGACCTTGGCGAGGTCCGCGTGGACCGCCGCGGTGGCCGTCCCGAGGCGGCGGGCCTCGCCGGCGAAGTCCCCGCCGGCGTCGGCGGCGGCGACGCCCGCCGGTTGCGCGAACAGATCGCGGACGCTGGTGAGGGCGAGGTCCCAACCCTGCGTGGTCGAGGGCAGGAACTCGCTGACGACGGCGAGCGTGCCCGTCTGCGGTCCGCTGCCGTTGACCCAGGTGCCGTCGGCCCACCCGAGAAGCCTGGCGACGTTGCCGTTGCCGGCTTCGCCGAGCGCGCGGTGCAGTTCC
This sequence comes from Sporichthyaceae bacterium, assembly GCA_052389435.1. Classification (GTDB taxonomy): domain Bacteria; phylum Actinomycetota; class Actinomycetes; order Sporichthyales; family Sporichthyaceae; genus JBQTKD01. The sequence continues at coordinate 62,325 of JBQTIB010000109.1, read as the reverse complement.
ACGTCCGGGTTCTCGCCGGGGCTGAGCCGGCGAAAGATCTTGAGAATGGCCTCGTTGCCGAACACCACGGAGGTGTTCGACTGTTCGGCCTTCATCACGAACGACTCGGCGACCTCCGCCGGGAGCGAGGAGTCCTGATGGAAGGTCAGATCGCCGACTGCCCGATCGGCGCGCATGCCTTCGGGCCACAGCGCCACGGCCTCGCGGTCGTAGGCGGCGTCGTAGGCCCACACCTGCGAACCGTCGACCGTCGTGGGTCCGATGAGCGCGTGGTCGAGGGCCTCCACCCGGCCGGGGCGGTAGACGACCGGCACCTGGTAGGTCTCGGCGGCGCGCTCGCCGGCGCCGGTGGCCGCGTAGTGCACGGTCACGAACTCCACCCGGGTGCGGGGCTGTCCGGACAGCCAGTCCGAAGAGGTCACCGTCGCCTCGCGGACCGGTCGGCCTTTGCCGGCGAACCAACGGCGGTCGGTCAACCACGCAAGCATGACGTCGGGCTGCACGCGCCGTCCTCTCCTTCGCCAACGAGATCGTTCTCGCTGCGCCCCTACCCCGTGCCTGCGGGGCCTACCCGCCGCCCGGGCCGGTGGGATGGTCCGCCGCCGGCGCCAGCCCGAACCAGTAGAAGCCGTGGCCGGGCGCGGTGAGCAGGTACGGAAGCTCGCCGATCGCGGGAAACGCCACGCCGCCGGTGAGTTCGGTGGGCACGTAGCCGGCGAAGCGGCGCAGATCCAGCTCCACCGGCTGGGGGAACCGAGAAAGGTTGTTCACGCACAGGACGACGTCCCGGCCGCCCTCGTGGTCGTACTCCCGCAGAAACGCCAGCACGCTCGGGTTGGAGCCGCCGAGGTCGACGAATTCGCCGAGGCCGAAGGCCGGATGGGCCTTGCGGACCTCGATCATGTGCCGCGTCCAGTGCAGCAGCGAGGTCGGCGCAGCGAGTTGCGCCTCCACGTTGGTCACCTGGAAGCCGTGGACCGGGTCCATGATCACCGGCAGCGTGAGCCTGCCGGGCGTGGCCTTGGAGAACCCGGCGTTGCGGTCCGGCGTCCACTGCATCGGCGTGCGGACGCCGTCGCGGTCGCCGAGCCAGATGTTGTCGCCCATGCCGATCTCGTCGCCGTAGTACAGAACCGGCGAGCCCGGCAGCGACAGCAGCAGGGCCGAGAACAGTTCGAGCGCGCGACGGTCGTTGTCCAGCAGTGGCGCCAAGCGCCGGCGGATGCCGATGTTGGCCTTCATCCGCGGGTCCTTGGCGTACTCCGCGTACATGTAGTCGCGTTCTTCGTCGGTGACCATCTCGAGGGTGAGCTCGTCGTGGTTGCGCAGGAAGATGCCCCACTGGCAGTTGTCCGGAATCTTCGGCGTCTGCGCCATGATCTCCGAGATCGGGTAGCGCGACTCCCGGCGCACGGCCATGAACAGGCGCGGCATCACCGGGAAGTGGAAGGCCATGTGGCACTCGTCGCCGTCGCCGAGGTACTCCACGACGTCCTGCGGCCACTGGTTCGCCTCGCACAGCAGCACGCGGTCCGGGTAGAGCCGGTCCACGTCGGCCCGGACGCGCTTGAGAAAGGTGTGGGTCTCCGGGAGGTTCTCGCAGTTGGTGCCCTCGCGCGCGTAGAGGTAGGGCACCGCGTCGAGGCGGAAGCCGTCGATGCCGAGGTCGAGCCAGAAGCGCAGCGCCTCGAGGATCGCGTCCTGCACGGCCGGGTTGTCGAAGTTCAAGTCGGGTTGGTGGGAGAAGAACCGGTGCCAGAAGTACTGCTTGCGCACCGGGTCGTAGGTCCAGTTCGAGGTCTCGGTGTCGACGAAGATGATGCGGGCGTCGGGGTAGCCCTGGTCGTCGTCGGCCCACATGTAGAAGTCCCCGTAGGGACCGTCGGGGTCCGAACGCGACGCCTGGAACCACGGGTGGGCGTCGGAGGTGTGGTTCATGACGAAGTCGACGATGCAGCGGATGCCGCGGCGGTGGGCCTCGTCGAGGAACTCGACGAAGTCGCCGATCGTGCCGAACTCCGGCAGGACGTCGGTGTAGTCGGCGACGTCGTACCCGCCGTCGCGTAGCGGCGAGCGGTAGAACGGCGGAAGCCAGAGGCAGTCGACCCCGAGCCACTGGAGATAGTCCAGTTTCTCGGTCAGACCGCGGATGTCTCCGATGCCGTCGCCGTTGCTGTCGTTGAAGGACCGAACGAGGACCTCGTAGAAGACCGCGCGCTTGAACCACTCGGGATCCGACGGACTCTCCGCCGAGTCCTGGAAGGAGTCGACCGGCGGATTGGCGATGGTCGTGGGGTCCAAGTCGCCCATCATCTCGCTGCCGTCGGCCGTCGGCGGCGCGGTGGGCGGGGCAGAGATCGGTTCGGACACCGCAGTGTGCTCCTTGGAGTCAGTGTCCGGTCCGGCCCTCGCCGTCGGTCATCTGATGGACGATCAGTACGTGCGCGGGCTCGGTCGGGTCCAGTCGTACGTAGTTCCTCTCGCTCCACACGTAACTGGCCCCGGTGAAGGAATCCGAAACCATGAACCGCTCGCCCGGAGCAAGGCCCAGGGCTGCCAGATCGACGGTGACCGTGGCCTCGTGCGCCGCGTACGGATTGAGGTTCACCACGACGAACACCGTGTCCCGGGACCCGTCGGGGCGCATCGCGGTCTTGGAGTAGGCGAGCATCCGATCGCTGTCGATCTCGTGGAAGGAGATGTCGCGCAGCTGCTGGAGCGCCGCGTGGTCGCGGCGCACTCGGTTGAGCGTGGTGAGGTACGGAGCCAGCGTACGGCCCTGAGCCTGCGCCGTCGCCCAGTCGCGCGGACGGTACTGGTACTTCTCCGAGTCCAGGTACTCCTCGCTGCCCGGGCGCACCGCGACGTGCTCGAAGAGTTCGTAGCCGGAGTACACGCCCCAGGCCGGCGACATCGTCGCGGCGAGGACGGCCCGGATCTTGAACGCGGCCGGGCCGCCGTGCTGCAGGAACGAGTGCAGGATGTCCGGGGTGTTCACGAAGAAGTTCGGGCGCATGTAGTGCCCGGTCTCCTTGGCCAGTTCCTCGGCGTACTCCCGGAGCTCTTCCTTGCCGGTGCGCCAGGTGAAGTAGGTGTAGGACTGGTGGTAGCCGACCTTGGCGAGCTCCCGCATCATCGCCGGGCGGGTGAAGGCCTCGGCGAGGAAGAGCACGTCCGGGTCGGTCTTGCGGATGTTGCCGAGCAGTTCCTCCCAGAACATCACCGGCTTGGTGTGCGGGTTGTCGACGCGGAAGATCCGCACGCCGTGCGCCATCCAGTGCCGAAGCAGGCGTTCGCACTCGGCGAGCAGGCCCGCGTAGTCGTTGTCGAAGTTGATCGGATAGATGTCCTGGTACTTCTTCGGCGGGTTCTCGGCGTAGGCGATCGTTCCGTCGGCGCGGGTGGTGAACCACTCCGGGTGCTTGGACACCCACGGGTGGTCGGGGGAGGCCTGCAGCGCGAAGTCCAGCGCCACCTCCAAGCCGAGCTTCTTGGCCTTGGACACGAACCGGTCGAAGTCCTTGAGCGTGCCGAGGTCGGGGTGCACGGCGTCGTGACCGCCGTCGGGCGAGCCGATCGCCCACGGCGAGCCGGGGTCGTCGGGGCCGGGGGTCAGGGTGTTGTTCGGGCCCTTGCGGAAGGCCCTGCCCACCGGGTGGATCGGCGGCAGGTAGACGACGTCGAAGCCCATGTCGGCGATCGCCGGGAGGCGTTCGGCCGCGGTGGCGAAGGTGCCCGAGCGCGGCGGGTCGAGCGAGGCGCCCTCGCTGCGCGGAAAGAACTCATACCAGGAGGAGAACAGCGCCTCGCGCCGATCCACCTGCAACGGGTGCTTCTTGGTCGCCGTCAGCAGGTCTCGCAGCGGATGGGCGGCGAGCACCTCGGCCACCTCCGGAGCGAGTCCGGCGGCCAACCGGACCAGGGCGGGACGCTCGTTGTCGCGCAGGGCCGTCACGGCGTCGAGCACGACCTGGCGGCCCTCGTCCTTCGGCACGCCGTCGGCGGCCCGGGTCAGCACCCGGGCTCCCTCCTCGAGCATCAGCTCGACGTCGATGCCCGCCTTGACCTTGATCTCCGCGTCGTGGCGCCAGGTTTCGACCGGGTCGCTCCACGCCTCGACCGTGAAGGTCCACCTGCCGGGCCGGTCCGGTCGCACGAGCGCGCCCCAGCGGTCGGTGCCGGGGGCGAGCAGGCGCATGGGCACGAGGGGCCCGGCCTTGCCCCGGGGATCGCGCAGGACCACGTTCGCGTTGACGGCGTCGTGTCCCTCGCGGAACACCGTGGCGCGGATCTCGAACTCCTCGCCGACCACGGACTTGGCCGGACGGGCGGCGCAGTCGACGAGCGGATGGACCTCGGAGATCGGGATGCGTGCGTTCACCCTTGGCACGCTACCCAGGGAACGCACCCGCCAACACCCAGGGCGATCGGGGCCGTGCCCCGTCAGTTCTCCCGCGCGATGCCGCGGTCGCGCAGGACCGGGACGATCGCAAGTCCGAAGCCCGCGACGAGGACGATCGAGCCTGCGACCGCGCCGTTGCGCCAGGCCGCGGCGCTGCCGCCGCCGACCGACTCCACCAACCGGGGAAAGCTCGGCTCGTCCTCGGCGACCAGCAGGTTGATCCTGGAGTCCTTGGTCAGGCTCTTGGGGCTCGGGTACCCGGCGAGGTCGACCTCGGCCTGCCGCGCGCCCCGGTACTGGTAGTTCACCCGGACGCTGATCGGAGTGCCGTCCCGGTCGACCCCGATCACCCCGACCACCGAACCCTCGACGGGCGTGCCGCTGGTGCGGATGCGATCGTCGTAGTCGAGCTGGCGGCGCCACTCCGACACCGAGAGCACCGTGATCAACAGGCCCACGGCCGCGACGATCGCACCGACCACGAACAGCTGACTGCGGAGTAGTCGCACCGGGTCCTCGATCGCGCGTCGGGATGTGCCTCGATGCTATGGCCGACGCCCGAGGAAGGCTCGGCCACGCCCGCCTGCACGTGGTCGGAGTGTGGGTCCGTTCACACAATGCGGCAATCGCAGCGTCACGTAGGACCACTAAGTTGGCTTGGGTGAGAGCTATCCGTCGGTTCACCGTCCGCACCGCTCTGCCTGCGCCGCTTCGGCCCCTGGGCGAGCTGGCCGTCAACCTGCGCTGGTCGTGGCACGCCGACACGCGCGCGGTGTTCGAGTCCGTCGACGCCGAGATCTGGGACGCCGTCGGGCACGACCCGGTCAAGCTGCTCGGCGCCGTCTCGCCCGAGCGGCTGAGCGAGCTCGCCGCGGACGCGGTGTTCCTCGCCCGGATGACCGAAGCCATCGAGGACCTCACGGCCTACCGCACAGAGGCGAAGTGGTACCAGAAGGCCGACGCCTCGGGCGCCGACCTGCCCAAGGGCATCGCCTACTTCTCCCCGGAGTTCGGCATCACCGCGGTGCTGCCGCAGTACTCCGGCGGCCTCGGCATCCTCGCCGGCGACCACCTGAAGGCCGCCAGCGACCTCGGCGTGCCGATCGTGGGCGTCGGCCTGCTCTACCGGCACGGGTACTTCATCCAGTCGCTGTCCCGCGAGGGCTGGCAGCAGGAGCGCTACCCGGTCCTCGACCCGCACGAGCTGCCGATCGAGCCGCTGGCCGAGGCCGACGGTTCCCACGTGCGCGTGCGCATCTCGCTGCCCGGCTCCCGAGTTCTCGTCGCCCGCGTCTGGGTCGCCGCGGTCGGCCGGGTGCCGCTGCTGCTGCTCGACTCCGACGTCGAGGAGAACGGTCCGTTCGAGCGCGAGGTCACCGACCGCCTCTACGGCGGCGGCACCGAACATCGGCTCCACCAGGAACTGCTGCTCGGCATCGGCGGCGTTCGCGCCGTCCGCGCCTACTGCCGCATCAGCGGCACCCAGGCGCCGGAGGTCTTCCACACCAACGAGGGCCACGCCGGCTTCCTCGGCGTCGAGCGCATCCGCGAGTACGTGGAGGAGGACGGCCTGCCGTTCGAGGCCGCGCTCGAGGCCGCCCGCGCCGGCACCCTGTTCACCACCCACACCCCCGTTCCGGCGGGCATCGACCGGTTTCCGCGCGAGCTCATCGCCCAGTACTTCGGCGGCGACAACGCCAGTGCGTCCATTCCGGTCGAGCGCGTGCTCGCGCTCGGCGCCGAGACCTTCGCGGGCGGGGACCCGTCGGTGTTCAACATGGCCGTCATGGGTCTGCGGCTCGCCCAGCGCGCCAACGGCGTGAGCAAGCTCCACGGCGAGGTCAGCCGGGACATGTTCGGCGGCCTGTGGCCGGGCTTCGACAACGACGAGGTCCCGATCACCTCGATCACCAACGGCGTGCACGCCCCGACGTGGACCGCGCCCGAGGCGCTGGAACTCGCGCGCCGCGAGATGGGCTCGAAGTTCGTCGCCACCGCCGAGGACTGGGGCGGCATGGACGACGTCCCGGACTCCGCGCTGTGGGAGACCGGCCGCGTGCTGCGCACCCGTCTCGTGGACAGCGTCCGCCGCCGGCTGCGCGCGCAGTGGATCGCCCGCGGCGCGACCGACGCCGAGCTCGGCTGGATCGCCAACGTGCTCGACCCGGACGTGTTGACGATCGGTTTCGCCCGCCGCGTCCCGTCCTACAAGCGCCTCACGCTGATGATGCGCAATCCGGAGCGGCTCGCGGGTCTGCTCACGCACCCGGAGCGTCCGGTGCAGATCGTCATCGCCGGCAAGGCCCACCCCGCCGACGACGGCGGCAAGCGCCTGATCCAGGAGCTCGTCCGGTTCACCGACGACCCGAACGTGCGCAATCGGATCGTCTTCCTGTCCGACTACGACATGGGCCTGGCCGCGGAGATGATTCCCGGCGTCGACGTGTGGCTGAACAACCCGCTGCGCCCGCTCGAGGCCTGCGGCACCTCCGGCATGAAGGCCGCGCTCAACGGCTGCCTCAACCTGTCCGTCCTCGACGGCTGGTGGGACGAGTGGTACGACGGCGAGAACGGCTGGGCGATCCCGTCCGCCACCGGCGTCGAGGACCCCGAGTACCGCGACGACCTCGAGGCCAACGCGCTCTACGACCTGATCGAAACGGCCGTGGCGCCGCGCTTCTACGAGCGCGACTCCGCCGGGCTGCCGGCCCGTTGGCTGGAGATGGTGCGCCACACGATCGCCACGCTCGGCCCGAAGGTGCTCGCCACCCGCATGGTCGCCGACTACGTCAACCAGCTCTACGCCCCCGCCGCCCGGGCCTCCCGCGAGCTGGCCGAGGACAAGCTCGCCGGTGCCAAGGAGCTCGCGGCCTGGAAGGCGAAGGTCCGCACGGGCTGGTCCACCGTCCGCGTCGAGCACATCGAGGCCAGCGGCGCGTCCGAGGGTGCCTCGGTCGGCGACGCGTTGACCGTCCAGGCCTTCGTCACCCTCGGCGATCTCGAGCCCGGCGACGTCGACGTGCAACTCGTCCACGGCCGCGCCGACGAGTCCGACCAGTTGACCAACACCGCCACCATGACCCTGTCGGTCGCCCAGACCTACGAGGGCGGCCGGATGCGGTACGAGGGCACGGTCAAGCTCGACCGCAGCGGCCCCTTCGGGTACACCGTCCGGGTCCTGCCCGCGCACCGCCTCCTCGCGGGCCCCGCGGAGCTGGGCCTGGTCGCCCTGCCCTCCGGCGGCCCCGCCCCGGTCGCGGACGGCTTCGGCCTCCGCTAGCGATTCCAGCCGCGGCTGCTTCTGACGAACCGTCAGCGGCAGACGGGCGCCGAGGTCCGAACGAGCCAGTCCTGGCCCAGCGCCGCGCACGCCGCGGCGGTGGACAGGACGTCCGAGCGGTACACGGCACCGTCGCGGTCGACCGTCCAGACCGTGCCGTCGGGTCCGGCGACGATCTGCCGCAGGCCCGTGCCGCCCGCCGGGAGGGCGGGGCCGAGGGGGGCGCCGGTCGTGGCGTCCCAGAACCGCACCTGTCCGTCGCCGGCGGGGACGGCGAACACCTCGGACCCGATCGCCGTGACGTCGTTCGCGCCGCCGAGATTGGCCGAGCGCTCCCAGCGCACCGCGGGGGAGTCCCCGGCCAGGCTCCAGGCCGCCAGGGTTCCGTCGGCTCGCGACACGGCAAGGGTGCTCCCGGCCAGGGCTGCGCCCCAGGCCGTCGCTCCGGTCCCGCCGAGGAATTCGATCCTGGAGTCCTGGGGCGTCCACCGGGTCGTCTGACCGGACCTGCTCACCACGAGCACCGACTCGGCGGCCGGGTCTGCGGCGACGTCGGTGAGGTCCCCGCCGAGCTGGGCCTGCTTCCGAGGCTCCGTCAGATCGCTGCCCCACAGGCGAACGGCACCGTCGGCGCCGACGCTGAGCACGCCGTCCTCGATCGACTGCAGGCCGCCGACCGCGCCGCTGTGGGCGCCGAGGCGTTCGAGCAGCGCGGGACCGCCCCCGATCGCGAAGACGCGCAGGGCACCGGTGGAGTCGCCCGTCGCCACCCGGTCGGCGCCGAGGAAGGCCACGGCGCCGATGGCGGCCCCGCCGCCGCGCAGCACGGCACGCTCGACGCCGGTCGAGGGATCCAGCAGGCGCACGCTGCCGTCGGCCAGGCCGACGGCGAGGGTGGCGGCGTCGGGTGCGAGTGCGAGGACGCCGCCCGTGGAACCGAGGCCCGCTATGCGCGCGACCGGGCCCGGGCGCGGCGCGCGGGTCCAGACCTGCACGGCTGCGGTCTCGGTCAGCGAGACCGCGACGCGGCCGTCGCCCGACGGGATCGGCAGCGAGGCGTCGGAGGCGGAGACGCCGGAGGCGGAGCCCGCGACCTGCCGGCCGGGCACCGCGGCGAGGTCGGCGCCGGAGACGTCCCACTCCCACGTCGCGCCGTCCCCGCCGGTGGCGTTCAGACGCAGGCCGTCGGGGGAGAACGCGACGGCGCGCACGCCGTCGCTCGGCCCGGTCAACGTCGCGAGGACGTGCCCCGCGCCGAGGGCGAGTACGTCGATCGATCCGTCGCGACGGCCGACGGCGGCGAGGTCGCCCGCCGAACGCAGCGCGAGCGACTGCGCCCCGACCACGGGAATCGGGGTGCCGAAGGGTACGAGGCGATCGCCGGCGAGCGCGAGGCGTGCCTGGACGAGGGTTCCGCGGTCGCCGGACTGCACCGCGAGCGCAGTGGCCAGGAACGGGTCGGTCTGCGCGAGGGCGCGTGCCGACGCGGCGAGCGCCTGCGCGTCCGCGGCCGGCGCGACCGGGGGTGCCGCAGCCACCGGTGCGACCGCCTCGTCGTTTCCGGACTGCAGCAGTCCGACGCCGAGAACCGCCGAGAGGGCAAGGGAGCCGACCGCCACGATTCCGAGCCCGACGAGCACCCGACGACGCGATCGCTCCGTCCGGGCGTCCTGGGCGTCGGCGGCCGCGAGGTCCTCCGAGGCGGCCGTCTCGGCCTCGGTGAGGAAGGAGGCCACCTGGAAGGGCACGTCGCCGTGCTGGCGGTCGCGCCAGTCGAGAGCGGCGGCGAGCGCGACTCCGCGGAGCAGCTGTTCGCCGCGGCGGCCCCCGCGTTCCCACTCGGCCGCGGCGTGCTCCATGTGCACCCCGACCCGGCGCTCCTCGCGGCTCTCCACGAGCCAGCCGGCGAGGCGGCCCCAGGAGTGCAGTACGGCCTCGTGGGCGAAGCGGATCCCGTCGGTGTCCAGGGTGAGGATCCGGGCCTCGACGAACGGCCCGAGCAGTTCCCGCTGAGAGCTGCTCAGATCGATCCAGCGCAGCGTGCGGCGCACGTCCGGGGTGCCGTCGCCGGTCTGCACGAGGCGCAGCATCAGCCGGCGGGTGGCGACGTGGTCCCGCTCGTCGAGCACGGCCCACACCGCCTCGGCGGTGCGTTCCACCGCGCCCGCGACGCCGCCGACGGCCTCGTAGGCGGCGACGGTCAGCACGTTCGCCTCGCGTCGCAGCCAGGTCTGGCACAGCGCGTGCGCGAGCAGCGGCAGGGCGCCGGGGTCCGCGCCCGTGTCCTGGAGCAGGCGCTGCGTCAGGCCGTCCTCGAGCTGCAGGTTCACCAGCCCCGCCGGTCCCTCGACGGCTGCGCGCAGATCGTCCGCGGCCATGGGCTCGACGAGCACCTGGTTGCCGTTGACGGCGGCCGCCAGCCAGGGGCGGGCCGCGCAGGCTGCGTAGAAGTCGGCGCGGACGGTCAACACCACCCGAGCCGGGGGGACCGGTGCTCCGGACAGGACGGCCATGACCTCGAGGAAGGCGTCCTGCTCGCGCGGGTCGGGACACAGCGTGAACAGTTCCTCGAACTGGTCGATCGCCAGCAGCACCGGGCCGTGCAGTGCCTCGAGCGCGGCGGCCGGATCGCGCCGCAGGACCTCTGCCGTCAGCCCGGTCGCGCCGGCGGCCGTCAACTGCTCGGCCAGCGTGCGCAGCGGGGCGTCTCCCGGGGTGAACAGGCACGTGGTGCGGTCGGCGCTGCCCGGCAGGGCGCCGGCCTCCAGCCGCGGCAGCAGACCGGCGCGCAGGAGGGAGGACTTGCCGCTGCCCGAGGCCCCGGCCACGACGAGCACGGGATGGCGCGCGAGGCGGTCCAGCAGCGTCTCGACGAGTGCGGCCCGGCCGAAGAACAGCGGCGCGTCGGCGGGTTGGAAGGGCGCGAGCCCGCGGTAGGGGGCGGTGCCCGGAGACACCGCGGCCGGGCGCCGGGGCACGGGCACCGCCACCGTGCCGATGCCGAGGACCTCGCGTGCCGCCGCGGCCCAGCTCCCGATGTCGGGGAAGCGTCGTTCGGGATCCCCGGCCAGGCCGGCCAGAAACACCTCGCGCCATTCGGCCGGGACCGCCTGGACCTCGACGGCCAGCGTCTCGGGCGCCGGTGGCCGCCTGCCGGCGGCCAGGGTCCAGAGCACGGCGCTGGCGGCGTAGACGTCGGTGCGCACGTCCGGGGCGGCCTCGGCGTCCCACTCCGGAGCGCGGTAGACGGCGGTCGGGTCGAGCAGGGCCAGATCCCGCTTGGCCATGCGGGTGGGGACCGCGACACCCGGGTCGGCCACGACCAGGCGCTCGTCCGGCGCGAGCAGGATCCCGGGGCCGGTGCTCGCGGCCCAGGTCTCGCCGATCAGCAGGAGGTTGGCCGGGGTGATGCTCCGGTGGACGATGCCCGCGGCGTGCAGGGCGGCCAGGCCCTCGGCCAGCGCGGCGACCGTCGCCTTCAGCGTCTCGGCGTCGGCCGGAAGCTCCGCGCTGCGCAGGCGATCGGCCAGCGAGTCCCGCGCCAGGTCCATCACGAGGTAGGGCCGGCCGTCGACGGACTCGCCGGCGTAGTGGACCCGCACCACCGAGGGGCTGTCCAGTTCGCGCAGGCGGCGCCCGTCGGCCAGGAAGCGCTCGGCGAGGCCGGGGCTCGCCACCCGCAGCAGTTTGATCGCCACGTCGAGGTCGTGGCGCGTGTCCCGAGCCCGGACCACGACCGCAGCCGAACCCACACCGACGACGGGGCCGAGGAGATAGCGCCCCAGGCGGCTGGGCAGTTCGGTTGCGGCGACGGGAGGGGTCATCGAATTCCATGATCGTTTGCCGGTCGGGAGGGTCCAGCCTTCCCTATCCCGGCCGGGTGCACGAGTTGATCAGCGGATTCGCCGGCGAAGTGTCGGGGTTTGTCCCGATTCGTTCTCGCAGAACGAGAGATTCGGTCAGGTCTACGCGGGGCGAGGCCACCCGCGGAGTCAGGTCGGACGACGTCGGCTCTGCGCGAGCAGGGCGGTGACGAACACCATGGCGCACACCGCGGCGGCGAGGGCGATCGCCCACAGCCCCGCGTTCAACTGGAACGGCCGAGCGATCTGGGCCTGGGCCAGGCACGCGTCGTCGTCGGCGAACCCGTCGCAGCGGAAGCCCGGGTCGTGCAGGTTCGCGAGGCTGGACATGAGCGCGAACGCGCCGATGCCGGTCGCGACGAGCCCGGCGAGAACGGCGCCGACGAGCAACGCGCTGCGCCGGGCCCGGTGCGGGTCCGGCGGAGCGAGGTAGGCGTCGTACGGGTCCGTGAAGGCCACGTCTGCAGTATTCGCGCCGCCGCTGGCTCCCGGCACGGGGTTTACCGGACTGTCAGGCGATCCGCACCCGAAGGCTCAGCCCGGAACGGACATCTCAGGAGAACATGCGCTTCGCGAGCGCGTCGACGGCCCCGACCAGCGACTCGATGTGGGTCTGGAACTCCTTCGCGACGGCGTTCGCGGGCAGTTCGCCCTTGCTCGCCTCGTTCAGGAGCTTTCCGGCGGCGGTCCGGTAGGCCTCCAGCGACGCGAGGGCGCGCGTCTGGCCGTCGGCGTTGGACTCCCGGGCGGCCTTGGAGTAGGCGATCACGTCGTTGATGTGCGCCGCCCAGGACTGGTCGAACGGCAGGCTGAAGTCCGGCGCGAGCGAGCCGATGGCGTTGGTGATGTCGGTGGAGTTGTCGCCGATGGCGGTGGCGACGCTGCTGCTGGACTCGATCTCCAGCACGCCGGGCGGGGAGTAGTCCACCAGCACGGCGGTGAGCGCGAGGTAGACGTGCGAGGTGAGCAGCCGGGAGAAGGACGCGCGCAGCTTCGCGCCGTCGGAGGCGGTGTCGCCGGCGAGCTTGCCGCCTTCGGCGAGGGCCGCGGCCAGCGTGGTCGCCACCTCGCTCATGCCCGCCGCCACCTGGTTGAGCTTGCGGTAGGCGATGTCCTCCTTGTTCTTCACCGCCTGGTGCGCCGCGTCGAGCGCGAGCAGTTGGGTGCCGAACGCCTCGGCCCAGGCGTCGGTGTCCAACTCGCCCTTGGAGATCGTGCCGAGCAGCTTCGCGGCCCGCTTCGGGTAGGCCGTCAGCTCCGCGCGCGCGGGTTCGTCCACGGCGGCGTCGTTGGAGATCGCCGAGTCCACCAGCGCCTTGGTCGCCGTGCGCCAGCCGTCGAGGAACTCCTTGCGCTGCGCGCTCGTCGCGACCTGGCCGACCAGATCGGCGAGCGCGACGCTGGTCTTGTCCAACTCCTCGATGGCGTCGACGTTCTTCGGGTCGTCCGGCTTCACCAGTTCGATGTCCATCGCGAGGGTGGACAGGTAGACGTACTCGGCGAACAGGTACTGGGCCTGCGCGGCGAACTCGGCGGCCTTGGTGTCCGCCCCGGCGGCCTTGGCGGCCTTTCCGAAACCGGAGGCGAGCGCGCCCGCGGTCTTCGGCATGTGCTCGGCGGCGGTACGGGCGGCCACGAACGGGTTCGCGAACTTCTCCGGCACCAGCGTCGTCGTGGCGGGCGGCAGGTTCGTCGGGGCGGCGCTCTGGGTGACGGCCGGCGGGGGAGCGGCCGTGTCCGGATCGTCGTCGCCACCGCAGGCGCTCAGCCCCGCGAGCAGCACAGCGGCGAGCGCCGGCGTGGCATATCGACGCGATGCGTTCCGCCGCAGTTCCGTGGCTCGCATGCTGCCGACCTCCATAGGTGAATGCTGGGCTCTCGCCAGCCCAACGGGCCGGCGACTGGTTCGTGCGCCCGAACCACGATGTGATCTGGGTCTCAATGATCCGTCTCGGCGACGGCGAACAGCAGTGTCGCGGACGGGGCAAGCTCGACGGTGGTGCCGGGCTTGAGTTCGGATCCGTGGCGCAGGCCGTCGGGTTCGCCGACGGTGGTGAGCACCTGACGGTATGCCCGCACCCAGCCGAGGTCGGGGAGCGTGCACGTCTGCGGCGCGGCTCCGGAGTGCAGCAGGAGCAGGAAGCTCTGCTCGGGAACGCGGCCCGCGTGGCGCCCGCGGCGCCTGACCGCGGCGCCGTTGCGGAGCATGCCGAGCGTCCGCAGGTCGGGGTTGTTCCAGTCCGGGTGGCGCAGCGGTTCGCCGTCGGGCCCGAACCACTCGACGTCCGGGTGGTCGGTTTCGCCCACCGGGGAACCGGTGAGGAAGGCGTCCGCGCGGAAGACCGCGTGCTCGGCCCGCAGGCGCAGCAGTGCGGTGGCGAACCCGGTCAGCGCCTCGGCCTGCGGGGTGGAGGTCCAGTCCATCCACGTCGTCGGGTCGTCGAGGCAGTAGGCGTTGTTGTTGCCCCGCTGGGTCCGGCCGCGTTCGTCGCCCGCCACCAGCATCGGCACGCCCAGGGAGAGCACCAGACTGGCGAGCAGGTTGCGAACCTGACGCTGCCTCAGGGCACGGATCGCCGGGTCGGCGGTCTCGCCCTCGACGCCGTGGTTGGACGAGCGGTTGTCCTCGGTGCCGTCCCGGTTGTCCTCGCCGTTGGCGAGGTTGTGCTTGCGGTCGTAGCTGACCAGGTCGCGCAGGGTGAACCCGTCGTGGGCGGTGACGAAGTTGACCGACGCCGTCGGGCCGCGGCCGGGGGAGCCGAACACGTCGGAGGATCCGGACAGGCGGAAGGCCAGATCGTCGACGCCCGCCGCCCCCCGCCGCCAGAAGTCCCGCACGCTGCCCCGGTACCGGTCGTTCCACTCCGCCCACGGGGGCGGAAACCCGCCGAGCAGGTACCCGCCGGGGCCGACGTCCCACGGCTCGGCGATGAGCTTGACCCGGCTGAGCACCGGGTCCTGGGCGAGCACCGCGAGCAGCGCCGCGTTCGGGTCGACCCCGTCCTCGCCGCGCAGCAGCGCCGGGGCGAGGTCGAACCGGAAGCCGTCGACGCCCATCTCGGTCACCCAGTACCGCAGCGAGTCCGCGATCAGGGCGACGACCTGCAGTCGGCGGCCGTCGACGGTGTTGCCGCAGCCCGTGGTGTCGTCGTAGCGCCGGCCGCCGCGCAGCCGGTAGTACGCGGCGTTGTCGATGCCGCGAAAGCTCAGCGTCGGACCGGTTTCGTCGCCCTCGGCGGTGTGGTTGTAGACGACGTCGAGGATCACCTCGAGGCCCGCCTCGTGCAGCGCGGCGACCATCGCCTTGAACTCGGCGACCTGACCGCCGGTGTCCCCGCTCGCCGCGTACGCGCCGTGCGGGGCGAAGTACCCGATCGTGTTGTACCCCCAGTAGTTCCCGCGTCCGCGCACCTGAAGGTGTTCCTCGTTCAGGAACTGATGCACCGGCAGGAGTTCGACGGCGGTCACGCCGAGTCCGGTCAGGTACTCCAGGACGGCCGGGTGGCCAAGGCCCGCGTAGGTGCCGCGCAGCTCGGCGGGCACGTCCGGGTGGGCCTTGGTGAACCCGCGCACGTGCAGCTCGTACAGCACGGTGTCGGTCCAGGGCCGCTGCGGCCTCGGACCGGTGTCGACCGCCTCGTCGGCGACGACGATCCCGTGCGGGACGTGCGCGGCGGAGTTCTGCGAATCGCGCAGCAGGTCGCTGCCGCCGTAGACGTGGCCGTAGGTGGCCGGGTGCGCCGTCCAGGTGCCGGCGATCGCCCGGGCGTAGGGGTCGAGCAGGAGCTTGGCCCAGTTGAACCGCTCGCCGCGGGCGGGATCCCACGGTCCGTGCACCCGGTAGCCGTAGCGCTGCCCCGGCCCGATCCCGGGTACGAAGCCGTGCCAGACGTGGTGGGTGCGATCGAGCAGGTCGATGCGATCCGTCTCCCGGCCCGAGGCGTCGAGCAGGCACAGCGTGACCGATTCGCCCGCCGCCGACCACAGGGCGAAGTTGGTGCCGCCGCGGGCGGGATCGTGGGTGGCGCCCAACGGCGAGGCCGACCCCGGTCGCGGCAGGACGCGCTCGGCAGACATGAGCGCCAACTATGGCCTACGTCCGGCTTCGCGCCATCCCCCGTCCGAGGTCGACGCCACCGGCCGCGGCAGGGGATCGCGGCCGAGCAGGGCCTGCACGAGCTCGGTCACCGCCGCGGCGACGGCCGTTCCGGCGTCGGCGTGGGCGCTCGCGGACCGGCCCATCGGGTCGGCGATGTCGTCCTCGCCCGGCGCGACGGGCCGGGCGCCGCGTTTGGCGCGGGCGGCCTGCACGAGTGCGCGGGCTCGGGCGATCGGGTCGGTGGGCAGGGCGGCCGGATCGACCGCGGCCGCGAGCCGCGCGAACTCGCGCAGCGCGAAGGCACGGGGCAACGTGCGCGGTGCGAGGCGCACGATGCCGCTGCGGTGCTCCGTGGTTGCCCCGAGGATCAGGTCCGCGTCGGCGATGATCTCTCGGGTCAGTTGGCGTCCGCGGAACCCCTCGGCCGCCTCGACGTCGAGGCCCCAGGGGGCAAGGCCACGACGGGTCTGCGCGTGCATGGGGGCCCCGACGACGGCGCCGAGGCCCCCGCTCTGCACGTGCGCGGGGAACGCGTGCAGGTCGAGCAGGTGCCGAGCGAGGATCTCGGCGAACGGGGACCGGCAGATGTTGCCGGTGCATACGAACACCAGACGGAACGGGGCGCTGTGCTCGGTCACCGGCATGCCCGATCGTCCACCCGCACGGTCAACGGCCGCACCAGGGGCTGGTGCAGGACCGTCACCGGCTTCTCGTCGAGGATCGGTTCGACCAGGTTCCAGACGATCGTCCGCGTGGCGCCGCGGGGCAGTTCGAGGTCTACGACGAAGACCGGGTGGCCCCGTTCCACGCCGATCGACGCGACCGCGGGCCTTCCGTCGACGCTGACCGACTCCATCTGCGCCCCCGCCGTGGCGTACCAGGACGCGAGCACGCGGTGGTCGCCGCGACGGACTGTCTTGCCGTGGGTGTCGTTGCGGGCGACGACCCAGTCGGGCAGCGGACTCGGGGCGTTGTTCCTCAGGGTGGCCGTGACCGTCACCGAGCCTGCCCGACCGCAGCCGGAGCGAACCCAGGTCACGTCGCGGTCGAGGTAGTAGTCGAGTTTGTTTCCCGCCTCGTTCACGATCGCCAGACCCGCGTACGGAGCGGCGGTCTCGGGGAGCACGCCCGCGACGGGGGTCTGCTCGAGTGCGGCCTGCCGGGCCGGATCGGCGCTCCAGACCATGAGTCGGCGTTCCCTCGCGCCTCTGGCCAGGGCCCTGACCAGATCGACGGTGTCCCCGGAGCCGTCGCCGATGCGCGCGACGCTGGCCTTGGCGACGGCGACGAGGAACTTTCGCCGATCCTCGTCCTCGGGGAAGCGGGCGTAGGCGGTGGCCTGGGTGAGCGCGACGACGTTCGAGGCGGTCACCGCGGTGCCGTCGGGGAGCTTCGCCGGCCCGGTGGCGCCGAGCACGTAGCCGAGCACGGCCGGGTCGACGGCGATGACCCCGTCGACCGCCCGGCCGGAGTGCTTCTTCCACATCGACGCCCAGATCGCACCCGCGTAGGGAAAGTGGGGCGAGAGATTGGCGTTGTTGTACAGGGTCGTGCTGCCCGATCGGGCGAAGCGCGCTTCGTACTCCGCACCGAGGTCGACCTCTGCGCGGACGCCCCACAGCACGCGGTCGCTGTCGAAGCGCCCGAAGCTCATCGCCCCGTTCTCCACGGTCAGCAGGCCGAAGGCGCCCGCCATGCCGCCGGTGCCGCGCGCCTCGGCGCTGTTCTGCAGGGCGATCAGATAGGTCTGCGGGCGGTCCGTTCCCAACATCGCCGGCAGCACTCCCGCCGCGGCGTTCGTCGTGCGCAGCGTGGCCTCGGCCGAGGACAGCCCCTCCAGCAATTCGGTGCGAGCCGAGTCGATCGCGGTGACGCCGGCGGCGGGCAGCGCCTCGACGTCCGCGACGGCCTTGGCCAGCACGCTCGCCGCTCGGTCGACCGCCGGCGCCGCAGCGGCGATGCGGGCGGCGTCGATTCCACCGCCCTCGCGGCGCAGCGTCGCAGGGGACAGCGAATCGGCGACGTCGAGCAGATCCGGCAGCGCCTCGGTGGCGACGTCGTCGAGGGCCTCGGTCATGCCGCGGACCGTGCGGAGGGGGCCGCCACCGGGCAGGTTCGCCGCGAGAGCCCACACCGGCCCGCCGGTCAGGGTGTGCGCTCGGCCGGCGTGCCGACCGAGGGAGTCCGCGGTGCGGCGCGCGGCGTCGAGGTCGCCGGCCGCCGCCTGCGCGCGCAGCGTGGCCACGTCGGTCCGAGCCGCGTCGAGCACGGAGCGAGCCCAGAGTGCAGAGACGGCGAGCCAGGCGAGCCCGAGCAGGACGACGCCGCCGGCGAGGGCCAGGACCAGGCCCGTCCTGCGGCGCTTGGCGGCCGGGCGCGGCGACGGTCTGCGACCGGCCGTGCGCAGGGCCGGGACAGAGTGCGTTGAGGCGCTCAACAATTCCCCCGTGACTGCTCGCGCACGATTTGCCGTGCCTGGCAATCGTAAAGTTCGAATTGCGCGCGAGAGGTCCGCCGAACGGCCCATTCTCACCTGGGCCGACTAGCTGGAAATCGATATACGAACCGGACAACTTCTTGATCGACATGGCCAATGCTATGGCGGAGTCCTTGACCATGACTTTATCTTTGGCGTGGTCGTTGAATTCGGAGGGACATTCAGGCCCGTTCGTGTCGAGGCCCCCTCGAAAGCCCCCATCGTGGTCGAAGAAGCCCACGGACCACTCCACCACCGACAAGCCGGACGCGCCGAACGCACGACCGCTGCGGAGCGCCAACCACTCACGGAGGATGTATATGCCCAGTCCATTCCGAAAGGCGACGCTGTCCGCTGCGGCACTCGGCGTGATCGCCTCGGGAGCGCTCTTCACCGGCAGCGCCAGCGCTGCGCCCTACACCGACGACCCCACCGTCAGCGTCGGCAGCGGCGTCGTCGAGGAAGGGGGGGTTCTCAGCGGAACCCTGACCAACTTCGCCCCGCTCGAGAATGTCGACCTCGAGCTGCACAGCGACATCTTCGACCTCCTCGGGCTGGTCACCGACCTGCTCGGAACTGCCAGCTACACGGTGCAGTTGCCCGACGGCGTATGCGGAGCACACGAGTTGGTCGCCGTCGGCGCGATCACCGGCGAAGTCAGAACTCCGATCAACATCGCCTGCGACGACGACGACGATGACGACGACGACGACGACGACGACGACGACGACGACGACGACGACGACGACGACGATGATGACGACGACGAGGACGGCGGCAGCCTGCCCCGTACGGGTGCTGCGGTCGCCGGATTCGGCGTCGCGGGCCTTGGCCTCCTCGGTGGCGGCTCGCTCATGATGCGCCGGCGACGCAACCGCGCGTAGCTTCACCAGCCTGCGGGCGGGCACCCGATCCTCGGTGCCCGTCCGTTGTCGTCTCGCCATGTCGTCGCGCGGTGTCGACTCCCCGGGACTTTGGTCCTAGAGCAAAAGACCGATCGGCAATCAACTCTTCGGCCATAAAGTTTCCGATCTGTCCGTTGTAGCCGATACGCGAAATTGCCCGCATGGTAATTTCTTTGCATACAGGTGAACGATCCCCAAGGCGCCGGTCCGTCCTCGATGTCGGTGGACGACGAGCCGTTCCAGCGAGCAATAGGCGCATTCATGGAATCCATTCGCCTACGTCGCGACCGCGACGCACATAGCCCTCAGTCGAAGCCATTCACGGGGAATGCCGCCGTCATGAGCCAGTTGTCCGAACGCCGCGTCGTCATCCCGCAGATGCGGGTGTCCGCGGATCCAGTATCCGCCCGAACGGATCCGCCGCCCGCCCCTGCCCCCGCCCCTGGGCCGGACTGGCGCCGCGGCTACGTGCTCGGGTCTCTGGCCGTCGACGTCGTCGCCGCGCTCTGCGCGACCGGGATGGCCCTCGTCGCGCGGTTCGGTTCGGCCTTTCCCGCCGACTACCTCTACGGCTCCCTGGCCATGGTCCCGGTCTGGATCGCGTTGGTGGCGATCTTCCGCGGCTACGACCGTCGTGTCGTCGGAATCGGCGCCCACGAGTTCACCCGAGTCGCGCGCGCCGGCGGCGCCACCCTGGTGGCCGTTGCCCTGCTCTCCTACGTCACCAAGGCCGAGTTCGCCCGCGGCTACGTGTTCGTCGCCGTTCCCGCGGTGGTCCTGCTCGCCGTCGCCGGCCGCGGCTTCCAACGAGCGGCCCTGCACTGGGAACGGCGGCAGGGCCGATGCCTGCAGCGCACGATGCTCGTCGGGCCGGGGGAGGAGATCCAGGCAACCACCCATCGCCTGCGTCGTGACGCCGCTGCGGGGATGACGGTCGTCGCCGCCTGCGCCACCGACGGGATCGCCGCGCTGCCGGACCTGCACCTGCCGTTGCGCGCCGGCGTCGTCGACCTCGAGGCCGCTCTGGCCGCAGTGGCGGCGGACACCGTCGTCGTGCTGCCCGGGTCCGGGATCGCGCGGGAGGAGTTGCGCCGCCTGGCCTGGCGCCTGGAGGCGACCGGTACCGAGCTGCTGGTGTGCCCGGGGCTCACCGAGGTCGCCGTCAACCGCGTGGTGGTCCGCCCGACCGCACACTCGGCGCTGCTCCAGGTCACTCCGGCGCGACTGTCCGGTCCCGCCCGGGTCGCCAAGGGCGTCTTCGACCGCACCGCCGCCGTGGCGGGCCTGCTCGCGATCTCCCCGCTGCTGGTGGGCGTTGCCCTCGCGATCAAGCTCGGCGACCGCGGGCCGGTGTTCTTCCGTCAGCAGCGGGTCGGCATCGACGGCCGCGAGTTCGCGATGGTCAAGTTCCGCACGATGGTCGTCGACGCCGAGGCCCGCAGGAGCGACCTGGAGCACCTCAACGAGAGCGACGGCGTCCTGTTCAAGATCGCCCACGACCCGCGGATCACCCCGCTGGGCCGCTGGCTGCGCCGATACTCCGTCGACGAACTGCCCCAACTGCTCAACGTGGTCCGCGGGGAGATGTCGCTCGTCGGCCCGCGGCCGCCGCTGCCGGACGAGGTCGCCCGGTACAGCTCGGACATGCGCCGCCGCCTGGCGGTCAAGCCCGGCCTCACCGGCCTGTGGCAGGTCTCCGGGCGCTCGAGCCTGACCTGGGCCGAGACCGAGACCCTCGACATCCGCTACGTCGAGAACTGGTCCCTCGCCGCCGACGTCGTCATCCTCGCCCGCACCGCCCGAGCCGTCCTGCGCGGCTCCGGCGCTCACTGACACTCCATCACATCGCTCTCCAGCAACGAGCCCGGAGGCTCCCATGACCACAACCGAACGCACCGCGTTCACCGCCATGACCCACGTCGACAAGCCGTGGGGCTACGAGAAGATCTTCGCCCTCGTGCCCGGCATGTACTGCGGCAAGGTCCTGCACGTGCGCGCCGGCGAGGCGCTCTCGCTGCAGTACCACGTCGAGAAGGACGAAGTCATCGCCCTGTGGTCGGGACAGGCCCAGCTCGACGTCGGCCCCGACCTCGACTCCCTCCAGACCCTGGACATGCTCCCCGGGGACACCATCCACCTGCGCCCGGGAACCATCCACCGCCTCCGTGCGACGACCGACATCCTCGCGCTCGAAGCCTCCACCACCCAGCTCGACGACGTCGTCCGGCTCCAGGACGGCTACGGCCGCGCCGCGGTGCCCGGACCGCGCGCCGGGTCCGCCTGACCGCCGCGCCGGGCACTGCCTCAGCCGTTCGTACCGGATCGCCCGGACGAAAGTCCCCTTTCCGTTCCAGGGCCTCAACTTCCGGCCTCCAGAAGACGTCTACGTCATTGCGGCACCGACCGCCCCAACCGCTGCGAAACCGAAGGACTGGCACATGGCTCGCTCGGCACTGATCACCGGCATCACCGGCCAGGACGGCTCGTACCTGGCCGAACTGCTGTTGGCCAAGGGCTACGAGGTCCACGGCATCATCCGCCGCTCCTCCAGCTTCAACACCGAGCGCCTCGACGAGGTCTACCAGGACCCGCACGAGTCCTCCCGCCAGCTGTTCCTGCACTACGGCGACCTGTCCGAGGGGACCCGGATGGTCAACCTGCTGCGCGACATCGCCCCCGACGAGGTGTACAACCTCGGCGCCCAGAGCCACGTGCGGGTGTCCTTCGACGAGCCCGAGTACACCGGCGACATCACCGCGATGGGCACCGTCCGCCTGCTCGAGGCCATCCGCGCCGCACGTATCGAGACGCGGTTCTACCAGGCCTCCAGCTCCGAGCTCTACGGTTCGACCCCGCCGCCGCAGAACGAGGAAACGCCGTTCCACCCGCGTTCCCCGTACGCCTGCGCGAAGCTCTACAGCTACTGGTCGACCGTCAACTACCGCGAGGCGTACGACATGTACGCCGTCAACGGCATCCTGTTCAACCACGAGTCTCCGCGTCGCGGCGAAACCTTCGTCACGCGCAAGATCACCCGCGCGGTCGCGATGATCCAGGCGGGTCTGCAGGACGCGCTCTACCTCGGCAACCTCAGCGCCGTCCGAGACTGGGGCTACGCCAAGGAGTACGTCGAGGGCATGTGGCTGATGCTCCAGCAGGACCGGCCCAGCGACTACGTCCTCGCCACGGGCCGCGCGGGCTCGGTCCGCGACTTCTGCGAGGTCGCCTTCGCCGAGGCCGGCATGGACTGGGAGCAGTACGTCCGCTACGACAAGGCCTACGAGCGCCCCAGCGAGGTCGACGCCCTCGTCGGCGACCCGAGCAAGGCCGAGCGCGAACTCGGGTGGAAGGCGAAGACCGACTGGCGCCTGCTTGCCCGCATCATGGTCAACGCCGACATCCAACAGCTCGACGACGCTCTGTCGGGCAAGCTCGTGCGCGCCGGCGGCCGGTGACCCGGTGGCACTGCGCATCACCGTCATCGGGACCGGCTACCTCGGTCTGACGCACGCCGCCTGCATGGCCGAACTCGGCTTCGACGTGCTCGGCATCGACACCGACGAGGCAAAGATCCACGGCCTGCGCGAGGGCAAGGTGCCGTTCTACGAGCCGGAGCTCGACAGGCTCGTCGCTACCCACGTGGCGAGCGGAAGACTCCGCTTCACCACGTCCTTCCACGAGATCGCGGACTTCGGCGACGTCCACTTCAGTTGCGTCGGAACTCCTCAGCGCAACGACGGGCTTGCCGCCGACCTGAGCCAGGTCGACTCCGTCGTGGAGAAGCTCGGCCCGCTGCTGCGCCGGCCGTGCCTGCTGGTGGGCAAGTCGACCGTGCCCGTGGGCACGGCAGAGCGCCTTGCCAAACGGCTAACCGAGCTGGCGCCGGCAGGGAGCGATGCCGAGCTCGCCTGGAATCCAGAGTTCCTCCGCGAAGGTTTCGCGGTGGCGGACACACTGCGCCCCGACAGGCTCGTCGCCGGGGTCCAGTCGGACCGCGCCGTGGCGTTGCTGCGCGAGGTGTATCGGGCCCAGATTCAGGCGGGTGTGCCGTTCCTGACGATGGACTTCGCGACTGCGGAGTTGGTCAAGGTGGCCGCGAATGCCTTCCTGGCAACGAAAATCTCCTTCATCAACGCCATCGCCGACGTCTGCGACGCGGCCGGCGCGGACGTCAGCCTGCTGGCCGACGCGATCGGCCACGACCCGCGCATCGGCCGCCGGTTCCTCAACGCGGGACTCGGGTTCGGCGGAGGCTGCCTGCCCAAGGACATCCGGGCGTTCATGGCCCGCGCCGAGGAACTCGGAGTCGGCGAATCGCTCGCGCTCCTGCGGGAGGTGGACGCGATGAACCTCTCCCGGCGCGACAAGGTCGTCGAACGGGTGGCGACGATGTGCGGCGGCGATCTCACGGGCCGTCGACTCGCCGTGCTGGGCGCGGCCTTCAAACCAGACTCCGACGACGTTCGAGACTCGCCGGCCCTTGCAACTGCACATGCGTTGCAGATCTGCGGCGCCGACGTGCGCGTCCACGATCCGAAGGCGATCGACCGAGCGCGCGCCCTCTATCCAACGCTGCGCTACGCGACGTCCGTCGTCGAGGCCTGCGAAGGCGCCGACCTCGTCTTGCACCTGACCGAATGGGCCGAGTACCGACAGCTCGATCCTCAAGGCCTTCGGACACTCGTCGCACGCCCGGCGGTGCTGGATGCGCGCAACGCGCTCGATGCGGATCTGTGGCGAAACGCCGGGTGGCAGTACGTGGGCCTAGGCCGGGCAGCTCCAGCGCCTGCCGCTCGACTCCCTTCGCCTCGTCAGCCGGTCGGGTCGACAGAAGTAACGGCCATCGCATAGCGGCGGGCCCGCAACCTCGGACTCTCACGACGCACGACGACGAAAGGCAAGACGGTGCGCCAGACTGCACGACAGATGATCAATTCGCCCATCGGGCAGCGCTCGAAAATTCCAGTTCAGCGGACGTTGGCCAAGCTCGGATTCGAACTGGTCTCCACAACCACCGGCCGCCGCGCCCACTTGATGGCGAGTGTTTCGCGTCTGGGGATCGCCACCACCGTCGACATCGGCGCCAACGTCGGACAGTTCGGGCAGTCGCTTCGCAGCCTCGGCTTCCAGGGGCGGATCCTCTCCGTCGAGCCTTTGCCCGAGGCGTTTGCAGCCCTGGAGTCGGCCGCACGACGCGATCCGCTGTGGACCACGCGGAAGTTCGCCGTCGGTCGATCCAGCGGCAGCGAGATCATGAACGTCAGCAAGAACCTGACAAGCAGCTCGCTGCTCACCGTCAACGATCTGCACCGCATCGCGGAACCCACCACCGCGATCGTCGGCCTAGAGCAGGTCGAGGTGCGCACGCTGGACGAGCTGGTGAGCGCGGAGAACCTGGACGGCCCGCTCTTCGTGAAGATCGACGTGCAGGGCCTGGAACTGGACGTCATCGCGGGCGCGCGAAGCGTGCTGGAGCGCTCCGCTCTCGTGCGTGTCGAACTGTCCTTCCAGGAGCTCTACGCGGGTTCATCCGACTACCTAGAGGTTCTCGGCGCCCTGCGGGAGCACGGCTTCGCCCCCATCGGTATCGAGACCGCCTTGGAAGACCCGCGAACTGGGGACGTCCTCCAAGTCGACGTTCTCGCCGCGCGAGCCTAGGAGATCGACGACGATGGCGAAGTTCATCCCTAGACCGCGCAGACCCCGCGACGATGTCGCGGTGGTGCAAGGGTGCATGGCGTCCTATCGCGACGAGTTTGTCGATGAGGTCTTGCAGCGATGCAACGGCGCCAGGTTCTACGTCGGACGCAACCACTTCGAACCGACCGTGGAACTCTCGCCCGCCATCGCGCAGAAGGCGGTGGTGGTCGACAACCTCTTCCTCGGCGGGCGTAAGGCGCTGTGGCAACGTGGAGTCGTGGGCCCGGCTGTAGGCGCGAGATCCGCGGTCCTCGAACTGAATCCGCGCATTCTGAGTGTGTGGATCATTTTGGCCGGTCGCAGGGCTTTGGGCCGTCGGTCCCTCGTGTGGGGCCACGCATGGCCCCGGTCGGGCGCAGAGTCGCGCACGCTGTGGTTGCGCAAAGCCATGATGCGTCTCGCATCGGGAGTTCTGCTCTACACGGAATCGGATCGACAGGCTGTCGCGAAATACAGCGGGCGTCCCACGTTCGTTGCTCCCAACTCGGTGTGTTCGCGCTCGTCGACAGTTCCAAGGGCCGGCGCGGCCTGCAATGTGGTCCAGATCGGGCGACTGGTCGAGGCGAAGAGGCCGGTGCTGACGCTGCAAGCCTGGTCAAGGGTCGTCGACGATGTCGGCGACGGAAAGCTTGTCTTCGTGGGGGCCGGTCCACTCGAACGGGAACTGCGTGTCCGCGCAGCGGAACTCGGTGTCTCCGATCGAGTGCTGTTCGAAGGCCACGTCAGCGACCCGGAGGCACTCAGCCGTATTTTCGCGGACGCCCTCATCACGGTTTCCGCCGGCTACGCAGGGCTGTCCATCACCCACGGTTTCGCCCATGGAGTCCCGGCCCTCGTCGCCGACGACGAACCGCATGCTCCGGAGATTGCGTTGGCAACGGAGCAGAACACGGTCTGGTTTACGGCTCGTTCCGAGCAGGCCTTGGCGGAGGCGATTCGGTCCGTGTACGCGGATGCGGACACATGGCGCGCACGACGTCCGGCGATCTCCGATTGGACCCTCGACCACTACTCCGTCGAATCCATGGTCGCAGGCTTTCTCCAGGCGGCTGGCCGATGACCGACGCCAGTCGCCCGGCGACCCCCGCAAAGTCGATTCTCCGCGCTGCAGTTCGCGAGGCCCGCCGCGCACGGATACGAGTTCTACTCGGAGGCCGAGGGTCGATCCCCGCCGACGCCGTACTGGGGCCGCGCGGGCGGTGGCTAAGCCAGGGATCGGTGCGGTTGGGGCGACATGTCTACATCGGTGCCGACTTCTTCCTCGAGGCTGATCTGTTCGTGGGTGACGACGTGCTGATCTCGTCGCGAGTCGCGGTGATCGGTGACGACCATCCGTTCGACGACTCACCACTCCCCATCACGTCGCATCCCCGCAGAGGACGCAGCGAGGTGCGCATCGAAGGCGACAATCTGATCGGTCACGGAACGATCATTATCGCTCCGGCGACAATTGGGCGCGGGACAATCGTGGGCGCGGGATCCTTGGTGACGGGCGATCTGCCGCCCGACTCCGTTTGCGTGGGACGTCCTGCTCGGGTCATCCGCAAGCGCCGGGCCGGCGAGGCGTTCGCAAGCCTCGACCGTGTACGGCCACCTAGAACCCCATTCGACGACATCTCAGTGAATAGGCCGGCCACATGACAGTGCAAGACGCGATTCCGACCCACCTGCGCCGTATGTACCCGGAATCGGGTGCGGGCGGCTTCAGTCACGTGAACACGACGATCGAGTTCTACACGCGGGTCAACGCTCTGCTTCCCGCCGACGCGGTTATGGTTGATCTGGGTGCGGGCCGCGGCCAGTTTCTCGAAGACACGAACGAGTTTCGACGCTCGCTGCGCAGCTTCAAGGGTCGCGTCTCTCGCTTGATCGGCTTGGACGTGGATGAGGCGGTGCTATCGAACGCTGCGATGGACGAGGCGCACGTAACCGTTCCCGGGCAACGCTACCCGGTAGCGACTGGTTCCGTGGACGTGATCGTCTCTGACTGGACTCTCGAGCATGTTGCGGATCCGTCGCACACGGCTGCGGAGATCTCGCGCATTATGCGGCCAGGTGGATGGTTCTGCGCGCGCACGCCAAATCGATGGGGCTATATCGGCATCGCTGCCCGTATCGTGCCAAACAAATTGCACGACCACGTGCTACGTCACGCTCAGCCGCGGAAGCAAGCCCGTGACACGTTCCCGACGCAGTATGCGCTCAACAGCGAACGGCAATTGCGCCAGCACTTCCCCCTAGGTCGATGGGAGCATTTCTCCTACGCAGTGAACGGCGAGCCTGCATATTTTGGGTCGTCGCTAATTTTGAACAAAATGGCGGGAGCCATGATCTCGTTGACGCCGACCGCCAACAGGGCGGTGCTGCATGTATTTGTTCGCAAGATCAAAGACTGATAGGCATACCCATTTTTCCCGAGTTCGATTCGCAGAAAGATGTGCTCGTAGTGGGTGAGGCGGCAATGATTCGACGTTCCAGCCATCTCGATGCGCGTGTGTTCGCGCCTGATCAGGACGTCCTGCTGGGGGCCGCGCGGGGGCTCTGGTACGGCGCATGTGCATTTATCCCCGCCTCGGCAGTCCGCATTGCCGGCATCGCAGTGTGTGACATCCTGTTTCTGTTGTCCGCGGTTTGTGCGCTTCTGGCGAGAGCCAAGTATCGCTCTGTCTCGCGCGGAAGTTCGTGGACTGCTGGGGCGTTTCTTGTGTTCGTGGCCACCGCCCTGGCGCAGCCTGCTCCGGAATTGCAATCCGCAAGCGCGGGAATGGCTGTTCGGATCGTATTGGTTTGGACAGTCTGGAGATGGACCTGCGCGGCTGTCCTAGGCCGCGAGTGTCACCTCGAAAGATCAATCAGGAGCTTTTTGATCGGAGGGGCTATCAGCGGTGCCGTTGGCATCGCTCAGATGGTCACTGGTGCCGCTTTCTTTGGGGCGTCCATCGCCGAATCGAGTATCCGAGGGAGCCGTGCGCCTGGACTTGCGGTCCATGTCAACGAGCAAGGTTGCGCCTTGGCCGTGGGAATTTGCATGGGCTTGGCCCTATGGTGTGATCGAGGCGGACGCGGCGCCAAACAGGGAAGATTGCTATTGTTCATGGCGCTGTCGGCTGCGGGCCTGGTGCTCTCTGGCAGCATCACCGGCATGCTCGCGCTATTCGGCGGGGCAGCTTATCTTGCGATTCTGGGTGGAAGGCTGAATCGCGTCTTCCAGATCGGGGCCGTCCTTTCGGTTGGACTTTATGCTGCGGCCTCGTTCAAGGGAACTTTCGGCGGAATCAGTCCGCTGGAGCATTTCCGGACCGCGACGGGATCGAACGGGGGCGCCAATACTCTGCGGGCTCGCCTCGAAACGATGGAATGGGCGTGGGATCGCATCGCGATCAATCCGTTCCGTGGAGTCGGTCTCGACGTCGTGTCGGGCGGTACATCCGGCGGTGAGACTCTGACCCACAACATCTTTCTGCTCTATTGGTACCAAGGCGGGATCGTCCTCTTTCTGGCCCTAGTGATCGTCCTGGTATCGGCCGCAACCGTCATGCTCGGTGCCGTAAATGTTCAACCTGCCTTGCGGAATGCGATCTCCGCCGGATTCGTCGCCGCAGTCGCCTTCGGGCTTACAGCTCCGATCATGTTTCAACGATCATTCTGGTTCCCGGCTGTGCTGGCTTTTTCGATGATTGCTGTTCACGACAGAGTTGTCCCTCGCATCTTCGCTTCTTCGCAGGAGACTCCGCGTTGCGCCAGGCAGGCACCGCGAGATCGTGGGATTTCGTGTTCAATCTCGCCAACGATGCTGCCGGCGGAGCATCCTGCTCGACCTTGCCAGCTTGTCGAGACGTCAGAGATTGCGTCTGATGCCACGTGGTTGCGGCAGGCCGTGGGGGCGATGGACGATGTCTGAATGGCTCAAGGCGGCGGTGCCGGTGACCGGAAGGAGCATCGTCAAAATTTTGCGTGCTGAGGGAGCGCGACGCCTTGGCTCGGAGCGCTTCTCTTGGCCCGCCCTCCATAACTTGGATCGAACCATGCGCGCGCGACTCCCCCGTACGGGGGTGTTCCTCGAGATCGGGGCGAACGACGGTTATTCTTACAGCAATACGTATTATCTTGAAAAGCATGATGGATGGCGCGGAATACTCATCGAGCCACTGCCGTCGATGTTCAAGCTCTGTCGTGCACATCGCAGAAATTCGTTCTGTTTCAACATGGCGTGTGTCGGGCCCTATGGGCCGCTCGAGATTACACTGCTGGACAAGGGATTGATGGCTGTGTCGCTCGAATTGATCGACAAACAAAATGATGCGCGGCGACTCGAGCACGGTGGGCGTCAAATCCGGGTACCGACCGCCACGATGTCTGACCTGATCGACCGCAGTGGTCTGGGGTGCCCAGACTTCATTTCGGTCGATGTCGAAGGGGCGGAACTGCAGGTTCTGGAGGGGCTGGACCTTGCACGACACTGCCCGCGGTTCCTATTGGTGGAAACTTACTCTCCGGCGGCTGTGAACGACCTGCTGTATGGACGGATGAAGGAAGTCGACCGTCTCAGCCACCACGACTACTTGTTCGAACGCATCAGTTGACGTTGGGCTCATGTCACGGGCGAAGAGGTCTGCGCAGTCCGCAATGAATTGACCAGTTGCTCGTGGTCTGACTCTTCGAGTTTGAGAGGGTAGGGCGTCTCCGCGGAGAGGTCTGGGCGCGGCTGAATGTGCAAGTGCGTGACCCTCGCAGTCTGCCTGGGGACAGGGAGATTTCGGGTCCGACTGCACAAGCGGCGCTGGCACTGCCGGGAGGTGGCCTGCCCGCGCGGGTGGTTAGCCAAGTCGATCTCGCAGGTCCCGCCACTTTGGCGCATGACCGGTAGGCCGCGGGCCGCGGTGGGGTGCGCGGTGGCCGATGCGGACCGGTGAGTGCCCGGGGTCGCAGCCTCCCGTCGGGTGTCCTGGGCGACCGCGCACGCCTGCGTGGTCGAGTTCGCCGAGGTGCGCCCCGGCAAGTCGTAGCGCACCACCGTTCCCGGCATCGACGAGACCTGGCGAGGAAAGCCGCACTTGCGTGCGAGCCGTTCATCGAGGCCTAGACGCGGACCGGCGCCTTCGACACCGGTGTCGTCGACCTGGCCGGGACCAGGGCCTTGGCCGAGTCCCTGCCCAATGCGGTGGTCGTGGTCGACCACTTCCACCTCCCCGCCCTGGCGAATGCGGCGTCAAGGTCCACCGCCGTGTCACCTTCGATCGGAAGGGCCGCCGCGGACGCAAGGTCGACCCCGAGTGAGCCAACCGGCCCGCGAACGTCTGTCCGACAGGCTTTTCGCGGCGATGTGGGATGGAAGGATCGAGGCCGACCCGTCCAACCACGTCCTCGCCGCGTCCATCGCCAAGGAGAACTGTCGGGGCCTGCTTGGCCTGTCTGGGTGCGGGGAACGCGCCGGATAGGCCTGCGCTGTTCGTCTTCTACGACTCGTGCGCCCGATGCCGAAGTCGACGAACCGCATTCCCACTCGGACCAGCTACCGGGCCGCGACAGCATGATCGCGAGGTTGCCCGCTCGACTTCGACGAGCCCGCAAACCAGACCCGCGACCTCGCATGTTCAGCGGCGTTGAGCCGCGTTCGTGTCAACGAGCTTGCCAGGATTTACTTTCGGTGAAACCGAAGCGGCAGCGATGCGTGCGGCGGGGATCGCCGAGAGGTTTGCCAAGGGCGAGTCGGGCGAGTGTTCGCCTCTTTGGCTGCGGAGCCTCTGGCGCAGAGCCATCGCGGCCATGGCGAGGACGGCGAGTTGGAGGGCTGGGAAGGCGGCGGCTACGGCGATGGTCGCGCCCCGTCCGGCGGCAAAGGCGACGCCGCCTAGGTAGAGCGGAATGCCAGTGCAGTAGGCGATGACGGCCGCCTTGGCATGTCCGCCCCCTTGCAGCCAGGCGACGAAGGGCCACGTCAAAGTCGATGCGAGTACGCCGAGCAAGGTCAGTCGGAGCACATCTTCAGCCCCGGCGTAGGCATTGCCGAACAACACGCGGACGGCTAGGTCGCTCTGCCAGCACCCCACGGCGACGATCGGTAGGTATGCGCAAAAGAGCAGGCCGGTGAGCTTCAGGATCTCTCGCCGTTGCAGCGCATTGCTTCTTGCGGATGTGCGGGCGAAAATCAGCGAGCTGACTTGAATGATCGGCAAGCTCATGGGCGCGATCAGCCTGATCGCGGCCGCGACCACGCCGGCCATCTGGGGACCGGCCACGACGGTCACCACCGCAATGTCCAATTGCTGTGCGCTGGTCAGCAGCGCGATCGCCGCAAGCGGGCGCGCCTGGCGGCCGAGTTCGGCCCAGGTCAGCTCTGCGCCGGAGTTGTTCCACGCCGGGCGTCGAAGACGGAAGCAGACGAGCAGGGCGCCGGCCGTCAGTCCCAAGGGCAGGGCTTCGGCGCCGAGCGGGCCGAGAAGTGCCGCGGTAACGGCGAGCGCCACGACACGCTCGTAGACGGCGCAGGCCGAGACGACGGCGAGATTTCCATCTGCCCGCGTCGGCACGATGAGGATCTGCCACATCCCGTAGGCCATGACGTAGGGCCAGAACAGGAGCAGGTGGAATACCAAGCTGCCGCTGGAGAGATAGCCGACCATGGTGAGGGGCAGAAGGATCAGCGGGCTGTAGAGCAGCCTTGTTTTGATCAAGCGCCGCGAGACCTGGACTGTCGACCGGTCGTGTCCGCTCTGCACCAGGGTGAGGGCTTTGGTCTTGCCCATGTCCAGGAGGGCGACACCGACAAACGCGATCGCCAGTCCCGCTGCGAGTTCGCCGAATGCGTGAACTCCGACCCGGCGAGCAACCAGCACAAAGGCCAGGCCGTATGCGACTGCGGAAACCGCTTGGATCAAGGATCCGGCAACAACGGAGCGAACGGAACTTTTCTCGCTCTTGCGTGTTGTCACGAACCTCATCTGTTCCACTCGATCGCCTTGGCGCGGCCTAGAACCGCTGGGAGTTGTGTGATTGGAGATGTCGTTTCGGACTACTTGGTCGCCTCGACGAAGAAACTGTTCGGGCGGGTCTCGACCTCTTCCAGGAGAGGGCATTCGCCTTCGCGAAACGTCCGGTGGAACACGGAGCCGAAGCCAGCCTTCAGCATCATGGCCTCGAGGAGTGGCGCCGTCGGCTGCCAGAGATGAATGTGACCCCCGGCCATCCCGAGCGCACGCTGCAGAGCCGAAGGTCGGTGCAGAGGATGGGTGTTGAGCATTCGGTTGTACTCCATGGACGCATCTGCCGCCGCCCCGTTGGACAGGAACTCCCTGGCCATGGCCTGCGCGTCAGGCAGCGCGAGGCGGAGCACGCCGCCCGGCCGCAGCACGCGGTGAGCTTCTGCGATGACCTGCTCGGCCTCGGCGAAGTAGATGTGCTCCAGCGTGTGGGAGGAGTACACAGCTGCAACCGAGTTGTCCGGATACTCCAGCGCCGTGATGTTTCCACGGACGATGTCCCGCGACCAAGGCTGCATGTGCCCGTCGCCGATGACGTTCATCTTGCGTAGCGCGCGCTTGATGGCGGGCATCCGATCAAGCAAGACGTTGGGAGAGCGATCGATGTTCACCCAACCGCCCACGGCAACGGGGCCGCTGCCCAGGTTCAGACAGATGCCGGTGTCGGCGATCGGATTGCCCATGCCCACGGCTACTCCTCGTTGACGGTCAGTTGGTGCGGCGTGCGTTGCTGAGGTGTGCTGCGCCCGCGGACAAGCAACGCGCCCAGGCGTTGCATGGACGCCTCGCTGCCCAGATCGGTCTGCGCATATCGACGTGCGTCGGCGGCGTAGCTCGCGCCTGCATCGTCGGAATGACGAACTTGCTGAACTAGGCCGACGAGCGCGGCCGGTTCGTTGGGAGGCGCCGGGGCTGGGGCGCCGGCGCGACGAAGTTCGTGTGCGGATGCGCCGTTGGGCACGACGGCCGCTGCGACCGGCCGTCCGCTCGCGAAGTAACTGGTGAGCTTGCTGGGCAGGCTCATCTCGGCGACGCCATCTCGCTCGTTGAGCAGCAGGACGTCGGCCGCCGCGAGAATGTCGCGGTACCGCTCGGCGTCGCATAGCGGCAGGAATCGAAGATTCGGCAGGCCAGCCGCCTGCTGCTCCAGAGAAGCGCGCTGCGATCCCTGGCCCATCAGAACCCACAGCAGGTCTGCGCGGTCGCGTGTCAGTCGGGCGGCCTCGACGATGTTGCCCAGGTCCTGTTTGAGTCCCATGTTGCCCGTGTGCAGGGCCACCGTGACCCCGTCCGCCCATCCCAGGGACTCCCGTGTCGCGCTGCGATCCGCGGTGGACTCGCCAATGTGGGTCCAGTTCGGCACCAAGTGGATCCGGTGGTCGGGCACGCCCAGAGCCGCCACCTGCGGGCGAAACGCCTCAGCCACCACAGCGACAGCGTCGGCGCGGCGCAGCGCGAACGACTCCATCTTCGCGACCGTGGATGCGACTCGGGCTCCGCCGGAGATGCCGCTCTGCTCTGCGGCACGGCCGAGCAGGTCTTGGACGAGGAGCACGAGGCGCGCGTTGTAGCGCCGGGCGATGAACGCCGCCGCTACGGCCCCGCCGAGAGCCGGAGTGATGCCGAGGACGACGTCGGGTCGGCGTGCGGGTGTGCAGCTTGCCGCCTGGGTCAGGAAGGTCACCTCGTAGGCGCCACGGCGCAGGGCGTCCTGCTGGGTGGGAACGGCGTGCTTCAACCGTCGCACCGATACGTCGTTGCGGCGCTCGTTGAAGCGAAGGCCATGGCGGTACTGGGCGGGCACCCGCCACTCGGGGTAGCAGGGAAGACCTGTGAGCACCTCGACGTGCACGTCTTGAGCCGCGAAGTGTTCGGCGACCGCCGTCGTGTAGGGGGCGATGCCCGTCGGCTCGGGGGCGTAGTTGATCCCGACGATGAGCAGATTGCCAATGCTCTGCCGGAGGTTCGTCGCCGCATCGACGGGCTCGGTAACGGTCACGTCGCGTTCTCGATGTACCACGCATAGGTGGCGGCGATGCCGTCGGTCAAGCCGATCTCGGCCTTGAACCCCAGGGCCTCGAGCCGGGAGACGTCGAGGAGCTTGCGTGGCGTCCCGTCGGGCATGTCGGTGTTCCAGACGATCTCGCCGTCCCAGCCGACGACCTCGGCCACGGTGGCGGCGAGTTCGGCGATGGAGACGTCGACGCCGGTGCCGACGTTGATGGGGGAGTCCTCGTCGTAGGACTCCAGCAGCGTCAGGCAGGCGCGGGCGAGGTCGTCGACGTGGAGGAACTCGCGCCGCGGCGTGCCGGTGCCCCACAGCGTCACCGTCGACGCGCCGGCGACCTTGGCCTCGTGGAAGCGCCGGATCATCGCCGGCAGCACGTGCGAGGACTGAAGGTCGAAGTTGTCGCCGGGGCCGTAGAGGTTGGTCGGCATCGCCGAGACGTAGGGGAGCCCGTACTGCCGGCGCAGTGCCTGCACGTGCAGGATTCCGGCGATCTTCGCGATCGCGTAGGCGTCGTTGGTGGGCTCGAGCTTGCCGGTCAGCAGCGAGTCCTCGACGATCGGCTGCGGCGCGAACTTCGGGTAGATGCAGCTCGAGCCGAGGAACAGGACCTTGCGCACTCCGACCCGGGCCGCGGCGTCGAGGACGTTGACCTGGATCCGCAGGTTGTCGGACAGGAACTGGGCCGGCTCCGCGGCGTTCGCGGCGATGCCTCCGACGCGGGCGGCGGCGAGCACGACGTACTCGGGGCGGGCCTGGTCGTAGAAGGAGTCGACCGCGGCGCGGTCGCGCAGATCGAGTTCGGAACTCGGCGCACCGAGAAGCTGGGTGAAGCCGGCCTGGCTCAGGTGGCGCCACACGGCGGAGCCGACGAGGCCGCGATGGCCCGCCACGTGGACGGAGGCGTCGCGTCGAATGGTGTGCATGAGTTCCCCGCTGTCTAGAGGGACGGGCGCGTGGATGGCGCGCCCGTCGCCGCTCGGTTTCAGCTTGCGGTGGTCGCCGAGGTCTCGACGTCCTCGGGCTTGCGGCTGCGCGGCAGCCGGAGGCGACCGGACTTGGCGGCGACAGCCACCTCCTCCTTCGGCTCGGCGGCGTGGTGGCTCCGCGCCGGCGCGGGCGCGTAGGAGCCGTACCCGTAGCCGTACCCGTAGCCGTAGCCGCCCTTCTGCTTCGAACGCGGTGCCATGGTCAGCACGACGCCGGAGACCTGGGCCTCGACGCGGTTGAGGTGCTCGACGGCTGCGTGCATCTGCTCGATGCGGACCTCGCCGTGTCGGGCGATGAACAGCACCGCGTGGCAGTTGGTGGCGAGCACGGCCGCGTCGGCGACGGGCAGAGTCGGCGGGGCGTCGAAGAGCACGACGTCGTAGTGCGTCGCGAGACGGACCAGCACCTCCTGCATCTGCGGGGAGGCGAGGATCTCGCTCGGGTTCGGCGGCAGCGGCCCGGAGCCGAGGAAGTCCATCGTGGCCTCCTCGCCCCAGGGCTGGATGGCGTCGAACAGGTCGATCTCGCCGGTGAGCACGTCGGTCAGGCCGACCGCGTTCTCCATGCCGAGGTACTCGCCCGCCTTCGGACGGCGCAGGTCCGCCTCGACGAGCAGCACCTTGCGGCCAACCTGCGCCATGGCGATGGCCAGGTTGCAGGTGGTGGAGGTCTTGCCCTCGTTGGGCAGCGAACTGGTGACGACGACGAGTTTGCGGGACTGGTCGAGATCGACGTACTGCAGATTGGTCCGCAGTTGGCGGAAGGCCTCGGCCAGCGGAGCCCGCGGGTAGTCGTGCACGATCAGCGGCGCGAAGCGCAGCGACTTGTCGTAGGTGGTGACGCCGAGCACCGGCGCGCCGACGATCTCCGAGGCCACGGCACCGGACTTCACCGAACGGTCCAGGGCGTGGCGGCCGATCGCCGCGCCGCCGCCCGCCATCAGACCGAGCAGGAAGCCGAGGGCGAGGTTCAGTCCCTTGCGGGGCGAGACCGGAGCGGCCGGGAGCGAGGGAACCTCGACCTGACGGGCCGTCACGAGCGGAGTGCCCTTGGCGGTCGCCGGGCGTTCCACCTCGGCGACCATCTTGGTGAAGTTGGTCGCGGCCAACTCCACGATCTTCAGCGCACGCGCCGGCGACGGGTCCTCCGCGCTGATCGTGAGCAGCACCGTGTCCGGCTTGGCGGCCGCAGTCAGCACGCCGTCGGCGACGGGGGATCCGAGCACGCCGCCGATGGACCGGCGCATGCTCTCCCCGGTGGCCAGCGAGGTGTAGGACTTCACGCGCTGGGTGGAGAGCAGCGTGCCCTGGTAGGCGGCCTGCGTGCTCGCGTCGGCCTGGCTCATCGGCGTGGAGATGAAGAAGGTCGTGCTCGCGGAGTACTGCGGCGTAGTGCCGAAGGCAACCGCCGCGCCTCCGCCGAGGCCCAGAACGAGGCCGAGCACGACCAGGAGCCAGCGTTCCCGCAGGACGGTCACGTAATCCTTGAGCGTCATGTAGCGATGTGCCCCTACGTGTTCTGCCCGCCGGCTCCAACCTCGCGTGACCGGTCGGTCACGGAGAGCGTCGATTGGTGTGACGTCTGCTTATCGGGCGGCGTTCCACGTCCTTGAACCTTCGGTACCAAAGTCTTGGGACTTCGCCCGTTAGTTCCAGGGGTCCTCGGTCGAACGGAGGATTGCGCCGCGAAAGCGGGACGGCCGCGCCGGCGTCCGGTTCGAGTCGATAGCGTGCGAACAGGCTGATCGGGTGCAATCGACCGCGGAGGATCGAATGGGCGAATTCGTACGGCTGGAGAAGGCGGACGGGGTCGCCACGATCCGACTGGACCGGCCGAAGATGAACGCCCTCAACGCCCAGGTGCAGCAGGAGATCCGCGAGGCGGCGCTCGAGGTCGGGGCCGACGCCGACGTCGCCGCCGTCGTCCTCTACGGCGGCGAGCGCGTCTTCGCCGCCGGCGCGGACGTGAAGGAAATGGCCGAGATGACCTACGTCGAGATGGCGGCGCACTCGACGGTCCTGCAGAACTGCTTCATCGCGGTGACCCGCATCCCGCAGCCGACGATCGCCGCGATCACCGGCTACGCCCTCGGCGGCGGTTGCGAACTGGCGATGTGCGCGGACTTCCGCGTCGTGGGCGCGGGCGCGAAGCTCGGGCAGCCCGAGATCCTGCTGGGCATCATCCCCGGAGCCGGCGGCACCCAGCGCCTGACGCGACTGGTGGGGCCGGCTCGAGCGAAGGAGATCGTCTTCTCGGGCCGGTTCGTCGACGCCGACGAGGCGCTGCGGATCGGCCTCGCCGACCGGGTGGTGCCCGACGAGGAGGTCTACTCCGCCGCGCTGGCCTGGGCGAAGAGCTTCGTCGGCGGCCCGACGCAGGCGCTGCGCGCGGCCAAGACGGCGATCGATCGCGGCATCGAGGTCGACCTCGAGACCGGTCTGGAGATCGAGCGGATGGCCTTCTCTGCGCTGTGGGCCACGGAGGATCAGAAGAACGGCATGCGGTCCTTCGTGGAGAACGGGCCCGGCAAGGCGAAGTTCACGGGGCGCTAGCCCGAGGGTGTTCTTGTAGGATCTGCTACCAGCCAGTAACATATACTGAGCGGTAGCTAAGTCAATCGAGCTGCGGAGGGACGAGCGTCCATGGATGTCGTCGTGTGCGTGAAGCAGGTGCCGGACACCTGGGCGGAGAAGAAGCTCGACCCGGCGTCGCAGACGCTGGATCGCTCGGGGGACAACATCCTCAACGAGATGGACGAGTTCGCCATCGAGGCCGCCCTGCAGTTGACCGAGGAGCACGGTGGCTCCGTGACGGTGCTGTCGATGGGCCCCGACGGCGCCACCGACGCGATCCGCAAGGCCCTGTCCATGGGTGCGGACTCCGCCGTCCACGTCGTGGACGACGCCCTCGCCGGCTCGGACTCGGTCGGGACCTCCCTGGCGCTGGCCAAGGCCATCGAGCGGATCGGCACCTACGACCTGATCATCGCCGGCTCGGAGTCCTCCGACTCCCGGACCTCGGTGGTGCCGGCGATGCTCGCCGAGCGCCTGGGGCTGCCGCAGTTGACGTTCGTGAACAAGATCGAGGTCGAGGGCGGCGGGCTGAAGGTCCAGCGCATCACCGACGACGGCTACCAGGTCGTCACCGCCTCGACCCCGGCCGTGGTGTCCGTGGTGGAGAAGATGAACGAGCCGCGCTACCCCTCCTTCAAGGGCATCATGGCCGCGAAGAAGAAGCCGGTCGACGAGGTCGGCATCTCCGAACTCGGTCTGGACGCGAACCAGGTCGGGCTGGCCGGCGCGTGGAGCAAGGTCGCCGACGCGGCGAACCGTCCGCCCCGTACCGCGGGCACCGTCGTCGAGGACGACGGCAACGGCGGCGCCGCGCTGGTCGAGTTCCTCGCCGGCAAGAAGTTCGTGTAACCCTCCGTCACTACGCATAGAGAGAAGCGAATTTCATGGCGCAGGTACTCGTGCTCGTGGAGCACAGTGACGGTGCGGTCAAGAAGGTCACCCTGGAACTGCTGACGATGGCCCGCGCGGTGGGCGAGCCCGCCGCCGTCTTCGTCGGCTCGGGAGTGGATGCAGCCGCGGACAAGCTCGCGGAGTACGGCGCGGCCACGATCTACGTCGCCGACGCCGCCGAACTGAACGACTACGTCGTCGCCCCGACGGCCGAGGTGCTCGCCAAGCTCGTTGCCGAGCAGTCCCCGGCCGCGGTCCTGGTGGCCGCGACCGCCACCGGCAAGGAGATCCTCGGCCGCCTCGCGATCAAGACGAACTCCGGCATCCTCACCGACGTCACCGGGCTGTCCAGCGAGGGCGGCGTCACCGCCGAGCAGTCCATCTTCGGCGGCTCGACCGTGGTGCACTCCCAGGTGACCACGGGCACCCCGCTGATCGCGGTGCTGCCGAACGCCACTCCGCCCGAGGCCGCCCCGGCCGCAGGCACGCGCGTGCCGGTCGCCGTGGAACTCTCGGAGTCGGCCAAGGCCGCGAAGATCGTCGACCGCGTCGTGGAGGAGAAGGGCGAGCGCCCGGAACTCACCGAGGCCGCGATCGTCGTCTCCGGCGGCCGCGGCATCGGCTCCGAGGGCGGCATGGCCGTCGTCGAGGCCCTCGCGGACTCCCTCGGCGCAGCGGTCGGCGCCTCCCGTGCCGTCGTCGACGCCGGGTGGTACCCCCACCAGTCCCAGGTCGGCCAGACCGGCAAGACCGTTTCGCCCTCCCTGTACATCGCCGCCGGCATCTCGGGCGCGATCCAGCACCGCGCGGGCATGCAGACCTCCAAGCTGATCGTCGCGGTCAACAAGGACCGCGAGGCCCCGATCTTCGAACTCGCCGACTACGGCGTCGTGGGCGACCTGCACAAGGTCCTCCCGCAGGCCACCGACGAGATCGTCAAGCGCAAGGGCTGACCTTCGCCGACTGCACTTCGAAGTCCCCGTCGCTACCAGCGGCGGGGACTTCGTGCATCCACACATATGCTCTCTCTCGGTGGTTGAACTTGCTCTGATTCGAACATATTATCGACCCATGGGGATCTCGCAGCCGCTTCCGGACGACGTCGCGTCGACGCCGTTGCCGGAACTGGCTGCGCTGGTGGCCGAGATCGCTCCGGATTCGGTGTCCGGCTTCGGTTCGGTCGAGGTGTTAGTGCGGCGCAGCGGTTGAAGAACGAGGCGTCGGCCGTGGGGTACGCGTGGGTCCTGGAGGTCTCCCTGCGGCGGCCGGGAAGCGTGTCGACGGTGCAGCGGCTGCAGCTCCCGCACGAGCGCGCCGTGGACGAGATCCGGGCGGCCCTGGGCATCTCGGCCACCGCGGCGGGCAGGCTGTTGAACACGGCGTGGGACGCGATCAAGCGCCTGCCCGAGCTGCACGCGGCCATGGCCGCCGGCGGCCTGGACGAGCAGCGGGCGGCGGTCTTCGTCGACTGGACCGCGGAGATGTCCGACGAGCACGCCCACGCGGTCGTCGCCGAACTCCTGCCTCGGGCCGTACTCGACGCGGACGAGCAGTTGCCCGCCCACCTGCTGATCAAGGAGATCGCGACCATCGGGATCGCGCTGGACCCGACGTGGGCGGAACGTCGGTTCAAGGAGTCGGTGCGCCGGCGCAGAGTCGTCGGTCGCGCGAACCCGGACGGCACGGCGGACGTGTCCGGGCAGAGCCTGGAACCGCACCGGGCGGCGGCGGTGTGCGGCCGGTTGACCGAGCTGGCCCGGGCGGCCAAGCGCGACGGGGACCCACGGCCCATCGACCACCTGCGGGTCGAGCTTTTCTGCGGAATGCTCGACGGCACCTACGAGGGCATGACCGACACCGAGATCTTCGCGGCCCTCGCGGCCTCTCGGCCGGCCACGCAGGATGCGGCAGACCCAACCGACTGCGCCGCCGCCCCCGTCGACCCGGCCGCCCGCGCCGCCGCCCCGGGCGACTGCGCCGCCCCGGCCGACTGCGCTGGCGAAACCTCCGACCCAGCCGCTCTAACCGCCGACGTAGGGGCCGCCGATTCCGCCGCGGCCTCGAACGCAACCTCCGACCCAGCCGTCTTCACCGCCGACGCAGGGGCCGCCGACTCGGTCGCCGATTCCGCCGCGGCCTCGAACGCAGCCGATACCGCCCGCCCCGCGGACGCCCCGGCCTCCGCTGCCGCGTCCTCGCCCCCGCGTCCGGTTTCGATGCGTCGGGCGGAGTCGCCGCAGGCCGGTGTGCACCTGCGGATCCGGTTGACGACGTTGCTGGGCGTGGACCGCGCGCCCGCGGAGCTCGCAGGGTGGACGCCGGTCAACCCGGACTACGCCCTGGACCTGATGGCGACGATGGCGGCGGCCCAGTGGCGGTACTCCCTGACCGACGACGAGGGCCACCCGATCGGGTCCGGCCTGATCCGAACCCGACCCCGAGGGTGGCGCAAGCGCACAGTTCGGCACCGGGGGATCGTCGACATCCTCGTTCCCGCCACGCTGCTGCGCGACCTCGTCGAGGCAGGCGAGGGGATCGAGTTGGTCGATCCGGAGCAGTACCGCAGTTGGTATCCGGTTCTGGCCGAGTTGACCGACCGGATGCGCCACCCGAAACCGCTGCCCGACGACTCCGATCGACGCATGCCCGGACGCGGTCTGCGCCGCGCCGTGGAACTGGACCAGCCGCGCTGCATCGGCGTCGGCTGTGGTCGGCCGGCGCGGCGCTGCGAAATCGACCACCGGCGCGACTGGGCGCTGGGCGGGCGCACGGTCGGGGTCAACCTCGGCCCCGTCTGCGGCCGAGACCACGGGCTGAAGACCGAAGGCCTGTGGACGCTGCACAGCTGGACCATCCGCGGGTACCGCTGGTGCACGGCACTCGGGCGTCACTACGTCGTCTCCGTGCCGCCGGTCCTCCGAAGGCTCCCTGCCCCCGGGCCCGATCTGTGGATGGTGGGGCAGGAGGAGGGCCCGGACCCCGATCGCGATCACGAAGACCTCCCGTGGCAGGTCTCCCAGGTCTGGCAGCACACCGGCCCGTTGCCACCACCCGCGGCGACCGTGGTCTACGCGTCGCCGCCCGCCTATCCGGACGAACCGCCCTTCTAGGGCCGGCGGGCCGATCCGTCGGCGATTGTTGCGCTGCGGCCCAACGTTTCGGGGCCCTCGTGCGTCCTACCGTTGCCGAGGGCACGGAGCCGCGGCACGGAGGAGGGGCTCGTGACGGAACCGGCGCCGGGAATCCGCGCGGTGGACGTGTACCGGCTGTTCGGGGACGTCGCCGCGGTCGCGGGCATGGACGTCGAGGCCCTGCCCGGCGAGGTCACCGCGCTGGTCGGACCGAACGGGGCGGGCAAGACGACGCTGCTCCTCATCCTCGCCACGCTGCTGACTCCGAACGCCGGACAGGTGACCGTCGCCGGGTACGACCCGGTCGTCGCGCCGCGCGAGGTGCGGGCCCGCCTCGGGTGGATGCCGGACGCCTTCGGCACCTACGACACCCTCACCGCCCGCGAGGTACTGGAGTTCGTCGCGGCGTCCTATCGGCTGACGCCCGTTCAGGGCGCGGCCCGTGCGCGTGAACTGCTCGCCCTGGTGCACCTCGAGGAGTTCGCCGAGCGGCCCGTGCACGTGCTCTCGCGCGGGCAGAAGCAGCGGCTGGGGCTGGCGCGGGCGATCGTGCACGAGCCGTCGGTGCTGCTGCTCGACGAGCCCGCGTCCGGACTGGACCCGCGCAGCCGCATCGAGCTGCGGACGATCCTGCGCGGCCTGGCCGCAGCGGGCTGCGCGCTGCTGGTGTCGAGCCACATCCTGTCCGAGCTCGAGGAGATGGCCGACCGCGCCGTGTTCGTCGCCGGCGGGCGCACCGTCTCCACGACCCTCGTCGCCGACCTGCGCTCGGCGCCCCTCGGCGCGATGCCCTGGCGCATCCGGGCGTTGGATCCGCTGGGGCTGATCGCGGCCCTGACCAGGCTCCGCGTCGAGCACGACGCCGCAGACCCGGGCGCGGTCCAGGTGTCCCTGCAGGGCGAGCAGGCCGCGGCCGATCTACTCGACGCCCTCGTCCGGGAGGGCGTGCGCATCGTCGCGTTCGCTCCGACGGGCAGCGCGTTGGAGACGGCCTACCTCGCGATGACGCAGGAGCGACTGTGACTGAGCAGAACCCGTCCATCGCCTCGACGGCCGGAGCGCGCGCGGCCACCCGCACCTCGTGGTCCGGTGTGCGAACCGTCGCCGCCCACGAGTTCCGCGTCCGGATCCGCACCGGGCGGTGGCGGGCGCTGCTCTACCTCTGGTTCGCGGTGCTCGCGGTGCTCACTGCGCTGATCTATGCGGCGGTGCAGGCCGAGGACAGCGTCGACAACCTCGGCTACGAAGGCGTTCCGACCTTCGGCGGCCTGATGCTCCT
The DNA here is from genome assembly GCA_052389435.1 of Sporichthyaceae bacterium. Taxonomy (GTDB): domain Bacteria; phylum Actinomycetota; class Actinomycetes; order Sporichthyales; family Sporichthyaceae; genus JBQTKD01. Next base: position 19,748 of record JBQTIB010000109.1, on the reverse strand, counting down.
GCTGCTCGGCCTCTCGCTGATCGTGGTGCCCGCGCTGACGGCGCAGTCGGTCAACGGAGACCGCGAGCGAGGGGTCCTGGCCGGGTTGCAGGTCAGTCTGCTGACACCGACGGAAACCGCTCTAGGGAAGCTCCTCGCCGCGTGGGGTACGGCGCTGGTGTTCCTGCTGGTCGCCACGCCGTTGGTCGTCGCAACGCTGTTCATGGGCGGCGTCTCCGTCGGCAAGGCCCTGGTGTGCCTGCTCGTCGTCGCCGCACTGCTGGCCTCGATCTGCGCGATCGCCCAGGCCCTGTCGGCCGTCCTGGCCCGGACGGTGACCTCGGCGGTGCTGTCCTACGTCGTCGTGTTCGGACTCGGCGTCGGGACGGTGGTCGTGTTCGCACTGGCGACGCCGCTCACCGAAACCTCCGAGACCTACACCTACACCTCGCCGGCCGTCGACGAGCAGGGCCGGGCCATCCCGGGCCAGACCCAGCAGGGCTCCTACACGACCACCGAGACCCACCCCGAGCGGATCTGGTGGCTGCTCGCCCCCAATCCGTTCGTCGTCCTCGCCGACGCTGCGCCCAGTTCGCCGCCGCGCCGCGATCGCCTCGGCAACCAGATCGGCGATCCCCTCGACCCGCTCGGCGAACTCGGCCAGGAGATCCGACGCACTCGCAACCCGAACTGGGATCCGTACTCGACAACACTGGCGGGCGACATGGCGGAACCCGTCGGAGGCGGCGGTGTCGACGGATCCTTCGTGGCGAGCCTCGAGGACCGCGACGAGGAACCCGCGGCGGTGTGGCCGTGGGGGCTGGCCTTCCACGCCCTGCTCACCGTCGGCGCGGTCTCGGTGACCATCCGACGCCTCCGGGCTCCGACTGGATCGCTGCCGCGCGGAGTGCGGATCGCGTGAACTGTCGTCCGCGCTACACACGCCTAACCGCCGGTTGTGCCGAGGCTGGGAAAGCCCTGAATATGGCGGGGTGACCCGTCGACTGCTCGTTCCCGCCGTGGCCCTGGCGGCGCTGATCCCGATCGCCGCCCCCGTCGCCGCGAGCGAGGCCGGGGCGCGCTGCACGTTCTCCTACCTTCCGCGGCTCTCGCCGGGCCTGACGACGACACCGAGCACCGGGAAGATCGACTCCGATCTGAACAACGGGGTCGCGGACTGCACGGGGGTGCTGAACGGCGCGAACGTCACCGGGCCAGGGAAGTTCGCGTTCTTCGGTACCTACGAGAACGGCACCTGCCAGGGCGGTGGGACGGGCAAGGGCTTCATCGTCGCGGAGATTCCCACCTACACCGGCACCGTGAAGCTCAAGGACCCGGTCACGATCAAGTTCGGCACCGGCTCGGGATTCCCGCCGGGGGCAGGAGACTGGACCGGACAGCGAACCACCGGCCGCTACCTCGTGCTACCCACCAAGGGGGATTGCGTGAGCAGTCCGGTTACCGAGGTCAGGGGCCAGGGCCCGTGGGAGATCGCCGCCCGGTAATGGCGTTGCGCGACGGCTTAAACTGACCGCATGACCGATCAGGCTGCCGTCCACGACTCCGCCCGCCGCGCCCGGGTGGCGGCGATCGACCTCGCCGTCGCCTCGCGCGCCGTCAAGGACGCCGCGCTGCACGCGATGGCCGACGCGCTCGTCGCCGCCACCGACGCCGTCCTGGAGGCGAACGCCTCCGACGTGACGCGGGCCCGCGACGGCGGGACGACGGAGACGATGATCGACCGGCTCAAGCTCGACGCCGGCCGCATCGAGGCGATGGCCCGCGGGCTGCGCGAGGTCGCCGGGCTGCCGGACCCGGTCGGCGAGGTCGTCCGGGGCTCGACCCTTCCCAACGGCCTGGAGCTGCGCCAGCTCCGGGTGCCGTTCGGCGTCGTCGGGATCGTCTACGAATCTCGGCCCAACGTGACCGCCGACGCCGCCGGGCTCTGCCTGAAGTCCGGCAACGCCGTCCTGCTGCGCGGCTCTTCCTCGGCGAAGGCGTCCAACCTCGCGATCGTCGCGGCGCTGCGCGACGGCGTCGTCGCCGCCGGCCTTCCGGCCGACAGCGTGCAGCTCGTACCGGGCGACAGCCACGACTCGGTGAAGCACCTCATGCGCGCCCGGGGCCTGGTCGACGTGCTGATTCCGCGCGGCGGCGCGAACCTCATCCGGACCGTCGTGGAGGAGTCCACCGTCCCGGTGATCGAGACCGGCGTCGGCAACTGCCACGTCTACGTCGACGCCGACGCCGACCTCGAAGTCGCCGCGAAGATCCTCGTCAACGCCAAGGCCCAGCGGCCCAGCGTCTGCAACGCCGCCGAGACGGTGCTGGTCCATCGGGACGTGGCCGAGGCTTTCGTGCCGCAGGCGGTCGCGGCGCTGGCAGCCGCAGGCGTCACCGTGCACGGCGACGAAGAGTTCGCACGCCTCGGGGGTCCGGAGGTCGTCGCAGTCTCCGCGGAGGACTGGGACACCGAGTTCCTCAGCCTCGACATCGCCGCCGGTGTGGTCGCCTCGCTCGAGGACGCGATCGCCCACATCCGCGAGCACGGGAGCGGCCACACCGAGGCCATCGTCACCCGCTCGCAGGCTGCGGCCCGGCGGTTCGTGGCGGCCGTCGACGCCGCGGCGGTCGTCGTGAACGCCTCCACCCGGTTCACCGACGGCGGCGAGTTCGGCTTCGGCGCCGAGATCGGCATCTCCACCCAGAAGCTCCACGCGCGCGGCCCGATGGGCCTGCCGGAGTTGACCTCGACGAAGTACGTCGTCACCGGCGAGGGTCACATCCGCGGCTGAACCGGTTCGTGAGAAACTGACCCCCGAACCGCACCGACCCGACCTGCGTGGGAGCACCGAGCATGATCAGCCTGGCCCTGGCAAAGCTCGCCGAGGAAACCCAGAAGGGTGGCCTCGGCGCCCCCCACGCGGACCACAACCACGTGCTCGTCGGCGTCGCGGTGTTCATGGCGCTGGTGGTGTGCCTGCTGGTCACGCTGGCCTTCAACAGGGACCGCTGACCCGTCCTCCATGGGGTCCGACGGCATTCGCCTGGGCGTCATGGGCGGAACGTTCGACCCGATCCACAACGGCCACCTCGTGGCCGCCAGCGAGGTCGCGGACCGCTTCGGCCTCGACGAGGTCGTCTTCGTCCCGACCGGTCGCCCGTGGCAGAAGAGCGATCGCGCGGTCTCGGATCCGGAGGACCGGTATCTGATGACGGTCATCGCGACCGCGGAGAACCCCAACTTCTCGGTCAGCCGCGTCGACGTCGACCGCCACGGCCCGACGTACACGATCGACACCCTGCGGGACCTGCGCGCGAGCCGCGGCGAGGACGCGGAGATCTTCTTCATCACCGGTGCGGACGCCCTCGGCGCCATCCTCGGCTGGCACGACGCGGCGGAACTCGTCGGCCTCGCGCACTTCGTCGGCTGCACCCGCCCCGGACACCGGTTGGCCGACCCGGGCCTGCCCGCGGGCAAGGTCAGCCTCGTCGAGATCCCCGCGCTCGCCATCTCCTCCTCCGACTGCCGCGCGCGCGTCGCGCAGGGCCGGCCCATCTGGTACCTCGTACCCGACGGCGTCGTCCGCTACATCGCCAAGCGTGGGCTCTACACGTGAACGGACACGTGAGGAGCCGGACCGATTAGCGACGCGGAGCCGACAGAGGCCGAGGCGCGGGAACGAGCCCGCGAGGACGAGGAAACCGCCGGGTGGCTCCAGTTCGTCCGCTCCCGGGCCGGGGACCGCGCCGATCGCCGCGCCGCCCGGCGCGAACGACTGGTGCTCGGCGGGGTGCTTCTCGTGGTGGTCGCGGTCGTCGTCGGCGCGCGGCTGTGGCGGCCGTGGGGCGGCGGCGGAGCCGCCGACACCGGAGACGAGGCACTCGGCGCGGACCGGGTCGCGCTGCTGATGCAGGTGCAGGGTTCCGACGGCGCCGCGGCTACCGCGGTGCTGCTGCGGGATCGACGGGGGAAGGTCGGCGCCGCGGTGGTTCCGGTGCCGGCCACCCTCGGCCTGCCCGTCGAGGGCACCGCCGCGGCGACGGTGGCCAGCGCCCTCGCCGAGGCCGGGCCGACGCTGTCCCGCGAGGCGCTCGGGGAACTGCTCGGCGTCGCGCTCGTGGGCAGTTGGGTGCTGCCGGAACAGGACTTCGCCACCCTGGTGGACCGGCTCGGCGGAGTGCGGGTGGGTGGCAGCACGCTCACCGGAAGCGCGGCCCTCGCCCGGATCTCCGCGAGCTCGGCCGGGACGGGGGAGGTGCTCGGCGCGCTGGTCGCGGGCTTTCCCACGGGTTTCTCCGCAGGCAACGAACTCCTGACCGACCTCGGCGTACTCGACGCCCCGGGGCTGCCCGTCGCGCGCCTGGCCGCCGTGCTCAGCGGGCTCTCCCGGGAGAGTGCCGGCGGCGGGCTGCGCGTGGCGCCGCTGCCCGTCGACGCCTCCGGCACGCGCCTCGACGCCACGTCGGCGGGCGCGGTGGTGCGCGAGGTGCTGGGCGGCGAACCCGGCGCCGGACGGTCGGACGCGACCCCGCGGATCGCCGTGTCCATCGCCGCCGGCGAGGCGGTGAAGCCCTCGGACGTCCGCGCCGACGTTCTCGGCGCCGGCTACGAGTTCCTCACCGGGGATCCGGCTGCGGCCGGCGCCGCCTCCGCTGTGGTCGTGCGCACCGGCACGCCGGACGCGCAGGCGCTCGGCGCCGACGTCGCGGACCTGCTCGGGCTGCCGGCGGACGTGGTGCGGATCGGCGGGGACGTGCCCTTCGGCGCGGATGTGGCCGTGACGATCGGACGTGGGAGACTGGGGCAGTGACATCGACCCAGCTAGAGGACTCGCGTTGACCGCTACCGAACGCGCCGTGGAGATTGCCGTGGCCGCCGCGGTTGCCGCCTCCGACAAGTTGGCCGAGGACATCCTCGCCTTCGACGTCAGCGAACAGCTGGTGATCTGCGACATCTTCCTGCTCTGCTCGGCGTCCAACGACCGTCAGGTGAAGTCGATCGTCGACGAGATCGAGCACAAGCTCAAGGAGATCGGCGAGCGTCCCATCCGCCGCGAGGGCGAGCGCGAGGGGCGCTGGGTGCTGATCGACTACGGCGACCTCGTCGTCCACGTCCAGCACACCGAAGACCGCCTGTACTACGCGCTCGAGCGGCTCTGGAAGGACTGCCCGACCGTGGAACTGCCCGAGTCCGTGCGCGTCGGGCGCGACGGACCCCTCGCGACCGGCTGATGGGGCAGCGGATCGTCGTCTGGCGGCACGGCCGGACGCAGTGGAACCTGGCCGGACGCTTCCAGGGGCAGAGCGACGTCGCACTCGACGAGGTCGGCGTGCAGCAGGCGCGGAACGCCGCGCGCATCCTCACCGGGCTCAAGCCGGCGGCGATCGTCGCCTCGGACCTGGCGCGGGCCGCCGCCACCGCCGCCGAACTCGGCGCCCTCACCGGGCTCGAGGTCAAGCTCGACTCCGGGCTGCGCGAGACCTACCTCGGCACCGGGCAGGGCCTGACCCGCGAGGAGGTCGCCGAGCGCTTCCCCGGGGAGGAGGAGGCCTGGCTTCGCGGGGACCTCGAACGCCGCGGCGGTGGCGAGAGCATGCAGGAGGTCGCCGAGCGCGCCGTCTCCGCGACCCGCGCCGCCCTCGCCGAACTCGGCCCCGACGACACCCTGATCGCCGTCACCCACGGCGGCTCCGGGCGTGTGCTGATCGGCTCGATGTGCGGCCTGCCGCCCGAGCACTGGAGCGCGCTCGGCGTGCTGTCCAACTGCTCGTGGAGCCTGCTGGCGCAGCGCTCCCACCGCTGGGCGATCGCCGAGCACAACGCGGGCACCCTGCCCGAGCCCGTGCTCGCCGACGACCGCTGACGCGGCAGGGCTCACACCTCCGCTGCGAACACCTTCTCGATCGCCGCGACGAGGTCGTCGGCGTCGACCGGCTTGGTGAGCACGGTGCTCGCCCCACCCTCCTCGAGGCGCTTGAGCTGCTCGGGCGTCGCGCCGCCGGTGACGACCAGGACCGGGGTCGCGGCGGTGACGGGCAGCCCGCGGAGCCGGTCCAGGACGGCGAGGCCGCCGCCTCCGGGCAGGCCGAGGTCGAGCACGACGACGTCCGGGCACTCGGCGCGGGCGGTGGAGATCGCCGCGATCGCATCGGGTGCCGTCGCCACCTCGTAGTTCCTCGCCCGCAGCATCCGGACCGTGGTCCGCGACACGACCGGGTCGTCCTCGATCAGCAGAATTTTCACGGTGCCAGCCTCTCCGTCGGGTGCAGATGTCTTGCCGGAATGGGGAACGGCGACGCGGCCGGTAGACCGATCGGCGGTCAGACGACGCCGCCGAGCACGTCGCGGATCTTGAGCAGGAGGGCGTCGGCCGAGAACGGCTTCTCGACCAGGACCACCCCCTCCTCCAGAACGCCCTGATGGACGATCACGTCTTCGCTGTAGCCGCTCATGAACAGCACCTTGACCTCCGGTCGCAGCCGGAGGAGTTCGTCGGCGAGTTCCTTGCCGGAGCGTCCGCGCATCACCACGTCGGTGAGCAGCAGGTCGATGTCGCCGGGGTGTGCGGCGGCCAGGTCCAGGGCCTGCTCCGTGCCCTCCGCCGACAGGACCCGGTACCCGCTTCTGGACAGGATGCGCTGGGCCGGGATGCGGACGATGTCCTCGTCCTCGACGAGCAGGACCGTCTCCCCGTGTCCGAGGGTGCTGCGCTTTCGGTCGGCGGCGCCGTCCGGCGCCGGGGTCGAGACCTCCGCGGTCACCGGGAGCATGACCCGCATCGTGGTGCCCAGGCCGGGCTCGGAGTAGATGAACAGCCGCCCGCCCGCCTGCGTGACGATGCCGTGGACGGTGGCCAGCCCGAGACCGGAGCCCTGACTCTTCGGCTTGGTGCTGAAGAAGGGTTCGAAGGCGCGCGCGGCCACCTCCTTGGCCATGCCCGTCCCGGTGTCCGACACGGTCAACTGGACGAAGCCGCCGGCGGGAAGGCGGAGCAGTCCGTCGGGGGCGTCGGCGTCGGGGAACTCGACCGCGCAGGTCCCGATCTGCAGGCGTCCGCCCTCGGGCATGGCGTCGCGGGCGTTGACGGCCAGGTTCATCAGGACCTGCTCGAGCTGACCGCGATCGGCGAAGATCCGCGGCAGATCCGGCGCCATCGAGGTGAGGAGTTGGACGTGCTCGCCGATCGTCCGTGCGAGCAGCTTCTCCATGTCCGTCACGACGCTGTTCAGATCGATCACCTCCGGCTTCATCACCTCGCGGTGGCCGAAGATGAGCAGCTGCTGGGTGAGGGCCGCGGCCCGTTTCGCGGCGGCGGTGATCTCCCCGACGTCCTCCACGAGCGTCGCGAAGGCCTCCTCCTCGCCGAAGCCACGGCGCTCGATCTCCTCGGTCAACGTCGAGGAGACCAGGCCCGCGTAGTTCATGATCCCCGCGAGGAGATTGTTGAAGTCGTGGGCGACCCCGCCCGCGAGCTGGCCCAGGCTCTCCAGCCGCTGGGACTGGTGCAGCTGCGCCTCGAGCCTGGCGCGTTCGGTGTTGAGCTTCTCCTCGGCGAGGTTCGCCTCGAGCTGCGCGCGTTCGGCGTCGATGCGGGTCCGCTCGGAGATGTCCCGCACGCCGGCCAGGACGAGCAGTCCGTCGTCGGTGTCCAACGAGGACAGCGACACGTCGACGGCGAACTCGGTGCCGTCGCGTCGACGAGCCATCAGCTCGGTGCCGGCGCCCATGGGCCGAACCCGCGGGTCTTCCACGTAGCCCCTGCGGTACTGCGGATGGCGCGCACGGAAGCGGTCCGGGATCAGGATCTCGATCGGGCTGCCGAGCAGGTCGCGGGCCTCGTAGCCGAACAGCCGTTCCGTCTGGGTGTTAACCATGCGGATCGTGCCGTCGGCGTCGACGCCGAGCATCGCGTCCGGGGCGGCCTCCAGCAGGCGGCGGAAGCGCTCTTCGGCCGCGTGCAGCACGGTCACGTCGGAGACCGTCCCCAGATGCCCGGTGACGACGCCGTTCTCGACGAACGGAGCGGTCCGCGCGTGGACGCGGTTGATCCGGCCCCGCGGGGTGACGAAGCGCAGCGTCGCGTCGTACACCGACCCGGACTCGACGCAGCTCGCCCACCCGGCACGTACGGTCTCGACGTCCTCGAAGTGCACCGCCTGCGCCCAGCCCTCGCCGCGGGAGGCCTCCAGGTCCAGCCCGCTGAGCACCGTCCACTGCTCGTTGCACGTCGTCAACCGGCCCCGGGCGTCCAACTCGACGATGCCCACCGGCGCGAGCCGGACGATGGACTGCAGCCGCTGCGCCGCCCGGTCCAGCTCCAGGGTGCGGGCGGCCACCGCACCCTCGAGGTCGCGGTTGCTCGCCAGGAGGGCCTCGCGGGCCACCGACTCCCGGCCGTCCGCAGCGCGCAGCCGCAGGGCCGAACGCCAGGTCATCGCCCCGCCGAGCACGGTCATGCCGGTCACCAGCAGCGCCACGCCGAACTCGGTGTCGATCCACCCCTCGCGCTGGATCCACAGCGTTGCCCAGCCCAGCCCCGCCGGGCCGATCAGCAGGAACGGCACCATCGGACGGGCCAGCGCGCCGGCGCTGCCGCGGTCCCGGAGCAGGCCGACCAGGCCCCGGTCCGGGTCCTGCAGCAGCATCGCCAGGGACAGCAGGCACACGCAGGCGGCGGTGTGCACCGCCATGCTCGCGTAGCCGCCGACGGAGTACAGCGAGGAGACGCCGTACAGGTAGCCGATCAAACCGAGGTAGCCGATGGCGAAGGCGGTCATGGCGAGCACGCGCTTGGCCCACGGCCTGTGCAGGACGACCGCCGACCCGAGGGCCACGACCGCGGTCGCGGTCGACACGGCCATCAGCGGCGATTCGGACCCGAGGTCGATTCCGGGCAGTGGACCGTCGAAGGGAAGGCCGACGCCCGCAACGTCCTTCGACAGCGTGTCGAGGCCCAGCACGACGGCGGCGGCCGCGGCCACCGGCGCCCAGCGCCACGCGGGCAGGAGCAGGCACAGGCCCAACGTGGCCAGCGACAGCGCGCTGTTCGGCTTCATGCTTGCGTACCCCGGTGCGACGCTCGTCAGGGCCGGCAGATCGGCGTACCAGCCGACGATCACGGCGAGGCCCAGGACCAGGACGAGTCCTGCGCCGAACCGACCGATGCGCTGCATACCGCCCGTTCCTTCAGCGCCGTGGGCGCGTCGTCGTCGACCTCGCGAGTGCGCGTCGGCGGCCTATCGGCAGCCGGCGACGCCGACGTGAGGCGTACGCCTCGAACCGCTCGAGGGCGGGTAGGCGAGGATGCGCACATGGCCGTCGCCGCGATGCCCGCGATCGAGGCGGAGCAGCGTCGAGTCCTGCGGGTGCTGGCGATCGCGCAGGCCTTCGGCGGCGTGGCCGTGGGACTCGGCTTTGCCGTCGCCAGCCTCGAGGCGGCGCGGCTGTCGGGCTCCGACGTGATCGGCGGCGCGGCGTTCACCAGCGCCTCGATCGGCGCGGCCGTTTCGGCGTGGGCCCTGGCCCGGGTGGCCGACCGCCTCGGACGGCGGCCCTCGCTCGCCCTCGGGCACGCCCTCGGCGGGCTCGGCACCGGCACGTGCGCGCTCGCCGTCGGCATTCAGGCGTGGCCGCTGCTGCTGGCCGGACTCGCGGTCTTCGGCGCCGGCATGGCCGCGGGCATGGCCTCGCGCTTCGCCGCCACCGACCTCGCCCCGGCCGATCGCCGCGGCCGCGCGTTGAGCGTCGTGCTGTGGGCCACCACCGTCGGCGCCGTGCTCGGCCCGAACCTCGCGGTCCTCGCCCGCCGCGGTGCGGGAGCCCTCGGCCTGCCGACCGCGAGCGGACCCTTCCTCGGCTGCACGGTCGCCTTCGCAGTCGCCACCGCGGTCGTGACCCTCGCGCTCCGTCCCGATCCGTTGCTGCGCGCCCGGGCACTGGCTGCGCCCCCGGCCGTCGTGGCGGGACCGCGACGCTCCTCGGCCGGTGCGGTGTTGGGCGTGCCCGCCGCCCGGCTCGCGTTGGGCGGCCTCGCCGTCTTCCAGCTGCTGATGGTCGGGGTCATGTCGATGTCGCCCGTCCACCTGGGCCACGGCGGCCACGGCGTCGCGGTCGTCGGCCTGGTGATCAGCGTGCACATCGCCGGGATGTACGCGCTGAGCCCGCTGTTCGGCTATCTGACGGACCGCCACGGCCCCGGGTCGATCCTCGCGGCGGCCGCGACCCTGATGGTCGTCGCAGGCGTCGTGTGCGGGTCCGCGGGCCGGGACCAGCCCGCGCTGCTCGGGGTGGGCCTGGTGCTGCTGGGCACCGGCTGGAGCTGCGGACTGATCGCGGGGTCGGTCCTGTTGACCGAGTCGCTCGCGATCGCCGACCGCGCCCGCGCCCAGGGACTTTCCGATGTCGTTATGAACGTCAGCGGCGCCGCCGGCGGGGTCGCGGCGGGGGTGATCGTCGAAGGCGGAGGCTTCGGGACGCTCGGAATCTGCGCCGCAAGCCTTGCCACCACGTATTTTCTGCTCGTCCTGGGCGGGCGGCGACGGATGGGCGCCCTCGCGTCCGGGCAAACTCGAATGTGATCGACATATCGCCTCGAAATTTGTCACAGCCCACGGCCCTCGATCCGGTCGTACCGTCGAAATGTGACTCCGCGTCGCCGAACCAACCGATGGGCCACCGCCGGCCTGGCGGCGCTGGTTGCCGTCGCCGGGGTCAACCTTTCCCCCGGCCACGCCGAGGCGGCGCCGCACGGAACGGCGCGGCTGTCCGTCGACGGAGGCGACCGCGAGGGCAACGCCTCGAGTTTCACCCCGGCCCTGTCCGCCGACGGCCGGTGGGTGGCCTTCGTGTCCGAGGCGAACAACCTCGTACCCGGCGACACGAACGGCCGCCGCGACATCTTCGTGCGCGACACCGGATCGAACGCGACGGTGCGCGTCTCGGTCGACTCCCGCGGCGTGCAGGCCAACCACGAGAGCTTCAATCCCTCCATCTCCGCCGACGGGCGCTTCGTCGCGTTCGACTCCTTCGCCGACAACCTCGTCCCTGGCGACCGCAACGGACGCTTCGACGTGTTCCTCCACGATCGCCGCACCGGCGAAACCCGTCGCGTCAGCACCCGCCTGGACGGGGGAGAGGCCCACGGGACCAGCGGCAACCCGGTCGTCAGCGGCGACGGACGGTTCGTCGCGTTCGAGTCCGGCGCCCCCGACATGCGCCCGGGCGGCGCCGGCCACGTCGACGTGTTCGTCTGGGATCGCGAGACCGAGCGAACCGAGTGGGTCGGCCAGGGGATGCACGGCACCGGCTCGGGGGACAGCGGCGCGCCGGCGATCAGCCACGACGGCCGGTTCGTCGCCTTCACCTCCTCCTCGCCCGATCTGGTGCCCGGCGACACCAACGAACGCGAAGACATCTTCCTGCGGGACCGCGAACTCGACCTCACCCGGCGCGTCAGTCTGAACAGCGTCGGCGGAGAGTCCAACCACGACAGCGACAACGCCGCGATCTCCGCCGACGGGCGGTACGTCGCGTTCGTGTCCCAGGCCTACTCGCTGAGCACGCTCGACCCACTGCCGGATGCCTGGCCCAAGATGTGGGACCCGTTCCACGAGTCCGACACCGACCCCAACGGCGCGAGCGACGTCTTCGTCCACGACATGCTCACCGGTCGCACCGAACTGGTCAGCGTGGCCCTCACCCACGGCCCGGGCCGGCGCGAGAGCTACGGACCCGCGATCAGCGCCGACGGCCGACGGATCGCGTTCGCCTCCTACGCCGAGGATCTCGTCGCCGGGGACACCAACGAGCAGCGCGACGTCTTCGTTCGCGACCTCGACGCCGCAACGACGACGCTGCTCAGCGTCGGCTACGACGGTTCGCCGGCCACCGGGCTGAGCTACGCCCCCGCCATCAGCGCGGACGGCGAACGCACCGTCTTCGCCTCCGAGGCCGACAACCTCGTGGCCGACGACGCCAACGGCTCCGAAGACGTTTTCCTGCGGCTCTGAGGGGGCGCTCTCAACCCTCGGCGGGCCGTCTGCTTCCTCACACGTCGTGCCTCTGCAAACCACCGCGAACGCGGGCGTACAGTGAAGCGATGACCCGCCGAACGCACCCGCGTCGGTGGGTTCGTGCGTTCGCGGCCGGTGCGGTCGGCGTCGGGGCGGTGCTCGGCGCGTCGGGCGCCGCGGCGGTGCCGGGAGCCGAGCACGGCACCGAACGCGTCACCCTCGCCGTCGCCGAGCGCGAGGCCGACGACGCCAGCTACACCCCGGTGCTCTCCGCCGACGGTCGGTGGGTGGCGTTCGCGTCCGAGGCCACCAACCTCGTCCGCGGTGACACCAACCGCCGCCAGGACGTGTTCCTCCGGGACACCCGTACCGGCAAGACCAAGCGCGTCTCGGTCGCCAGCGGCGGCCGCCAGTCCCGCGGCGACAGTTTCAACCCCTCGATCTCCGGCGACGGCCGGTACGTCGTGTTCGACTCCTGGGCCGACGACCTCGTACCGGGCGACACGAATCGACGCGGGGACGTCTTCCTCCACGACGCGAAGACCGGGAAGACCACCCGGATCAGCACCCGCGTCGCCAACCACGAGGAAGCCCACGGCAACAGCGGATACGGGGTGATCAGCGCCGACGGAAGGCACGTCGCGTTCGAGTCCAACGCCCCGGACATGCGTCCGGGGGGCGGGGACCAGAGCGACGTCTACGTCTGGAGCCGCGAGACCGGCGACATCGAGTTGATCAGCCAGGGCGTCTACGGTGCCGGGCACGGAAACAGCGGCGCCCCGGCGATCAGCCGCGACGGGCGCTTCGTCGCGTTCACCTCGGCCGCGTCGGACCTGATCGTCGGCGACACCAACCAGCGCGACGACGTCTTCGTGCGGGACCGGCAGACCCAGACCGTTCGCCGGGCGAGCGTCAACAGCGTCGGCGGGGAGTCCAACCACGAAAGCGACGCGGCCTCGATCAGCGCCGACGGCCGGTACGTCGCCTTCGAGTCGATGGCCTACTCCCTGACGAACGTGGACCCCCTGCCCGAGGCGACGCCGAAGATGTTCAACCCGCTGCAACGCTCGGGCACCGACGCGAACAGCGCCTCCGACGTGTTCGTCCACGACATGCTCACCGGTCGCACCGAGATGGTCAGCGTCTCCGACGCCGGCGTTCAGGGCGTGCGGGAGAGCTACGCGCCCTCGATCAGCGGGGACGGCCGGTACGTCGTCTACGTCTCCTACGCCGACAACCTCGTGCCCGGGGACCGCAACGAACAGCGGGACGTCTTCGTCCGGGACCTCGCGGCGGGCAAGACCACCCGGATGAGCGTCGGCGATCTCGGCGACGAGGGCGCGGGGCTGTCCTACGGCCCGGCCATCAGCGAGGACGGGACCCGCACGGCGTTCGTCTCCGACGCCGAGAACCTCGTTCCGGGGGACGACAACCACACCGGCGACGTCTTCGTTCGCAGGTGATTCGCCCGGAACTCGACGGGGTCCCCGAAACCACGCTCTGGACCCTGTGGGCGCGCGCGCAGGATGCCGCTCGCGGTGGCCGGTTGCAGGACCCGAAGGCGCTCGAGATCGTGGACGCGCTCGACTTCGACTTCGCCGCCCGGTTCGGGACCGAGACTGCGGCCTTTGCGCGGCTGATCGGGATGCGGGCGCTGATGTTCGACAGCGTCGTTCTCTCCATTCTTCGCGAGGATCCGGCCGCGACGGTCGTCGTCCTGGGCGAGGGCCTGGAGACGCAGTTCTGGCGCGTCGACAACGGCACCGTCCGCTGGCTCACTGTCGAGTTGCCGTCGACGGCCGCCGTTCGCGAGGCGCTGCTGCCCGCCGACCCGCCGCGGCGGCGCCTGCTCGCCGGATCGGCCCTCGACCTCGGGTGGTTCGACGAGGTGGGCTCGGCGGATCGCGTGGTCGTGATCGCGCAGGGCCTGTTGATGTACCTGCCGCCGGCGGAGGTGCGCCGGCTGATCCTGGCCTGTGCGGCGCGCTTTCCCGGTGGGGTCATGGCCTTCGACACCGTCCCGCCGTGGTTCAGCGCGCTGTCGGTCCGCGGCAGGCTGAAGCAGCCCGGCGGCTACGAGGCGCCGCCGATGCCGTGGGGCGTGGACACCCGACGGCTCCGGCAGATTCTGCGCGCGCGGCCCACCGTCGCGGACGTCTCGATCGTCGATCCACCCGGCTTCCCGGCCCCGCTCCGCGGCGCCTACGCCGTGGTCCGGCACGTGCCGCTCGCCAGTGCCGTGTGGCCCGGAGTCGTGCGCGTGGACTTCGCCCGCTAGTGGTTCCGCAGCGCGTCGACTAGCTCGTCCTTGTTCATCGACGACCGGCCCTCGATGTCGAGTTCCGCCGCACGCCTGCGGAGGTCTTCGACGGTCCAGTCGTCGTAGGAGCCGCTGTGGCCGCCTCGGGCGCCCACCTTGTCCCGGCCCTGCGCGGCCGCGGCGTTGGCGATCCGGGCGGACTTCTCCTTGCTGTTGCCCTCCTCGCGGAGCTTCTCGTAGAGCTCTTCGTCCTTGATCGACGGGTTCGGCATCGCGAAACCTCCTTGCGTTGGCTGTCGTCGTGCCGCTACCCAGGCAGGCGGCGCCGATACGCTGCGAGTGCCGAACCAAGAGAGATCGAGGACCATGACTCAGGGCGACACCAGCACGTCGGACGCACCCGCCTTCCGCTACACCGCGGACCTCGCGGCGCGGATCGAGGGGGAGTGGCAGGACCGCTGGGAGCGGGAGGGCACGTTCAACGCGCCCAACCCGACCGGTCCGCTCGGCGACCCCTCGGCGATCGGCCGAGAAAAGCTCTACGTCCTGGACATGTTCCCCTATCCCTCCGGCGCGGGCCTGCACGTCGGCCACCCGCTGGGCTACATCGGCACCGACGTGTTCGGGCGCTTCAAGCGCATGACCGGGCACAACGTCCTGCACGCACTGGGCTACGACGCCTTCGGCCTGCCCGCCGAGCAGTACGCGGTGCAGACCGGGCAGCACCCGCGCGTCACGACCGAGGCGAACGTCGCGAACATGCGTCGCCAGCTGCGCGCGCTGGGCCTGGCCCACGACCCGCGCCGCTCGGTCTCGACGACCGACGTCGAGTTCTACCGCTGGACCCAGTGGATCTTCCTGCAGGTTTTCAACTCCTGGTACGACACCTCCATCGACAGGGCCCGGCCGATCGCCGAGCTGGTCGCCGCGTTCGAAGACGGGTCCCGTCCGACCCCGGACGGCACTGCGTGGAGCGATCTGACGGAGAGTCAGCGTCGCGCGGCGATCGACGACCACCGCCTGGCGTTCCTGTCCGACGCCCCGGTGAACTGGTGTCCGGGCCTGGGAACGGTGCTTGCCAACGAAGAGGTCACCGCCGACGGTCGGAGCGAGCGGGGCAACTTCCCGGTCTTCAAGCGCAACCTGCGCCAGTGGATGATGCGCATCACCTCCTATGCCGACCGCCTGATCGACGACCTGGACGGCTTGGACTGGCCCGAGGCCATCAAGCTGATGCAGCGCAACTGGATCGGTCGCTCGACCGGTGCGCGGGTGAAGTTCGCGGTGCCGGGCCAGGCCGAGCCGATCGTCGTGTTCACCACCCGCCCCGACACGCTGTTCGGCGCGACCTACATGGTGCTGGCGCCCGAACACCCGATGGTGGAGTCGCTGACCCCCGCGGCTTGGCCCGAGGGCACGCCGGCCGCGTGGACCGGCGGCGCCGCGACGCCCGCGGAGGCCGTCGCCGCCTACCGGCTGGCCGCCGGCGCGAAGTCCGACGTCGAACGGCAGGCCGACGCCAAGGTGAAGACGGGGGTATTCACCGGGACCCGGGCGATCAACCCGGTCAACGGCGCCGAGATCCCGGTGTTCATCGCCGACTACGTCCTGACCGGGTACGGCACCGGCGCGATCATGGCCGTCCCAGCCGAGGACGAGCGGGACTGGGCCTTCGCGGCGGCGTTCGACCTGCCGGTGATCCGCACTGTCGCGCCGCCCGCGGACTGGACCGACGGCGCCTGGACCGGCGACGGCGCCTCGATCAACTCCGCAAACGACGAGATCTCGCTCAACGGCCTGGCCAAGGACGAGGCCAAGGCCGCGATGATCGAGTGGCTGTCCGCCAAGGGCTACGGCGAGGCGACCGTGCAGTACAAGCTGCGCGACTGGCTGTTCAGCCGTCAGCGGTACTGGGGCGAGCCGTTCCCCGTCGTCTACGACGAGCACGGCGTGATCGCGCTGCCGGAGTCGATGCTGCCGGTGCAGTTGCCCGACGTGGAGGACTACTCGCCGCGGACGTTCGCCTCCGACGACGCGAACTCGACGCCGGAGTCGCCGCTGGCGCGCGCCACCGAGTGGGCGAAGGTCGTTCTCGACCTGGGCGACGGGCCCAAGGAGTACCGGCGCGAGACCAACACGATGCCGCAGTGGGCGGGCTCGTGCTGGTACGAGCTGCGCTACCTGGACCCGACGAACACCGAGGCATTCGTCGACCCGGAGGTCGAGAGGTACTGGATGGGCCCGCGCACTCCAGGCGACTGCGGCGGCGTGGATCTGTACGTCGGCGGTGTCGAGCACGCCGTGCTGCACCTGCTGTACGCCCGGTTCTGGCACAAGGTCCTGTTCGACCTCGGTCACGTCTCGAGCTCCGAGCCTTTCCGGCGCCTGTTCAACCAGGGCTACATCCAGGCCTACGCCTACACCGACTCCCGCGGCGTCTACGTGCCGGCGGAGGAGGTCGTGGAATCCGACGGCTCTTGGCTGTACAACGGCGAGGGCGTCAACCGCGAGTACGGGAAGATGGGCAAGTCCCTGAAGAACTCCGTGACGCCGGATCAGATGTGCGCGGAGTACGGCGCGGACACCCTGCGGATCTATGAGATGTCGATGGGTCCGTTGGACGTCTCCCGGCCGTGGGACACGCGTGCGGTGGTCGGCTCGTTCCGCTTTCTGCAGCGGCTGTGGCGCTCCGTCGTCGACGAGGAGACCG
This sequence comes from Sporichthyaceae bacterium, assembly GCA_052389435.1. Classification (GTDB taxonomy): domain Bacteria; phylum Actinomycetota; class Actinomycetes; order Sporichthyales; family Sporichthyaceae; genus JBQTKD01. The sequence continues at coordinate 2,784 of JBQTIB010000109.1, read as the reverse complement.
GCAAACCGCGGGTGAGCGACGAGCCGCTCGACGACGCGACGGCCCGCGTGATCGCGAAGACGATCGACGGCGTCACCCGCGACATGGAAGGCCTGCGGTTCAACACCGCGATCGCCAAGCTGATCGAGGCCACCAACCATCTGACGAAGGTCGTGGCGGAGACCGGCACGCTGCCGCGCGCGGCAGCCGAACCGATGGCGCTCATGGTTGCGCCGCTGGCGCCGCACCTGGCGGAAGAGCTGTGGTCTCTGCTGGGCCACGCCGATTCGCTGACCTACGCCTCGTTCCCGGTGGCCGACCCGGCGCTGCTGGTGGAGGACACGGTGACCTGCGTGCTGCAGGTGGCCGGGAAGGTACGCGACAAGATCGAGGTGCCCGCGGACATCGCGGACGCGGCGCTGCAGGAGCTCGCGCTGGCGAGCCCGAAGATCGTCGCGTTCCTCGAAGGGCGCCCAGTGCGTACGGTGGTGGTGCGAGCCCCGAAGCTCGTCAACATCGTTCCCGGATAACTGCGTTTCCGGACGGCTTTGTCCCCGGACAATGCCGTCCCCGGCTGATTGGCGGTCCCCTGTGGACTCCTACCGCTTCATTCAGGTCAAGCGCGACGGCGACACCGTCCGCATCACGATGAACCGTCCGGAGCGGCGCAACGCGCTGTCCGAGGAGCACCTGCTCGAACTGACGCACGCGTTCCGGGCGGCGGGGGAGACCGACGCGACGGGGATCGTCCTGGCGGGCAACGGACCGGTGTTCTGCGCCGGGCACGACTTCGCCGACGTCTTCGCGCGCGACAACGCCGGCAACCGCGAGCTCCTGCTGACCTGCACCGCGCTCATGCAGACGATTCAGTCGGTCTCGCAGGTCGTCGTCGCCCGGGTCCACGCGCTCGCCACCGCGGCGGGCTGCCAGCTGGTGGCCTCCTGCGACCTGGCCGTCGCTGCGGAGTCCGCCGGCTTCGCCCTGCCGGGCGGAAAGGGCGGCTGGTTCTGCCACACCCCGGCCGTCCCGGTCGCCCGCAACATCGGCCGCAAGCGGCTGATGGAACTCGCCTTCTCCGGCGATCCGATCGACGCCGCGACCGCTGCCGAGTGGGGCCTGATCAACTACGCCGTCCCCGACGCCGAACTCGACGCGCGCGTCGAGGAACTGCTCGCCCGCTGCACCCGCGGCAGCCGGGCGGCCAAGGGCCGGGGGAAGCGCACCCTCTACGCCCAACTCGACCGGCCGGAGGCCGACGCGTACGAGATCGCCGTCGAGGTCATGGCCTCGTCCTCCGAGACGCCCGAGGCCCGCGAGGGCATGACGGCGTTCTTCGAGAAGCGCAAGCCGAACTGGCCGCAGTGACCCTCGGGATCGTCACCGACTCCGCCTGTGCGCTGTCGGCCAAGGAGGCCGCGGCGGCGGGGATCGTCGTGGTCCCGTTGCGCGTCGCGGTCGACGCGCAGGACATGTCCGAGGCGGAACTGACGGCGGATCATTTGGTGGCTTCGCTGCGCGCCGGCCGCAGCGTCTCGACGTCGCAGCCCACGCCCGCCGCCCTGCGCGCCGCCTACGACGAACTCGCCGCGAACGGCGCGACCGAGATCGTCTCGATCCACCTGTCGGAGGCGCTGTCCGGGACGTGCGGCGCCGCGCGCACGGCCGCGGACAACTTCTCGGTCCCCGTTCGGGTGGTGGACTCCGCGTCCATCGGCCTGGGCCTGGGCTTCGCCCTCCGTGCCGCCGCGGCCGCGCGCGACGGGGCAGCGCGCGGTGCAGGCGCCCCGGGCGATGGCGCGGCTGCCGTCGACGACGTGACCGCTGCCGTGCTGGCCTGCGTAGGGGCGACGTCCGTCCTGTTCTACGTGGACACCCTGGAATACCTCCGCCGCGGCGGGCGCATCGGCGCGGCTCAGGCCGTGGTGGGCGCGGCGCTGTCCATCAAACCGATCCTCGGCATCGAGGCCGGACGCATCGAACCGGTCGACAAGGTCCGCACGTCCGCCCGGGCCCTGGATCGTCTGGTGGATCTGACGCTGTCTCGCATCCCCGCGCCCACGGCCTTGGCCGTCCAGCACTTGGGCGCCGCGGACCGAGCGGCCGTTCTCGCGGCGACATTGCGCGAACGATCGGGGATCGATGTGGAGGTGGCCGAGCTCGGCGCCGCGGTCGGTGCCCACGTAGGCCCCGGCACCCTCGCCGTAGTCGCCCACTAATCGAAACCTGACGGCGCGTCAAGAAGCATGTGCGCACGTCATCCTCGGTGGTTGCTCGAGCGCCCGGAATGTCCGGTTTGTGGAGCCGTTTCGGCTGACACTGGCGACCTTCGAAGGGCCGCAGGGTGCACTTCCCCTTCGGTGTCGGCGATTGTCGGCGGAGTGGCTGCCTGCGCGGTCGGGGATCTTCGGACGAGATGGTCGGCGTGGTCTCGGGTTGCGGTACTCCCCACCGTCCGTTGGTCGGGTGCGGGGTGCGACGAGGTGCCCGTCGTGGTCGGCGTTGCCGACGTCGGAGTGTCGGCTCGGGGCGCAGCGGGTTCGAGGCGTGGTCGAGGTCGCGCAGAGATTCGAACACATGCTCGATATTCTTGCCGATGTGATTTACAATCAGGCATGGAATATGGACCGCTGCGGCTCGAGGACTACCTGGCGTCGTTGACGCCGGGGCCCGAGCTCGGTGCCGTGCTCGGGGCGATCTCCCCGGAGGACCTGTGCGGGCACGACGCGGTGTCGTTCATGCACGCGGAGTACCGCCAGCTGGCCCACCAGCAGGCCCGGACCGGGATCGCCGTGTCGCACGTCGCGC
>JBQTIB010000108.1:0-19617 GCA_052389435.1 Sporichthyaceae bacterium | reverse complement strand
TCGCCGGCCTCGACCACAGTGCCGACCTCGTCGCGGGTCGGGGCGTCCGGGGTGTAACCCGAGACGAAGCGCTCCAGCGCGTCCCGGATCTCCTCCGGCCGGATCGTAAGCTCGGCCATCTTCGTGTTCTCCCTCTTCGTTCGTGCGCAGGCTGTCGAGAAGTTCTGGGGGTGGGGTTAGCGCTCGAAGCGCCGCTTGAGCCGATCGAGGCGACCGGCAACCGTGCCGTCGATGAGCTCGTCGCCGACCTGCACGGTCAGACCGCCGACGACGGTCGGGTCGACCTCGGCCTTGATCTGGACCTCGCTGCCGTAGATGCCGGCGAGTGCTGCCGCGAGGCGGTCCTTCTCGCCCGCGTCCAGCGCGACCGCCGAGCGGACCAGCGCCACGAGGCGCTTGCGGCGCTCGCTGACGATGCGTCCGATGGCCGCGATGCCCCGCTCCGGGCTGCGCCCGCGCGGGTTGGTGGCCACCTCGACGAGCAGGCGGACCGTGGCGCCGGAGACCCGGCCACCGAGCAGGGACTCGACGAGCTGACGCTTGCCGTCCGCCGGCACGGCGGCATTGGCCAGCGCGGCGCGCAGATCCGGCTGAGCCTCGACGATGCGACCGAACCGGAAGAGCTCGTCCTCGAGGTCGTCGAGCGTGGAGTCGGCGGAGGCGCGACCGACCTGGGCGAGGACCGCGAGGTACTCGACGGCGTCCGCCATCTCCGACCCACGGGACCAGCGCTGCGAGGCCACCGTCTGCACCAGGCCGAGGGCCTCGCTCGAAATCTTGCCCTCGAACAGGACACGGGCGACGTCGGACTTTGCCGCGGCGTCGCGGGTCGGGTCGGACAGGGAGCGGCGCAGCCCGGCCTCGCCGTCCACGACGTGCAGGACGGCGAACAGCTCGTCGGAGAGCCGGTCGAGGCCGAGTGAGTCCAGGCCACCGGCAACCGAGTCGTAGCGCTCGATGGACGCGGCGAGTGCCGCGCGGCTTGCCCCTCTCATACCGAACGTCCTCCAGTCGAGGTGGTCTCACCGGAGGCGACTCGACCGGACTCGAGTTCGGTGAGGAACCGATCGATGACCCGGCGCTGCCGGGCGTCGTCGGCCAGCGACGCGTGCACGGACTGCTCGGCCTGCTCCACCGCGAGAGCGGCGATCTCGGCCTGCAGCGACTTGACGGCCTGCAGGCGCTCGGCCTCCAGGGTTTCCCGAGCACGAGCGGTGATCTCCTCGGCGCGGGCGCGTGCGGCACCCGCGGCCTCGGCGACGATCGACGCGTGCTGGGACCGGGCGTCGGCGAGCATCTCCGCCGCCTCCGCCTTCGCCTTGGCGATCGCCGCGTCGTAGGCCGCCTGGGCCTCCGCCAGCTTCATGCCCGCCGATTCGGCGTCGGCGAGTTGCTTGGCGATGACCTCCTGACGGGCCTTCATCGCCTTGCCGACGACCGGGGCGAGGTACCGGGCGATGACCGCGACGACGATGACGAAGCCGATGCCCTCGATGATGGAGCCCTTGGCTCCGGCCGCGACGACCAGGTCGGCGGTCACGGCGTCGTTCCGAACGGCGTCCGTCATACGGGCTCACCCACAATCCGTCCGGCGAGCGTCTTCGACAGCTCGCCCACCTGGGCCTGCAACTGCGCCACGGCCGCGTCCCGCTCGCCCTGGATCTGGGCGCGAGCGGCGGCAACGACCCGGTCCGCCTCGGCCTGAGCCTCGGCGGCGGCCGCGTCCACGACCGCCTTGTGCTCGGCACGGGCCTGCTCGCGCAAACGCGTCGCCTCCGACCGGGTCTCGGCCAGAGCCGCCTCGTAGGCCTCCGTGGACTCGTTCAGCAGTCGCGCCGCCGCCTCGGCGTCGGCACCCTGCTTCGCAAGCTTCTCCGCTCGGGCCGCCATGGCCGCGGATACGGGCGGCACGACGAACTTCCAGACGATCCCGAGGATGATCAGGAAGAGCAGGAGCTCGACGAAGAAGGTGGCGTTGGGGATGAGGAAGATGTCGTCCGACTCTTCCTCGCCACCCGGAGCTTCCTCCGCCGCGAGAATTCCATAGGCCAGCCGCAACAGGGCTACTTACTTTCCGATGACGAAGACGAACAGGGCCATGAAGGCCAGGTTGATGAAGTACGCGGCCTCACAGAGACCGACGGTGAGGAAGAAGATGGTGAAGAGGCGGCTCTGCGCCTCCGGCTGACGCGCAACGCCGGAGATGGTCGCCGAGCCGGCGAGACCGTCACCGATGGCGGCGCCGATGGCGCCTCCACCCAGCGCCAGGCCACCGCCGACGAGGCCACCGGCCACCTTGATCGACTCGACGAGTGCGGGATCCGCTGCCATGTGGTTCCTCAATCCTTCGCTGGTGCGATACGGCGGGCTTCCGTCTTACGGGGCCCGGTTCGGTCGTTGTTCGTGGGACAAGCAGGTGGGGCGTCTTTCGGGGGTCGTCGGGAGGCGAAGCCCCCCGACTGCACTAGTGGTGCTCTTCGCTGTGCTGAGCCGACGCCATACCGAAGTAGAGGATCGTCAGCAGAGCGAAGATGAAGGCCTGGATAACGCCGATCGCCATGTCGAAGAGCTTCCACGCGGCGTTCGGCACAGGAGCGATGTACATCGGCATGAGGCCGATCAGGGCGACCATGATGCCGCCCGAGAAAATGTTGCCGAACAGTCGCAGCGCGAGCGTGAACGGCTTGACGATCTCTTCGATCACGTTCAGCGGCAGGAGCCACTTGTACGGCTGAACGAAGTGGCTGAAGTAGGAGCCGGCGCCCTTCTTGCGGATGCCGTTGATGTGCACCCAGACGATGACCACCAGGGCCAGCGCGTAGGTCAGGTTCACATCCGAGGTCGCCGGCGGCAGGTACTCGTGGGCCGGCAGCAGCGCCACCCAGTTCGCGAACAGGATGAAGAAGAACAGGGTCACCGCCAGCGGGACGACGAAGGGCGAGGACTTGCCCATCGACGCGCTGACCTCTCCCTGGACCCAGCCGACGACGGCCTCCCAGAACAGCTGGATGCGACTGGGCACCCCACTGGTCACCGTGCGGGCGAGCCACAGGCCCATCAGGATCACGATCGCACCGGCAATGCAGGTGGTGACGATCGTGTCGTAGTGGAACACGATGCCCGCGATCTCGACCTTGTGGTGCTTACCGACCTCGATCTCGGCCGCGTACAGCAAGTCGTTCATCCTTGGCGGACCTCACGGAAGAGAACACCGGCGCTGGCGCCGATGACGGTGAACTGGAAGAACGCCAGGCCGAACAGAACGGCGAGACCGTCCGGGCGGAAGGCGAACATGACGTAGCCGGCGATCAGGGTGATGATCGCCAGCCGCTTGCCCGCCGACGCGACGAACTTCTTCTTGTCGTTGTCGACGGAGCCGGACACCGCGAACTTGGCGGTGGAGGAAACGACCATCGAGGTGTTGAGCCAGCCGAGCAGCAGACCGACGACGATGAAGACGCCGATGCGCCACTCGCCGAGCGCGCTCGCGCCGATCAGTCCGACGACGCCGACGATCAGGCCGAAGCGAACCGCAAACTTGTAGCTGGAGGACGCCTTCGCGAGGCCGACGCTCTCCTTCTGGGTCAGCTGCAGCTCCGGGCGCACGTTGGGCGCCTGCGACAGCTCGGAACGCTCCGAATCCACGGTGCTCACCTCTCAGTTGCCCAAGTAGGTGCGGACGTCGCGCCAGATGGCGACGATTCCGCAGGCAAGGCCGAGGACCAGACCCACGAGGATCCCGATCGGCGTCGAACCGAATCTGCTGTCGGCGAACCAGCCGAGCGCTGCTCCCCCGACCGCGGCCACCGCGAGGGTCATGCCCACGCCGGCCAGTGCGAACGCGGTCTGGCGTAGCGACCGCTCGTCGTCTCCCGCGGGCTGCTGCGCAGGCTCCATGGCATACCTCCCGGCTACCGGCGGCCACGCCGGAGCGGACGGCGTCGTGCCCGCGACCCCGAGGGGCGCGTAGAGGGCAAGGCGCATGTCACGAACTCCGAACTGGGACCGGTGGCTGGTGTGCCGGGGGACCGTCGATATTTCGCCCGGACCCCAACAGCGCGAAACAACGGCGCCGGAGCCGAGGGACGATCGCCGGCGAAGATCACGGGCAGGTGTCCGCGCCGAAAACTATCACCGCCAGTGACTGCGTTCTTCACGGGGCGGGGAGGCTCCGGTCACAACCCGACCAAGTGCCTGCAGATTCTCCAATGCGTGTGGTGAAGGTCTCCCCGCTCGTTCACGTGTCGAGGTCCGACCCGCCGACCGGCACCGCACGCAGCGGCCCGCGCAACAGGGCGACGCCGAGCACGGTCAGCACGGCCAGTCCCGCGAGAACCCAGGAGACCGCGGAAAGCAGCGAGAGCCCGACGACGCCGAACGCGATGAGCGCCGACCAGAAGTACATGATCAGGACCGCGCGGCGGTGGGAGTGGCCGATCTCCAGCAGTCGGTGGTGCAGGTGCAGCTTGTCCGGCGCGAACGGCGAACGGCCGGACCTGGTGCGGCGAACGATCGCGAGAATCATGTCCAGGAACGGCGCCGCGATCGCCGCGATGGGCAGCAGCAGCGGCAGCAGAAACGGAGAGAGGTTCTGGCTGTCGTCGACGGCCCCGAAGTCGATCTGCCCGGCGAAGCTGACGGTGGACGCGGCGAGGATCAGCCCGATCAGCATCGAGCCGGAGTCGCCCATGAAGATCCGCGCGGGGAAAAAGTTGTGCGGTAGGAAGCCGAGACAGATCCCGGCGAGCACGGCGGAGAACAGCGACGGGGACAGCGCGCGATCGAAGCCCTGCTCGACGGCCAGCAGGTAGGTGTAGGAGAAGAACGCCAGCGCCGCGAACAGGGCGATGCCGGCGAGCAGGCCGTCGAGGCCGTCGACGAAGTTCACCGCGTTGACGGTGGCCACCACGATCAGCACCGAGAGCAGGATGCTCGAGGTGGAGTCCAGCACGATGGTCGTCCCCGGAACGGGCAGGTAGGTCATCTGGATGCCCATGACGACCATGACGCCCGCCGCGAGGACCTGACCCGCGAACTTGGTCAGGGCGTCCAGCCCCCAGCGGTCGTCCACGGCGCCGAGAAGGCAGATCAGGATCCCGCCGACGACCAGCGCCCACGGGTCGCGGGAGTTGGCGAACAGTTCGGTCTCGAGGAAGGGCAGCTGGGAGGCCACCAGGACCGAGGCGATGACGCCGATGAGCATGGCGATGCCGCCGAGGCGGGGAATCGGCACCGAGTGCACGTCGCGGTCGCGGACCTCGGTCATCGCACCGACGCCGACGGCGAAGTGCCGAATCAGGCCGGTGGTCAGGTAGGTCGCGGCAGCCGCCACGAGCAGGGTGAGCAGGTACTCACGCACGCCCCCATTATTTCGGGCCTGCGGGCCGTCCCGGCACCACGCCGCGTCCTAGCCGAGCAGTTCCTCGCGCATCCGGCCCCCGTCGGAGTTCGCAACGTGCGCGACGAACGTCCCCACGCACTCGGTGATCTCCTGCGCGCAGAGGCGGAACACGTGCAGCGGAGCGCCGTAGGGGTCGGCGATGTCGTCGGAGGACCGCGACTGCCCGGCGCGGTCGCGCAGGTCCGCGACACGTTCGACCAGGCCCCGGGCTCGAGCCGTGGCCGAGCCCGGAAGGCTCCCGGGACGCACCTGGCGCGCCAGCCGGGCGAACTCCCGCATCGAGAACGCCCGCCGGGCGGCGTGTCCGTCGAACAGGCGCACCTGCCCGCACTGCTCGCGGGAGCCGGTCAGGACCAGGTCGGCGAGGACGACGTGCTCGTGAACGAGCTCACGGGCGACGAAGCCCTCCTCGCGCGCGCCGCGCTCGTGCAGAACGGTGCGCGCGTTCGGTTCCATCGGCGCGCCGTCGTGGCCCCAGGTACCGGCGCTGGCCCACCGGAACAGGTCCGCCTCGATGCCGAGGGCGCGGGTGAGCTGCTGTTCGGCGATGCGCTCGGCCAGCGGCGATCGGCAGACGTTTCCGGTGGAAACGAACAGCACTCGGAATCGACCCGGTCGGGTCAACGAGGGGTCCTGCCTCACTCGGACGCCTGCAGGTCCGGGGCGACGGCGCGCAGGGCCGCCGCCGAGAGCGCACCCGCGCGCAGCAGGCGCGGGCGCTCGCCGGTGACGTCCACGATGGAGGACGGCACGGAGTCCAGGCACGGACCGCCGTCGAGGTAGACCTCCACGAGGTCGCCGAGCTGCTTGAGCGCCTCGTCGACGTCGGTCGCGGGCGGGCGACCGGAGACGTTGGCGCTGCTGACCGCGAGCGGGCCGGTGGCCTGCAACAGCTCGATCGCCGCCGGGTGTTCCGGCATGCGCACGGCCACGGTGCCCCGGGCGTCGCCGAGGTCCCAGCGCAGCGAGGGCTGCTGGTGGCACACGATGGTCAACGCGCCCGGCCAGAAGGCTGCGACCAGGTCGCGCGCGACGTCTGGCACCAGGGCGGCGATGCCGTCGAGCGTCCGCTGGGAGCCGATCAGGACCGGCACCGGCATGTCTCGTCCGCGACCCTTGGCGGCGAGCAGGCGGGCCACCGCCTCCGCGGAGAAGGCGTCCGCGCCGACGCCGTAGACCGTGTCGGTGGGCAGCACGACCAACTGGCCCCGTCCGACCGCGGCCGCCGCGGCCGCGAGGCCCTCGGTGCGAGCGCCGGGATCGGCGCAGTCGAAGGACTGCGACATAACCGATGAGGCCTCTCTGCCGTCGCAACAGTGCGTGGAGCCGTCCGAAACAGGTGCGTGGAGCCGTTTGAATCGGAGGGAACGGTAGGCGGTCCACGCAGTTAACCGCCAGTCTCCTCGGCGCGCCTCGCCGAGGAACATGTCATATGCGATAGGCGGTTACGTACCGATCGCGCCCGGCCAGGTCGCGATGGTCGGCCACGGCGCGCCACCGGCCGCCGGCTCGGAACACCGCCGGCGCGGACTCCCCCTGCACGTCGGCGTGCTCGACGGCCACCAGACCCCCCGGCCGTAGGGCACGGGCGGCTCGACGCTCGACGGCGCGGATGGCGTCGAGCCCATCGCTCCCGCCGCCCCAGAGCGCGGCCGACGGGTCGTGGTCGCGGGCCTCGAGGGCGACCGATTCCCAGGCGTCGTGCGGAATGTAGGGCGGGTTGCTGACCACCACGTCGACGCTGCCGTCCAACTCCGGCAGGGCCGTGGCCAGGTCCGCGAGGTGGAGCACGACCGCGGAACCGGCAAGGTTGCGACTGGCCCATTCGTGTGCCCCCGGGTCGACCTCGACGGCGTGCACGACCGCCCGCGGGCACTCCGAGGCGATCGCGAGGGCCACGGCCCCCGAGCCGGTTCCGAGATCGACCACGAGTGCGGAGTCGAGGCCGTTCACGTACTCGACGATCTGACCCACCATCACCTCGGTCTCCGGGCGCGGCACGAACACGCCCGGACCCACCGCGAGCGAGACGTGCCGGAAGTGGGCCACCCCGGTCAGGTGCTGCAGCGGACGACGGGCCGCCCGCGCCTCGATCAGCGCGCCGTAGCGCTCGGCGTCGATGTGGTCGTAGCGCGGGAGTTGGCTGCGCTCGACGCCGAGGACGAAGGCGGCGAGTTCCTCGGCGTCGAAGCGCGGCGAGGCCACATCGGCCGCAGCCAGGCGCTCGGCGGCGGCGGCGACGGTCGCCGCCAGTGGAGCCGTGCCCACGCCTAGTCCTCCTGCGGGCCGGACAGCGCCGCGGCCTTGTCGGCGTCGATGCAGGACTGCACGACGGCGTCGAGGTCCCCGTCGAGCACCGCGTCGAGGTTGTAGGCCTTGAAGTTGGTCCGGTGGTCGGCGATCCGGTTCTCCGCGTAGTTGTACGTGCGGATGCGCTCGGAGCGGTCCACGGTGCGCACCTGGCTGCGGCGGACGTCGGAGGCGGCCTGGTCGGCTTCCTCCTGGGCCGCGGCGAGCAGGCGGGCGCGCAGGATGCGCATCGCCGACTCCTTGTTCTGCAGTTGGCTCTTCTCGTTCTGACAGGAGACCACGATGCCCGTGGGCACGTGGGTCAGCCGCACCGCGGAGTCGGTGGTGTTGACCGACTGCCCGCCCGGACCGGAGGACCGGAACACGTCGACGCGGATGTCGGCCATGTTGACCTCGACGTCGACGTCCTCCGCCTCGGGGACGACGAGCACGCCGGCAGCGGAGGTGTGGATGCGGCCCTGGGACTCGGTGGCCGGTACGCGCTGCACGCGGTGGACGCCGCCCTCGTACTTCAGTTGGGCCCAGACGCCGTGGCCCGGCTCGGGAATGCCCTTGGCCTTCACCGCGACCGAGACGTCCTTGTACCCGCCGAGATCGGACTCCTGGCTGTCGAGAATCTCGGTCTTCCAGCCGCGGCGCTCGGCGTAGCGCAGGTACATGCGCAGCAGGTCGCTCGCGAACAGCGCCGACTCCTGGCCGCCTTCGCCGGACTTGATCTCGACGATCACGTCCTTGTCGTCCATCGGGTCCCGCGGGATCAGCAGGTGCCGCAGGCGCTCGGCGGCCGCCTCGCGGGCAACCTCGAGCCCCGGAATCTCGGCCTTGAAGGACTCGTCCTCCGCCCCGAGCTCGGCCGCGGCCTCGAGGTCCTCGCCCGCCTGCGTCCACGCCCGGTGCGCCTCGACGATCGGCGAGAGCTCGGCGTACCGGCGGCCCAGCTTGCGGGCCAGGCCGGCGTCGGAGTGCAGCGCCGGGTCCGCCATCTGCCTCTCGAGCTCGGCGTGCTCCGTGAGCAGAACCTCGACCGCTTCGAACACCAGGACTCCCCGCTGTGCTGTCTCGGCTCACTCGCCGCCCGCGCCGGCCACGGTGCACCGGCTCGCGCTCGACTCGTTCGCGGACCCGACCCTACGAAACGACAAACGCCGGCGCCCCTCCGCTGGAAGAGCGGGGGCGCCGGCGCCGTGGAGCTACTTGTCCTTCTTGCCGAACCGCTTCTCGAAGCGGGCGACGCGGCCGCCGGTGTCGAGGATCTTCTGCTTGCCGGTGTAGAAGGGGTGGCACTGCGAGCAGACGTCGGCGTGGATGACGCCGTTCTTCGCGGTGCTGCGCGTGGAGAACGTGGCGCCGCAGGTGCAGGTGACCTCGGTCGCGTGGTACGCGGGGTGGATCTCGGACTTCACGGTGTGCTCCTCAGCGGTTCGTGGCCCCGGGTCGTCGCAACTGATGCGTCGGACGTGAACCGGAACCGGGCAAGTCTGCCGGCAATGGCACGCAAAGACGAAAACCGAAGGCGTCACCTTCGAAATTCCCCGGCGCGGGGGTGCGTCCGGACGGGTGAACGGCGCTCGACAGCCGACCGGTATGCCCGATTCGATACCTGACAGGCACGTTGTGTCACTTGGGCACCATCGGTCACAAATGTTCGGGGGTTCACGATGGCTGGTCTGTCTCTCTGTCGTCTGCGCGGTCGGCGGAACGTTGCGGTGTTGGCGGGCGCCGGCTCGGTGCTACTGGCGCTGACCGCGGTCTCGCCCGCCATCGCGACCCCGTCGGACAGTGGCGACCCGTCGGTGCGCGGCCTGCTCTCCCCCGTGGTGGGCAAGGAGAAGCCCGCGCCCGCCCCGGCCCCCGCGCCCGCTCCGGCCCCCGCCGCCGCTCCGGCCCCGGCCCCGGCGGCTCCCGCTCCCGCCCCGGCTCCCGCGGCCCCGCAGGACACCTACGAGGAGGGCTCGATGGAGATGGCCGTTCCGCTCGTGCAGCCGGATCCGACGGCGCCGAACCTCGTGCGCAACGGCAGCTTCGAGGACCCGGGCGCCCCGCAGACCGGATTCGTCGGCACCTTCGACGCGATCCCCGGCTGGACCGAGACCACCGGCCGCGGCATGGAGATCCAGAACCAGCTCTACTCCCCGCCCCAGAACGGCGGCACGCAGTACGCGGAACTGGCCTCCGACGCCCCGTCGAGCTTCTACCAGGACGTCGCGACCGAGCCGGGCGTCACCTACCGGCTCTCCTTCCTGTACTCCGCCAACCCCAACGGAGGCCTGCACGGCAGCGCCTTCGACGTCGTCTTCGGCACCAGCACCATGCGCCTGGACCCGGTGGCCTCGCAGGCCGCCTACTGGCGCCGGACGGTGCTCGAGGTGACGGCGACCTCCGCCACCACCCGCCTGGTCTTCGCCGGCGCCCCGCAGCCGGACCACGACCCGGGCATCGGCGCGCTGCTCGACCTCGTCGAGGTCCGGCGTCTCAGCTAGCGCGGCGGGCCCGGACGTCCTTCGCGACGCGGGCCACCACCCCGGGCGAGAACAGCTTGGTCGGGGCGGCCAGCAGCCAGGCGACGTCGAGGAACGCGGCCGCGACCACCGGGTCGCGTTCGACGGTGGTCAGCACCTGTTCCACCCAGCCGTTGAGCACGGTCAGGTGCTTCGGCCGCGGGCCGGGGACCGTGTCGTAGGCGAGGTCCCCGCCGGAGGCCAACTGCCACGCGTTCTCGACCGCCGACTTCGAGGCGGCGTAGTACCGCCTGGCCAGGCCCTGGTCCGGTCCCCGCAGCGCCTTGCGCAGCGCGTGGGCGTCGAGGGCGGCCAGCGTCATGCCCTGGCCGTAGATCGGGTTGAAGCTGGACAGGGCGTCGCCGACCACGACGAGGCCCTCGGGCAGGTCGCGCATGCGGTCGTATCGACGACGCACGGCCTGCGGGTAGCGGGTGCGGTGGAGCTGCTCGGGCCAGGTGGCACCGAGCACTGCCTCGACCCAGCGGTCCGGCATGACCTGCCTGGCCAGGGCGATCAGGCCGTCGGGGTCGGTGGGCGGGTGGTGGCCCGCGTACCCGTACGCGGTCAGCAGCCACAGGTCGCGCTCCTGGCGCAGCAGACCGATGCCCCACGGGCGCCGCGGGCTCGACCCGGCCGCGAACGCGACCTCGAAGTCGGCGGGCAGATCGGGCATCGAAAGGTGCGCGGTGACGTAGGCGAGGTCCACGTCGAGTCGGTCCTCGGCCGGTACCGGCAGCCCGGCCTCCGCCAACCACGTCGGCGTGCGGCCGGTGCGGCCGGTCGCGTCCACCACGAGATCGGCCGCGAGCTCCGCTCCCCCGTCCAGACGCACGCCGCGCACCCGGGCACCGTCGGTCGACAGGCCCTCCGCGAAGCCCTGACGCGGCGTCACGTTCTTGGGGGTGCGCTCCCGAACCTGCGCCTCGAGGTAGGGCCGGCTGGCCAGGTACAGCGGCGCGGGCAGCGGGACGTCGCGGCAGAACGTGTGGTCGTTGAGCGCGAAGGTCATCCGGTTCAGGTTGCGCACGACCGGGACGCCGTCGGCCTCGAGGTCCGCGAGCAGTCCCGGATACATCCGCTCCAGCAATTGGGACCCGGACGGCAGCAGCACGTGGATGTGCACGCCCTGCGGAACGCCGCGGCGCGTCGTCGTGTCCGACGCGAGCGCGTCGCGCTCCAGAACGGTCACCGTGTCGAAGGAGTCGGCGAGCGCCCGCGCGGCCAACAGTCCGCCCATGCTCGCCCCGAGAACCACCGCGTGCGTGCGCATGGCCAGAAGCTACGAGGGTCGCGGGCCCGCGCCAACGAGCGGCTCGAGTGCCGCTGCTCACGTCGACCGGGCGTTTGCCTCAGCCGTCGAATCGCACCGCCTGCTGCCGCGTCGTGTTGACCCCGAGGGTGAACACGTCCGGACGCGCGTAGTGCCCGACGGGGTCGAACATGCGACGGTGTCGGGCGACTTCGGCGAGGTCGAGCGCGGCGTAGAGGATCGTCTCCTTCTCGAACTCCGGCCCGGCGAGCATCGCTCCGCCGGGCGCGACGATGGCCGCGTTGCCGCGGCTCATCCAGTCGGAGTCGGTGGAGTAGATGTCGCCGCGCAGGTCCTCGGGCACGTCGCTGCCGCGCAGCACCGGCGAGACGCCCACGACGAAGGTGCGGCCCTCCTTGGCGATGTGGCGCAGGGTGTCCACCCACACCGGGTCGTTGTCCCAGGTCGGCGCGAGGTAGATGTCGACGCCGCGGCCGTACATCGCAGCGCGCGCGAGCGGCATGTAGTTCTCCCAGCAGATGAGCCCGCCGACCCGGCCGAACGGCGTCTGGATCACGTCGAGGGTGGATCCGTCGCCGAACCCCCAGATCGTCCGTTCGCCGCCGGTGGGCATCAGCTTGCGGTGCCGGCCGACCAGTTCGCCCTCGGGCGAGAAGTACAGCAGCGAGTTGTAGAGCGTGCCGCCGTCGAGTTCGTTGACACCCATCGCCACGTACGCGCCCGCCGCTCGAGCCGCTGCGCCCAGCGCCGCGGCGGCGGGGCCGGGCACCGTCACCGACTCCTCGTACAGGCGGCGGACGTAGGCGTCGTCGCGCCAGGCGGGCAGGCGCCACACCCAGTCCGGGTACCCCGCGACGAAGGCCTCGGGGAACACGATCAGTTGGGCGCCGCCGGCGGCGGCCTCGGCGATCAGCCCGCAGGCCTTCTCCACGGTGGCGTCCCGGTCGAGGAAGACCGGGGTGGCCTGGACGGCTGCGACGACTACGGGCTCGGACGAGTGGCTCATGCGCACCTCCGTCGATGTGCGGTCGAGCCTAGAGCGCGCGGTCCGTCCCGAACAGAGGCTGGAAATGCCCCGGCCGCCGCGAATCCTCCGCAGCGGCCGGGCCGGCTGGACCAATCACTCCTCGGTGCTGCCGCCGCCGTCCGCGGTCGGGGTGGTCTTCTGCACCTGCATGAGGAACTCGATGTTCGACTTGGACTTGCGCAGCCGGTCGTTCAGCAGCTCCATCGCCTGCTGGTCGTCCAGCCCGGAGAGCACCCGGCGGAGCTTCCAGACGATCGCCAGCTCCTCCTTGCTCATCAGGAGTTCTTCCTTGCGGGTTCCCGAGGCGTCGATGTCCACCGCGGGGAAGATCCGCTTGTCGGCGAGCTTGCGATCGAGCTTGAGCTCCATGTTGCCGGTGCCCTTGAACTCCTCGAAGATCACCTCGTCCATGCGCGACCCGGTCTCGACCAGCGCCGTCGCGAGGATGGTCAGCGAGCCGCCGCCCTCGATGTTGCGGGCCGCGCCGAAGAAGCGCTTGGGCGGGTACAGCGCGGTCGAGTCGACGCCGCCGGACAGGATCCGACCCGACGCGGGCGCGGCCAGGTTGTAGGCGCGGCCCAGGCGGGTGATCGAGTCCAGCAGGACCACGACGTCGTGGCCGAGTTCGACCAGGCGCTTGGCGCGCTCGATCGACAGCTCCGCGACGGTGGTGTGGTCCTCGGCGGGCCGGTCGAAGGTCGAGGCGATGACCTCGCCCTTCACCGAGCGCTGCATGTCGGTGACCTCCTCGGGGCGCTCGTCGACGAGCACGACCATCAGATGGGCCTCGGGGTTGTTGCGGGTGATCGCGTTCGCGATCGCCTGCAGCACCATCGTCTTGCCCGCCTTGGGCGGGGAGACGATCAGACCGCGCTGACCCTTGCCGATGGGTGCGACGAGGTCGATGACGCGAGTGGTGAGCTGCGCGCTGTCGTGCTCGAGGCGCAGCCGCTCCTGCGGGTAGAGCGGGGTGAGCTTGCCGAACTCGGTCCGGTCCCGGGCCTGGTCCGGCTCCATGCCGTTGACCGAGTCGAGGCGCACCAACGCGTTGAACTTCTCCCGGCGCTCGCCGTCGCGGGGCTGGCGCACGGCGCCGGTGATCGCGTCGCCCTTGCGCAGGCCGGACTTGCGGACCTGGGCCAGGGACACGTAGACGTCGTTGGGACCGGGCAGGTAGCCGCTGGTCCGGACGAACGCGTAGTTGTCGAGGATGTCGAGGATTCCCGCGACGGGAATGAGGACGTCGTCCTCGGAGATCTCGGTGTCGACGGGACCGAACTCGCGGCTGCCGGGGGCGCCGCCGCGGTTGCGCTCGCGGTCCCGGTAGCGGCCGCGACGCCGCCGGCGCCCCGTGCCGTCGCCGTCGTCGTCCAGGTCCCCGCCCCCGACGCGGTTGTCGGGGCCGCGGTTGTCCGGGCCCCGGTTCTCGCCGCGACTGTCCTCGCGAACCGGACGGTTGCCCTGCTGGCGGTCCTGCTGACGGTTGTCCTGCTGACGGTCGCCCTGGCGGTTGTCGCCCTGGCGTCCGTCCTGCTGGCGTCCGTCCTGGCGGTTGTCCTGTGCGCGGCCGTCGGTCTCGCGGCCCTCGCCGCGGTCGCGGTTGCGCTGCCGGTCGCGCTGACGCTCGCGCCGCTCGCTGCGCTCGCGCTGCTCGGTGCCGGCCTCGCCGGCGGCGGCCACCGGTTCGGCCGGGGCCTCGGAGGTCTCGGGCGCGACGTCGCGCGGGGGGCGCTCCTCCCGGAGCGCCCGCTCCTCGCGGGCGGGACGCTCGTCGCGAACCGCGCGCTCGCGAACGGCCGGGTCGGCGGCCTGCGCCGCCGGAGCCTCGCTCGGCGGCTTCTCCTCGGCGGCGCTCTTGCGGCTTCCGCCGCCGCCCTGCCTCTCGGTGATCGCCTCGATCAGCTGGCTCTTGCGCATCCGGCCGGTGCCGGTGATGCCGAGCCCGGAGGCCATCGCCTGGAGGTCGGCGAGAACCATGCCCGTGAGGCCACCGCCCTCGGACTTGCGGCGGCGGGCGGGAGGGGACGACTCGGTCGCCGCTTCGGCCTGGCCGGACGCTTCGGAGCGGGACTCGGCCAGGTCGGTGGTGTCGGTCACTGCGTGTTCTTCCTTTCCCTGGCTCGTCGGAGTGGACGGCCAAAGACAAGTCGCCCGGGCGGGGGGCGAGACGCGGCGCGAACCCCGCCTCGCGAAGCGAGGCAGCGGGAAACGACCGCGGAGCCAATCGAACCAATGGGGGATTTGAATCAGTGCGACGACGCGCTGTGATGTCGGTGTTCCCGTCGATGCGAACCGCGGCTGCGGTCAGTTCGAGGAGGCGACACGGCAAGCGCTCTGAGAGGTGCCGTTCACGCGGCGCGCTGTGCAAGGTCACGATAACACCACGGGCTGGGGCCCGAGCAGCCAACGCTCCGGGGCGCGGCGCCGGTCTGCAAAAACTCTCAGGCGCAGTGCTGCACGGTCGCTCCGGTGCGATCGATCGCGAGCGGACGCACGTCCCAGCCGGGGCCGGCGACCGCTGCCGCGGCGGCCTCGGTGTCGGGGGCCGCGAGGGCGAGCACCGTCGGCCCCGCCCCGGAGACCGTGGCCGGGAGACCGGCGGCGCGCAGAGCGTCCACCAGATCCACGCTGTCCGGCATGGCGGGCCGTCGGTAGGCCTGGTGCAGACGGTCCTCGGTGGCGACCAGCAGCAGGTCCGGGCGCCGGGTGATCGCCTCGACCAGCAGCGCGGCGCGCGCGGAGTTCGCCGCGGCGTCCGCGTGCGGGACGGTGGCCGGCAGCAGCCCCCGCGCCTTCTCGGTGAGCAGTTCGCCATCCGGAACGAAGAGCACCGGACGCAACGCCTCGGACGGTTCCAGTCGCAGCACCCGCGGACCGTCGACCCCCGTCCAGGCGAGGGTGAACCCCCCGAACAGTGCGGCGGCGACGTTGTCCGGGTGCCCTTCGAGAGCGCAGACGAGATCGAGCACCGCCGCGTCGTCCATGCGCTTCTCGCCGTCGGCGACGAGCGCCCGCCCGGCGAGCACGCCCGCGACGATCGCCGCAGAGGACGAGCCGAGCCCGCGTCCGTGCGGGATGCGGTTGGTGCAGTGCACGCGCACGCCGCCGAGGTCCTCGCCGAGTCGTTCGGCCGCTGCGCGCATCGAGCGGATCAGCAGGTGCGACTCGTCCCGAGCCAGCGTGTCGGCGCCGTGGCCGTCGATCTCGACGCTCAACGCGGCCGCGCGCTCGACGACGACGTCGTCGTAGAGCCCGAGGCCGAGACCGAAGCTGTCGAAGCCCGGGCCGAGATTGGCGCTGGTCGCCGGGACGCGGACTCGGACCGTCACGCCGTGCTCCACTTCACGTGGCCGAATGTGCGCCGACAGCGCGCTGGAACCCCGGTTCCAAGATCCACAACGGTGCTCGACTGCGCTATCGGGTCACAACACGCACGGGTCGGGCGCGTGCCGGCCTCGCTCACGCCAGGCCGAGGTGCGCGGCGGCGGCTGCGGCGTCGACCGGGACCGTCAGCGGCTTGGGCGCGCCGGCAATGGCCCACTCCGGGTCCTTCAGACCGTTGCCCGTGACGGTGCAGACGACCTGCAGGCCCGCGGGAAGCCAGTCGTTCTCGCGGGCGAGCAGCAGGCCCGCAACGCTCGAGGCCGACGACGGCTCCACGAAGACGCCCTCGCGACCGGCCAGCAGCCGATACGCGGCCAGGATCTGACGGTCGGTCACGGCTTCGATGCGACCGTTGGACTCGTCGCGGGCGGCGATCGCCTGGTCCCACGAGGCCGGGTTGCCGATGCGGATCGCCGTAGCGATGGTCTGCGGGCTCTTCACCGGAGCGCCGTTGACGATCGGCGCGGCGCCGGCGGCCTGGAAGCCGAACATGCGCGGCATCCGCGTCGAGATCCGGTCCTCGAAGTATTCGCGGTAGCCCTTCCAGTACGCGGTGATGTTGCCCGCGTTGCCGACCGGGAGGCAGTGGACCTCGGGGGCGTCGCCGAGCACGTCGACGATTTCGAACGAGGCGCTCTTCTGGCCCTCGATCCGGTACGGGTTCACCGAGTTCACCAGCGCGACCGGGTAGGACTCGGACAGGCCACGGGCCAGTTCCAGGCAGTCGTCGAAGTTGCCGTCGACCTGCAGGATCCGCGAGCCGTGCACGAGGGCCTGGCTCATCTTGCCCAGCGCGATCTTGCCCTGCGGGACCAGAACGGCGCAGACCATGCCGGCACGGACCGCGTAGGCGGCGGCGCTGGCAGAGGTGTTGCCGGTGGAGGCGCAGATGACGGCCTTGGCGCCGTCCTCGGCGGCCTTGGAGATCGCCATCGTCATGCCGCGGTCCTTGAAGGACCCCGTCGGGTTGGCGCCCTCGACCTTGAGGAAGACCTGACACCCGGTCATCTCCGAGATCACCGGAGCCGGAACGAGCGGGGTGCCGCCCTCGAGGAGGGTCACGATCGGCGTGGCCGCGGTGACCGGCATGCGGTCGCGGTACTCCTCGATGACGCCACGCCACCCCTTGGTGCCGACGCTGGACGTCATGATCCCCCCTCGACCCGCATCACGCTGGCGACGTCGCGGACGACGTCGGTCTGGCGCAACTGTTCCACGGTGGCGGCCAGGGCGGACTCCGGCGCACCGTGGGTGACGATGACCAACGTGGCGTCGGCGGCGTGGCCCTCCTGACGGACCGTCTGGATGGACACCCCGTGGTCGGCGAAGATGTTCGCCACCCCGGCCAGAACACCCGGCTTCTCGGCGACGTCGAGACTGACCTGGTAGCGCGTGATCGATTCGCCCATCGGGCGCACCGACAGTTGCGCGTAGGAGGACTCCCCCGGCCCGCGCCCGCCGACGACGCGGTGCCGGGCCACGGCGACGAGGTCGCCCAGCACGGCGCTGGCCGTCGGTGCGCCGCCGGCGCCGCGGCCGTAGAACATGAGCGGTCCGGCCGCGTCGGCCTCCACGAACACCGCGTTGAACGCGTCGCCGACCGAGGCGAGCGGGTGGGTGCGCGGAATCATCGCCGGGTGGACCCGCACACCGATGCTGGTCTCGTCCGCGGACAGCTCGCAGATGGCCAGGAGCTTGATGACGCAGTTCATCTCGCGGGCGCGAGCGACGTCGGCGGAGGTCACCTCGGTGATGCCCTCGCGGTAGACGTCGGCGGCGGTGACCCGGGTGTGGAAGGCCAAAGAGGCCAGGATCGCGGCCTTGGCGGCTGCGTCGAAGCCCTCGACGTCCGCGGACGGGTCCGCCTCGGCGTAGCCGAGCGCAGTCGCCTCCTCCAGCGCGTCGGAGAACGAGGCGCCGGTGGCGTCCATGCTGGACAGGATGAAGTTCGTGGTGCCGTTGACGATGCCGAGGACCCGGCGAACCTTGTCCCCGACCAGGGACTCGCGCAGCGGACGCAGCAGCGGGATGGCCCCGGCCACGGCGGCTTCGTAGTACAGGTCCACGCCGTGCTTCTCGGCGGCGGCGTAGAGCGTTGCGCCGTCCTCGGCGAGCAGGGCCTTGTTCGCGGTGACCACGGACGCGCCGTGCTCCATCGCGGACAGGATCAGCGTGCGGGCGGGTTCGATGCCGCCGATCACCTCGATGACGACGTCGAGGTCCTTGCTCACCAACGCGGCCGAATCCGTGGTGAACAGCTCCGGGTCCAGGTCCAGTTCGCGGGCCCGCCCGGGGCGACGCACCGCGATCCCGACCAGCTCGATCGGCGCGCCGACGCGCTGCGCGAGGTCCTCGGACTGCGCAAGCAGCTGCCGGACGACCGCGGAGCCGACAACCCCACAGCCGAGCAGGCCCACCCGTACCGCGGCGCTCATCCGTTGACCCTTCTCGTTGCTCTCGCCGGCCATTGTCCCACCGTTCGGTGGGGCTAGCCCACGTCCAGGCGTGCCAGGTCCTCGTCGGTCTCTCGTCGCAGGACTACCCGGGCGGCGCCGTCGCGCACCGCGACGACCGGCGGGCGGCCCAGCATGTTGTAGTTGCTGGCCATCGCGCGGCAGTAGGCGCCGGTGGCCGCCACCGCGATCAGGTCCCCCGCCGCCACGTCCGCGGGCAGCCACAGGTCCCGGACCACGATGTCCCCGGACTCGCAGTGCTTGCCGACCAGGCGCGCGGCCGTCGGCGAGGCCTCGGAGGTTCGGGAGACCAGCGCGGCGGTGTAGATCGCGTCGTAGAGGGAGGTGCGGATGTTGTCGCTCATCCCGCCGTCGACGCTCACGTAGGTGCGGGTCGCGGCGCGGTCGCCCGCCCCGAGGTGCACCTGCTTGACCGTGCCGACCTCGTACAGGGTGATCGTTCCGGGCCCGGCGATCGCACGCCCCGGCTCCACGGACAGGCGCGGCACGGCGAGACCGGCGCCCTGGCACTCCCGCTCGACGATCTTCATCAGCGCGACGGCGGTCGCGGAGACGTCGGCCGGGTCGTCGTCGGAGGTGTAGGCGATGCCAAGCCCGCCGCCGAGGTCGATCTCGGGGAGCTCGACGCCGTGCTCGTCGCGGATCGCGCGGGCGAGGTCGACCATGCGGTGCGCGGCGACCTCGAACCCGGAGGTGTCGAAGATTTGCGAGCCGATGTGGCTGTGCAGGCCGAGCAGCTCCAGGGACTTCAGCCCGAGCACCCGGCATGCGGCCTCCGCGGCCTGTCCGCCGGCGAGGGAGAAGCCGAACTTCTGGTCCTCGTGCGCGGTGGCGATGAACTCGTGGGTGTGGGCCTCGACGCCGACGGTGACCCGGATCAGGACCCCGGCGCGCACGCCCTTCTTGGCGGCGAGGTCCGCGAGGCGGGCGATCTCCTGGAAGGAGTCGAGCACGATCCGCCCGACGCCCGCGTCGAGCGCGAGCTGCAGTTCGGCAAGCGACTTGTTGTTGCCGTGCAGGGCGATCCGCTCGGCCGGGAACCCGGCGCGCAGCGCCACGGCGAGCTCGCCGCTGCTGCACACGTCGAGGCCTAGTCCCTCCTCGGCGATCCACTTCGCGACCGCGCCGCAGAGGAAGGCCTTGCCGGCGTAGAACACGTGCAGTGGGGGGGGGGGGGGGGGGGGGGGGGGGGGGGGGGGGCGGGGGGGGCCGGGGCGCCGGGGGGGCGGGGGCGGCGGGCGCGGGGGGGC
>JBQTIB010000107.1:0-1812 GCA_052389435.1 Sporichthyaceae bacterium | reverse complement strand
CCTGGAAACCCGCACCCGGCGCGAGAGCCGGCAATGCCGGCCGCCCCGCACCCCGCCACCGATCCCGCCGGCCCCGATCAAGCCCCACACTCAGGACCGGCCGGACTCACGAAACGGTGAGGCTAGTTCGAGGGTTGCTGGGACCGTATAGTCGAAAGTATGTTCGATCAAGGGTCGCTTATCGAGCCGGTGGCGGCGATTCTGCACGCCGATCTGGACGCCTTCTACGCCTCGGTCGAGCAGCGGGACAACCCGAGCCTGCGGGGGCGGCCGGTCATCGTCGGCGGCGGCGTGGTGCTGGCCGCCAGCTACGAGGCGAAGCGGCGCGGGGTGCGCACGGCGATGGGCGGCAGCGTCGCGCGGCGGCTGTGCCCCGACGCGGTGGTCGTCCCGCCGCGGTTCGAGGCGTACACCGCCGCCAGCAAGGCGGTCTTCGACGTCTTCCACGACACGACGCCCGTGGTCGAAGGCATCTCCATCGACGAGGCCTTCCTCGACGTCTCCGGTCTGCGGCGGCTGGCCGGGACGCCGGCGCACATCGCGGCCGGGCTGCGAAAGCGCGTGCTGGCCGAGGTCGGTCTGCCGATCACCGTCGGCATCGCGCGGACGAAGTTCCTCGCCAAGGTCGCGAGCAAGGTCGCCAAACCGGACGGGCTGCTGCTCGTTCGCCCGGAAGACGAACTGACCTTCCTTAACCCGCTGCCGGTCTCGGCGCTGTGGGGCGTCGGGCCCAAGACGTGCGCGAAGCTCGCGGAGCGCGGCATCTTCACCGTCGCGGACGCCACGTGCCTGACGCACGAGGATCTGGCGGCGATGGTCGGGAAGGCCGCGGGCCGCCAGCTGTACTGCCTCGCGCGCAACCTCGATCCGCGCCCCGTGCGCGTCGGCGTCCGTCGCCGGTCCATCGGCTCGCAGTCCGCCTCGGGCCTGCGCCCGCACGAGCCGGCCGAGATCGACGCGATCCTCGTCAACGTCGTGGACCGGGTCTCGCGCCGGATGCGCGCGGCGGACCGGCTCGGGCGCACCGTGATTCTGCGGATGCGGTTCGGCGACTACACGCGCGCGACCCGCTCGCACACCCTCCCCGAGCCGACCTCGCGCACCGACCTGCTGCTGTCCGTCGCGCGCAGTCTGCTGAAGGACGCGCAGCCGATCGTCCGAGAACGCGGCGGCCTGACGCTGGTGGGCCTGTCGGTGTCCGAGCTCGGCAACGGCAGCGCGGTGCAGCTCGCCCTGCCGTTGGTGGGCGCCACCGACCCGACCGGCCTGGACCTCGCCAAGGACGCCGTGCAGCGCAAGTTCGGCAACGCCGCCCTCACCCGCGCCGTGCTGCTCGGCCGCCACACGGACTTCGAGATGCCGAAGCTGCCGGACTGAGCCGTGCGGACAGCCGCGGCCGCGCCATCCCGTCCCGATGGCCGCCGGGGGTGAGTAACTTTCCGTGGAGGTCGAGATGACTGCGCTACCCATGCCGGAGCTGCTCAGCGTCGCGGACAACGCGGCGCTGCCCCGAGGACGAAGTAGTCCGGTTCGAGCTGCAGGAAGGGCTGCCTCGTCAGGTCACCGCGTCCGCGAGCCGACCACCAGGCGTGCGCCCTCGCCCTCGCAGTCCAGCTGATGCTCCAGCTTCCCGCCCAGCTCGAGGTGTTGCTCGACATCGACGTCGACCCGGAGTTGGTCGCCCTGGGTCGGCCGGGCTTAACCTCGATCTTTCGCCTGCCTGACTGATCGGCTTTGGACGGGCGGTTCGCGTGGGGGGCGGGGCCTGGACGTGGCGGGGCTCCGACGCTGTTGCTCGTCGGTTCTCCGGGC
>JBQTIB010000106.1:0-65372 GCA_052389435.1 Sporichthyaceae bacterium | reverse complement strand
CCGAGCGGTACCTGCTCGAACGCGCCCCCACCGCCAACGCCCTGGAACTCGGCAAACTCCGCAAGCGCGTCGACCACCTCGTCGACCCCGACGGGCTCCTCGACCGCGAAGCCACCGCCCAGAAGCGGCGCGGGCTGAACGTGCGCGACAACCACGACGGCACCCAAACCGTCCGCTGGACCGACACCGACGAGCGAATCGCGAAGTTCAAGGCCGCGCTGAACCCGTTGGCCGCACCCCAGCCCGCACCGGACGGCACCCGCGAACCCGGACAGCGCCGCGCCGACGCCATGGCCGACCTGGTGGAACGCACCCTGCGGTTCGGCAAGGTCCGCTCCACCCGCGGCCACCGCGCCCACGTCATCGTCACGATCTCCGAAGAGAACCTGCGCACCGGAACCGGGTTTGGCATCACCACCACCGGCGAAACCCTGACCGCCGAAACCGTCCGGCGGACCCTGTGCGATGCGAACCTGCACCCCCTGCACGTCGACGGCAACGGCATCCCGCTCAAACTCGGCCGCTCCCAACGCCTCGCCTCACCCGGCCAGTGGCTCGCACTGATCGCCCGCGACGGCGGCTGCGTCGGCCCCAACTGCACCAGGCCACCCGAATGGACCCAGGTCCACCACACGACCTACTGGGAAAACTTCGGACTCACCGACATCGAGAACATGTGCCTGCTCTGCGACCACCACCACGACGAAGTCCACCACGGCGGCTGGCAGATCGACATGGCAGCGGACGGGCACCCCGAGTTCGTTCCTCCGGAACACATCGACCCATTCCGACGGCCGATACGCAACACCCACTGGCACACCGAACGCGGCGGACAACCGGTTCGCGTCGCCTGAACGCGCCCCTTCCGCGAGCGCCGGCGTCGATTCCCGACGCCGGCCTCCGGCACGCCCACGGCCGGGGCACCTTGTCCGGGGATCTTCTGGACGACGTGGTCGGGGTGGTCGGTGGGTTGCGGTTCTCCCCGCCGTCTGCCGGTTGACGGCCCCCTGCCCGCTGGAGCGGTGTGCGGGCGGTTTCCCGTGTTCAGACGCTTTCGGGTTGCGCGAACAGGCGGCCGAGCACGTCGTTGAGGGTGACCACGCCGGAGGCTCCGGGGGTCGGCAGGTAGATCAGGTGGTTGCGGGTCTCGCGCATCGTCGCCAACGCCGTGTACACCGGGGTCGAGGCCTCCATGGTGAAGACCGGGCGCATCAGGTCGACGGCAGGGCAGGACGGGTCCTCGCGCAGGGTGTCCCGCACGTGCACGACCCCGACGACGTCGGCGTCGTCGTGGATCAGGATGCGCAGGTGACCGGAGCGCAGAGTCGCCTCGCGCACCTCCCGAACCGTCGCGCCGATCGACACCGACGTGGTGGTCCGGCCGGGCTCGAGCAGATCGCCGAGGGTGGCCTCCCGCAGGTCGAGTGCGCCCGCGAGGTGCGTGGAGTACTCCTGCTCCAACGTTCCGACGCTGGCCGAGTGCTCCACCAACTGCCGAAGGTCCTCGGCCGTCCGGCCCGAGGCGATCGTGGCCGACGGCTCCACGCCGACCCGGCGCAGACAGCGGTTGGCCAGATCGTTCAACGCCATCAGCAATGGCCGAGTGGTCCACATGAAGGCCCGCATCGGCAGCGCCAGCAGCGTCGCGGCGGACTCCGGGTGGGCGATCGCCCAGGACTTGGGGGCCATCTCCCCGACGACCAGGTGCAGGAAGGTTACGAACAGCAGCGCCAGCCCGAAGGCTCCGGCGGTCGAGATCCACTCCGGAACCCCGGTGCCCTCCATCACGGGCAGCAGGGTGTACTTGACGGCGGGTTTGGTGAGCGCGCCGAGGCCGAGCGCGCAGGCGGTGATGCCGAGTTGGCAACCGGCCAGCAGCACGGTGAGTTCGTTGGCGCTGCGCAGCGCGGCGCGCGCCGAGCGGCTGTCCGCCGCCCGGTCCTGCAGGCGGTGTCGCTTGGCTGCGAGCAGGGCGAACTCGGCCGCCACGAAAAACGCGCTGAGGGCGACGAGCAGGACCGTCACCACGGTGATCGTCCAGCCGCTCACCGCCGCACCGCGCCCGAGAGCGGCACGCTCGCGTCCACCGGATCGGCCGGGTCGGCCGAATCGCCCGCGTCGGCCTGGGTCTCGGCGAACGTCAGCCGGACGAGGGACGGGACGTGCCGTTCGAGTTCGAGAACCTCGAGGCGGACGAACTCGCCGGTGATCTCGGCCTCCTCGTCGAGGTGGGACAGGTCTTGCGGCAGTTCGACGTCCACGACGGTGCCGATTTCGGGCAGGGCCCCGTGCTCGGCGATGAGCAGACCGGACAGGGTCTGGTAGCCGTCGCGGGGAAGTTCCCGGTCGATGGTGCGCTCCACCTCGTCGAGGTGGACTTCGCCCGGGATGATCCAGGCGCCGGGTTCTTCGAGGGCCGGCTCCGGGGCGTCGGGGTCGTGCTCGTCGGTGATCTCCCCCACGAGTTCCTCGGCGAGGTCCTCGGTGGTGAGCACTCCAGCGAAGCCGCCGTACTCGTCGAGGACGCACGCCAACTGGTTGCGCGTGGCCGTCAGCAGGCGCAGCACGTCGGGCAACGCCATCGAGGTCGGCACGAGCGCCGGAGCGCGCATCAGAGAGCCGGCGCTCGCCTGACCGTCGCCGGCGGCGAGCACGTCCTGCAGGTGGACCACGCCGACGATGGCGTCGTCCTCCCCGTCGTCCAGCACCGGGTACCGGGAGTGGCCGGCTCCCATCCGCTCTCGGACCGAGTCCAGGCTGTCCGAGGCGCGGACGGTGTCCACCCGCGAGCGGGGGATCATGGCGTGCTCGGCGTTCTGGGCGGGGAAGTCCAGGATGCGGTCGAGGAGCACCGAGAGCTCGGCGGGCAGGTCCCCGCTGTCGCGGGAGTCCTCCACGATGTGTTCGAGGTCCCGAGCGGTGGCCGCATGCTCCACGTCGTGCACCGGTTCGATCCGGATAGCCCGCAGCAGCAGGTTCGAGGCCTGGTCGAAGACGCGGATCAGCCAGCCGAACAACGTCAGGTACAGCGTCGTCGAGGCGGCCAGGCGCAGGGCGACCGGCTCCGGGCGGGCGATCGCGAGGTTCTTCGGGAACAGCTCACCGAAGATCATCTGCACGAAGGTGGAGAACAGCAGCGCGGCTGCGGTGCCGATCGCCACGCCCACCCCGGTGGAGATCCCGACCCCGCCGAGCGCGTCGCCGAGCGCCGAGCCGATCAGCGGTTCGGCGACGAAGCCGACCAGCAGTGCGGTGACGGTGATGCCGAGTTGGGCCCCGGACAGCATGAACGACGTGCGCTGGGTGACCGCCAGCGCCCGGGTTGCGGCGAGGTCGCCCGCCGCCGACCTGGCCTTGAGCCGCGAGCGGTCCACGGCCATGTAGGAGAACTCCTGGGCCACGAAATAGCCGGTCGCGGCGGTGATGGCGAGAACCACCAGCAGGCCGACCAGCAGGGTCAGCACCCACATGGCGGGATCCCGACACCTCGACGTTCACAACCGGAACGAGCACCCCCGAAGGGGCTCGGACTGGCGCTCTCCATAGGGGACGGCTCCTCGACGGCAACACTGTGCGGGCCAAGTCTGCCGGATCCGAGTGCCTGCTACCTACCGTCGGACCATGGCACGGATCACTCGCTGCGGCCCCCTAGGCCAGGGTGGCGTAGCGCGTGAAGGTCGCCGCTCCGTCCCGGGAGACCAAAACTTCGTCGTCGGTGGCCAGGTACACCGCGCCGTCGGGGCCGACGGCAATCTCCCGCGGGGCGTCGGCGACCGTTCCGAGGGCCTTCCAGGTCGTTCCGGCGTCCGTACTCGAGTACACGTCGCCGTCGATGCCGAGACCGTAGAGGAGCCCCGCCTTGGGCCAGGCGAACGCCTGCAGGAGCGGAGCCTCCGGCAGGGGCTGCAGGGTCTTCGCGCCGTCGGTGCTACGGGCCGGACCGTCCTGGGTGGCCACGAGCAGCGTTGCGGGACGGTCGGGGTGCACTGCGAGGTCGGCGATGCGGGTGTCGCCCAGCGACTTCCACGTCGCGCGGTCCGTGCTGGACATCAACGTGCCGCTGACGCTGTCCCAGCCGTAGGTGGTCGATCCGGAGGCCACGAGCACGTGGAAGTCGGCTTCGCCCGACAGCGAGCGGTCGCGCCAGGTCGTTCCGCCGTCGGTGCTCTCGAGCAACCCGAGGTTGCCCGGCAGGTCCTTGCGGCTCCCGGGGTGGCCGCTGCCCAGCAGGGTGCCGTCCGGCAGAGCGGCGAAACCCATGAAGTCGTGGTCCTCGGTACCGACGCGGCTCGTCGTGCCGTCCGCGGCTACTCGGACCAGACCCTGGTGGGTCGCGAGGTGCAACGCGCCGTTCACCACCGCCATGCCGTGCACGTGGCCGTAGCCGGCCGCGGCGGGCCCGGCCGCGGCCGAGGGCTCGCCGCCGCACCCGGACAGGGTGGTCGCAGCGGCAAGGGCGAGGGCACAGAGGGCGACGGCCCGGCGGCTGTTCATGGGCACCAGGGTAGGCGGAGCGAATGTCAACCCGGGGGCAGCAGTTGCACCGCGAGTCGCGTCTGCAGTTCGGCGACGGTGGTCCCGAAGGTTTCGACCACACGGACACCGGCGGCGCCGATCGCGAAGACGGCGTGCTCGGTGTAGACGCGGGTGACGCACGTCAGGCCCGTCAGCGGATAGGTGCAGTCCGGGACGAGCTTGGGGGTGCCGTCCTTGGCGAACAGGGTCATCAGCGCGTAGACGGTCTTGGCGCCGATGGCCAACTCCATCGCACCGCCGACCGCCGGGATTGCGTGGGGGTCGCCCGTGCTCCAGTTCGCGAGGTCGCCCCGCGCCGACACCTGAAAGGCGCCCAGGACCGCGACGTCGAGGTGACCGCCGCGCATCATCGCGAAGGAGTCGGCCTGGTGGAAGAACGAAGCACCTGGCAGGGCGGTCACCGGAGTCTTGCCGGCGTTGACCAGATCCCGATCGATCTGCGCCCCCACGGCGTCCGGCCCCATGTGCAGCAGGCCGTTTTCCGTGTGCAGGACGACGTTCTGCTCGGGCCGCAGGAAGTTGGCCACCTTGGTGGGACGGCCGATGCCCAGGTTGACGAAGGACCCGACGGGAATGTCTCGCGCGACCCGCTCGTAGATCTGACTGTCGGTCAGCACACGACCACCCGGTCCACGTAGATGCCCGGCGTGACGACGTGCTCGGGATCGAGGTCCCCGAGCGCGACGACTTCGCGGACCTCCGCGACGGTGAGCGCCGCGGCGGTGGCCATGATCGGCCCGAAGTTCCGGCCGGTCTTGTTGTAGACCAGATTGCCCATGTCGTCCGCGCGGAGCGCCTGAATCAGCGCGACGTCCGCGTGGATGGGGAGCTCCAGCAGGTAGTCGACGCCGTCGATGCTCCGAGTCTCCTTGCCCTCGGCAAGGAGCGTGCCGACCCCGGCGCGGGTGTAGAACCCGCCGATTCCGGCGCCGCCCGCACGAATGCGCTCGGCCAGGGTCCCCTGCGGGACGAGTTCGAGTTCGATCTTCCCCGCACGGTAGAGACCGTCGAAGACGTGGCTGTCGATCTGTCGCGGATAGGAGCAGACCATCCTGCGGACCTGCCCGGCGGCGAGCAGGGCGGCCAGGCCCCAGTCGCCGTTGCCGGCGTTGTTGCTGACCACGGTGAGTTCGCGCGGGCCGAGTCGCACCAACGCGTCGATGAGGGCCACCGGCATTCCTGCGCCCCCGAAGCCGCCGATCAGCACCGTGGCGCCGTCGGCGATGCCCCGGACGGCGTCGTCGGCGGTGGCGCAGCGCTCGGTCACGGGATCAACGCCGCGACCTGCTCCGGGTGCTCCGCGACCGCCTGGTGCGCGGCGTCCGCGATCACCTCGAGGCGGCCGCGGCGGACGCGCTCCGCGATCGTTCGCAGGTGCTCGACGGTGGTGACCGGGTCGTGCTCGCCCGCGATGGCCACGACGGGCGTCGAGACGGTCGGCAGCGCGTCGCGGACGTCGAAGTCGGTCAACGCCTCGCACGCGCAGGCGTAGCTCTCGGCATCTGCGGCCGCGAGGTCCTGCATCAGTGCCTTGGCAACCGGGGATTCGCGGTTGGCGGGCGCGAACCAGCGCTGCGGGGTGGCTTCGACCAGCCATCCGGTGCCGTCCGCTCGGACGCGGGCGGCGCGTTCGCGCCACGGCGTCGGGTCGCCGAACCACGCGGCGGTGGACAGCAGCGTGGCGTGCTCGACGCTGTCCGCGGCGCCGAGCAGGAGCGCGAGGCCCACGGCCCCGCCGATGGAGACGCCCGCGTAGGCGAAGGTGTCGCCGACGGCGGCGAGCACCGCCTCCGCGAGGTCGTCGATGCCGAACCCGGTTGCCGGTACCGAGGCTCCGTGGCCCGGCAGGTCCCACCCGATCACCCGATGACGGTTCGTCAGGTACTGGGCGGCCGGACCCCACAGCGTCGCCACCGTCGTGCCGAGCGAAGGCCCGAGGACCAGCGGAGGACCGACCCCGCCGAAATCGGTCAGGGCGAGTTCGAGCCTCACACCGAGTCCAGCGCCGCGTCGCACACGAAGTCATTGTTACCGCGAAACCCTGTCGACCCGCAGCGGCCCCGCCGTCGACACTGGACCGATGCAGGTCGTCTTCACCCGGCGCGAGGACAACGGCACCGTCGCGGAGTACGTTCGACCCGACGGCGTACGCCTGCGCCTGCACTCCTACGACCGCACCGGCCAAGTCCCGCACGACGCTGCGCACCTCGTCGTGGAGCGCGCCTGCCGACTCGAGCACGGCCTCTGGGGCGCCTTGACCGCAGGCGCGCTGTTCGACAGCGTCGAAGTCGTCGAAGGCCGCACCCGGCACGACCACCGCGCGAAGTCGACAGGTCTGCGCAGGACCTACGCCCGCGAGCTTCGCCTGTCCGAGCAGTTGGTCGGCGCCGTGCTGTCCTGCCTCTCCGACGGCCGGGACCTGCCGCAGCGCATCGCAGCGGCGTGGGTTCTCTACGGCCGCACCGTCCCAGCCGGGTTGGCACCCGCGGGAGCGCAGGCCCTCGCCGAGCTTCGCGCGCTGCGGGCTCGATGGGCGCGTCTGCACACCGGTGACGCCTTCGACCTGCACTGGCCGGCGGCGCCGGTCCAGCGCCGGACTCGAACGCCCCGACGCGGCCCCGAGGGCCGTTCGTGATCGTAGGGGGGCCCTCGCGACCCGCCGTGGCGGAAGTTTTCAGGCGGGCGCTCGCGGTCTACGCTCCCCGCCCATGGAGATGGGACCAGCCTCCGCGGACGACGAGGGCCGCGTCGCGGTGTCCGGACGCATCGTCACGTGCGTCGGGGAGTTCGACGCCGGGAACAGCGCCGCGCTCGTGGATGCACTTCGGGAAGTCGCCATGACCGGCTCGGGCTTCACCGTCGACCTGACCGGCGTGACGTTCGTCGACAGTCAGATCGTCGCCGCCCTGTTCGACGCGGTGCCCAACGAACCCGTCGTCCTCGTGCGGGCGAACTCCCTGATCGAAAGGGTCGCCGGGACCGTCGGGCTGACCGAAGTCGTCGAGGTGCGGTCCGTTCCTCAGTAGGCTGCCCGCATGAGCGATGCAGCGGGTTCGCGGGGCGAGGGCGTCGCCGTCCTCGGACGTACCGTTCGCTGCGTCGGCGAGTTCGACGTCGCCAACTCTGCCTCGCTGCGTGCGGGATTCGCCGAAGCGGCACGCTCAGGTCCGGGCTACGCCATCGACCTGACCGGCGTCACCTTTCTCGACTCCAGCGCCCTGTCCGCCCTGTTCGAGGCGGCGGAGCACGCGCCCGTCGTGTTGGTGGCCGCCGGCTCGCTCATGGAGCGGCTCGCCGGAACGATCGGGCTGACCAGCGTCGTCGAGGT
The DNA here is from genome assembly GCA_052389435.1 of Sporichthyaceae bacterium. Lineage (GTDB taxonomy): Bacteria > Actinomycetota > Actinomycetes > Sporichthyales > Sporichthyaceae > JBQTKD01. Next base: position 57,508 of record JBQTIB010000106.1, on the reverse strand, counting down.
TCGCTCCGTTCCGGCCTAGCCGGGAACGGCGGCCGCTTCTGGCGGTGAAGGCGTCACCGAGACCGCGGCCGCTTCGAGCTTGACCGGGATCCCGTTGAGCACCGAGATGCCGGACAGCTCCTCGACTTCCGAACTGAGCAGGTTCGAGATCGCGCCGCCGGCGGCGTTGGCGCGCCGCCACCCGCCGCTGTGGCCCCACCCGTGCGGCAGCGCGACGGTGCCCGGCGTCATCTCGCCCGAGTGCTTGACCAGCACCTCGATCGCTCCGTTGCGGGAGGCCAGGATCGCCTCGGCGCCGTCGGCCAGTCCCAGCGCGTCGGCGTCGGCCGGGCTGACGTGCAGTTCGTGCCTGCGCCGGTCCGGCATGAGCCGCGGTGAGTTGTGCATCCAGGAGTTGTGGGAGTTCATCTCCCGCATGCCGATCATCCGCAGCGGGAAGTCCGCGCCGTCCGGCACCCGACGTTCCAGACGATCGAGCTCGGCGAGGATGCGCGGGTCCGCCATCGGGATTCGCCGGTCTTTGGTCTTGATCACCGATCTCACTGGCGCGATCGGCTGCTGTTCGTGGAAAACCACGCCGCGCGGTGCCTTCTCCAGGTACTTCTTCCAGGACCACCCGCCGCGGCGCAGGCCGTAGAAGTCCCCGCCCTTGCCGGTTCTGATCAGCAGGTCGGCCATCTGACGGGGCGTAATCTTGATCCCGCGCCTGGCCAGGGCTCGCTCGACGCGGAACATGCGCGCGGCGCCGAGGCCCATGCGGGCCGCGATGTCGTCGAGGATCTCCCACTCCTGCCGGCACTGCCCCGGCGGCTCGACGACCGGTTCGGTCACCCGGAAGGAGGGCCGCACGTAGCGGTTCGCGAACTGGATCGGTGCGTCCTCCCGCTCGTACATCGTCGTCGCCGGCAGCAGGTAGTGCGCGTACTTGTTGGTCTCGTTCATGTAGAGGTCGACGGCGGCGAACATGTCGAGCTGCTGGAGTGCCTCGGCGAGCCGGTGTCCGTCCGGTCCGGTGACCACGGGGTTGGAGCCGAGCATCATGATCGCCTTGATCTGCCCCGTGCCCGGCGTGGTGATCTCCTCGGGCAGCGCGGAGGACGGCAGGAAGCCGTAGGCGTCGGGCAGACCGCGGACACGGGTGCGGACCTTGCCGAACGAGGCGAAGTTGAGCCTCTCGGCCATCGTCGCGGTGTTGACCGGAGACCACGCCCACACCCAGCCGCCGGCCCGTTGCAGGTTGCCGGTGACGATGTTGACGAAGTCCTGCAGCACGTTGTTCAGCGTCCCGAACTGCTGGGTGCAGGTGCCCGTGCGCCCGTAGGCGACGGCGGCCTTCGCGTTGCCGATGGCGCGAGCGACCTCGTACACGGTCGCCGCCGGAATGCCCGTGCGAGCCTCCGTCTCCTCCGGCGGGAACCGCTTGACGGCCTGGCGCCACACCTCGAAGCCGGTCGTCCACTTCTCCACGAAAGCCCTGTCGTACAGCCCTTCGCCGAGCAGGACGTGCAGCACGGAGAGCAGGAACCAGGCGTCGGTGCCGGCGTTGATCGCGACGTGTTCGAAGGTCTTCGCGGTTTGGGTTCTGCGCGGGTCGACGACGAACACCCGCCCGCCCCGGTCGAGGATGCCGGTCATGTGCTCGCGGATGCGCGGGTCGTGCAGGAAGCTGCCCTTGCTCACCCACGGGTTCGCGCCGAGGACGAGCATGACCTCGGTGCGGGGGATGTCCGGGATCGGCATGTGCGCGCAGTGCCCGTAGAGAATCTTGAACGCCGCGACCCGCGAGGCGCCGTCTTCGCTGTTGATGCCGTAGAACCACGGAGTCCCGACGGCACAGGCGAAGTTCTTCGCCCAGAACGCGGCCGAGTAGCTGAAGTACGGCGGGTTGCCCTCGTGGACCGCGAGCGCCGTCGGGCCGTGCTCCTTCGTCAACTGCCGGAACTTTCCGGCGATGTCGTCGAGGGCCTGCTCCCAGGTCGTGGCCTCGAACTCCCCGGGCCCACCGACCCGGCGCATCGGCACGGTGAGGCGGTCCGGGTCGTTGACGACCTCGGTCATCGCGACGCCCTTGGTGCAGGAGAACCCCTTGGAGTGGGGGTCCTCTTTGTCGGCACGCAGGCCGACGAGCCTGCCGTTCTCAACCGACGCGATCAGGCCGCACATCGGCTCGCAGATGCGGCAGTACGTGCTCTTCTCGATCGTGCGCGGTTCGACGATCATGTGCGCTCCCCGGGCGAGGGTGGCATGACGGACTTCAGTCTGTCCCGAATCGCACCTAAAACCTATAGGTAGGGGAGCTGGATTTCCCTACCGGGATGGGTTTCCGCTTCTTCAGCGGCCCAGGAACTGCGGTGGGCGCTTCTCGGCGAACGCGGCGACACCTTCGGCGAAGTCGAACGAGCCGCCGTGGTCCTGCTGCCGCTGCGACTCCTCGAGGAGTTGGGCGGCGAGGTTCGACTGGGCGGTCTCGCGCAGCAGGCGCTTGATACCGGCGAGGGCGAGAGTGGGCGCCGCGGCGAGCCGTTGGGCCAGGGCCATCGCCTCGGCCAGTACGGCGTCGTCCGCGACGACGCGGTTGACCAGGCCCCATTCCATGGCGCGCGGGGCGGGGAGCCGTTCGCCGAGCATGGCGAGTTCCGCGGCGCGGGCCAAGCCCACGCGTTCGACGAGAAAGCGAATTGCTCCCCCGTCGGGGATCAGGGCGATGTTGACGAAGGCGAGCAGCAGGTAGGAGGACTCGCCCGCGACGAGCAGGTCGCCGGCCATCGCGAGCGACGCACCGATGCCGGCGGCCGCGCCACCGATACCGACAACGACGGGCTTGGGCGCCTCCCGCACCGCGAGGATGACTTCGTTGTAGATCTCGCGCAGCGGCGTGGAGACGTCGACGTCGCCGTTTGGCAGGAAGTACCGCTCGCCCTTCAGATCGGCGCCCGCGCAGAAGGCCCGCCCGGCACCGGTGATCAGGATCGCCCGCACATCCGGGTCGGCCGAGACGGCGCGGATCGCGGCGAGCAGTTCGCGGCCGAACGCCGGGTTCCACGAGTTCAACGCCTCGGGGCGGTTCAGTTCGACGTGGGCGACGGCCCCGTCCTTGGCGACGCGAACCTGATCGGCGGTCACGTGCGGCTCCTCTGCGGGGCGGATTCGGCGAGTTCGAGCGCGGAGGTGAGCGCGGGTGTGGGAAGCGCCTCCAGGGTGACGGGAACGCCGTTGAAGACGGCGTTCCCACTCAATACGTCGAGGACCGCCGCGTCGGTCAGGGTGTTGGCGCTGACCCCCGCGACGCGAGCGGCCACCTCGAGACGGCTCCCTGGCCGATCGTGGCCGAACCCGTGCGGCAGGCTGACGACCCCGGGCCGGATGTCGTCGGTCGTCTCGACGGGCACGACGACGCTCCCGACGGCGGAGGTGAGCCTGATCCGTTGCCCGCCTGCGAAGCCGAGCCGATCGGCGTCGTCGACGTTGACGAGCAGGGTGCAGCGTGGCGGGCCACCGACCAGGTTCGGCAGGTTGTGCATCCAACTGTTGTTGGACCGCAGGCTGCGCCGGCCGATGAGCACGAACTCCGGCCAGGGCCGGGCCAGGGCGGCGGCCAACGCTTCGACCTGCGAACGGACCGCCGGCGGACACAGCGCGACCCGGCCGTCGGCGTGGGCGATCGCCTCGGCCAGCCGCGGCTGCATGGGGCCGCGGTCGACGCCCTCGGGGTGTGCCTTCAGCATCGCGAGGGTGATGCCGTCCGGATCGGTTCCGAAGCCGTCGCCGAACGGCCCCAGCCGCACCGTCACGTCCAGATGGCGTTCGAGGTCGTCCTCGCCGGTCACGAGCGCCGCGAGCTCTGCCGGGTCGCGCCCGAACACCGGCGACGCGGGTGCCGCGACGGCCTTGGCGAGCAGGCCGTGCACCAGGGCCGCACCGATCCGCTCGAGCGCCTCCGGGGTGTCCTCGCCGCCCGCGATGGCCGCGAGGCGCGCCAGGATCTGCCCCTCGGTGGGCCTTCCCCGCTCCACCGGCAGGACCGGCGGGGAATACCTGACGACGGCCCGCACCGCCATGGCGTTCAGCAGCCAGTCGTAGTGGCCACTCGCCAGCACGCGCGGGGGCGGGAGGATCACGTCGGCGTGCCGGGTGGTCTCGTTCAGATACGGGTCGACGGCGACCATGAAGTCCAGCAGCGGCAGCGCCGCGTCGAGCGAGTCCCCGTTCGGCGCGGACAGCACGGGATTGCCCGCGACGGTGATCAGCGCGCGGATCGCTCCCTCGCCCGGGGTGGCGATCTCCTCGGCCAGGGTGGCCACCGGGAGCTCGCCGAGCACCTCGGGCAGGCCGCGGACGCGACTGTGCCAGCGGCCCGACCGGAACGGCTTCTCGGCCAGGTAGGTGGGCCGGGTCGGGTTGCGCGGGAACATCAGGCCGCCGGGGCGGTCGAGGTTGCCGGTCAGCACGTTCAGCGCGATCAGCAGCCAACTCGCGACCGTGCCGTGTTCGGCGGTGGTGACGCCCATGCGCCCGTAGACGGCGGCTGACGGCGCGGCGGCGAGCTCGCGGGCAAGCGACACCACCGCGTCCGCCGCAAGTCCGCACGCGGCCGCGACGGCGTCCGGGGTGAAGGGCCCGGCGAGTTCGGCCAGCTCGACCAGCCCGTGCACGCGGTCGCCGTGCGCGCCGAGGTCGACGAGGCCCTCGCCGCACAGGACCCGCGCGATTCCCAGCAGGAGCTGGGAATCCGTGCCCGGGCGGATCGCCAGGTGCGTGTCGGCCATCCGCGCGGTGGCGGTGCGCCGCGGGTCGACGACGACGAGCTTTCCGCCGCGTGCCTGCAGCGCGCGCAGCCGCCCGCCGAAGTCCGGCGCGGTGCACAGGCTGCCGTTGGAGGCCAACGGGTTCGCCCCCACCATCAGCAGGAAGTCGGTGCGGTCGAGGTCGGGGACGCCGATCGCGACGGGGCTGCCGAAGACGAGGCCGGCGGCGATGTGCGCGGGCATCTGATCGGCGGTGCTGGCGCTGTACTGGTGCGGGGTCGCCATCGCCGCGGCGAGCGGTCGCAGATACGGGACGCCCGCGAGGGTGTGCGCGGTCGGGTTGCCGCGGTAGAGCGCGAACGCGCCGGTGCCGTGGGCCGCGCGGACCCCGTCGAGCCCCTCGCGGACGGCGGCGAACGCCTCGTCCCAACCGGCCTCGACATGTCTGCCGCCCACCCGGATCAAGGGTGCGGTCAGCCGGTCCGGGTCGGCGTCGAGCGCGCCGAGGTTCGCACCCTTGGGGCAGAGGTACCCGCGACTGAACAGATCGTCGGCGGCTCCGCGCACCTCCACGGCGCGGCCGCCGGCCATCGTGAGAGTCAACCCGCAGGTCGACTCGCACAACGGGCAGATCCGCCGGGCCGTGGTCACGGGCCGTTAGGAGACCGCGACGCCGCGCGCGACCGCGAGCATCTCGGCGACGTCGACGAGCTTGGTCCGGGGCCGCCCGTGTTCCTTGCCCAACGCGCGCTCGTGGGCGTCGATGGCCCTCCAGTCCCGGTAGTCCAAGGCGTGCGGTGCCCGCTCGAGGATCAGTTCGGTCAGGGCCTCCGTCGTGCCGATCGGTGGGTTCAGGTTCCCGGCGGCGTGGTCGGCGAGCAGTGTCTGCACGGTTTCCTCGGCGCAGCGCCTGTTCGTTCCGATGACGCCGGACGGACCGCGCTTGGCCCAGCCGGTCACGTAGACCCCGACGAGCGGGTCCTGCCCCGCGACGACTCGGCCGGCCGCGTTCGGGATCGTGCCGGTGGCGTCGTCGAACGGCAGCCCCGGCAACGGCGTGGACCGGTAGCCGACCGAGCGCAGCACCAGGCCGCAGTCCAGGTCCTCTGTCCGGTCGGTCTGGCGCGCGCGAAGCGTGCCGTCGGGGCCGGGCACGAGTTCGTTGCGCGCGATGCGCAGGCCCTGCACGCGTTCGGTGCCCAGAACCTCGACCGGCGAGGCCGAGTAGCGCAGCACGATGCGCCTGCCCGCACCGCTCGGCGCGTTGGCCGCGTACTCCCGCGCGTGGCCCACCTTGCGGGCCGCGGCACTCCACGGCTCGGCCTTCAGAGCGGCCTCGGTGGCGTCGTCGACCTCGAAGCCGTCGGGTTCCACGACGACGTCGACGCCCGGCAGGTGTCCGAGTTCGAGCAGTTCCGGGTTGCTGTAGGCGGCCTGGGCCGGACCGCGCCGGCCGAGTACGACGACCTCCCGGACCTTGCTCTCCCGCAGCGCGGCCACGGCGTGCGCTGCCATGTCCGTCCTCGCCAGCGACGCGGGGTCGGAGACGAGGATGCGCGCGACGTCGAGGGCGACGTTGCCGTTCCCGACGACGACCGCGCGTTCGGCGCTCAGGTCGAACGACGCGCCGGCGGCGTCGGGGTGGCCGTTGTACCAGGCGACGAAGTCGGTCGCCGCGCGGGAACCGGGCAGGTCCTCGCCCGGCACGTCGAGCCGGCGATCGGAGCGGGCGCCGACCGCGTAGACCACGGCGTGGTGATGGGCCATCAGATCTTCGTGCGTGAGGTCGAGGCCGACCTCGACGTTGAGGTGGAAGAAGAAGTTCGCCCGCCCCGCGGTACGCATGAACGAGGCCGTGACGGCCTTCGTCGGGGCGTGGTCGGGCGCGACACCGAACCGCACGAGGCCCCACGGCACCGGGAGCCGTTCGTACACGTGGACCTCGACGTCGAGACCGCGTACTGCCAGCAGTGTCTCGGCGGCGTAGCAGGCCGAGGGTCCGGAGCCGACGATCGCGACGCGCAGGGGCGCGTTCTCCCCCGCCCACGTGGGCCGGTGGGCCTGCGCCGGAGTGCTGGAGTAGCCCTGCACGGCCGGGTTGGCGAAGTAGAGCGCGTTGATGTCCAGGTACCGCTCGTTCAGTTCGGTCAGGTCGTAGTCCGCCGCGATGGCCTCGACCGGGCACACGTCCACGCACGCGCCGCAGTCGACGCAGCCGTCGGGATCGATGTAGAGCATCTCGGTGGTGCCGTACCCGGGCTCGTCGGGCGTCGGATGGATGCAGTTGACCGGGCAGGCCGGCACGCAGGTGGCGTCGTTGCAGCAGGAGCGGAGAATGACGTGGGTCATGCTCAGGCGCCGCCCTTGGCGGCGTAGGCGGCGAAGGTCTGCGTGACGGTCCGGAACCCGATGGCTCCCTGCTCGAAGGTGAGCCCGTCCGAGGCCGCCTTGGTCGCCGCAGCCTGGAACGCCGCACCGGCGTCGCCGACGGCCACCCCGGCGGCGGGGAAGGCGAAGGCGACGGTGTCGCTGAACTCCTGACCGCGGTTGGCGTTCGCCGCCGCGATGCCGCCGATGAACACGGCCTCGCCGAGAGTCTTCGCGTCCGGGCGCAGGGACTTCAACAGTGCGACCGCCGCGTCTCGGTCGGTGCCGGCCAACGCCAGGCCGAGCTTTCCGGCCGGGGTGTTCGCAACGGCCGGGTCGACGGTCGGCGCGCAGGTGCTCTTCTCGACCTTGGCGTCGCGGGCCGAGGACGCGACCTCGCGCATGCTGCGGTCGCCGGGTTGGACGAACGGGCCGAAGGTGTCGGCGCCGGCGTCGAGGGAGTTCGCGAACGTCTCGATGAAGGCGTTGCCGTAGTCGTTGTAGACCGCGAACGGTTCGAAGTACTGCCGCGACTCCGCGATCGCCGCGGGGGTGTCCTTGCTGAAGGTGACGACGGCGTCGCCGCCCTGCTTGAGGAAGTCGCGCTGCGCCGAACCCAACGGGTCCGGCAGCGGGACGCCGAGCGCGGCGAGGGCCGCGCCGTAGAAGACGCCGGGGCCGGCGGCGGTACCGGTCTGGAAGGCGTCGAGGAAGTAGGAGAACCCGGCGGCTCGAGCCGGACCGCAGGACGAAGCCGGCGCCGCGGGCGCCTCGATGCGCCGCGGAGCGAGCATCGGGAGCATCCGGCCGCCGCCGAAGGACGCGGGCAGCGCCGCGGCCGGAGCAACCGTGTAGTCCGAGAGGGAGTTGAGCTTCTGGCCCTTCTTCTCGCAGTACAGCGAGGGGCCGGGGGCGACGCCGAAGCCGTCGCCCTCGATCACGGCGACGCCGTAGCAGAGCTGGCGCGCGACGGGCTGACCCTTCGTCATGGTGATCGGGTAGGTCATGCCCTTGAGGTTGTTGTTCTCGATGGCGTAGATGCCGTCGGCGACGTCGGCCGGGGTCGGCTTGTCGGGGAGGTTCTTGCCCGCCTGGGCGAAGAATTCGCCGATGATCCAGCCGTTGGTCATGCCGCCGGTGATCTTCTGACCCGGCGCGAAGCGACCGAAGGCGGCGTGGGCCTCCTTGACACCCTGGATGCGGGTGTCGCTGAACGGGGCCATCTTGGTGCCGATGAACAGGCCGTCGACGTTCTTGTCGCCGGGCAGGTCGCCGGTCACGACGAGGTCGGCGGTGCCGAGCTTCGGCCGGTAGTTCTGCCGGGCGCAGTCCCCGGCGAGCCGGCGGATCGCGGCGCCGTCGAGGGCCATGAGGATCGCTTCGGCGCCGGCCTGCTTCGCGGCCAGGCACTGCGTGGTGTAGTCCGGCTGGGTCAGCGACGGGCGGCCGCGGACGACCTGCTGGAACCCGGCGGTCTTGAGGACCTCCGGGGTGCTCCAGCGCTTGTCGAAGTTGTCGCACAGACCGAAGTCGCTGCACGCGAAGGTGGCGATCTTCATGTTCTTGCCCGCGGCGCCGACGCCCTTGCCGAACGAGAGCATCATCGAGTCGGCGTTGGTCAGACCCGCCGGGGTCGCGGTCAGCACGTACGGGTTGCCGTAGGAGGTCTCGAGGCCGCCCTCGGTGCTGAAGGTGAAGATCTTCTTGGAGTCCAGGTACTTGTTGTTGCCGTTGGGCGCGAAGCCGAGCGTGGTGTAGAGCAGGGCGATGACGCCCTCCTTCTCCACGAACTGCTGCAGGATGGAGTTGAAGCGGGCAGGGTCTCCGCCGTCGTCGCCGACGAGGATCTGCACCGGGTGGCCGTTCACGCCGCCGGACGCGTTGACCGCCTGACCCCACGCGCGGATGCCGGTGATGGTGTCCTTCACCAGACCGCCGACGGGACCGGAGAAGGTGCCCACGGCACCGAGCTTGATCACCGACTTGCTGGCCGGGCCGGCAGCCGCGGCGGCTGCCGGAGCCGCGGCGGCGTTGGCCTTGGTGGCGGCCGCGGGCTGCTTGACCCCACCGGTGGTCTTGGTCGCCTTGGCCGCGCCGGTCGTGGCAGCGGCCTTCGTGGACTTGGCCGTGCCCGCTACGGGAGCGGCCGCGGCGGTCCCGGCGGCGGGAGCGGGCGCGCTCGCATCGGAGGTGGCGGTGTCGGTCGTCGTCGCGTCCGGGGCGGCAACCGCGTCCGTCGTCGTGGGTGCGGCGGCAACGCCGACCGGTGCGCCGGCCGCCTGCGCGCCGGCTCCGACGCCCGCGGCGGCCTGGATGGCCTCGTCGCTGACCCGAGTTCCTCCGCACGCGGACAGGGTCAACGCCAACACGACCGCGCCGACCGCGGCGGTGCGCCAGGTCCTCGCTCGTCCTCTGGCGATTGCGGAGTTAGACATGGACGGGTCCTTCCTTGCTCGGCGTACCTGCGTACGCGGCGAAGATCTCTTCGGGACCGAACTCGTCCGACCGGCCGGCCAGGCGGATCGATCCGCGGGCCATGACCACGACGGAGTCGGCCAGTGCGAGTGCGCGGTGGACGAACTGTTCGACGATGACCAGCGCGACGCCTTCGTTCTTCAGGCCCGCGAGGAAGGTGAAGATCTCGTCGACGAGGTTGGGCGCGAGGCCCATGGAGACCTCGTCGAGCAGGACGACCTTCGGGTGCTGGATGTAGGAACGGGCCACGGCGAGCATCTGCTGCTCGCCGCCGCTCATCGTGCCCGCGGTCTGCGAGAGCCGCTGACCGAGCCGGGGGAACGCGGCGGCGGCCTTCTCGATCGCGGCGTTGGCCGAGCCGCGCGGAGCCTGCAGGATCAGATTTTCCTTCACCGTCAGGCTCGGGAAAACCCCACGCGGGTCGGGGATGTGGCACAGGCCGGCCTTGACGCGGGAGCGGGTGGAGTCCCTGGTGACGTCTCTGCCGTCGATCAGGATCTGGCCGGAGGTCGCGCGCAGCAGCCCCGAGCAGGTCTTGAGAAACGTCGTCTTGCCGGCGCCGTTGGGGCCGAGGACCGCGAGCGATCCGGCGACCGGTACGGCCAGGCTCAGATTGCGTACGACCGTCTTCTCGCCGTAGCCGGAACTGACGCCCCGTAGCTCGAGGATGTTCTCTGCCATCAGTGGTGACCCTCCAGCGCTTCGTCGCCCAGGTAGGCCTTGCGGACCAGTTCGCTGGAGAGCACCTCGGTCGGTACGCCCTCGAAGAGCAGTTGCCCGAAGTCCAGGACGTAGGCGTAGTCGCACAGGCCGCTGATGACCGTCATGTCGTGCTCGACGATCAGAATCCCGATGCCGTTGGCGGCGACGACGGCCCGGAGCAGGTCGGTGAACGCCTCGCTCTCGGTGGCGTCGAGGCCCGAGGAGGGTTCGTCGAGCAGCAGCAGGCGGAAATCGCCCGCCAGGGCTCGGGCGAGTTCCACGAGCCGACGCTGGCCCGTGGACAGGCGCCCGGCGCGATCGGCGGCGAACCGCGTGATGCCGCACTGCTCCATGGCGTGCGCGGCCGCTTCGGCGACCAGGCGCCGCTCGCCGCGTCGGGGAATCAGCTGCGTAATCGGCGAGACTCCCGCCAGCCGCGCCTCGCGGCCCAGGGCCACGTTCTCCGCGACGGTGAGGGAGTCGAACAGTTCGATGCGCTGGAAGGTGCGGCCTATGCCGAGGTGGGCGCGGCGCGATTCCGGAGCCTTCGTCAGATCCTTGCCCTCGAAGGAAACCGTGCCGTCGGTGGGCGTGATGGCACCGGAGCAGGCGTTGAACGTGGTGGTCTTCCCGGCGCCGTTGGGGCCGATCAGGCCGGTGACCGAACCTATCGGCGCGGCCAGGTGGAGATGGTCGACGGCGGTGTGGCCGCCGAACTTCACGACCAGGCCGTCGATCTGCAGGCCGCCGGTACTGTTCCGCTCGGCCTTGTCCAGGACCTCTGCCGGCGCGGTCATCGTCGACCTCCCGTCGTGGTCAGTTCGCGTGCTTCGGCGCGCGAGTCGGCGGCGCGGCGCCAGCCGGTGTCCGCGGCGCGGCCACGGACGGGACCGCGGGTCCCGACGCGCTTGGAGGTCGCGAGCGACTCGCGGAACCACGCGACCGGGTCGAAGCCGGACGCGGCGAGCAGGGAGGCCCCGATCGCCAGGACGCCGAAGCCGATGGCCTGGTAGTTCGCGTTGAGCGAGCCGACGTAGGACGGCAGCACCGCGAGCAGCAGCGCGGCCAGGATCGAGGAGCGGATCAGGTTCGCGCCGGTGATGGCGATGACCGCGATCCACAGCAGGGACTGCAGCGATCCCAGGCCACCGGGTCCGGCAGCGCCGTTGCCGACCGCGATGACGCCGCCGGCGATGCCGGCGAAGAACGCGGAGATCGAGAACAGCAGCACCAGCGTGGTGGTGGTACCGGTGCCGTAGGTGCCCAGCGCCAACGGCGAGTCGGCCAGGGCCCGGAGCAGCCGGCCGAGGCGGGAGCGCTGCAGCACGATCACGGCGAGGACGACGGCTGCCAACACCCCTACGGCGACGTAGAAGTAGGCCCTGTCGCCCGCCACCCCGACACCGGGGAGGTCGGGCCGCGGTGCTTCGCGGACGCCGCCCTGCGGAAACATGAAGCTCTTGCGGTAGATCAGGTTCTCCATGAGCAGGCCGAAGGCGAACGTGGCCAGCGCCAGGTAGATGCCGGAGAGGCGGACCGCGGGCAGCGACACGATCACGCCCAGCGGGACGGTGATCAGACCGGCGCCGAGCAGGGCGAGGAACCACGGGAGGCCGGCCTCGGTGGTGAGCCGGCTGAACGCCACCGCGCCGACGGCGACGAACGCCGCGTGGCACAGGCTCACCTGGGCGGACATCTTCACCAGCAGGCCGAGCGAGAGGAACATGATCGCGAGGCCGACCGCGTTGGTGTAGACCGGCAGCCGCGCGTCCACCAGAGTCGGCAGCGAGATCACCAGAGCGCCGAGAGCGACGCCACCCGCGACGCGGAAGCCCAGCGGAAGCGGTGTGAACTGCTCCGTGGGGACCCGACGGACGGGAACCTCGCGCGGCAGTCCGCGCTTGCCGACGACGAGCAGCACCGCGAAGAGCGCGACGAACGGGACGCTGGCCGGCAGACCGAGCAGCGCGGAGTGCTCGCCTTCGAGCTTCTGACCGAAGGCGGCGGCGACGCCGATGACCAGGCCGCCGACGAAGGTGGCGGGAAGGCTGCGGAAGCGGCCGATGGCGGCGGCGCCGAAGGCCTGCACGACCAGGTAGGTCAGGCGGATCGGGTCCAGGCCCACGATGGGGGCGAGCAGGATGCCGGAGACGACGGCGACGCAGCCGCCGACGATCCAGGCGAGGCGGCGCACGGCCGGGCCGGACAGGCCGGTGAGTTCGAGCAGGTCGGAGTCGTCGACGACGCCGCGCATCGCGATGCCGATGCGGGTGCGACCGAGCAGCACGGCGAGGCCGATCGCGATCGCGATGCCGATCAGGGTCGTGATCGCCTGGTCGTAGCCGACGTTGACGCTGATGTCGAAGGTGTCGGTGGGCAGGAACCGGTCGATGGTGATGGTCTGCGAGCCGTACCGCTGCGCCGCGGTGCCCTGAATGATCAGCAGCACGCCGATGGTGGCGACGACGATGACGGAGGCCGGCGCTCGGGAGAGCCTGCGGGAGACCTGTTCCAGGGCCAGGCCCATGACGACGCCGAACACGACGATCGCGAGGAACGCGGCGATGGGCCAGGGCACGTCGCGCTGGACCCAGAGTTCGTAGAACAGGTAGGCGCCGGCGGTGGCGAGGGCGCCGTGGGCGAAGTTGAAGACGCCGCTGGTGCGGTAGGTCAGCACGAGGCCGACGCCCGCGAGGCCGTAGACGGCGCCGGCGGTGATGCCGATGACGACGAACGGAAGCCAGGAGTCCATCAGTCCTGCTCACCTCCCAGTCCGTAGCGGTCCTTGCACGTGGCGAGCCGGCGCGCGATGCGGCGGCGGAACATCCAGAGGTAGAACCCGCAGCCGATGCCGACGAGCATCGCGCCGGCGATCGCGAGGTTCAGTCCGACGCCCTGGTCGTCGAAGGCGGCCTCGCCGCTGACGGCGACCCAGCCGAGGACGACGAGCAGGATGCCGAGGGCGCTGGGGATCGCCGCGGCGAACAGGTGCGGCGGGTCCCCGGGGCGCCGTCGACCCGTTGACGAAAGCGACATCAGGGCACGCGGCTCAGGTCGCGCGAGCGGGCCTCGAGTTCACGCACCCGCTCGGTCAGCGCGGCGAGCTCGGCGCGGTCGACTCCGTCGGAGCCCGCGGCACCGGCCGCCTCGAGGCGGTCGAGCGTGCGCCATTCGTCGTTGAGGTCCGCGGACAGCCAGAGCGTGGTGCCGAGGATGACCAGCACCAGGCCGCCGATGCCGAACGACACGACGTAGGGCACCTGCTTGGCGATGTACGGGGTGTCGGACACCCCGGCCCAGCCGAGGATCACGAGCACGACGCCGGCCACGACGCCGGCCACGCCGAGGGCACGGTCCCACTGGAGGCGACACCACTTGATCAGTTCCATTGCAGACCTTCCTCAGACGAACCGGCGCGCGCCGTACGCGGCCAGCAGCAGGATCGGCACCAGGGCGACGAGCAGGGGGTAGAACTCCAGCTCGGTCAGCGGCGGCGCTTCGGCCGCCGCGTTCTGGAACTGCACGGTGGGCGGGGTTTCCTCGGCCGCCGGTGCTGCCGCAGCGGGAACGGCGGCGGGGGCCGCCTGCGGAACCGGGAACGGTTCGGTCGAGGTCCGCAGGTCGATCGGCGTCTCCGGTTCGGGCGCGAGCACGGCGACCGGAACCTCGGTGGCGGGCGGGGCCACCGGTGTGGTGGTCGTGGCGCCACCGGTGGTGGAGCCGCCGAAGCCGGCGGACTGCGCCTGGGCGAAGGTGCGGCCGACGATGTAGCTGACGACGCCGCGGGCGTTGCCCACTCCTGCCAGTGGCTGTTCGGTGCTGATCACCAGGCCCGAGGACAGCACGGAGTCCTTGGTCTGCACCGCCGGCAGGAACGACACGGTGATGCCGGAGGAGGTGATCGACTCGCTGACCGCCGAGGCCGGGTCGAGCGGCGTGCTCTCCGACCCGACGATCAGGCCCTTCTCGGTGACGCCGATGAGCAGGTCGCCGAGGCGGATCGCGGAGGCCTCGAAGGAGGACTTCTTGATCACCTTGCCGTCCGGGGTGCGGACGATGGAGGCCTTGGAAACCGCGCCGTTGAGGGCAAACGCGCCGATCGCGAACCGAGTGCGGGCCTCGCCCGTGGAGGTGATCGTGCCGTTGACCGCGTCGACTCCGGCGGTGGAGAAGCTGCCGAACTCCTCGCCGTTGGCGGTGGTCGCGCCGGCGGAGGTCTGCGCCGCGGACTTCGAGTCGCCGGACTCGGCCTTCATCAGGTATCCGGGCTGGGAGACCTGATCGCTGGGCCGGCTCGGAAACTGGCTGGAGACGATGAACGGGTAGGACGGCACGGACTTGCCGGACACGGTGGAGATCAGGCCGGGTACCGCGACGCCGCTCTCGCCCGGGTAGGGCAGCGAGGAGAACGCGGTGCTCTCGCCGAGGCTGTCGAGGGTGGCGCGGGCCGTGGGGCCGCCGCCGTCGACGAAGTCCTCGACGATCAGATAGTCCTTCACCGAGAGCGTGAGGCGTACGCCGTCGGCGGCGGCGCGGCCGCTGAAGGTGCCGCCGCCGTTGCCGGCGGGCGGGGTGTCGGCCGCGTCGGCGGGGCCGACGCCGAAGGTCGCGACCACCGGGGTCAGCACGGTCACGGCCGCGGTGGCCGCCAACCGACGTCGGGCACGCTTGGCGCCACTGGGGCCCCGGTGCCTTCCCTTGCTGTGACCGTCGCTCATCTTCTGTCCTTCTCCGCCATGGGTTTCAGCGCACTCGGGGGTGGGTGGTGGCGACGTCGCGGTACTCCGCGCGGATCGCCGGCTTGGCCAATTTCCCGCTGGGCAGGCGGGGCAGAGGTGTAGTGCGGACCACGACGTAGCGCGGCACCTTGTAGTCCGTCAGATGGGTGTTGCAGTGCTCGACGATCGCCGCGAGGTCGAGGTCCACGCCGGGTTTGCCCACGACGATCGCCGCCGGGGTCTCCCCGAAGCGCTCGTCCGGGGCGCTGACGACGGCGACCTCGGCGATCCCCTCCATCGCGCCGATCGTCATCTCGATCTCGACCGGCGAGACGTTGATTCCGCCGGTGATGATCAGGTCCTTGAGCCGGTCGACGAAGCGGAGCCGGCCGTCCTTGTCGGCCACGCCGAGGTCGCCGCTGCGCAGCCACCCCTCGACGATGGCGGCGGCGGTGGTCTCCGGGTCGTTCCAGTAGCCCGGGGTCATCCCGGGGCCCCGGAGCAGGATCTCGCCGGGCTCGTCGGCGTCGCACTCGGTTCCGTCGGAGCGCACGACCTTGAACTCGGTGAAGATCGACCCGGTGCCGCAGCTGTCCGGATGCAGGTCGGCGTCCCTGACCAGGGTGCCGGTGGCGACGCCTCCCGCCTCGGTCATGCCATAGATCTGACGCAGGCTCACGCCCTTGGCGGACCAGGCCTCCAGCAGGGGGACGGGCACCGCGGCACCGCCGGTGAGCGCGGTGCGCAGCGAGCTCAGATCCGCAGCGGCGAAGTTCTCCGCGGCGGCCATCGCCCCGAAGATCAGCGGGACGCCGAAGATCGCGCCGATGCGGTGCCGCTCGATGAGGTCCACCGCGCGGGCGGGAACGAACTCGGGCTCGATCACCAGCAGCCCGCCGATGACCGCGGAGATGGACAGCCCCCAGACCAGGCCCGGGGTGAAGGCGAGCGGAAGGACGAGCAGGGTGCGGCCGCCGGGGCGCAGGCCCTCTTCGGTGAGCGAGGCCTCGAAGGCGATGTTCAAGACGCTGCGGTTGGTGCAGACGACGCCCTTGGAAAGCCCGGTGCTGCCACTGGTGAACAGCACCATGATCGTGTCGTCGGGGGCGGTGTCGACGACGAAATCGTCCTCTCCTCCGGCGCGGAGCTGTTCCACGGCCGCGAACGGAACGAGGTGCAGATCGGCGCCGAGTTCGTTGACTGCGGCGGCGGAGGCGGCGAGTTCGTCGGCGTGCACCAGGACGGTGGCGCCGGCGTCGCGGACGACGCCGTGCAGTTCGCTGGGCACCATCCGCGCGTTCATCGGCACGAGGACGCCGCCGGCCCGCAGGACGCCGAGGGCGGCGGCGCACCAGGGCAGGGAGTTGCCGCCGAGGACGCACACGCGATCGCCCGGGCGCACGCCGCGCTCGGCGAGGTCGCGGCCGACGCGACCGGACCAGTCGTGCAGGCCGCGGAAGGTGACGGCGTCCTCGCCAACGATCAGCGCGGTGTCGTCGCCCTTGGTCCGGGCCCACCAGCGAAGGGTGGACACGAGCGAGGTGGCCATGCGGTGTCCTCCGACTCGGGCGGTTCTTTGGACTTTCCACGGGGGTGGTGCCTTCCGCGCGGGGACGCGGAAGTGACGGTTGCTCAGTAGTCGACGACGCCGCGGATGTTGACCCCGGCGTGCATGTCGGCGTAGCCGACGTTGATCTCCTCGAGGCTGTACCGACGGGTGGCGAGTTCGTCGAGGTGCAGCTGGCCGGCCTGGTAGAGGCCCAGGAGTTGGGGCACGGCGGCGACGGGCGACATCATGCCGAACAGCGCCCCCTGGATCCGCTTTTGGAACATCGCCAGTTCGAACAGGTTGATCGGGATGTCGTTGGCGTCGATGTTGGCCATCGCGGTGAGCACGACGGTCCCGGCCTTGCGGATCGAGGCGAAGGCCTCGGCGATGTGGTGACCCTCGGCGACGCCGACGGTGACGATGGCGGAGTCCGCGCCCTGACCGTTCGTCAGGGACTGCGCGAGATCGGTGGCCTGGTTCATCGTGGTGAAGGCGTCGGTGGCGCCGAGCTTGAGCGCCGTCTCGCGCTTGAACTCGATCGGGTCGACGACGATGATTCGCGACGCTCCGGCGAACCGGGCGCCCTGGACGGCGTTGACGCCGATGCCGCCGGAGCCCATCACGATGACGACGTCGCCCGGGCGCACGGCCGCGGCGTTGACCGCCGAGCCCCACCCGGTGGGGACGCCGCAGCCGACGAGGGCGGCGGTCTGCAGCGGGATCGACTTGTCGATCTTGATGGCGCTCCACTCGGGGAGCACGCTGTACTCGCTGAAGGTGGACACCAGGGAGAGCTGGGCGACGTCCTGGCCCTTGTGGTGCAGCCGGAAGGTGCTGTCGAGCTGGGTGCCCATCATCGTGAAGGCGCCGTTGTCGCAGAGCTGCTGCTGGCCGCCGGCGCACCAGCGGCAGTGTCCGCAGCTGGGAATGAACGCGGCGACGACGTGGTCGCCAACCTGCAGATCGCGCACGCCGGGGCCGACCGCCTCCACGACGCCCGCGCCTTCGTGGCCGCCGCAGATCGGGTAGTACCCGACCGGGACGTCGCCCTTGGCGACATGGTCGTCGGAGTGGCACAGGCCAGCGGTGACGAAGCGGACGAGGACCTCGTGGTCGCGCGGTTCGTCGACCTGAACCTCGACGATCTCCCAGTCCCCCGGCGCTTCGAACAGGACCGCGGCCCGGGAAGTGATCGACATTCTTCGGTCCTCCCACGCATCGTTGCGACGGCGAAACCTACAGCCTTTAGTCTGTAGGCCGGATGTGAGCGTGTCAACACCCGTATGTGCCCAAGAGCACCGGTTTGTCGGACCGCGTGCCCCACCCGCACCAACTGGCTGCCCACCTCGGGTGGTCTTGTTAGTCTGACCACCATGACCATCTACAACGTCGCCGAGGCGAAGGCGCAGTTGTCGCGCCTGTTGGAAGCGGCGATCGCGGGCGAAGAGGTCGTCGTCGCGCGCGCGGGAACACCCCTGGTGCGCCTGGTTCCCGTGCGTCCTCCCGCGCAACGCGAGTTGGGCTTCCTTCCGATGGCGATGCCCGTCGAGCGTTTCGACGTGCTCGACGACGACGATCTGCTGATCTGGCCGTGACCCTCCTGCTGTTGGACACGCACGCCTACGTCTGGGCGGTGACCGCGCCGGACCAACTGTCGGACGGGGCCCGCGAGGCGATCTCGGACCGGTCCAACACCCTGCTCGTCTCCGCGGCGTCCGCGTGGGAGATGGCCCTCAAACACCGAGCCGGGAAGTGGCCGGAGGCCGAGACACTGCTGGCACGGCACGACGCGCTCTGCGCACGGCTCGGCGCCGCGCAACACCCCATCTCCAGCGCCGACGCAATCCGCTCGGGCTCGCTGGGCTGGGCGCACGCGGATCCGTTCGATCGGATGCTGGCGGCGCAGTCGCTGGTCGCCCAGGCCACGCTGGTGACGCGCGACAGCGCCTTCGCGGCGCTGTCGGGTCTCGCGCTGCTCTGGTGAACCCCGGGTCTACCGTCACGCGGCGCTCCTGAGAACCAGGGCACCGAGGGAACTCCCTGGACATCGGGACACACACATGCTGATGTATGTGTATGGCAATTTTGACCCGTCGCCTCCAGATCCTTCTCGACGAGGACCGGTATCAACGGCTTGAGCGGATGGCTCGAGCGAGGCAGATCTCCGTCGCCACGTTGATCCGAGAGGCCGTCGACACCGCGTTCCCCGCACAGCCGGTCCCGCGGGCAGAGGCGGGTCGGCGACTGCTGGAGGCCCCACCCATCGCGGTCGAGGATTGGGAAGCCTTGGAGGGCGAGATCGAGTCGATGTACGAGCCCGGACGGTGAGCGTCCGTTTCGCCTTCGACACTGCGATCTTCATCTATGCCCGCGGCACCGAGCACCCCTACCGGCAACCGTGCCGCGATCTCGTCGAAGCCGCACGAACCGGACTGATCCGTGGCGAGGGCAGCGTCGAGGTGGTCCAGGAGTACGCGCACATCCTGATCCGTCGAGGCGTCGATCGAGCCACCGTCCGCGACGACGCCCGGGACGTGGCGGCGTTGTTCCGCAACCACGAGTTCGGCGAGGCCGACTTGGCGAAGGCGTTGGCCCTCGTAGCCGAGCATCCCGAGTTGGGCATGCGCGACGCGGTCCACGCCGCGACCGCCGTCCGGCGCGACGTTCCGTTCATCGTGTCGCCAGATCGTGGGTTCGATGCGGTCCCCGGACTCGAACGCCTCGACCCGGTCGGGGCACTCGATCGCCTGATCGCGTGACGCGGACCTAGCGGGTTGCCGCAGACCCGAGCACCAGGGCGCTGACCAGTGGCGCCATCGGGCCGCCGATCAGCAGCGACACCTCGGCTCCGGGTACCGGATTCGGGGACCCGCCACGGAGCTGACGGACCGCCTCCACCGTCATGCCGATGCCGTGGACGAAGCCCTCGGCGAGGTTGCCGCCGGCCGTGTTGAGCGGCAGGCCGCCGCTCGGGGCGCTGAGGTTCTCGACGTTCAGCACGTCGGCGGCGGCAGGGCCCGGCGGGACCAGGCCAAGGTCGATCAGAGCGGCGACGGCCGAGCCGCTGAAGTTCTCGTAGGCCTGCACGACGTCGACGTCCCGGGGCCCGACGCCCGCCGACTCCCACAGCCGCTCCACCAGCGGGGGCGAGAACCCGGCGGAGGTGTAGTCGTCCTCGTTGTCCGTGAGTTCGCCCCACCCGCGGGCCGAGCCCGCCACTCCGCCGAGCAGGTAGGCGGGCCGGCCGGCGTACTCCCCGGCACGCTCGGCCGGGACGAGGAGCAGTGCCGCGGCGCCGTCGTTCTCCCGCGAACAGTCGAACAGGCGCAGCGGGTCGGAGATGAGCCGAGAGGTGCGGTAGGACTCCGCGTCCAGCGGGGTTCCGTACGCGACCGCGCGCGGGTTGCGCTGCGCGTGCAGGTAGCTCACCAGGGCCAGCGCTTCGAGGGCGGAGGCCGGGACCTTGTCGACCTCGAGCATCCGCTGGATCCGCAGCGCGCAGACCTGGACCGGGGTGAGGATGCCGTGCGCGGTGTAGTGCGCGGAGAGGTGTCCGCGCACGTAGGGCTGCCGCCCTTCGGCCTGCTGGCTGAGGCCCCGGTAGACGGCGACGCAGTCGGCCTGCCCGGATGCGATCGCCGCGGCGGCCTGCAGGACGGCCGCGGCGCTGCCGCCGCCTCCCCCGCCGGAGACCATGCTCGACCAGCGCAGCTCCCGCACGCCGAGCGCAGTCGCCAGGTGCGAGCCGGAGGTGGCGTCGTCGGCGTAGGAGGCGAAGCCGTCGACCTCGCGTGGATCCATGCCGGCGTCGGCGCAGGCGGCCAGGACGGCGCGGGCGGTGAGCGTCAACGGCCCGGTCTCGTCGCTGCCACGCTTGAGGTAGCCGGTCTCGCCGACGCCGACGATCGCGACCTGACCCCGGAGCGATCTCATGCGGCCGCCCAGCGCAGGAGCGGCCAACCGTCGGCGTCCGGTGCAGGTTCGATCTCGCCGCGCACGCGCGTGCCGATCACCGGGTCGTCGAGGACGTCCCCGCCGACGCGCAGGCCGAGGATGCGCCGGCCGCCGGCCTGCGGAAGTTCGACGAGAAGCACGACGTAGGGCAGGTGGTCGACGGCGCCGGGCGCGAACGCCTGGCGGGTGCGGGTCCAGGAGTAGACGACGCCCTCGAGCGCGACGGCCTCGAACGCGGGGTCGGTCGCGTGGCAGGCGGGGCACATCCGACGGGCGGGGAAGATCCACGCGTCGCACGCGCAGTGCTGCACGCGCAGTTCGCCGGCGCGCAGCCCCTCCCAGAACGGCAGGTCCGCGAGGTCGGCCGTGGGCCCCTCGGTACCGAACCGCGGGCCGGCCGGGGTGCTCACGCGTGCTCCAGCAGCGCGACCGGGACGTCGAGGTGACGGGCCCTCAGGTACTCCCCGACCGATTTGCCGAGGGCATCGAGCCGGCCGTTGCTGGAGGCGCCGGTGCCGAGGTTGCCGTGGACGACGAAGTGCACGGCGCCTAGGTGCGGGAACTCGTGCCGGGTCACGCGCAGGTCGGCGCTCTCGGTGAACAGCCGGCGGAACCGATCGACGGTCAGCTCGCCGCGCAGCCATTCGAACGCGTCGGGCGTGACCCAGATGCCGACGTTGCTGTTGCCGCCCTTGTCTCCCGACCGCGCGTGGGCGATGCGGCCGAGCGCGGTGCGGACGGTCGGGCCCGCGGCGGCGGCCGGCGGCGCGGGGTCGTCCGGGACCGTCGGCGGGATCGCGCGGTGCGGCGGCTCCGGGGCGAGGACCCGCGTGCCGTCGTCGAGCACCGCCTCGTGGACCAGTGCGGCCATCGCCATCACGCCGGGCCAGTACTCGACGACCGGGGTGGGGCGGGTGAAGCGCAGGTTGTGGGAGTCGCAGTGGAAACCCGGGATGCTGCCGAGGATTCCGGAGGCCATGGGCCCGAAAAACCTTCCCGGCATGAGGGATTCGGCGTCCGGCGCGCGTCCGACGATCCGGAGCGTGACGGTGGCGGCCTCCATCGTGGCCGGGTCTTCCGCGGCGGAGCCGATCCGGTCGATGCGGTGGAAGGAGATGCCGGAGGCGGCGAGCGCGAGCTTGGTCTGCGAGACCACGAGGTCGGCCTTGGCGTCGATGTCGAGCCCGCAGAGGTAGGCCTCGATGGAGTTCTCGAACCCGGCGACGGCGGTGAACGCGACCTTGGTCGTGGGCGACGGAGCCGAACCGGCGGCGCCGCTCACCCGCACCCGGTCCGGGCCGTCGGCCTCGACGCGCACGGGGCGCAGGTCGACGGTGACGTCGGGGTTGAGGTAGATCGGGCCCTGGATCTCGTAGAGCAGCTGGGCGGTGACGGTGTCGGTGGTGACCGTGCCGCCGGCGTTGGCGTGCTTGGTGATGACGGAGGATCCGTCGGCGAAGACCTCGGCGATCGGGAACCCCGGGTGGAGCATCCCGGGGACGCTTGCGAACCCGGAGAAGTTGCCACCGGTGGCCTGCGGCCCGCATTCGATGACGTGCCCGGCGACAACGGCGCCGGCGAGCGCGTCCCAGTCTCCGGTGCCCCAACCGTGCCACCAGGCGGCGGTGCCGACGACCAGGGAGGCGTCGGTGACGCGGCCGCAGATCACCACGTCCGCGCCGGACTCGAGTGCTTCGGCGATGCCCCAGCCGCCGAGGTAGGCGTTCGCGCTGCTCGGTGTCAAACCCCAGGCCGACAGGGGTTCCCCGGTGTCCAGGCTCGGGAAGTTCTCGCCCGCGGCAATCAGTTCGTCGAGGCGGCCCAGGACGTTGTCGCCTTCGACGTGCGCGACGTTCGCGGTGCGGCCGACCTCGGCCGCGAGCTTGCGGACCTCCTCGGCCAGGCCGGCCGGATCGAACGCGCCGGCGTCGACGACGACCTTGATGCCGCGGTCCAACAGTTCGGCGAGGTTGCCGTTCAACTGGGTCAGGAAGTCCTCCGACCACGCGCGGCCGCGGCCGGAGGCGGCACGGCCGACCATGCCCGCGAGGGTGACCTCGGCGAGGTAGTCCCCGACGATCGCGTCGACCGGGTCGCCGTCGAGGATCTCGCGGATGGCGGTGCGGCGGTCGCCGGAGAAGCCGGAGCAGTTGCCGATCCGGATCGGTCGTGCGGACATCGAGTCTCCTAGAGCCATTCGGGCTTGGCCGACCCCATGGGCAGCAAACCAAAGCGGTACTCGCCGGGGGTGGCGGACATGCGGACCTGTTCGGTGACGCCCTGGTAGCGCCCGAGCGGGCCGTCGCCGATCAACAGCTCCGGATCCGGGTACGCATGGCGCTCGCCGGTCCCGGCGATCTCCTGCGCGTAGGCCTTGTCGAAGATGCCGAGCGAGAGGATCCAGGCGGCAACGCGGGTGAGCGAGACGTGGACTCGGTAGCTGCCGCCGTCGATCGCGCGGCGGTTCAGCGCCGCGACGATCCCCGCGGTCGCGAGCCAGGGCACGATCCAGTCGTTCACGACGGTGACGAACGGCAGCCGCGGTTTCTCGGCGCTGCCTTCGAGCAGCATCATCCCGACGATGGACCCGGCGGTCTGGTCGAACCCGGCGCGCCCGGCCCAGGGACCCCGCTCCCCGTGCAGGGTGACGGTCGCGTGCACGATTCCCGGGCGCCGCTCGGCCAACTGAGGGGCCGTCAGCCCAAGACGTTCCAGCAGGCGCGGGCGCCGGTTGCTGTAGAAGACGTCGCCGCTCGCGGCCAGCGACTGGAGCAGTGCAGCGCCGTCGGGCTTTTCGTAGTCCACGCGCGTGGTGCGCACGCCGTACTGGGCGGTGTGGAACGGGGTCATGGCCTCGTAGGCCATCGGCGCCCACACGTTCAGGGCGTCGGCGCCGTGCAGCGCGAGCGTCCGGCCGATGCCGCCGCCTGCGATGACGTGCGCCAGGCCGAGCGCCCTGATGCCGTCGAGCGGCTGCAGCGCGCCGGACGCGAAGGGTTCGGGGTCGGACTCGCCGATCTTCTCCAGCTCGATCAGCGGGGAGCCTTCGAAGACCTCGCGGTAGTGCTGCTCGGCGACGAACTCGACCGTGGTGCGCAGCATCGGCATGACCACGCCGGCCTCGGCGCCCGCGGCCTCGAGGTCGGCGGCGTCCCACTTCGCGACCGCGGCGGCAACCGCGGCCTTGTCGTCGTAGGTGCCGAGCAGCTTGAGCGCGCCCAGGCGCTGCTTCGGGTAGTGCGCCTGCGGCAGCACCCACCGACCGTCTCGCGTGCGGAAGAAGTTCCAGTACATGAGCGCGGACAGGCGGTCGAAGTCGTTGCCCTGCGGGAAACCGTTGAGCAGTTCCCACCTGCCCTCGTAGAACGGGCAGAGCCGGTGCGGGGCGACGCGGACGTCCATCTCGATGTCCTGGCCACGCCCGCCGCGGGCCTGCCACAGGGCGGCGATCGCGGCGGACTTCGCGACGAGGCCGAGCGCGGCGGCCGAGCCGGTGGCGACCACCCCGGGCACGACCGGGTCGGCGCCGACGAAGGAGATCGCGCCGCCGGTGTCCCCCGCCTTGAGCCCGACGTCGGCGAGCACGCGATCGAGCTCGGCCGGCAGGTCGATGCCCTCGTCGTGGGTCAGCGGGCTGCCGACCGCCGCCAGGAGTTGCTCGGTGAGCATGCGCCTACTCGAAGTCGACGCGGGTCATCGCGACGATGACGTGCTGGAAGGCGGACATGTTCTTCAGCAGCACCGACATTTTGCCGCGCACGCGGAGCTGACCTCGCGTCAGGGCGACGGTCGGGTTGATCTGCTTGGTGAACACGCCACGCCAGGTGTCCGAGGAGCCGGTGATGACGAAGTCCGCGGACTCCGAGTCCGCCGCCTCGGCTTCGCGGACCTCGGTGACCTTGCCGGATTCGAACCGGCAGTAGAACGAGCCCTCGATCGGGGCCTCGTAGTTGTAGACCATGACGTAGGAGAGGTTCTTGCCCTTCTCCTGCCATTCCGGGTCGTTGTTCAACTGGTCGGCCATCGCCTGGTAGAACTCGACGGTCCCAAGCTTGACGGTCATAGCGGCGCTCTCCTGGTGACGGGGGCTCAGATGGACTGGTTGAGAAGCAGCGGAAGGCTGACGACGCCGCGGACCTGGCTGACGTGCTTGACCGGCGGCGAATCGGGGTTCAGGCGGTAGTTCGGGAACCGGCGGTGCAGTTCCTCGAACGCGATCGCCAGCTCGAGGCGCGCGAGGTGCGCGCCGATGCACCGGTGGCGGCCGCCGCCGAAGGCCAGGTGCGGATTCGATTCGCGGGTGAAGTCGACCTCGTCGGGGCGGTCGAACTTCGCCGGGTCCCGGTTGGCCGCCCCGAGCGGGATGAGGATGCGGTCTCCGGCTTTGAGTTGCACGCCGCCGACGACCACGTCGGACTTCACCACCCGGGCGGGCGCGATGGCCGATTCGTAGCGGAGCAGTTCCTCGACGGCGTCGGGGATGAGCTCGGGGCGCTCGACGAGCTCCTTGCGGTGGGCCGGGTGCTCGGCGAGGTAGATGACGCTGTGCGCGATCTGGCCCTGCACGGTGTGCAGACCGCCGACCATCATCAGGAACAGGATGTTGAGCATCTCGAACTGGGTGAGCTCGCGACCGGCGAAGGTGCCGTTGACCAGGACGTCGGTGATGTCGTCGACGTCGGGGTCCGTCGGCCGCGCGTGGTTGGGGTCCTCGCGCTTCTCGAAGCGTTCGTCGATCATCTCGGCGAAGTGGGCGTAGACCTCGAGGGCCGCCTCCATGCGATAGGCGGTGGAGTCCTCCTCGCTGGCGCCGGGCAGGCCGAGCACGATCCGGTCGGTCCAGTCGTTCAGGCGATCGGCGTCGTCGTAGGACCAGCCCATCAGGGCGAGAAAGACCCGGGTGGGCAGTTCCTTCGCGAAGGCGTCGATGAACTCGACCTCGGTCGCGTCGCCGATGTTGTCGAGCAGTTCGACGACGAGTTCGCGAATCTTGGGCTCCAGGGCCCGCATGCGAGTCGGGGAGAACAGCGGGGTCATGAGTTTGCGGTACTCGGTGTGGTCGGGTGGGTCGACCTCGAGCGGGATCATCGGGCCGTCCTGGCCGATGGTCGGCGGGATGTTCACGCACTCGCTGGAGAAGATCGCCGGGTCCCGGAGGATGTCGGAGACGTCGTCGAAGGAGGTGGCGACCCAGTGGCCGCCGTACTTGCTGGAGTGCGCGACGGGGCAGCGTTCGCGCAGGTCCGCGTACCGGTCGAAGATGTCGTCGACGATCGCCGGATCGTGCACGTCGAAGTCGGTCTGGATCTCCGGCGACGCCGCGGTAAACGGGCACTTCTCGCTGTCCATGCTCACTCCCACTCGCCGCCGACTGCGGAGTACGGACGGGCGTCGAGGTTGGTGTCCAGCGACGTCCAGAGGCTCTTGACCTTGGTGTAGCCGTAGAGGCCGTCGGGGCCGAGTTCGGTGCCGACGCCGCTCTCCTTGCGCCCCGCGAAAGGGGTACGGGCGACGTCGGCCTGCGCGACGTCGTTCACCCACGTCAGGCCGCACTGCAGTTGGCCGGCGACCTCGCGGGCCCGGGCGAGGTCGTTGCCCCAGACCGAGGCGGCCAGGCCGTAGCGGGTGTCGTTGGCCAGGCGCACCGCCTCGGACACCGTGGAGTAGCGGACCACCGACAGGACAGGGCCGAAGATCTCGTCGCGGGCCGCTGGGTTGTCGTTGGCGCAGTCCACCAACACCGTCGGGGCGACGTAGTGACCGCCCTCGGGGAGCCCGGCGGGCTTGTCGTTGCCGACCAGCATCCGCGCGCCGTGCTCGACGCCGGCCGAAATGAACTTCTCCACCTTCTCGCGCTGGCGCGCGGAGACGACCGGACCGACGTCGGTGAGCAGGTCCTGCGCCGGGCCGAGGACCAGGACCGAGGCGCGGGCTTCGAGCAGTTCGCAGAACTCCTCGTACCTGCTGTCCGGGACGAGCATCCGCGTGGTCGCGACGCAGGCCTGACCCGACTGCATCATGGCGCTGAACAGGGTGCCGCGGACGGCGAGTTCGGCGTCCGCGTCGGGCAGCACGACCGCCGGGGACTTGCCGCCGAGTTCGAGCAGCACCTCCTTGGCGGTGCCGGCGGCGGCACGCAGGACCTGCTTGCCCACCGCGGTGCTGCCGGTGAAGGTCACCAGGTCGACGCCGGGGTGGGCGGCGAGCGCCTCGCCCGCGACGCGGTCGCCGTGGACGATGTTGAGCACGCCGGGCGGCAGTCCGATCTCCTCGCAGGCCTCGGCGAGCGCCTGCAGCCCGAACGGCGTCAGCGGCGAAGGCTTCAGGACGACGGTGTTGCCGGCCAGCAGGGCGGGCGCCGCCTTCCAGACCGCGATGAACAGCGGGAAGTTGTAGGGCGTGAAGCCGCCGACGACGCCGATCGGTTCGCGGCGCAGTTCCCACTGGCCCAGGCCCGGGGTGGTCTGGATCGGATACGGGATCGGGGCCTGTAGCAGTGGCGCCATGTCGGCGAAGTCGCGCAGGTGGGCCAGGGGCGCGCCGGCCTGCAGCATCGGCGCGAGGCGGGCGCTGCACCCGGTGTCCCGGATCAGGCCGTCGGCGAGGGTGTCGAATCGGGCCTCGAGGGCGCCCGCGAGGGCACGGAGCACGTCCGCGCGATCGGCCACCGCCATCCGCGACCACGAGCCGTGGTCGAAGGCGTGCCGCGCCGCGGCGACGGCCGCGTCGACGGAGTCGGCCGTACTGTCCGGCAGGGTCGCGACGACCTCGCCGGTGGAGGGATCGTCGACGTCGATCCGGGAGACGGTCGTGTCGGGCACGTCGTGCCATCGACCGTCGATGAAGTTCAGGTACCGATGCACCATTGCGTCGCGTCCTTCGCTCGCTGCCACGGGGCGGGTGGATGGTCGAGCCGATTTCGGTAAACCTACGCCCTATAGGTAAGTCTGTCAACGACTCCCCGGACCTGCGCGAACGGTCGCTTTCGTTGGCCGGGGAAGGGCGGTAAACCTTCTGCCGTAAGGCATACTTGCGGCCGTGCCGAGACCCTCGCAACCGATGCTCAGTCGGCCACTCGTCGTCGCCGCGGCGCTGCGCATCATCGACTCCGAAGGCCTGGCCGCGTGCAGCACGCCGCGCCTGGCCAGGGAGTTCGGCGTCCGGGCTCCGTCGCTGTACCACCACTTCACCGACCGGGCCGACATCATGGCCGAGGTCGCCCGCCTGGTGGTGCGCGAGACGAAGACTCCGCCGCTGAATCGGGACGAGCCGTGGACCGAGTGGTTCGTGGCGATGGGCGTGAACTTCCGCCGCACGATCCTGCGCCACCCCAACGTGGCCCCGATCCTGCTCGAGTTCCTGCCGCGCGACGTCCTGTCCGCGCTCTACGACAACGCCGCGCGGATCATGACCCTCGCCGACGTGCCCGTGCAGGCGCAGGCCCTGATTCTCGACGGCCTCGAGACGCTGACCATCGGCGCGGCGATCATCCACGCCTCCAAGAGCCCCGAGACCCGCGAGGTCCTGTTCGCGAGCCTGGACCGGGAAACCGAACCGGCCCTGGCCGCGGCGGTGGACGCGAACCCGTGGCGCGAGACCGAGGAACTCTTCGCTGTGGTCATCCGCTCGCTGCTGCGCGGCGCCCTGATCGCGGTGGAACAACCGGCCCACTGACCCGTCAAAGCACCCATCCTCTGCAGCCTTTCGCGCCCAACGATGGGCTCGGAAGGGCGCGAAACCCCGCAGCAGATGCGTAGTGACGGCGCGTCGGGGATCAGCCCGCGCGGACTCTCGGCACGAGGGCCGTGAGGCGGAAGCGGACGTCGGACTGCTCGTGGGCGAAGCCCATGCGCCGCGCCAGGGACACCGACCCCGCGTCGGCGGAGTCGATCCACATCTCCGCGGTGCGAGCGCCACCCGAGCGCAGGCGGAAGACCGCGTCGGCGATCAGCGCGGTCTCGACGGCCTGGCCCGATTCCCCCGTGCGGACCGCGACCTCGGCGATGGTGCCGACACGCTCGCCGGGCGCGGGCCCGAAGCGCAGGGCGCCGACGACCTCGCCCGCCGAGTTGGTGGCCACCAGGTGTTCGTCGGCGGCGTCCAGTCTCGCGGCGTCGGCCGGGTGCTGGGCGGCGAGATGCTCGGGCGAGGTTCCAATGCAGGGCGTGAGGTCGGCCAGCGCCGCGGCACCGGCGGTGGCCGAGGTGCTCGAAACCTTGACCGCTGGGCCGGCGGACCCTGGGTCGGCCCAGTCCCGCAGGGACGCGGCGACCTTCCAGACCCGCTGCGTGGCCACGGCCCCGAATCGGCGTGCCATGCGTTCGGCGGCGGGATGCACGCCGTGGGCCCAGATCTCGATGTTCGGACGTCCGGTCGCGGCGACGAGTTCGGGGCCCAACCGTTCGAGCAGCAGGGTGCCGACGCCGAGGGAACGGAACTCCGGGTGCACGACGAGTTGAGCGGTGCCGACGCCGTTCGCGGCCACGTCGAGGCGCAGGTACGCGACCAGGACGCCTGCGACGTCGTCGCGGGTGCCGTCGAATCTGGCCAGGGCCAGCAACCGCACGCCGCCCCGGGACGCGGCGGCGCACGCGGTGGAGAAACCGGCCTCGGCGTCCTCGCCCGCGGCGAGGTCGAGCAGAGCCCGGACCTCCGCCGCCTCGGCCGCGTCGAGTTCGCGCGGCCGCGAAACGACGATCACCGGGGTGGGCGGCTGCCGTGTGCCCCGGCCAGCGGCAGCCGTTCGCTCGTTTCAAGGGGCGGGCAGAGTTCGTGGTCGGCCGCGGCCAGGATGCGCCGCGTTTCGCGGTGGAAGACCTGGTTGGCGACCTCGTTGCGGCCGAGCACCATCGAGCCGGCGTCGCGACTTCCCATGCCGGTCTGGGATGCGCGCAACAGGGGGAAGTCCTCCTGATGCAGCACCGCGAGCAGGATCTCCCAGTTCTTGTCCCAGACCTTCGCCCACCGCTGCGGGTCCATGCCGGAGCGCTCCTGCGGGGTGACCATCAGGCGCATCTCCATCCAGGAGCGCGACGGGTCGGTCGGATGCGGCCGGAAGGTCAGCAACTGGAAGTGGTCCGGCTGCTTGAGCAGGGTGCTGTTCGGGCCGAGGAAGTGCGTCTCGGTCACGTACGGCACGAGGCTGTGGTCGGCCGGGTCCTCTTCCAACCAGCGGTCGATGGTCTTACGGGGCGTCACAAACCTGCAGTGCCGCCCGAAGTCCTCCCACGCCATGAGGTTGGTGTGGATGTGCTTGGCCGCGGTGTTCGGGTGCGCGTACTGGATGTGGTACCCGTCGAGGAAGGCGTCCTGCATGATCTTCCAGTTGACGGGCTCGTCGAAGCCCTCTTCCCGCGCGCACAGAAGGTCTTCGAGGCCGTACCCGGCCAGGATCGAGTCCATCTCCTCGCCGAGCCAGGCGGCGACGTCGATCTGCGCGTCCGCGGCGTCGACGACCCAGACGAAGCCGTGCCGCTCCTCGGTCGGAAGCTCGACCAGGCCGAAGTTCTCCCGATCGATCTCCCCGAAGGTGGTGTCGCGGGTGATGGTGCGCAGCGAGCCGTCGATGTCGTAGGACCACCGGTGGTACGGGCAGGAGAACAGCCGCGCCTTGCCGCAGGACTGCTCTTCGAGCAGCGCTCCGCGGTGACGACACAGGTTCACGAAACTGCGAACGCTTCCATCCTGCTGACGGACCATCAGAATCTTGTTGCGCGGCATCTGCAGCGTCTTGAAGTCGTAGGTCTTCGCGAGCTCCGAGGAGTGCGCGACGATCGACGGAACGCGCCCGAAGATGAGGTCGCGCTCCGCGTCGGCCAGGCCCGGGTCGGTGAACTCGGCGGCGACGAAGCCACTGGTCGCATCGAACTGATCGGTGGTGCCGTCGCGCAGGTGCTGCAGTGCCCGCCGGATGCGTTGCTCCCGGTCGATACCGATCTGATCCATCAACCTCTCCTCGCGAGCAAGGGGGCGGACTGCGCGATACGCGGATCGGAAGTGCGGATCGTCGTGAGAGATAACCTAACACCTGAAGGTAAACGCATCAAGCCTGGTCTTGGCAAGGTCCCCGCCCCTACAGATCGAGCGTCAGGCGCGGGGTCCGACTGCGCGAGACGCAGACGAACATGACCTCGTTCGCGGCGCGCTCGGCCTGGCTCAACAGGCTGTCCCGGTGGTCGGGGACGCCCGCGAGCACGCCGGTCTCGCAGGTGCCGCAGGTGCCCTCGGCGCACGAGAAGTTCACGGCGATCCCCGCCTCGGCGAGGGCGTCGAGCACGCTGCAGCCCGCCGGCACCGGCACGATCCGGCCGTCGGAACCGAGCTCTACCTCGAAGGGGCCGTCGGCGTCCGCGTTCGCGACGATCGGCTTCGGGGCGAAGCGTTCGACGTGCAGTGCGCCCGTCGGCCACGCGGCGCACCGTTCTTCGACGGCCGCGAGCAGTGCCTCGGGGCCACAGCAGTAGACAGCCGTATCGTCGCGCGACTCCCCCAGCGCGGCGTCCAGGTCGAGCAGGCCGCGCTCGTCCTGCGGGCAGATCTCGACCCGGTCCCCGTAGCGGCCGACGAGCGCGTCGGCGAAGGCCATCGAGTCGCGGGTGCGTCCGCCGTAGAGCAGGCGAAATCGGCGGCCCGCGGCCGCGGCCGCCGCGAGCATCGGCACGATCGGCGTGATCCCGACGCCGCCCGCGACGAACAGGTATCGGTCGGCGGGCACAAGCGCGAAGTTGTTGCGCGGCCCGCGAACTCGCACGACCTCGCCCTCGGCGAGCACGTCGTGCACGTGGGCCGACCCGCCGCGACCGGCGGCCTCCCGCAGCACCGCGACCTCGTAGCGGCTGGAGTCGCCCGGGTCCCCGCACAGCGAGTACTGCCGGACGAGCTCCCGACCAAGCATCAGGTCGACATGCGCCCCGGGCAGCCAGCCGGGCAACTCCGCGCCGTCGGGACGCACGAGCACCAGGCGCACGACGCCGTCGGCCACGACCTCTTTGCCCTTGACCAGAACCTCGAACTCAGGCTCCACCGCGCACCTCCACACCACAAACCTATAAGCTATAGATTAGGTGTCAAGGGCGCGCCCCCGCCTGCGGGCAATGTCAAGAGCCATTGCACACGTCATCCGCAATGGCTGTTCGAGTGCCCGGTTCGTCCCGGTCCGTGGAGCCGTTTCGACTGACACCGTTTGGCGGACGGGCTACCGCCATCCGGAGACGTCCGCATCGACTTCGACTCCGAATAGTTAGCGACTGCTAACTTGCAGCCGTTTCGCCGCCGTCAGGAGCCCGCCCGTGTTCGCCCGCCGTCGCAGTGCCGCCGCCGTTGCCGTAATCGCCACTTCCCTCGCCGTGTTCGTGCCCGCCGGCGCGGCCTCCGCGGTGCCGGCCGCCGCCGCGGGCGACAAGGTTGCCGGCAAGGGCTCCTCGGCCATCGCCGATTTCGCCTTCGAAGGCTTCAACATGGGCGGATCGCCGAACGAGGCCGGTGGCAACTTCCGCGGCTCGAACGTCTTCGTCGACTTCGCCGGCCCGATCACCTGTCTGCAGGTCGACGGCAACCGCGCGGGCTTTCTGTATCCGATCCGGGAGAACGCGAAGCCGTCGTTCGCCGCGGGTCAGGTCGTGCTGATTTCGATCGAGGACAACGGCGCCGACGGGGACCGGATGGGCTTTCTCGGTCCGGCCCCCGCCGCCGCCTTCGCCACCGGGTGCGCCCCCGGTCCGACCCCGATCGACATCGTCGACGGCGGCGTCACCGTCCGCGCGGGCAAGTAGCTCAGAGGGCGGTGTAGCCGCCGTCGACGGCGAGGGTGGTGCCGGTGACGTAGGAGCTGGCCGGGCTGGCCAGGAAGATCAGGGCCGCGTCCATCTCGTGCTGTTCGCCGAAGCGGCCGAGCATGGTGGCGGGGGTGTTGACCGCGGCGATCTGGTCGGCGTGGTCGGAGTTCATCTCGGTCACGACGTAGCCCGGGCACAGCGCGTTGACGCGGATGCCCTTGCGGCCGGACCACTGCTGCGCGAGGTCGCGGGTCAGGCCGATCACGCCCGCCTTCGACGCCGAGTAGGACGCCTGCGGAAAGCGCGAGGCGACCATGCCGAGCACGCTCGCGACGTTGACGATCGACGAGCCGGGCTTCATCGCCGTCGCGCACGCCTGGGCCATCCAGAACGACCCGTTCAGGTTGACCTCGATCACCGCACGGAAGGACTCCGGGGTCTCGCGCGACGCCGGGATCGCCGGGCCGAGACCGGCGTTGTTGACGAGTACGTCGACGGAGCCGAACTCCGCCACCGCGGCCGCGACGACGGCGGCGCAGTCTTCGGGCGACGCGACGTCGCACGCCACCGCGAACGCCTCTCCCCCGTCGCCACGGATTGCGTCGACGACCTCCTCGAGGCGGTCGAGACGCCGAGCGGCGACGACGACCTTTGCGCCGACGGCGGCCAGCGCGACGGCGAACCCCGCACCGAGCCCCGAACTGGCGCCGGTGACGATCGCGACGCGACCGTCGAGCCGGAACGAAGCGAGCGGGTCGTAGGTCACGACGCCCCTCCACCCTCGGCGCGTCCGCTCAACCGAGCGCTATGGGTCACCCTTCGGCGGACGCCACGAGAAAGAGGCGCGCTCACCTGCCGATCAGGTCTCGGCTCACGATCACCTTCATGATCTCGGTGGTGCCACCGAAAATGGTGGTGACGCGGGCGTCGGCCCAGCCGCGGGCGATGGGGTACTCGGCCATGTAGCCGTATCCGCCGAAGAGTTGCACGCAGCGGTCGACGGCGCGCTTGTGCATTTCGGTGCACCACCACTTGGCCTTTGCGGCGTCGACGGCGGTGAGCTCGCCGCGGTTCAACTTCATTACGGCCTCGTCGACGAAGGCCTGCGTGACGTCGAGTTCGGTGGCGATCTCCGCCAGTACGAACGCACTGTTCTGAAAGTCCGCGATGCGCTGCCCGAACGCGGTGCGTTCGCGGGTGTAGTCGAGCGTCCAGGCCAGGGCGGAGCGGGTGGCCGCGCAGGCGTTGTAGGCGATCGTCAGCCGCTCCAGCGGCAGGCGCTCCATCAGATACCGAAACGCCTGGCCGGGTTCGCCGAGGAGATTGTCCGCGGGAAGCCGTACCTCGTCGAAGGAGAGTTCGGCGGTGTCCTGCCCGTGCAGGCCCATCTTCTTCAGCTTGCGACCGCGCTCGAAGCCGGGCATGTCCCGCTCGACGACGAACAGGCTCAGGCCGCGGGAGCCGGCGTCGGGATCCGTCCGGGCGACGACGACGACGAGGTCGCCGAGAATCCCGTTGGAGATGAAGGTCTTGGTGCCGTTCAACACCCAATCGGAACCGTCGCGGCGGGCCGAGGCGCGGATGCCCTGTAGGTCGCTGCCCGCGCCGGGTTCGGTCATGGCGATCGCGGCGATGAGCTCGCCGGAGGCCAGGCCGGGCAGCCAGCGCTTGGCCTGCTCGGGGTTGGCGAGCTCGGCGACGTAGGGGACCGCGATGTCGCAGTGCGTCGCGAATCCGGCGGCGACGCAGGTGGCGGCGGCGCGGTTGAGTTCTTCGATCATCACGGCGCGGAAGCGGTAGTCCGCCAGGCCCGCGCCGCCGAAGTCCTCCGGCAGCGTCGTGCCGAGGAAGCCCTGCCGGCCGGCCTCCAGCCACGGTTCGCGCGGCACGAGGCCTTCCTCGTCCCAACGCTCCGCGTGCGGCGAGACGTGGCGCTCGATGTACGTGCGCACCGCCCCGCGGAAGTCCTCGTGGTCCGAACCGAACAGCGGGCGAGACGCCCAAGGGCCAACGGTCACAACGTCCTCCTACCTAGCGTTCGCTAAGTAGCTTCGCGCAGCCGATCGACATAGGTCAATCCCCCTATTGACCTTCTAGTGACTCACGGGTAACTTAATCGCCAACGCACTTAGCGAGCGTTAGGTAACTGGCTCCGATCGAGGAGGTCGCCATGCGCGACGCAGTGATCGTGGACGTTGTTCGGACCGCGTCCGGCAAGGGCAAGCCCGGCGGTGCGCTCTCGGGCGTTCACCCCGTCGACCTGCTGGCCACCGTGCTCCGCGGCCTCGTCACCCGCAACGACCTGGACCCCGCCCTCGTCGAGGACGTCATCGCCGGGTGCGTCTCACAGGTCGGCGAGCAGAGCCTGAACGTCGCCCGCTCCGCGGTGCTGGCCGCCGGCTTCCCTGAGCACGTGCCCGCGACGAGCATCGACCGCCAGTGCGGCTCGAGCCAGCAGGCCGCGCACTTCGCCGCACAGGGCGTCATCGCCGGCGCCTACGACGTCGTCATCGCCTGCGGCGTCGAGTCCATGAGCCGCGTGCCCATGTTCTCCTCGCTGGCCGGCAAGAACCCCACCGCGCCGCTCGCCGCGCGGTACCCGGAGGGCCTGGCCCACCAGGGAATCTCCGCCGAACTTCTCGCCGCCCAGTGGAAGCTGGACCGCGAGACGCTCGACGAGTACTCGGCACGCTCCCACCGTCTTGCCGCGGCCACGGACTTCAGCGGGGAGATCGTGCCGGTCGAGATCGTCGGTGCCGACGGCAAGCCGGCCGTCCACACCGTCGACGAGACCGTCCGTGCGAGCACCACCGTCGAGAGCCTGGCCGGTCTGAATCCCTCCTTCGTGGACGAGGCCATCGCGGCCCGCTTCCCGGAGATCAACTGGTCCATCACCCCCGGCAACTCCTCGTCGCTCGCCGACGGCGCCTCGGGCGTGCTGATCATGGAGGCCGCCACCGCCGCGCGCCTCGGCCTCACCCCGCGGGCCCGCTTCCACTCCTTCTCGGTCACCGGAAGCAACCCGCTGCTGATGCTCGACGGCGTCGTGCCGGCGACCGAAAAGGCGTTGGCGAAGGGTGGGCTGTCGATCCGGGACGTCGACGCCTACGAGGTCAACGAGGCCTTCGCTCCGGTACCGCTGCTCTGGCAGGCGGCCTTCGACGCCGACCCGAGCAAGCTCAACCCGCGCGGTGGCGCGATTGCCCTCGGCCATCCGCTCGGCGCGTCCGGCACGCGCCTGCTCTGCACCCTGGTGAACCAGCTGGCTGCCACCGGCGGACGCTACGGGCTGCAGACGATGTGCGAGGGCGCGGGAATGGCGAACGCGACGATCGTCGAGCGCCTCTGAGCATCCCGGGGATCGGGTGCCCGCCTACTCACTCGATCCCCGGGATTACCACAGACCAGCACGAGGTGCAGCTCCGCACCGGGACGTCGGAGCTGTACGCAAGGTGTTCTCCGTAAGGGACGACGGGGGGCACGCGAAACCGCGGCCGCGTGTGTCGGAGCATCTCTTCGATACACGCGGCCGGCGGCTTTAACCGCCCCTCGACGAACGCCAGAAACTTACCGGCGGAAAGTTACCGAGCATGACTGTGGCGGCTGACAGCCTCCACAGTCATCCGCGTCGCGAATGTTTGAGGGACGACATCCCCACGAGCATTCCCGGAAGGAAGCGGGGCGCGAGCGAGCGGGCCCGGACGGAGCGCGTCAACCGGCGAGCGGGCCCGGACCGAGCGCGTCAACCGGCGAGCGGGCCCGGACCGAGCGCGTCAACGGCGGCGGGCGCGGGCGGGCGACGGGGCGGTGGCGGCCGCGGCGGGGGTGCGGCGGGAGCCCACCGTCTGCAGGCAGATCTCGACGTACCGGGAGGCGATCTCCTCGGGGGTGAGGGCGCCGTTGACGTCGAACCAGGTCGCGATGGCCTGCAGCATCCCGAGCAGGGCGCGGACGGTGTCCTCGACGTGCGCGACGGTGAAGTCGCCGGACTCCACACCGGCCGCGACGATGCCACGACAGGAGTCCTCGACCTGCTTGCGGACCTTCGCGTACGCACGGCGATTGGGTGCCGACAGGGCTCGAATCTCCGAGTCGAGACCGGCCAGCGCTCCGCGGTGGGTCATGAACAGCACGACACACTCGACGAAGTTCGCGAACTGGTCCACCGGGTCCGGGCCGGCCGCGGCGACCGCCACCCGTACGCGCCCGGCCAGGTGCCCCACCGAGCCGGCGAGCAGGGCGACGAGGGTGCCCTCCTTGCTGCCGTGGTGGTAGTACAGCGCGGGCACCGTCATGCCGATGCGCGAGGCGATGTCGCGCACCGAAGTGCCGTGGTAGCCCTGCTCCTGGAAGGCGGCGAGGGCGCCGGCGAGGGTCGGCGGGAGCTCGAGCTCCGGGTATGCACGCCAGTCCTCCGGGACCGGCTCCAGCAGATCGCCCATTCCCACCCGTCCACGTGAAGCTCGCTCGGCGAAACCCTACGACACCGACGCATTGACGCTCTGGAAGCGCCGCGCCTACGCTACTTAGCGAGCGTTACATAGATTTGCGAATCGCGCATCCCTGGGGAGCTTTGCTGATGGGGCATCATGGTCCACTGGACGGGCTCCGCGTCGTCGAGGTCGGCGGCATCGGGCCGGGTCCGCACGCCGCGATGCTGCTGGCCGACCTCGGGGCCGACGTCGTCCGCGTCGACCGGCCCTCCGGCGGCCTGAGCGTTCTTCCGCCCGGCTCTCCCGACTGGATGCTCCGCGGTCGTCGCCTGGTCGCCGCCGACCTGAAGACCGAAGCGGGCCGGGACACCGTGCTCGGCCTCGCCGAGAAGGCCGACGTGCTGATCGAGGGCTTTCGGCCCGGCGTCGCCGAACGCCTCGGCATCGGCCCGGCGCACATGCACGAGCGCAATCCGGGTCTGGTCTACGGCCGCATGACCGGCTGGGGCCAGGACGGTCCGCTCGCCAAGAGCGTCGGGCACGACATCAACTACATCGGCCTCACCGGCGCGCTGCACTCCATCCGCGACACGAGCGGCAAACCCGTACCGCCGCTGAACCTCGTCGGCGACTTCGGCGGCGGGTCGCTGTTCCTCGTCGTCGGCATCCTCGCGGCGCTGCACGAACGCAAGACCTCCGGGCTCGGGCAGGTCGTCGACGCCGCCATCGTCGACGGCACCTCCGCGGTCATGCAGATGGTCTGGGGCCTGCGCGCGGAGGGCGTGTGGTCGGGCGACGCGGGCAGCAACCTGCTCGACGGCGGCGCCCCGTTCTACGCCACCTACGCCTGTTCCGACGGTGGGTACCTCGCGGTCGGCCCACTGGAGCCGCAGTTCTACGCGGCACTGCTCGCCGGCCTGGGGATCGCCGACGAGCCGTTGCCCGCCCAGCACGACCGATCCGGGTGGCCGGTCCTACGCGCCCGCTTCACCGAGCTTTTCGCCTCCAGGACCCGCGACGAATGGGCCGCGCACTTCGACGGCACCGACGCGTGCGTCACCCCCGTCCTCACCCTGGACGAGGTGGCCGAGCACCCGCACATCGCGGCTCGGGGTAGCGTCGCGAACATCTCCGGGGTCCTGCAGGCCGCGCCGGCACCTCGCTTCTCCCGGACCGCGCCGCCCCTGCCCGAGCCTCCCCCGCACACCCCGACTCCCGCCGGCGACGTTCTTCGCCTGTGGGCTTGAGAATCGAGAGGACCCCCATGCAGATCTCAGGAGTCAGCGCCCTCGTCACCGGCGGCGCGTCCGGCCTCGGCCTCGCCACGGTGCAGGCACTGCACGCGGCCGGCGCCAAGGTCGTCATCGTCGACCTGCCCTCCAGCAACGGCAAGACCATCGCCGAGGAGATGGGCGCCGACGTCGCGTTCGCGGCCACCGACGTCACCGACGAGGCCCAGGCCACCGCCGCAGTCGAACTCGCGAAGTCGCTCGGCACCCTGCGGGTACTGGTGAACTGCGCCGGCATCGGCACCCCGGGCAAGACCGTCGGCAAGGACGGCCCGATGGCGCTCGAGCAGTTCCAGCGCATCATCGGGGTGAACCTCGTCGGCACCTTCAACATGATTCGCCTCGCCGCCGCCGCGATGATCGCGACCGACGAGGTCGACGGCGAGCGCGGCGTCGTCGTCAACACCGCCTCCGTCGCGGCGTTCGACGGTCAGATCGGCCAGGTCGCCTACTCCGCCTCCCAGGGCGGCATCGTCGGCATGACCCTGCCGATCGCCCGCGACCTCGCCCGCGACAAGGTCCGCGTCGTGACCATCGCTCCCGGCCTGTTCCGCACCCCGCTCTTCGAGACCCTTCCGGAGGAGGCCATCGCCTCCCTGGAGCAGCAGGTGCCGCACCCCTCGCGCCTCGGCAAGCCGAGCGAGTACGCGGCGATGGTGGCGCACATCGTCGAGAACCCCATGCTCAACGGCGAAACGATTCGCCTCGACGGCGCGATCCGAATGGCCCCCCGCTAGCCGACGAGCGTCGCGGAACGCCTTCGGCCCGCGCAACCGTTCGCAAGGAGAACAGATGATCGACGACCTCGCGCGGCGCACGGCAGAGTTCGTGCGCCGCGAGGTACTGCCCATCGAGGACGCGCACGACGGCGACGTCGCGGCCGCGGGCGGCGACGACCTGCGGGTCAAACTGCAGGCCGCCGCGCGCGCGGAGGGCATTTTCGCGCCGCACGTTCCGGTCGAGCTCGGCGGCCTTGGACTGACGCTCAGTCAGTTCTCCCGGGTCTTCGAGGCGGCGGGGCACGGGCTGTTCGGTCCGCTGGCGCTGAACGCCGCCGCGCCCGACGAGGGCAACATCCATCTGCTGCACGTCGTCGCGAGCGCGGCGCAGAAGGAGCAATTCCTCGTTCCGCTCGCGACGGGCGAGGTCCGCTCGGCGTTCGCGATGACCGAACCCGAAGGCGCCGGGTCCGACCCGTCCGGTCTGACCACGACGGCGGAGAAGGTCCCCGGCGGCTGGCGAATCGAGGGCCGCAAGACCTTCATCACCGGCGCCGACGGCGCCGCGTTCTTCATCGTCATGGCCCGCACCTCCGGCTCGGTCGGAGACCGCGGCGGCGCGACGATGTTCCTCGTCCCGGCCCCAACCGTCGGCATGACGGTGGGCCGGCACGTGCCGACCACCGACCGCTCGATGGTCGGTGGGCACTGCGACATGACCTTCGACGGCGCGTTCGCCCCCGACGAATCCGTCCTCGGCGCGGTCGACGAGGGCTTCGCCTACGCCCAGGTCCGCCTCGGCCCCGCGCGCATGACGCACGTGATGC
This sequence comes from Sporichthyaceae bacterium, assembly GCA_052389435.1. Lineage (GTDB taxonomy): Bacteria > Actinomycetota > Actinomycetes > Sporichthyales > Sporichthyaceae > JBQTKD01. The sequence goes on along the minus strand of JBQTIB010000106.1, from coordinate 17,956 downwards.
GCTGGCTCGGCGCGGCCGCGCGGGCGCACGAAATCGCCGTCGCCTACGCCGCGGAGCGCACCATGTTCGGCCGCCCGTTGGCCGAGCACGGCATGGCGCAGCAGATGATCGCGGACAACGAGATCGACCTCGCCGCCACCCGCGCCCTGCTCGACGTCGCCTGCGCGGCGCTCGACCGCGGCGAGAGCGCCGGCCAGGAGACCTCCATCGCCAAGACCTTCGGTGCCGAGGCCATCGGCCGCGTAGCCGATCGGTCCCAGCAACTGTGCGGCGGGCAGGGCATGTCCGCGGACCTCGCCGTCGCGCGCATCGCGCGGGACGTGCGCCCGTTCCGGATCTACGACGGGCCGTCGGAGGTCCACCGCATGGCCATCGCCCGCCGTGCCGTCAGCGGATACCGGAAGCGGAAAGCGACCTGAGCGAGCGTGCCGACGGGGCGCGAGCCGCGCGGGAACGCCCTCGCGAGGCGGTGTTCGGGCACACTTCTCGGGCCGGTCGACGAGGCCGCGCGAACGAGCCCGCGGGCGAGTTCGACGGGCCGAGGAAGGGGGACCGGTGAGTCTGGATCTCGATGCGCTGCGTGGGTACCTCGACGCGAACGGCGTCGCGACGGAGGGGCCCCTCGAGGCGAGGCTGATCGCCGGCGGCCGGTCCAATCTGACCTACTCCGTCACCGACGGGACGACGCGCTGGGCGGTGCGCCGTCCACCCGCGGCCGGGCACACCGCCTCCGCGCACGACGTAGCCCGCGAGTTCCGGGTTACGAGTGGGCTGGCCGCCACCGACGTGCCCGTGGCCCGGCCGGTCCTGCTCTGCGAGGACACCGCCGTGCTCGGCGCCCCGTTCACCGTGGTCGAGTGGGTCGCCGGCGCGATCGTCCGGGACCGAGCCGAACTCGAAAGCCTGACGGACGATCAGGTCGCCGCGGTCTCGCGCACACTCGTGGACGTGCTGGTGCGCCTGCACTCGGTGGACGTGCAAGCCGTGGGGCTGGACGGTTTCGGTCGTCCCGCCGGGTTCCTGACCCGGCAGGTCGCGCTGTGGCGTAGGCAGTGGGACGCCGTCGGAACCCGCGAACTCCCCGACCTCGAACGTCTCCACGAGCGGCTGGCCGAGCGCATCCCGGCCGAGTCCGGCGCCTGCCTCGTCCACGGGGACTACCGCATCGACAACACGATCCTCGACGCCGACGACCCCACGGCTGTGCTCGCGGTCGTGGACTGGGAACTCGCAACCCTCGGCGATCCACTGACCGACCTGGCGCTGATGGGCGTCTACCGACACCCCGCCCTCGACGTCATCCTCGGCCAGCCCGCAGCCTGGACGAGCCCGCGGTTCCCCAGCGCCGACGAGTTCGCACAGCTCTACGCGGCCGCCTCGGGCCGCGAGCCCGCGCACTGGGAGTTCTACCGCGCCCTGGCGTTCCTCAAGCTCGCGGTGATCGCGGAGGGCATCGCCTACCGCGCCCACCAGGGAGCCGACGCCGGCAATGCCCGCGGTGCGGCGGAGGCCGTCCCGGACCTGGTCGCGGAGGGCCTGAAGGTCCTGGGCTGACGAACCCCCTGGCTCACCGAGTTCGAAGGTCTTGACTGCCCGTTCGGCTAATCTATAGGCTTTAGATTAGTCGAGACGCGAGGCGGACGCATGACGTCGTCGGTTCGAGATCCCCAGCACTGGACGGCCCTGTCGTGGGACGAACACGTCCACGTCGCGGAACTGCCCGGCAGCCCGCCGCTGACCTACCTCGACTACGGGCAGGGCCCGCCCCTGGTCCTGCTGCACGGCATGGCCTGCTGCTGGCAGTGGTGGCTGGAATGCCTCCCCCGCCTGGGAATCCACCACCGCGTGCTCGCCATCGACCTTCCCGGCTTCGGCGCGTCGGCGGCGCTGCCCGCCGGCGCGACCATGGACGACTACGCCGACAGCGTGCTCGCCCTCCTCGAACTGCTCAAGGTCGAGCGGGCCGTGGTCGCGGGCCACTCGATGGGCGGACTGGCCGCGCTGTCCATCGCCCGGCGCCGTCCCGATCTCGTGCGCCGGCTCGTACTCGTCGGCGCGGGCGGTGTCCCGATGAGCGAGCGTCGGCTCGCGGCCGTGCTCGCGATGCTGCGCCGCGCCGAGCGCCTCATGGCCAACCCGCGCTTCCTGCACGCCCTCGCGACCCGCCCGGGCTTTCGGCGCGCGGCGCTGCGCACCGCCATGCGCGACCCCCGCGCCATGTCGCAGGCCCTCGCCGCGCAGGTCGTGCCCGCGATGAACGCTCCCGCGTTTCTCGATTCCGTCGCCGCCTCGGCCAATGCCGTGACCGCCACTCGACCGGAGGAGATTTCCGTGCCCACCACGCTGATCTGGGGCGAGCACGACGTGTTCGCGCCCGTCCGCACCGCCCGCGACATGCTCGCCCGCCTCCCACACGGGGAACTGCACGTCATCTCCCGCGTGGGTCACTCCCCCATGGTCGAGGCCCCCACCCGCTTCACCCGCCTGCTGCTGAACGCCGCCTCCGATGAGTGAGGGCGGCTGGGGCGGTGGACGCCAGATGAGCGAACTCGAATCGACGATGTGGCGCGCCAACCGCCACCCGTACAACTCCACGCAGGGCTCGGTGCTGCAGATTCTCGCGGGCGTTCCGAGGCCCGATCAGATCCATCGCTGGCACGAGTACTGGCTGGCCCGCTTCCCGCGCTTCCGGCAGCGTGTCGTGGAGCCTGCCCTGAACACCGGGCCTCCGGTGTGGGTGGACGACGCGGACTTCGACGTCGACTACCACGTGCGGATCCTCGCCCTCCCCGAGCCGGGCGATCGAGAACAACTTCTGACGCTGTGCCAGGCAATCGCGGGCAACCCGCTCGATCCGGCTCGGCCGCCGTGGACGGGCACCTTCCTCACCGGCCTCGAAGGCGGCCGCTCGGCGTACCTGCTCGTGCTGAACCACACGCTGATGGACGGGTTCGGGAGCCTGCAGTTCTTCGCGGGGATCCACAACGTCAACCCGGACGACTGCCTCGTGCCCACCGAACCCGCCCAGGTCGAGCCGACGCCCAGCGGCTGGCAGATCAGCGCCGATCAAGTCCTCGGCGCCGCGCGGTCGCTGCCGCAGGGCGCGCTCAGGGCGGTCGGGCTCGGGCTGGCCGCCGGTCGCGATCCCCGCGGCGCCGCGCGTTTCCTCGCCTCCGTCGGCAGAGTGCTCGCCCAGCCACCGCCGAGCAGCTCCCCGATTCTGCGCGAGGCCACCCGCACCACGTGGCGATTCGGCACGTTGAGCTGTCCGCTCGCCGACCTGCGCGCCGCGGCGAAGGCCGCGGGCGGAACCGTCAACGACGCCTACGTGTGCGCGATCCTCGGAGGTCTGCGCCGCTACCACGAGCAGGTCGGCTGGCGGCTGGACGACGTCACGATCAACATGCCGGTGAACCTTCGCGGCGAGAACGACACCGAAGGAGGCAACAGGTTCGTCACCGCGTTCCTGCGCGCTCCCGCCTCCGTCGTCGATCCGATGAAGCGAATGCAGGCCTTCCGCGCCGTCGTCGCGGCCAAGAGCGCCGAACCGGCACTGGACTTCTTCAGCCTCGTGCTGCCCGTCGTCAATCGCGCCCCGGCGGCCGTGCTCGGGCCCCTGTTCACCACCATGCAGAACCGCGTCGACGTCACCGTGAGCAACGTGCCCGGCCCGCGCGAGGAGGTGCGCCTGCTCGGGCACGTCGTCGAGGGCATCCACTACTTCGGCCCGCTGCCCGGTTCGCCGCTGATGGTGGTGCTGAGCAGCCTGGCCGGGACCTGCCACATCTCGATCAACTGCGACGGGCAGGCCTTCGACCGCGACCGGCTGCTGACCTGCCTGCGGGAAGGTCTCGACGAGATTCTCGCCGTCGGGATGGGAGCCGGCTGAGTCCCAGCCAAGGTGCGTACGCTGACCTCGATCGGGAGAGGAACGGGGGGCGCGACGTGCCTGGCGAGAGGCCCCGCGAGCACTGGGGCACGCTCACCGAGTTTCGCGCGGCACTCAACTCCGCGGAGACCGAAGAGCACGTCGCGGCGGCGTTTCTCGGCCCGTCCAACGCCTCCGTGGTTGCCGACGCGGTGTCCCTGGGCGTGTTGGACCGCGAGGCGGGGACGCTGCGCGTGACGTTCGTCGGGGACATTCCCGCGGAGCATCGGGACCGCTTCTACGTGGTGTCGGCCGACGGGCCCGGGCCCATGGCCGAGACCGCCCGCACCGAGCGGCCGATCGTCGTCGAGGACGCGGCCCAGGGTGCAGACCGCCACCAGTCGGTGTTCCAGTCCTTCGGCGACCTGCTCGGCGCCTACGTCTTCCACCCGCTGCACGACTCGGCCGGCGCGCTGATCGGGGTGATCACGCTGGCCTGGTTCGCCCCGCGCAGTTTCGCCCCCGCGGAACTCGAAACCACCGCCCACGCCTGCGCGATCGCCGGACCCGCGCTGGCCCGTGTGCGGGCCGCCGACCGCGAACGGCACATCTCCGAGGAACTCCAAGCCCACCTGCTCGACCTGGACCGGTCCTCCCTCGCGGCCGTGGTGGCGGCCGTGTACCGCCCGGCCGCCGAGGCCATGCGGGTCGGCGGCGACTGGTACCTGGTGGCGCCGTGCCGGGACCCCGACTCCGTAGCGGTCTGCGTCGGCGACGTCGTCGGCATGGGCCTGGCGGCCGCCACGGTCATGACCCGGCTGCGCAGCGCCATCGCGGCGGCGTCGGCCACCCTGTCGTGCCCGGCGGAGGTGCTGAGCTTCGTCGAACGGTACGCCCGGACGATGCGCGGCATGCGCTGTTCGACCGTCGCCTACGCCGTACTGGACGGCGCCGCGGGCAGCGTCCGCTACGTCGGCGCGGGACACCCGTATCCGCTCGTCGTCGAGCCGGACGGGCGAACGCGATACCTGGAAGGGGGCCGCCGGCCCGCCCTGGCCGCCACCGCCGAGCCGGCCGCGCAGGAGCCGGCCGTCGCGGATCTGCCGCCGGGCTCGCTGCTGATCCTGTACACCGATGGGCTGATCGAACGACGCGGCGAATCGCTGGACACCGGCATGGCCCGGCTCGCGGCAGCGGCCGCGAAGTGCGCCGGGCTGTCGGCCGGCGAGGTGTGCGACGAACTGCTCGAGCGCCTGACCCCACCCGGCGGCTACACCGACGACGTCGCGATCCTCGCCGTCCGGCCGGTCGGCGTCGCTCCCGGCAGCTTCGTCGCGGTGCTGCCGGCGGACGTCTTCGCGATGGCCGGCCTGCGCGAGCGGTTGCGTCCCTGGCTCGAGCAGGCCTGCCCGGACCCGAACGCGCGCCACGACGCGCTGCTCACCGTCGGCGAGGCCCTGAGCAACGCGATCGAGCACGGCAGCCAAGCCGCACCGGACGGCACGGTGTCCGTCGAGCTGTTCGCGAACCCCACCGGCGTCCGCGCCACCGTCAACGACGGCGGACGCTGGTCCGGCGATTCCTCGGCCAGCCGGCGCGACACCGCGCGCGGACGCGGCCTGACCCTCATCCACGCGCTCAGCACCCACGCCCAGACCGCGCGAACGGCCCACGGCACACGCGTGACGGTGCATCACGAGTGGGCGGGCGGCGAACCGGGTAGGTGACCGGGCGGAGGGTCCGACGCCATGACCACCTGCGCCCTGCGAGTCGACGACACGGCCGAACCGGCTGCGGCGACGCTCCTCGGCGAACTGGACCGCACCAACGTCGCCGAGTTCGTCGCTGCGGTCGAGGCCGTGCCCGGTACCCGACCGTTCGTCCTGGACCTGAGCGAACTGCGCTTCGTCGACAGCGCCGGCTTTGCCGCCGCCATCCGCCTGATCGAGGAGCGGGTCGTCGTCCTCGTGCTGCATCCGGTGAGCCTGCTGCGCCGAGCGGCGACCGTCATGGGCCTGCCGCTGTACGACCGCGTCGAGGACGCGCGGGCCGCCCTCAGCCGGCCACCTTCTCCGATGCCCCCTCACGCAGGATGAACCCCCGGTAGTCGTTGGCCACGACGTCCTCGCAAACCTCGCGATAGGCGCCGACGCCGAGGAAGGCCAAGAAGGCGCGCGGCTTGCCCGGCACGTTCGCGCCCATGTACCAGGAGTCCGCGCGGGTGCAGAGCGTCGCCTCCGCGATCGCGTTGAGCTGCGCGGTCCACGCCGCCTCCGCCTCGGCGGTGGCCTCGAGCACCTCGGCACCGCGTTCGCGCATCGTCGTCAACGCCGCCGCGATCCACTCGACGTGCTGCTCGATGGAGATGACCATGTTGCTGAACACCGACGGGCTGCCCGGTCCGGTCACCAGGAACATGTTCGGGAAGGCGTTGACGCACAGGCCCAGATAGGTCTGCGGACCGGCGGCCCAGCGCTGCGAGAGGCGCACGCCGTCTCGTCCGACGGGGTCGATCTTCAGGGCCGCTCCGGTCAGGGCGTCGAAGCCGGTCGCGAACACGATCACGTCGAGGTCGTGCTGCACTCCGTCGATGCGCACGCCCGTCGCGTTGATCTCCTCGATCGGCGTCGCGGAGATGTCGAGGAGTTCGACGTTGTCCCGGTTGAACGTCCGGTAGTAGCCGGTCTCCACGCAGACGCGCTTGGTGCCCCACGGGTAGGTCGTGGGCACGAGCCGGTCCGCGATCGCCTTGTCCTGCACCTGATCGCGGATCTTCTCCGCGTGGAAGTCCGCGATGGTCTGGTTCATCGCCGGGTCGAACAGCAGGTCGTTGAACGAGAGGTAGGCGGGCAGCCCGCCCATCGCGAAGTACCGTTCGTAGGTCTCGCGCCGCTCCTGCTCGCTCGCCGTCGCGGCGGGAACGTCGTTGAACGGCGCGGTCAGGCCGAGGAAGGAACGCTTCGCGAACTCGCGCCGCTCGAAGAACTGCTCGCGCCGGGCGGCCTCCTCGTCCGCTCCGACGGGGGTGTCGATGGCCGCGATCGCGTAGCTGGGGGTCCGCTGCAGCACCAGCAGGTGCCCGACCTTCGGCGCCAGCGCCGTCACCGTCTGGATGCCGCTGGAACCGGTGCCGATCACGGCGACCCGCTTGCCGGTCAGGTCCGGCTCGTCGTGCGGCCACGCGGAGGTGTGCAGCTTCTGCCCCGCGAAGTTCGCGACCCCGGGAATGTCGGGCTCCTTGGCGAGCGAGAGCGATCCCGAGGCCAGGATCAGGAAGCGCGCCTCGATCTGCTCGCCGCCGTCGGTCTGCACCGTCCACCGGGCGGTGGCCTCCTTCCACGTCGCGCCGGTGACCGTGGTGTCGAACACGATGTCGCGGCGCAGGTCGAACCGATCCGCGACGTGGTCGAGGTAGCTCAGGATCTCGGCCTGCGCCGGGTAGCGCTCGGACCAGCGCCACTCCTGCACGAGTTCCGGGGCGAAGGAGTACTGGTAGTCGATGCTCTCGACGTCGCAGCGCGCACCGGGATAGCGGTTCCAGTACCACGTGCCCCCGACGCCGTCGCCCTTCTCGTAGGCACGCACCGTGAAGCCCTGCTGCCGCAGCAGGTGCACGGCGTACAGGCCGGAGAAGCCCGCGCCCACGATCACTGCGTCGAACTCGGACATGTTCCCGTCCCTTCGCCGGCTGTCTGTGGCGACCATTGGACTGGACCAAACGTCCTGAAGGGATCGGACTGCACGCACAGGGCCCCGGGCAGTCGTTGTGCCGATCGCACCACTGGACGACAATGAGCCCGTGACGGCAACGACGCCGCTGCGGGCGGCACTGGCCCGCGTCCTCGGGGAGCATTCGACGGCGATCGCCGACGAGCTCACCGAGATGCTGGCGGCGAGCCTGCCGAGCCTGTCCGGGGAGGGCGAGCCGGACTGGTTCCGCACCTCGATTCAGGGCAACGTCGAGGCGATCCTGCACCTGATCGCCTATCCCGAGGACCTGCCCTACGCCGAACCGCCCGTCGGAGCGGTGGCCCTGGTACACCGCTACGCCCGCCGCGGGCTCGCCCTCTACGAGGTGCTGCACGCCTACCACCTGTGCGAGCTGCGCTGGCAGCAGCTGTGCATGGAACACCTCGTGAAGCTGACCGACGACGCCGCCGAACTCGTGTCCGAGACCGTCGCGCTCGGCACGATGGTGCACGCCTACCTGGACCAGGTGAGCCGGCGCATCTCGGTGGAGTACGAGACCGAGCGCTCGCGCTGGGCGGCGCAGGAGGAGTCCGCCCGCGCCAGCCGGGTGCTGTCGCTGCTGGACGGCAGCTACGACGACGTCGCGGCCGCGGAGGAGACCCTCGGCTACCGGCTGCGCCAACGCCACCTCGCGGCGATCGTCTGGCGGGAGAGCCGCGAGGACACCGCCGCCGACCAGCAGGTGGTGGCCCGGATCGTGCGACAGGCCGCCGAACGCCTCGGCACGGCCGGGCGGCCCCTGGTGGTCGCGCGCGACCTGGCCAACGCCTGGGCCTGGCTCGCACTGCCCGGGGAGGCCGGCCTCGACCTGGCCGCCTGGCACGAGATCGCCGCGACGGCACCGCACATCCGCATCGCCCTCGGCGACCCCCAGTCCGGGCCCGAGGGCTTCACCCGTTCCCACCGTCAGGCCACCACCGCCTACGAGGTCGCCCGCGCCGCGGGACCAGAGGGGCCGTCAGTTGTCCCCTACAGCGAGGTTTCCAGCCTCGTGTTCCTCTGCAACGACCTCGTCCGCGCCCGCCGCTGGGTGGGCGAGGTCCTCGGCGCGCTCGCGGTCGACGAGCGGCGCGAGAACGAACTGCGCCACACCCTCGCGGTGTACTGCCGGGCGCATCGCAGCCCCGTAGCCGCGGCGCGCGAACTCAGCTGCCACAAGAACACGGTGCTGTTCCGGCTCAACGCCGCCGAGCAGTTGCTCGGCCGCCCCATCGACAGCGTCGGACTCGACCTCGACCTCGCCGTGCGCGCGTGCGAGTGGCTCGGGCCACGCCTGATCGGTGGACCCTAGCGGCGGCCCGATCGCCAGCAGTTGCGGACCTCGTCGACCTCGACGGGGTCGATCGGCGGCTCGGGCAGCGGCGTGAGCTCGGTGCGGTCGGCGCGGAGGCCGTCGAGGAAGATGGCGACGTAGCGCCGCCAGAGGTCGGGACGGACCTCGCGGGTGAAGTCCGCAACGGCGGAGATCATCCGCAGCAGCATCGGAAAGTCCGTCGGCGAGGCGTCCGCGCGCAGGTGTCCGTCGGCCTCGGCGCGGGCGAACGCGTTTCCGACGATCGGCAGCATCCGCTCGCGCACCGCGGCGCGCCCGGCGCTCTCGGGACGGCAGATCATGGCCTCGAACAGGCCCTGGTCGGCGGCGATCGTCGAACCCATGACCTCGAACAGTCGGGTGAGTGCGAACCAGGAGTCCGGGTGCGCCGTCGCCTCGGTCGCCAGCGCTGCGACGTGGTCGAGGCGGTGCTTGAACAGCGCCTCGATCAGTTCCTCGCGATTGGCGAAACGGCGGTAGACGGTGCCGACGCCGAGTTCGGCATGGGCGGCGATGTCGTCGAGGGAGGCCTCGAGGCCTCGGGTCGCGAACACCTCCGCGGCGGCGGCCAGGATGCGCTCGCGGTTGCGCGCGGCGTCGGCGCGCAGCGGCCTGTCCGCGGCCGCCTGCTCCAATGCGGCCTGCTCCGCCGTGGTCACGCCCGAGTCACCCCGTCTCCTCCGCTGCGCCCGGGCTCTCGCCCGAACGGCCGACCCCAGCCTAGTCCATAAAACGGAGGTGCAACCTCCGGATGCGGTGCTACGGTCGATCCGAACCGGAGGAGCTGCCTCCGCTTAGGTCTCGAGAAGGCACTCCATGAACCAGGCGATTCCCACCCCGCGATCCGCGGCCGACGACACCGGAGCCGACTCGCGCCGCTGGCTCGTCCTGGCCATCCTCGGCATCGCGCAGTTGATGGTGGTGCTCGACGCGACGATCATGAACGTCGCACTGCCCTCGGCCCAGCGCTCGCTCGGCTTCTCCGACACCGACCGGCAGTGGGTCGTCACCGCCTACGCGTTGAGCTTCGGCTCCCTGCTCCTGCTCGGCGGCCGCCTCGGCGACATGCTCGGGCGGCGCACGACCTTCCTCGTCGGCCTGTCCGGGTTCGCAGTCGCCTCCGCCGTCGGCGGCGCGGCGACGAACTTCGCGACGCTCGTCGGCGCCCGCGCCGGCCAGGGCGTGTTCGCCGCGCTGCTGGCGCCGGCCGCGTTGAGCCTGCTGACCACGACGTTCACCGACCCGAAGGAGCGCGCCAAGGCGTTCGGCATCTTCGGCGCCCTCGCCGGCACCGGCGGCGCCATCGGCCTGCTCCTCGGCGGCGCGCTGACCACCTACGTCTCCTGGCGCTGGGCGCTCTACGTCAACCTCGCCTTCGCCGGTGCGGCGATCGCCGGCGCCGCGGCCCTGCTGCCCAAGATCGCCCGCGTCGGCAAGGTCTCGCTCGACCTGTGGGGCACCGTGCTGGCCTCGACCGGCCTGTTCGCGCTCGTGTACGGGTTCTCCCACGCCGAGACCGGCGGCTGGGGCAACCCGGGCACGGTCGGCTACCTGATCGCCGCGGCGATCCTGCTGGTCGTCTTCGCCTGGTCGCAGACCCAGGTCGAGAACCCACTGCTGCCGGTCCGTCTGGTGCTGGACCGCACCCGCGCCGGGTCCTACCTCGCGATGCTGGTCGTCGGTTCGGGCATGTTCGCGGTGTTCCTGTTCCTCACCTACTACATGCAGCTGAACCTGGGGTACTCCGCAATCCGCACCGGTGTCGCGTTCCTGCCGATGGTCGCCGCCCTCATCGCCAGCGCCCAGCTCACCGGTCTGGTCCTGGCCCGCAGGATCGGCCCGCGGATCCTGGTGCCCGCCGGCATGGCGATCTCCGCCGCCGGGATGGCCCTGCTCGCCCAGATCTCGCTCGCCAGCGGCTACACCACGCACGTCCTGCCCGGCCTGATGGTCATGGGCGTCGGGGTCGGTCTGGTCTTCGCCACCGCGATGCAGAGCGCGGTGGCCGGCGTCGAGGCCCGCGACGCGGGGGTTGCCTCGGCGATGGTCAACACCGTTCAGCAGGTCGGCGGTTCGATCGGCATCGCGTTGCTCGGCACCGTCGCAGGCAGCGCAGCCTCCGGCTACCTCGCCGGCCGGGGCGCACCGACGCCGCTGCTGATCCAGGAGGCCGCGGTGCACTCCTACGTCACGACCTTCTGGTGGGCCGCCGGGATCTTCGCGGTCGGCGCGGTGCTCGTCGCCGCGGTGCTCGAGCAGAGCGCTCCGGCCACTTCCGACGCCCACGCGATCGGCGCCGAACCGGTCTTCGCGCACTAGATTTCCGCTCGCGCGTCGACCCCCATCCGGACTCCGGGTGGGGGTCGGCGCGCAAGTGGCTCCCGCCATTCGGTTTAGCCGGCGTCCTTTCATGAAAGAACACTGGTAGCGGGTCAAACAGCCAGGCGCGCTTTTCGGCAAGGAGCGCCCCCGATGACGTCCACCATTTTTGTCTCCCGCCGGCTCGCCGAGCTCGGCGACCGCGATCTGTTCTGCGCGCTGCGCGACGCCGACGAGGCCGAGCGCGAGCGGATCCAGGAAGAGCTGGTCGTGCGCTACACCGGCCTGGTCCGCTGGCTCGCCGCCCGCTACGCCAATCCGGCAGTCGACGCCGACGAACTGGCGCAGGTCGGCTTCGTCGGCCTGGTGCTGGCCATCCAGCGCTTCGACCCCGACCGCGGAATCGAGTTCGGTGCGTTCGCCCGCCCCACGGTGCAGGGCGAGATCCGCCGGCACTTCCGCGACAAGCGCCGCTGGATCCGGATGCCGCGCCGCATCCAGGAGACCAAGGCCGTTCTGCGCGAGGCGACCGAGAAGCTCACCCACCAGCTCGGGCGCGGACCCACCGTCGCCGAACTCGCGACCCACCTCGCCGTCGACGAGGAACTCGTGCTCGAGGCGATCACCGCCGACGACGTGTTCCGACCCAGCTCGCTCGACGCCCCCGCGGGCGGCGACGACTCCGACGACTGGACGCTGGCCGACAGTCTCGGCTGCACCGACGAACAGCCCGAGCTCACCGTCGACTGCATGGCGCTGCGCCCCTTCCTCGACGCGCTCCCGCCTCGCTCCCGCGCGATCCTCCAGATGCGTTTCTACGACGAGATGACGCAGTCTCAGATTGGCGCGGCCCTGGGCATCTCCCAGATGCACGTCTCGCGTCTGCTGGCGCAGATCCTCGCCGGCCTCCGCACGCAGATGGTCGAGGACTAACTCCTCGACTGTTTCGTCGGGCAGGCGGGAGACGACGAGGCCTCGGGGCAACGGGGCACTGCTGAAAGTGGGGCCGTCGACGATCGAACGTCTCTGGCACATCGTCGCCGAGGCAGGGGCCAGGGGCAGCGACGCGGACCGGCCCGCCGCCTACGCCGCCCTACGGCCGCTGCCGGCGTGGCTGCACGCGGGGCTCGGGGAGGCCCCCAGCGGGCGGCGCATGGGCTGTCCGTACAAGCCGGCGGGCCGGCGTTGTCCCCTCCGCCCCGTCCGCGGGGTGGCCAGATGGTGTGGAATCGAACCGGTCGCCGAGATCTGGAGAGACGATGACGAATCTGGCCGAGAACCTGCTCGCCGCCGCTCGCACGCACGCGCAGCGCCCCGCCGTCCGCCTGGACTCCGATGTCCAGAGCTTCGCCGACCTGGCCGAGGCGTCGTCCCGGGTCGCGGGCGAACTGCGCCGGCGCGGGCTGCGGCCCGGCGACCGGGTCGGCGTCATGCTGCCGAACGCACTCGCCTTCCCGTCGCTGTACTACGGCGTGCTGCACGCGGGCGGCACCGTCGTGCCGATGAATCCGATGCTGCGCCACCGCGAGATCCGCCACTACCTCGGCGACTCCGGAGCCACGATCGCCTTCGTCTGGCACGGCGTGCTCGAAGAGGCGGCGGCCGCCGGTTCGGAGGTGGGCGCGGAGATCGTGTCCATCGACGAGGACGCACTGGCCGAGATCGCCTCCTGGCCCGACGGCGGCCCGCTCGTGGAGCGCGCCGACGACGACACCGCGGTGATCCTCTACACCTCGGGCACGACCGGGACGCCGAAGGGCGCGGAGATCACCCACGCCAACCTGCGCACCAACGCCGCGGCGAGCGCGGACGAACTGTTCGACCTCACACCCGACGACGTGATCATGGGATGTCTGCCGCTGTTCCACACCTTCGGGCAGACGTGCGCGATGAACACCGCGGTGCACTCGGGCGCCTGTCTGACGCTGGTGCCGCGCTTCGACGCCGCGGCGGTGCTCAAGGTCATCGAACGGGACCGCGTCACGGTCTTCGAAGGCGTTCCGACGATGTACACCGCGCTGCTCGCCGCGGGCTCGCAGGTCGCCGACACCTCGACGCTGCGCCGGTGCGTGTCCGGCGGCGCGGCGCTGCCCATGGAGGTGCTCACCTCCTTCGCCGCCACCTTCGGTGCCTCGATCCTCGAGGGCTACGGCCTGTCCGAGACCTCTCCGGTCGCCTCGTTCAACCGAACGGACGCGGCGAAGGCGGGCTCGATCGGCGTGCCGATCGGCGGAGTGGAGATGCGCCTGGTCGGCGTCGACGGCGCGGACGTGCCGGTCGGCGAGGTCGGCGAGATCGCCGTCCGCGGCCACAACGTCATGAAGGGCTACTGGAATCGGCCCGAGGCCACGGCCGAGGCGATCCGCGACGGGTGGCTGCACACCGGCGACATGGCGCGCCAGGACGAAGACGGCTTCTACTTCATCGTCGACCGGTTGAAGGACCTCATCATCCGCGGCGGCTACAACGTCTACCCGCGCGAGATCGAGGAGGTCCTCTACGAGCACCCCGCAGTCCTGGAGGCCGCGGTGATCGGCCTGCCGCATCCCACGCACGGCGAGGAGATCGGCGCCGCCGTGGCGCTGAAGGCGGGCGCCTCCGCGAGCCCCGAACAGCTGCGGGACTTCGTCAAGGAACGGGTCGCCGCCTACAAGTACCCACGCCACGTCTGGCTCGTCGACGCCCTGCCCAAGGGCCCGACCGGAAAGATTCTGAAGCGAGAAATCACAGCTCCGCAGGATCTCTGACGCACCGTCGAGCGGCCCCACACCACGATCGTCGGCGGCGGGCACTTCCTGCAGGAGGACTGCGGCCCGCGTCTGGCCGAGGTGGGCGCGACCTTCGTCGCCGGCACCGCCTGACGTTGCGTCAGGAAACGCGGAGCTCGGCCGTGTCGTAGCCGCTGGCGCCGTCGGGGACGGGCTCGGCGAGGTCCGCGGTCTGTACGGTGCCGGTGCCGTCGGTGGCGCGGACCGCCACCCTGTGCCTGCCCGAGGTGGCCTTCCAGTCGGTGAGGCGCCACTGGCGCCAGGTGTCTCTGTTGTTCCACGGCGCGAGTTCGGCGACGTGGACCTCGTCGTCGATGAGCACCTCGACCCTGTCGATGCCGCGGTGCTGCGCCCAGGCCATGCCGGCCAGCATGGTCGAGCCGCCCGCATTGGCTTGGGCCACCTCGAGCCGCGACTGGGTCTTGACCGGCGCCTGTTCGGCCCAGCCGCGCTGGGTCCAGTAGGCCTCGAAGGCGTCGAAGCGGGTGACCTCGAGATCGGTGACCCACTTGGTCGCGGAGACGAACCCGTAGAGGCCGGGGACCACCATGCGCACCGGAAAGCCGTGCTGGAAGGGCAGCGGCTTGCCGTTCATGCCGATGGCGAACATCGAGTCCCGAGTCGGGTCGGTCAGCGCGGACAGGGGCGTGCCGCAGGTCCAGCCGTCGGCCGACGTCGACTTCACCGCGTCGGCGCCGGGCCGGATGCCGGCGGCCGCCAGCACGTCGGCGATGCGCACGCCGAGCCAGCGGGCGTTGCCGTTGTAGTAGCCGCCGACCTCGTTGGACACGCACATCAACGTCACGTCGCGTTCGATCAGCGGCGCCTTGAGCAGGTCGGCGTAGGTGAGCGTAATCGGGCGGTCGACCATGCCGTGAATGCGCAGCCTCCACTTCTCCGGGCTCAGCCGCGGCACGACCAACGCCGTGTCGATCCGATAGAAGCCGTCGTTGGGCGTGAAGTACGAGGACAGTCCGCGGATGCCGAAGTCGGCGCCGGTCACCTGCATCGCGGGGCTCGCCGGCGGCGGCAGCGTGGCAAGGCCCTCGGTGGTCAGGGCCGTGTTCGCGCCGTTGAACTGCCACAGCCCGGCGCCGAGGACGCCGACGCCGCCGACGATGCCGGCGGCGCGGACGAAGCCGCGACGGTCGATCCCCGGGGGCAGGTCCAGCCGGCGTCCGGGGACCATCACCGCGGGCAGTTCCCGGGGCCGTGGTACCGCAGGGGTGTCGTGCGTCGGACGGTCGATCGCGATGGCGCCGACGGGCACGGGCCTCGCCGCCACGGGGAGCGGCAGGGGGCGCAGCGCCTCGAGCAGCACGAGCAGGCCACGACTGCTCACCACCAGCGCAACGACCGTCGGCGCCAACCGGACCGCAAGCATGTCCGTGGCGCCGCGCACGGTCCAGACGGCCAGCACCGCGACCAGACCGAGAGCGACGGTCAGGCCGACTGCGACCTTCGGGTGTCGCACGCCGATCGCCCCGGCCAGCACGCCGAACACCAGAACGGTGAGGAGCACGCCGGCGACCAGGACGTGCTTGTCGTTGACCCCGAAGTAGTCGATGGCGAACTCGCGCAGCCAGGCGGGGCAGGAGTCGATGGCCCAGGTGCCGACGGCGACGACGGGCGACGGCCCGCCGATCAGCGCGGCCGAGCCCTCCGCGGCCGCGAGTCCCGTGCCTGCCGCGAGCGCGCCGCAGGCCATGCCCCAACCACGCGTGCGCTGCACCTGTCCGCCCTCCGTTGCGGCGGACGAGACCGCCTACGACCAGAGTTCGTCCGGGGCGGCGCCGAGGAAAGGCCCGCGGCCCTTACGAATCGCCTACGGCGCGGCCGTCGCGACGTACACGGTGTTGGTGGCGAGCCGGTCCTGCAGCGGATTGGCGAAGGAGACGACCTCAGCGTCCGCGCCGGGGAACTCCGCGGCGAGCAGGGCCAGGAAGTCGGATTCGGGCGGGTCGTTGGACCACAGCGTGAACACCCCACCCGGCCGGAGATGCCCGCGCAGCCGCGCGAGCCCGGCCGGGGTGTAGAAGGCGCCGTGCGACGGGTGGAGCCAGTGGCTGGGCGAGTGGTCGATGTCCACGACGATCGCGTCGAACCGGCGCTCGGGCGCGTCCGGGTCCAGCCCCGGGCTCGCCGCGGCCGCGAAGAAGTCCGCGTGCACCAGGCGGCAGCGCTCGTCGGCGGCCAGGCGCACGCCGTTCGGGATCAGCCCTCGCCGGTTCCATTCGATGATCTCGGGGAGGGCGTCGAGCACGATCAGCGACCGCACCCGGGCGTCGTCCAGCACCGCGACCGCCGTGAAGCCCAACCCCAGCCCGCCGACCGCGACGTCGAGGTCCGTGCCGGGCAGCAGGTCCAGCGCGATCCTCGAGATCGCAATCTCCGCCTCGACGAACAGGCTCGACATGAGGAAGTCCTCGTCGAGCTTGACCTCGTGGATCTCCACGCCCGTAGCGGGGTCGAGCCGACGCCGCAGGCTCAGCTCCCCCATCGGCGTCGGCCGGAAGTCGAGCTCTTCGAACCGTGCGCCCACCGCGGTGCCCTTCCCTGGCCTGTGCGGACCCTACCGAGCGCGTCGGCCGCGATGGAGCCGGTGGTCTAGGGCCGGGCGTCGTAGTCGGCGCGGGCCGCGACGACCTGCTCGATGTGGTCCCGCGCCCAGGCCTCGAGGATCGCGATGGGGCCGGAGAGGGTGGCGCCGAGGTCGGTGAGTTCGTAGTCCACCCGCGGCGGGACGGTCGGGTGGACGGTGCGGGTCAGCAGGCCGTCGCGTTCGAGGCCGCGCAGGGTCTGGGTCAGCATTTTCTGGCTGACGCCCTCGATGGCGCGGGCCAGTTCGGTGTACCGGCGGGGCCCGTCGGCGAGCAGACGCAGGACCAGCACGCTCCACTTGTCGCCGATGCGGTCGAGCAGTTGACGGCTCGGGCAGGCGGCCGCGAACGGGTCTGCCGGCTCCGTGACCTGCATGCTCTCCTCCAGGTGCCTACCGCACTTCGAAGTGGTCACTCTCTACTGGGAAGTTACCCCACGAACGGCGAGTTTGCTCGTGCGAGACGGCCGCACCCGGCGGCCGAGCACGGATGGAGAGCACCATGTCGATCGTCGTCACCGCCGCCGCCGGTCAGCTCGGACGCCTGGTCGTCGAGACACTGCTCGATCGGGGAGTGCCCGCGGAAGGGATCGTCGCGACGGCCCGCCGCCCCGAGGCGCTCGCGGATCTAGCCGCCCGCGGCGTCGTCGTGCGCTACGCCGACCACGACGACCCCGCCTCGCTGACCGCCGCCTTCGCCGGCGCGCGACGGCTGTTGCTGATCTCGGGCAACGTGCCCGGCGCGCGCCTAGAGCAGCACCGCAACGTGATCGCCGCGGCGGCGGGCGTCGAGCTGATCGCGTACACGAGCATCCCGAACGCCGCGACCTCCAGCCTGCTGCTGGCACAGGACCACCGCGCCACCGAGGAACTCCTCGCCGTCTCCGGCCTGCCGCACGCGGTGCTGCGCAACGGCTGGTACCTGGAGAACTACACCGCCCAACTGCCGACCTACCTCGCCCACGGCGTCGTCGGCTCCGCCGGGAACGGCCGCATCAGCGGCGCGGCTCGCCGCGACTACGCCGAGGCCGCCGCCACCGTCCTGGGCACCGACGGCCACGTCGGGCAGGTCTACGAACTCGGCGGCGAGTCGTTCACCCTCGACGGCCTGGCGGCGACGGTCTCGTCGGTGACGGGTCATCAGATCGCCTACTCCGAGATTTCCGAGGGAACGTTCCGGGACATCCTCGTGGGTGCCGGACTGCCCGAGGACGAGCAATCGTCAAGACCTGTGGATGAGAAGTTTCAAGCAGCCTCCTGATTGTCCGTCAGATCGTCGGGTCGTTCGACGAGCTTGCCGTCCTTGAACACGGCGCCGGCGCGGACGAGGGCGACGAGGT
>JBQTIB010000105.1:0-16974 GCA_052389435.1 Sporichthyaceae bacterium | reverse complement strand
GGTCAGGCACAGCAGCCCGTAGGTCTTGGGCTTGATCACGTCGCGGACCCAGTTCGCGCCGGCCATGGCCTCGTGGATCATCGACATGTGGGTGGGGAACATGTACGGGTCCTGCCACTCGGTCTGGCTGTAGGCCCAGGACCCGACGTAGGGCAGCTTGTTGATTCGCAGATCGTCGTGCAGCGACGCGGTGGCCCAGTCGATCGAACTGATCAGCGAGAAGATCTTGTCCTGCACTACGAGCTTTTTCAGGCACGCCTTGGCGCGGGAGACCTCGCCGGGACCGTCGTCGCAGTCGACGACCGACAGCCGTCGGCCGAGGACGCCGCCGCGTTCGTTGACTGCCGTGAGCGTTGCCAACGTGCCCTGCACGACCGGTTCGACCACGAAGTTCGCCAGCGCCATGCCGTGCATGCTGATCGAGCCGAGCTTGATGGAGTTGCGCGTGACGCCGACGTCGGTCGCGCCGTTCAGGCGGTCGTAGCGCGCCTGGTTCTGTTCCTGCGCCGCCGCTGGCCGCCGCTCGGGCGCCTTCTCGGGGACGACGGCCTCGGCCGAGGGCAGCGCCTGAACGCCCGTGCCGGGCTTGGCGGGATTCGCCCTTTTGGCTTCGGCGATTCGGCTGTCCGCTTCGGACAGCGCCTTCTTCAGCGCCTTGCTGCTCAGGTCGTCGAGCTCGGGGTCCTTCGAGGTCTTGGTCTGCGCATCCAGGTACGCGGCGACCGCCTCGATGAGCTTCGCGGTCGTTTCCTGTTGGGCCGTCACTTCCGCGCTCGGCGCCGCGGGCGCGCCGGCGGGTTGCTGGGCGACGGCAGAGGGGCCGTCGGAGCCGCAGGCGGCTAGGAGCACAGCCACGCTGAAGGCCAGCGGAAGCGCGGCGGCGTGCCGCCGTTCCCAAACGATCCCGTGCATCGGACGCTGCCTCTCTACTTCTTCGTTCCCCCGGTGGCAGGCGCCTGGCTGGTGGCGGCCTTGTTGAGTTGATCGAGTTGGGCGGCCATTGCGTCGCGCAACTGCTTGAGGCGCTTCTTGTCGGTCTTGCTGCCCTCGTGGTCTGCGAGGCGCTGCTCGAGGCGGCCGAGCAGGACGGCGAGTTTCTGGGCCGTTTGGGCGGAGGTGGCTGTGGCCGGAGCGACGGCGGGCGCCGCAGGCTCGGGCACGACCGGAGTTGAGTTGCTCGCAGGTTCGGCGGGGCTGTCGTCTCCTCCGCCGGTGGTCACCGCGATCACCGGGGCCGCTACCCCGAGCACCACGATCCCCACGCCGGCCGCGACGAGACGCGGCGCGATCTTGCGGGGACCGGGCGGGTCTACGGAGGCCAGCACGCTGGGCTCGAGCGGACACTTCAACGCGAGCGAAAGCGCCGTCTCCGGGTCCGAGACGCCGGCGGCCCGGAGGATCGAGCGGGTCTCCTCGGCGGACACCCCTTCGAGGTGGGTGAGCAGATACGCCGCGCGGGCGGCGGGAATGAGGGCGCCGAGGTGGTGCTCGGTCTCGCCGATGGGGTGGCCCACCTGGTGGGAGGGGCGGGGTACGCGGACGAGGCGGGGAAGTCCGGTGCGCCCGCCGCTGGCACGCAGAACCTCGACGATCACCGCGGTGCGGACGACGTTCGGCTCCGCGGCGGCGACGAAGGCAGCGTCGACGGCAGTTTGGGCCAGGGTGGCTCGGCGCCTCCTGCCGAGGGACGGCGCGAGCATCAGGAACGCGAACCGGCGGAGGCGATCTCGGTTCACCGCCGGAGGCGGAGGTCCGGGCTGTGCGCCGGAGGAGGTGGGCAAGGCAACGCTCCGCTTCTGTGGCCTGCATCGGGACCAGTCCGCCCCGACACCGAGCGGGCATGGCAAACCGAATCGCCTCGGGGATACCCACCATGGAAACAGGCGATTGCCACGTAAAGGTCAAAGAAGACCAAAGGAATATCCGGGACGTTGCGCCCAAAAGGCCTGAATCACATAGGCCGCATAAAGGGGGAACCGGGAATCTTGGGCGGTGATCGCCCGATCGCTCAGTGCAGGACTGTCTGGGAATGGGCGGAGAACGCAAAGGGCTCTCGGAAAATCCCGAAAGCCCCTCTGGTGCGGAGATGACTGTGGGGGATGACAACCCCCACAGTCATCGGACGGCTAGCCCTTGAACAGGCAGCGGGAGATCACCAGCCGCTGGATCTGGTTGGTGCCCTCGTAGATCTGGGTGATCTTGGCGTCGCGCATCATGCGCTCGACCGGGTAATCCTTCACGTAGCCGTACCCGCCGAGGAGCTGGACGGCGTCGGTGGTGACCTTCATGGCGACGTCGGAGGCGAAGGCCTTGGCCGCGGCGCCGAAGTAGGTGAGGTCGGAGTCCTCGCGCTCGGACTTGCCGGCGGCGACGTAGACGAGCTGGCGCGCGGCCTCGAGCTGCATGGCCATGTCCGCGACCATGAACTGCAGGCCCTGGAAGTCGGCGATGGCCTTGCCGAACTGCTTGCGCTCCTTCATGTACCCGATGGCGAAGTCGAGTGCGCCCTGCGCGACGCCGATCGCCTGCGCGCCGATCGTGATGCGGGTGTGGTCCAGGACGCGCATCGCGGTGGTGAAGCCGGTGCCGACGCCGCCGATCATCCGGTCCCCGGGAAGGCGGACGTCGTCGAAGGACACGGTGCGGGTCGGGGAGCCCTTGATGCCGAGCTTGCGCTCGGGAGCGCCGAAGGAGACGCCCTCGTCGTTCTTGTCGACGACGAACGCGCTGATGCCGCCGCGGGTGCGCTTCTCCTGGTCGGTCACCGCGAAGACCGTGTACCACTGCGACTCGCCGGCATTGGTGATCCAGCACTTGGAGCCGTTGAGGATCCAGTCGTCGCCGTCGGGCACCGCCTTGGTCTTCATGCCGCCCGCGTCCGAACCCGCCTCGGGTTCGGACAGGCAGTAGGAGAACATCCCCTCGCCGCGGGCGAGCGCGCCGAGGTACTTGCGGTTGAGCTCGTCGGATCCCGCGAGCATCAGCGGCATCGAGCCGAGCTTGTTGACGCCTGGAATCAGCGACGAGCTCATGCAGACGCGCGCGATCTCCTCGACGACGATCACCGTGGCGAGCGCGTCGGCGCCCTGGCCGCCGTACTCCTCCGGGACGTGGGGTGCGTCGAAGCCCGCGGCGCGCAGTGCGTCGAGCGCCTCCTTGGGGAAGCGCGCGTGCTCGTCGACGTCGTGCGCGTGCGGCGCGATCTGCTCCTCGGCGATCGCGCGGATCGCCTTGCGCAGGTCCTTGTAGTCCTGGGGCAGCTCGTACAGGTCGAAGTCCTTGTTGCCGGCCATGTCTGGCTCCCCGCTGTCCTCGTCGACTCAAGTTACTCGCTAGTAACCGATTATGCCCTGCCTAGGCGTACGTGTGGAAGCCCCGCCCGCTCTTCTTTCCGAGCAGGCCCGCGTCGACCATGCGCAGCAGCAGGGGCGGCGCGTAGTACAGCGGCTCCTTGAACTCCTCGAACATGGAGTCCGCGATGTGCTTGATGGTGTCCAGCCCGATCAGGTCGGCCAGGGCGAGCGGACCCATCGGGTGGGCGCAGCCCAGCACCATGCCGTGGTCGATGTCGTCGGCCGAGGCGAAGCCGGAGTCCATCATGCGAACCGCCGACAGGATGTACGGGATGAGCAGCGCGTTGACGATGAAGCCCGCCCGGTCCTGCGAGCGGACGACCTGCTTGTTCAGCTTGGTCTCGGCGAACTCGGCCGCGCGCACCGCCGTCTGAGGATCCGTCAGCAACGAGCTGACGAGCTCGACCAGCTTGAGCACCGGCACCGGGTTGAAGAAGTGGATGCCGATGACCATCTCCGGGCGGCTGGTCGCCATGCCCAGCTTCATGATCGGAATGGAGGAGGTGTTCGAGGCCAGGATCGCGTCCCGGTTGCGAATCACCTTGTCCAGCGAGGCGAAGATGTCGAGCTTGATCTGCTCGATCTCCGCGACGGCCTCCACGGCGAGGTCCACGTCGGCGAACTCGCCGATGTCGTCGGTGAACTTCAGCCGCCCGAGCGTGGCCTCGTAGGCGTCGCCGTCGAGCTTGCCCTTGGTCAGCGCGCGGTCCAGCGAACCGACGATGCGCTTGCGTCCGGCGGCGAGGGCGTCGGGGTTGACCTCGGTGACGACGACGTCCAGCCCGGCCCGCGCGCACACCTCCGCGATCCCCGACCCCATGAGGCCACAGCCCACTACCCCGACCCGCTGAATTTCCGTCATCTCTGCACGTCCCTCCGGGCAACGCCCGATCCTGGGGCGAAGCCCCACCGTCGAAGAATCCGACCCCCTAGGGCCGCATTCTTCGACGGAAACCACTTGATCACAGCGACCACGATCGTCTGTGGTTCTTGCTCGTAGTACTTGGGGGGTCGTTGGGGGGCGCGGCCCTCCAACTGTCTACACGTTGCGACGGTACTGGCCGCCGACTTCGAAGAATGCCTCGGTGATCTGACCCAGTGAGCACACGCGCGCCGCGTCCATGAGCACGGCAAACACATTGTCACCCCTGATGGCCGCTTCCTGCAGTGCCCGGATGGCGCCCTGTGCCGCTTCGGCGTTGCGGGACTGGAAGTCCGCGAGGCGATCGAGCTGCGACTGCTTCTCTTCGTCGGTCCCGCGGGCGAGGACCAACTCCACCTGTTCGCGGCTGCCGTCGGGCGGCAGGAAGGTGTTGACGCCGACGATCGGCAGCGAGCCGTCGTGCTTGCGGTGTTCGTAGAGCAGCGACTCGTCCTGGATCCGGCCGCGCTGGTAGCCGGTCTCCATGGCGCCGAGGACTCCGCCGCGTTCGGTGATCCGATCGAACTCGGCGAGCACGGCCTGCTCGACGAGGTCGGTGAGCTCGTCGATGACGAACGAACCCTGCAGTGGGTTCTCGTTCTTCGACAGGCCCCATTCCTGATTGATGATCAGCTGGATCGCCAGGGCGCGGCGCACCGATTCCGGCGACGGGGTCGTGACGGCCTCGTCGAAGGCGTTGGTGTGCAGCGAATTGCAGTTGTCGTAGAGCGCGATGAGCGCCTGCAGCGTCGTGCGGATGTCGTTGAAGTCCATCTCCTGCGCGTGCAGGGAACGGCCCGAGGTCTGCACGTGGTACTTCAGCTTCTGCGAACGGTCGTTGGCGCCGTACCGCTCGCGCATCGCCACGGCCCAGATCCGGCGGGCGACGCGGCCGATGACCGAGTACTCCGGGTCCATGCCGTTGGAGAAGAAGAACGACAGGTTCGGCGCGAACGCGTCGATGTCCATGCCGCGGGCGAGGTAGGACTCGACGTAGGTGAAGCCGTTGGACAGCGTGAACGCGAGCTGGCTGATCGGGTTCGCCCCGGCCTCGGCGATGTGGTAGCCGGAGATCGAGACCGAGTAGAAGTTCCGGACCTGGTTGGCGATGAACCACTCCTGGATGTCGCCCATCATCTTGAGCGAGAACTCGGTGGAGAACAGGCACGTGTTCTGGCCCTGGTCCTCCTTGAGGATGTCGGCCTGCACGGTGCCGCGGACGTTCGCGAACACCCACGCCCGGGTCTCGGCCGCCTCGGTGTCGGTGATCTCGCGGCCGAGTTCCTTCGCCTTCTTCTCGAGCTCGAAGTCGACCGCGGTGTTGAGGTAGAACGCCAGGATCGTCGGCGCGGGACCGTTGATCGTCATGGAGACCGAGGTGTTCGGCGCGGTGAGGTCGAAGCCGCCGTAGAGGACCTTCATGTCCTCCAGCGTCGCGATCGAGACGCCGGAGGTGCCGACCTTGCCGTAGATGTCCGGGCGCAGATCGGGGTCGCGGCCGTAGAGGGTCACCGAGTCGAACGCGGTCGACAGGCGAGTGGCATCCGACGACCCCGAGAGCAGGTGGAAGCGGCGGTTGGTGCGGAACGGGTCGCCCTCGCCCGCGAACATGCGGGCCGGGTCTTCGCCTTCGCGCTTGAACGGGAAAACCCCTGCGGTGTAGGGGAATTCGCCCGGCACGTTCTCCGCGCGCAGGAAGCGCAGGATCTCGCCGTCGTCGCCGTAGCGGGGCAGCGCCACGCGCGGAATGCGCGTGCCGGACAGGGACTCGCGCCACAGGCTGTTGCGGATCTCCCTGTCGCGGATCTTCACGATGTGCTCGTCGCCGGAGTAGGCCTCGACGGTGGCCGGCCAGCGCTCCAGCGCGGTCCTGCTCTGCGCGCTCAGCTTGGCCTCTGCCTCGCCCGCAAGGGTGTCGAGCAGTTCGACGTCTCCGCCGCGCTGCGCGACGAGTTCGGCGCTGGCGCGCAGTTGCTGCCGTTGGCGGGCCGCGGCGACGTCGGCTTCGGTCTGCGCGTGGTACCCGCGCACGGACTCGGCGATCTCCGCGAGGTAGCGCACCCGGGCCGGCGGGATGACGGTGGTCAAGTGGCTGGAGGCCTTGCCTTCGACCTGCGGCAGGATGCCCGGGTCGAACTCCAGGCCGCGCTCGCCGAGCAGGGTCTTGAGGTACTGGTAGAGCGCGGTGACGCCGTCGTCGTTGAACCGCGCGGCGCTGGTGCCGTAGACCGGCTGGTCCTGCCAGTTCGACGAGTGCGTCGCGCGGTTGCGGGCGATCTGGCGGGCGACGTCCCGGCGGGCGTCCTCCGCGCCGCGGCGCTCGAACTTGTTGATCGCGACGACGTCGGCGTAGTCGAGCATGCCGATCTTCTCCAGCTGCGAGGCGGCGCCGAACTCCGGCGTCATCACGTACAGCGAAAGGTCGACGAACGGCACGATCGCGTCGTCGCCCTGGCCGATGCCGGGGGTCTCGACGATCACCAGGTCGTAGCCCGCGGCCTTGCAGGCGGCGATGACGTCGTGCAGGCAGCCCGGCACCTCCGAGCCGGCGCCGCGGGTGGCGAGCGAGCGGAAGTAGACGCTGCCGTTGCCCGAACCGGCGGCGAGGCCGTTCATGCGGATGCGGTCGCCGAGCAGCGCGCCGCCGCCCTTGCGCCGCGTCGGGTCCACGGCGATGACGGCGATCCGCAGCTTGTCCTGCTGGTCCAGGCGCAGGCGGCGCACCAGTTCGTCGGTGAGCGAGGACTTTCCGGAGCCGCCGGTGCCGGTGATGCCGAGAACGGGGACCTGGCGGGCGGCCGCGGCGTCGGCGACGGCCGAGGCGATCGCCGGCGGCAGCGCGCCGGACTCGAGCACGGTGATCGTGCGGGCCAGGGCGGTGGTGTCGCCGGAGAGCAGGCCCTCGGGGCCCGCGGGCGGCTGGGCCGCGAGGTCGACGTCGCAGGCCTTGATCATCTCGTTGATCATCCCGGCGAGACCGAGCCGCTGGCCGTCGGCGGGGGAGAAGATCCGCACGCCGCGGCTGCGCAGCAGTTCGATCTCGGCGGGCACGATCACGCCGCCCCCGCCGCCGTAGACCTTGACGTGCGAGGCGCCGCGCTCGGCCAGAAGCTCGACCAGGTAGGAGAAGTACTCCGTGTGGCCGCCCTGGTAGGAGCTGATCGCGATGCCCGCCACGTCCTCCTGGATCGCCGCGGTCACGACCTCGTCGACCGAACGGTCGTGCCCGAGGTGGATCACCTCCGCGCCCTGGGACTGCAGGATGCGTCGCATGATGTTGATCGCCGCGTCGTGGCCGTCGAACAGGCTTGCCGCGGTGACGAAGCGAACCGGGCGCGCCGGAACGTGTAGTTGAGTGGCGCCGGGTGACGGAGCGTCAGTCATGACCGTCCAACTTTCTGGAATCGGGTGGTCGTGCCGTTGTCGGGATCGCGCGAGTCCGCGTCGAAGTCGCCGCCGGCGAGGCGGACGGTGCGGAGCAGATCGGTGAGTTCCGCGGCGGCCTCGTCGTCGAGGGCGCCGAGCGCGAAGTCGGCCTTGTTGAGTTCGACCGTCGCCGCCTCGACCAGCGTGCGCCCGGCATCGGTGAGTTCGGCCAGGATGCGCCGTCGGTCCTCCAAGGCGGGACGTCGGCGGACCAGGCCGCGGGCCTCGAGGCGGTCGACGGTGTTGGTGACCGAGGCCGGGTGGACCATGAGGCGCTCGCCGATCTTGCCCATGGGCAGTTCGCCGAGGCGGGTGAAGGCGAGCAGACGCAGCGTTTCGAAGCTGGCGAAGGTGAGCTCGTAGGGCCTCAGGACTCGCTCGATCTCGGCGAGCAGCATCTGCTGGACCCGCATCACCGACGTCACCGCCGCCATGCGGCCGGCCTGCTCGGGCCATTGCTCCTCCCAGCGCCGCTGTGCTTCGGCGATGGGATCGAACGGCAGCTTGGGCACGACGCTCCGGCCTCGGGGGTGAGCTTGGACGACCAATAGTTTGGCGTCAAAGCAATCTTGCCCGTTAGCGGGGACTAGCGCAACCGCCCGGAGGCGATGCCCTGGTTTCGCGGGGTGCCGGCTACTTCACGACCTTCAGCGTCCTGGTGGACGACGTCGCGCCCAGCAGGAGCGAGTCCCCGGCCCGGTACAGCCGATAGCTGTAGGTACCGGTCTTGGTTGGTTTGACCGTGATCTTGCAGGTGCCGGAACTCGAGGTCTTGCACGTCGCCGCGGTCTTCCACGTCGTGCCCGACTTCCGCTGCAGGGTGAGCACCAGCCCGGACTTCTTGGCCGAGATCGAGTCGGTGAACGTGTAGGACTTGCCGAGCTTGATCGTGGTCGAGCAGCACAGGGTCAGCGTCGGGAGCGCGCTCACGGTGACGGTCCGACCGGTGGTGGGTTCGAACTGGCCCGCGCCGGCGAACACCCAGCGTGCTTCGGTGCTGTACGGGATAGCCACCGCGGCGCTTACGGCTCCGGACGCCGTTGTCTGCGCCGTGGCGACCGTCCGCCATGTGGTGGTGCCGCGGGTGCGCGTCTGCAGCGCCACGGGTCGATTGGCCAGGACCTGCTGATCGCGGCCGTCGCGGAGCACGGCCTGCAGCGTCACGGTCTTGCCCGTGCCGACCTTGGTGGCGGACGCGGCCGAACCGGTGAGGACGCTCGGGTAGCCGGGCGCCTTCACGATGCGGGAGATCGCCGGGGCCACGAGCTCGCCGGAGGTCGCCTGCAGCAGCAGACCGTACTTCTGGCCCGGCTGCAGGTTCTGCCACTCGGTCGGGGGGACCGGAGCGGACGCGTACGGCTCCTGCGCGTCCTCTTCGGCGACCCACTCGGGGCTGCCGATCCGCCAGGTCCGGCTCCCGCCCTCGGCCGGGAGGGTTTCCTCGACCAGCGCGCGGCGAACGTCGGGATCCGGAAGCGAGGGGAGCACGGTGCCCTTGATTCGGACCTGCCACGGTGCGCGGGCGGCAGGAACCGTCACGGTCACGTCGAGATAGCGCGCCTGGCCGGCGGCGACGGGCACGACGGTCATGGTCGGAGCCGGGGCGGTCCACGGCTCCGTGCTGGGCAGGGTCACGCGACGCACTTCGGACGTGGGGCCGCCCTGTTCGGTCACGGTGATCGACGTGCCGCCGGCGGATGCGATGCGCGGCCGCGCGAGCGACGCTGCGACGGCGGGCTCGATAGCGCCCGGCCCCATCGCCGGGCTGAAGGCGCCGTTGGACCAGCGCCGCCAGATCGGCGCCTCGGGGTCGGACTTGGTGTAGTCCCACTTCCACGTCGGGCGGGACGAGAGCACCGAGCCGTCGGCGATGCTCGCCCAGGTCGGCCCGGCGCCGGCCGAAACGGCACGGATGTAACCGCTGCCGTCCAGCCGCTGCAGGTTGCCGTTGGGAACGCGCTGGTAGTCGTAGCCGTAGAGGTAGGAGTCGTCGACATGCGTGCCGATGAGCAGCTCGCCGGTCGTGGCGTCGCGGCCGAGCCAACGAATGTCGTCGAGGTCCGCCCGAAGCGCGGGCTGGTCGTTGCTGCCCTGGTTCGGGTACTGGAGGGGTTCGCCCGCGTGGACGGCGAAGGTCTTCTTGGCCGTGTCCAACGCCCAGATCTTGTTGACGTAGTTCTGCGACAGGAACACCTTGGATCCGTCGGCGTTCGTGGTGAGGTTGCCCGCGTAGAACTGGGCGTTGCTCGCGGCGATTCCGCTGTACAGCGTGCTCGCCCCGCCGCCGGCGAGGAGAGTGGCCTTGTTGTCGGTGCCGACGCGGTGGATCAGCCAGCCCGCCTTGTCCCTGCCGTGGTCGCGCTGCAGCACGTATAGGACGCCGTTCGCGTCGAACTCCAGGTCGACGCCCTGCTGCTCGTAGGCCCCCTCGTCCTCAGAGGACTCCATGCTTTCGGGGTCGATCTCCGTACCTGGAAGGCCGGGAACGAGTTGTTCGAGCGTTGCCGTCGACCCGGTGCCGGCGATCGTGTAGACGCCGCCGCGGGTCGCCATCGCGACGCGGTTGGGGTTGCGCGGGTCGGTCGCGACGTCCTGGACGCGTCCAAGGTAGGCGCGGGACAGCGGGGTGCCGTCGGGGGAGTCGATCCACCCCCGGAGCAGGTTGCGGCCCGCGATCACCGTGCCGTCGCCGGGGGCGGCGGGGTCGACGGCAAAGCGGCGGATCGCGCCGCCGCACGCGCTGAGCACCGTTCCCGAGGCTTCGAGCGCGAGGCCGGTCGGCGCGTGGTCGCAGGGAAGGCCCTGGTGCGGGGCCATCGTCGCGATGTCCCCGAGGGGCCCGCCGACGTCGAAGCCTCGCAGTCGGGTCGTGTAGTACGGCGCGCCGTAGCTGTTGCTCTCGTCCCGCTGGGACAGGACGACTCTGCTGCCGTCGGGGGTCACGGCGATGAAGCGGTTCTCTTCGGAGCGGGGATCGGTCAGGCGGTCGACTGTCCCGTCGGGCCTGACGCGGTCGACCCACTCGCCGCCGGTCAACAGGAACAGGGTGCCGTCGGCGGCCTGGGCGGCCGCGTCGGCGTCGCCTGCGATCAGCACCCGCGGCGCGCCGCCATTGCCGGGGACGATCTCGACGGTCGATTGGATGGGCCATTCGCGGGACCACTGAACGACGATCGACTCGTCCTGGGCGACCAGCAGCACCTTGCGGAGGTAACCGGTCGACGAGGCCGGCACGGCGACAGGGGTGACAGTTCCGTTGGCGGAGACGCGCCAGAGGTGGGAACCGTCCTTCGAATACGCGAGGTAGAGATCCGTGCCGACGCGCCACATCCCGGTGGGCCGCACTCCGTTGGGAACGGCCGGCGAGAACTTGGCCCGAGGAGCGCCGACGTTCGCGAACTCGGTGGTGACGACGCCCGTCTGCGCGTCCACCGTGCGGACTCCGTCGACGAGGCGGTCCCAGAACCAGACGTCGCCATCGGGGTCTGCGGCGAGCACGGTGGCATTCACCTGCGCCTCGATAGCCGGCCCGCCGTCGCCCGCGCCGCCGGGTAGGACTGTGACGACCGTGGTGACCGGACCCGCCGCTTCGGCAACGGGAGCGAGCGCGGCCAGGGCACCGGCGACCAACGCAAGGCCCGACATGGCAGCACGAACGCGCACGAATTTTCTCCCGCAGACAGGTTGTCTCCATTGCGCGCGAAGGCCGACCTGTCCCGCATCGGCCAACGGTCTACTGTCGGCTCGGCCATTCGGTCCATGTGCCGCGGCATCGGACGCTGAGACCGTTCGGGAGATCATCCGAACGAATGACCCCGCCCGGCCAATCGGACCATTGGTCGGTGTCCGTCATCGGCGCACTCTTCCTGGCATGACGACACCGACTCTGCAGCTCGCCGGCACCCGCGTCCTGCTCAACGGGCCGCTGACCTGCGAAGCGCACATCGACGCGATGCTGGCCGCGGCGGACCTCCTCGAGCGCGAGGGCGCCGTGGTGCTGTACCCGCTCTCGCCCAACCACCCGGCCAACCACCTCGACCTGTTCGACGACGTCGAGTTCGATCCGACGGCGTCGCCCCGCACCGAGGCCGCCTGCCTCGAGGCCGCCGAACTCGTCGTTCTGCTGCCCGGCTGGGAGGGTTCCGGCGACGTCATCCTGGACGTGCTCGCCGCCGAGGCCGCGGGCATCTGCTGGGTTGAGTTCGAGCGCCTGCCGCTCGCCTGATTTGATGGGCGGCATGCGCCTGCCTGCCGCGATCCTCTGGGAACCGCACACGCCCTGGAGTGTGGAGGAGATCGAGCTCGACCCGCCACGTGCGGGCGAGGTGCTCGTCAAGCTCGCCAGCAGTGGCATGTGCCGGTCCGACGAACACCTCGTCACCGGCGATCTGGCCCCGGAACCGGAGGCTGCGGCCCGCATGGGCCTGGAGCGCTACCCGGTGATCGGCGGGCACGAAGGCGCCGGCGAGGTGGTCGAAGTCGGCCCCGGCGTGAGCACGCTGAAGGTCGGCGACCACGTGGCGCTGTCCTTCCTGCCCAGCTGCGGGCGCTGCCCGAGCTGCGCCGAGGGCCGGCAGCAGCTGTGCGACCGCGGCATGTACCTACAGGGCGGCCGACAGCTCGCGGACCGCACCAGCCGCCACCACGCACGCGGCCGCGACCTCGGCCTGATGTGCCTGCTCGGCACCTTCGCGCCGTACACGGTCGTGCACGAGGACAGCTGCGTCGTGATCGACGACGACCTGCCGCTGGAGGTCGCCTCCCTCGTCGGCTGCGGGGTCACCACCGGCTGGGGCTCCGCCGTGCACGCCGCGGCGGTAGCGCCCGGCGAGACCGTCGTCGTGGTCGGCCTCGGCGGCGTGGGACTGTCCGCGGTGCAGGGCGCGGCTTTCGCGGGCGCCCGGCACGTCGTGGCCGTCGACCCCCTGGCGTGGAAGGGCGAACTCGCCCTGACCATGGGTGCCACCCACGCCGTGGCCTCCATGGCCGACGCGCTCCCGTTGGTGCAGGAACTGACCCGCGGCGCCAAGGCCCACAAGGCGATCCTCACCGTCGACCTGGCGCTCGGCGCGCACATCGCCGAACTCATGGCGCTCATTCGCAAGGCCGGCCGGGCGGTCGTCACGTCGGTGGGCGAGTCCTCCGGCGACGTGCGGCTGAACCTCGTCGACCTGGCCATGCAGCGCAAGGAACTCGTCGGCTGCCTGTTCGGCAACGCGAACGCCCGGGTCGAAATCCCGCGCCTGCTCGGCCTCTACCGCGACGGCCGGCTCAAGCTGGACGAGCTCGTGTCGCGGACCTACAAGCTCGAGGAGGTCAACGAGGGCTACGTCGACCTGCGCGAGGGCCGCAACGTCCGCGGCCTCATCCGCTTCGACTGATTGGCCCGTTTCAGTTCCGATCGGTCCCCTACAGCCGATCGAGCATCGTCACGATCAGGTCCAGTTTCTCGTGCGTGACCTCGTGCATCCCGCCGTGCCGAACGAGTGTCGATTCGATCCGATTCAGCCGCTCGCCGTGCTCGCGCAGGATCGTGCCGTGCTCGCTCACGGTGAGCGAGATGGCCTGGAGCGACCGCATCATCGCCTTGGTGCGTGGCTCCAGCGCCGCCAAATCGCGGTCCTGCGACGCGCGCAGGCCTTCGGTGACGTCGAGCCGTTCCTCAAGGGCGCCGACGCGGCGTTCCAGGTCGTCCAAGCTCATGGGTCCTCCTTGTTCGAGTGTCCCCAATTCCGGCGCAACGCGCCATCGGTGTCCGGGCCTGCACCGTAGAGGGCGCCACCGACACAATTCGAGCACCAGTTCGACAACGAGCCGCCGCGCTCACGCGACTTCGCGGGGGCGGAACTGGATGCTGATGCGCGGCCCGACCGGTCGGGCGCTCTTGGGTACGGCGTGCTCCCAGGTCCGCTGCGCGCTGCCGCCCATCACCAACAGATCGCCGTGGCCGACGTCGTACCGGATCGTGGGCCCCGCGGGGGCGTGCCCCGTCCGAGGCCGCAGCAGAAACGCCCGCGGTTCGCCGACCGACACGATCGCCACCATCACGTCCTCGGTGCTGCCGCGCCCGAAGGTGTCCCCGTGCCAGGCGACGGAGTCCCGGCCGTCCCGGTAGAAGGCCATGCCGCAGGTGACGAATGGATCCCGGTGGCTGTAGTGCTCGTTCAGGCGCTGCTGCAGGGCGCGCAGGAACGGGTCCGGCCAGAGGTCTTCGGCCCGCAGGTAGCAGTTCAGCCGCGGCACGTCGACGACCCGGTCGTACATCTGCCGCCGCTCGGCCTGCCAGTCCGCCGCGTCCCGCAGTCGATCGAACAGGGCCGCCGCGCCGGTGACCCAACCCGGCCGATGGTCTACCCACGCCCCGGCGGACAGCGCCCGCCGCGCGACGCTCGCGCCGAGCGGGCCGAACGCGGGCTCGTCCGCCAGGTCCAACAGCGACCCCTGCAGCGCGGGGCTCGGGGCCTGCGCCGCCCGGCCTTCCGGTCGCCAGACCCGCCCGCGGCCAGGCACGTACGCGTAGGGCGACGTCGAACTCATGCATTCACGCTAGCAACACTCGAACACAATTTCGAGTAACGCGCGTGTCGGAACTACCGCGCTGGCGCAGTTGAGCACGCCTCCGACGATTGTTTTCGGTGCTCTACTCGCGATCGGCGGAGTTGGGGCACGGCGGGGTGGCCGGGTCTCTTGCGGTGCGGTGGTCGGAGGGTGTGGGCTGGCGCGACCGACGAGAGGCTCCGCAATGACGCAGACGCTCGACAGCACGGCGATCGCCGCACGGGTGGACGACTGGCTCGCCCAATTCGAATCGGCCTTGGCCGCCGGGGACGTCGAGGGGGCGTCGGCGATGTTCGCGCCGGAGTGCTTCTGGCGCGACCTCGTGGCGTTCACGTGGAACATCGTGACGGTGGAGAACCGGGCCGGCGTCGCCGAGATGCTCGGCTCCTGCCTGGGGCAGGCGAAGCCGTCGGGCTTCCGGGCGACGGCGCCCGCGGACTCCGCCGACGGTGTCGTCAGCGCCTGGATCGCGTTCGAAACCGCCGTTGGCCGCTGCACCGGTCACCTAGGGCTCACCGATGCCGGGGCGTTCACGCTGCTGACGTCGCTGGACGAGCTCAAGGGCCACGAGGAGGCCCTCGGCGCCACGCGACCCAAGGGCGCCGAGCACGGGGTCTCTCGGGACCGCGCCACGTGGGCGCAGCGGCGCGAGCAGGAGCGGGCCGAACTCGGCTACGGCCGGCAGCCCTACGTCCTGGTGATCGGGGGCGGTCAGGGCGGCATCGCGCTCGGTGCCCGGTTGCGCCAGCTCGACGTGCCGACGATCGTGATCGACTCGCAGTCCCGGCCCGGGGACCAGTGGCGCAACCGGTACGCGTCGCTGTGCCTGCACGACCCGGTCTGGTACGACCACCTGCCCTACCTGAAGTTCCCGGCCAACTGGCCGGTGTTCGCGCCCAAGGACAAGATCGCGGACTGGCTCGAGGCCTACACCGAGATCATGGAGCTCAACTACTGGACCCGGACGCACGCGACGTCCGCCCGGTACGACGAAGCGGCCGGCGAGTGGACCGTCATGGTCACCCGCGACGGCGAATCGCTGACCCTGCGGCCCAAGCAACTGGTGCTGGCCACCGGCATGTCCGGCCGGCCGAACATTCCGACCATCCCCGGAGCGGACAGCTTCCGCGGGGACCTGCACCACTCCTGCGCCCACCCCGGCCCCGACGCCTACGCGGGCAAGCGCGCCGTCGTGATCGGCTCCAACAACTCCGCCTTCGACATCTGCGGCGCGCTGTGGGAGAAGGGCGCCGAAGTCACGATGGTGCAGCGTTCCTCCACGCACATCGTGCGATCGGAATCGCTCATGGCGACCCTCGCCGGCCTGTACTCGGAGGAGGCCGTCGAGGCCGGCATGAGCACCGAGAAGGCCGACATGACCTTCGCGTCGATCCCGTACCGGATCCTCCACCAGTTTCAGATCCCCGCCTACAACGCGATTCGGGAGCAGGATGCCGAGTACTACGCCCGGCTGGAGAAGGCCGGGTTCGACCTGGACTTCGGCGACGACGAGTCCGGGCTGTTCATGAAGTACCTGCGCCGCGGTTCGGGCTACTACATCGACGTGGGCGCCGCCGAACTCGTCGCGAACGGCGACGTGGCGCTGGCCAAGGGGCAGGTCGTCGAACTCGCCGAGGACGCCGTCGTGCTCGCCGACGGCACCCGTCTGCCCGCCGACGTGGTGGTGCTCGCGACGGGGTACGGCCCGATGAACGGCTGGGCCGCGGAACTGATCTCGCCTGCGGTGGCCGCGAAGGTCGGCAAGGTCTGGGGCCTGGGATCGGATACGACCAAGGACCCGGGGCCGTGGGAAGGCGAACAGCGCAACATGTGGAAGCCAACCGCCCAGGAGGCGCTGTGGTTCCACGGCGGGAACCTGCACCAGTCGCGCCACTACTCCCTCTACCTGGCCCTGCAGTTGAAGGCCCGGGCCGAGGGAATCGCGACGCCCGTCTACGGACTGCCCGAGGTGCACCACCCCTGAGGGCACGGGGGATCCCGCCGCCGGCGTGTGCCGGTCGGTCGCCGACGGCGGGAGTACTCGGTCACCCCACGTGACGGTACGTCAGAAATACTCCTCGCAGGACATTCCGGTAGCGGCCGGACCTGCCTGCGGGCAGCGGAGCCCTAGTTCGCGGCGGGCGTGAACTACGGCAGAGCGGGAACGGGCAGCGGAAGCTGCGGCAGCGCCGGCAGCGGGCTGTCGGCGGTGGCGATCGACGGCAGAGCCGGAACCGGAAGGGGAAGTTCGGGCAGGCCCGGCAACGGGCTGTCCGCGGTGGCGACCGACGGAATCGGCAGCGGAAGGGCGGGCAGCGGCACGGGCAGCGGCGGCGTTTCGGCCGCGGCCGCCGTTCCGGTGCCGGCGAGCATCAGCAGTCCCGTGCCGAGCGCGGCCACAACCAAGCGGGTGGATCTCATGGGAACCTCCGTGGATTGAACCGGCACGAGCGGAGATCGGCGGCAGAGAACGGGACGTTACGGATTCGCTGGAAGTTTTCTCAAAGAGACTCTGATGTCCCGTCAGATGTGCTTCTGTCGACGTATCCGCACAGTCGGGGGGGGGGCGGGGGCGCGGCCGGCCGCCCGCCCCCCCCCGCGCCGCGGTGGCCGCCGGCTTCGCCGCCGCCGACGCGCGCGACCCCGCGGCGCCCGGCCGGATCGTCCGGCGCCGCCCGGCCGAGTTCCCCCACACGCGCGCGGTGCTCGCGTCGC
>JBQTIB010000104.1:0-34605 GCA_052389435.1 Sporichthyaceae bacterium | reverse complement strand
GTACAGATCGACCGCGCTACGACGGAACTCTTCGGAGTAGTTCTTCCTCGCCATGATCTGGATCGTCTCGCTTCCCCCCGACCGAAGTCGGGATTGAAGCGTGTCCACCGTTCGGGGTCAGGTCCCGACGAAGCACTCGTCGGTGAACTCGCTGTCGGCGGCGGCGCACTCCGCCTTGCACCGGTCGAGGTGCTCGGTCAGTCCGAGGACCGCCGCCTCGTCGATGGCGACCCGTCGTACCTGGTGGGTCTTCGTACCTTTCTCGACGCGACCCCAGAGACTGCGCCGGATCGTGATGGTCGCATCCCTGAGGTCGACGTCCGACCAGCGCAGCGCACACAGTTCGCCACGGCGCCACCCGAGCGTCATCGTCAGCCACAGCAGGAGTGCCCACTCCGGATCGCGCGCGGCCTCGGCGAGCAGCGCCTCGGCCTCCTCGAGGCTGGGTGGGTCCTGCTCGGTGGACTTGAAGGCGGGCGGGCGGCTCATCGCGGCGACGTTGACCCCGACGTAGCCCCACCGCACCGCGTTGTCGAGCGATGCGCGGATGACGAAGTGGACCTTGCGAACGGTGTTGGCGGCGAGGGGCGCGCACGTGTGGTCCCGTTCCGGCTTCGGTCCGCACAGGCCACGGCAGCGCCGCAACCGTGCGTAGAGCGTCTCCAGCATCTGCACGTCGATCCGGCCGGCCTTTTCTCTGCCGACGGTGGGCTCGATGTACAACCGGACGATCTGCTCGTAGCGCTCGCGCGTGCTCGCTTCGTGGGTGGTGACCTCGAACCACTGGCGGACGATCGCGTTGAGGGTGAGGTCGGTGCGGGCGTGACGCCCTTCGTTGACCTGGTTGCGAAGACGGGCTGCGGCGGCTTTCGCCTCGGCCTTCGTGGCGACGGTCTCGCGCAGATACCGCGCGCGGCCGGTGACGGGGTCCTTCCCGGCGGACACCCGCACCCGGAACTTGCCCGACGGCAGTTCCTCGATGTTGCCGTCCGGACGACGCGTGGTCTTGGCCATGGCGGCACTCTAGGAGTGCTTATGCCACGGTGATGCCACGTCTCTAACTTGCGATACTCGCTGACCACGAAAGTGCTGGTCAAAGGTGGTGCCCCCGGGCAGATTCGAACTGCCGACACCCGCTTTAGGAGAGCGGTGCTCTATCCCCTGAGCTACGAGGGCGCAACACCCCGATCATTCCACGTCCCAGGCGGTGCCACCTGCGGGGATGGGCTTCGGCGTGGTGCAGGACCGCGGAGGGATCCCGGGCCCTGCCCGGAGCCCTCGGGGCCAAAAGTCAGCGGAAAGTCAGCAGACGCGGCGAACACCGCCCGCACGTGGGCGTCGTGGCCACGAGTCGGGTGGGTGTAGCGGTCCAGGGTGGTGGAGGCCTGTTCGTGCCCCAGCAGGCGCTGGACCTCGTTGATCGGGACCCCCTCCGAGACCAGCCAGGTCGCGTAGCAGTGGCGCAAATCGTGAAAGCGCATGCCCGGCGGTATGCCGGCGGCGGCCAGGGCGGGCAGCCACACCTGGCTGCGGAAGTTGGTCCGCCGCCACGGGGCGCCGGCGCCGGTGGTGAACACCAGATCGTCGGGGTTGGGGACCGAGACGGCCCGATGCGCGTGCAGCAGGTCGGTGAGCAGCGGGGGAAGAACGATCGTGCGCGCCCCGGCCCGGGACTTCGGGTAGGGCTTGATCGCGGTGTGGCCGTTGACTTCGACGAGGGTGGCGGCGACGGTCAGTTCGCCGGCGTCGAGGTCGACCCGTTTCCAGGCGAGTCCGACGCACTCGCCCCAGCGCAGCCCGGCCATCGCGGCGGTGGCCACGAGGGCACGGTGCTGTTGCGGGACGGCGGGCAGCAGCTCGGCGAAAAGCTCTTCGCGGGTGATGATCACGCCGATGCCGCGCACGGGTCTGGGACGGGGCAGCTCGAGGTGGTCGCAGGGGTTGGCGGGGATGATCCGGGCCCGGACGGCCGAGCGCATGATCATGGCCATCGTGCTGGTGATCTTGCTGACCGTGCGGGGTGCGAGGTCCCGGCCGAGCTCGCCGACCCAGGCCTGGACCGAGAGGTGGTCGATCTTGACTAGCGGCCAGTCACCCCACCGAGGCAGCAGGTGCACGCGCAGCACCGAGGCGACCCGTTCGGTGCTGCTCAGTTCGAGGTTGCGTCCGTCGAACCACAGCTTGGCATGGTCCTTGAACGGCACCTTGCCCGCGCGGGGGTCGTGGTAGCTGCCCCGAGCCAGGTCCAGCTCGACCTGCGCGAGGTGCGCCCGAGCCTCTCGGCGGGTATCGAAGGTCTTGGACCGCTGCTGCCCGGCCGGGTCGCGCCAGTTGGCCCGGAAGGACCCGGCGGAAGTGGGAACGATGTGACCCATCGTCAGCTCCCACCGGGTGCGGCACCGTCGAGCCAGGCGTGGAAGGCGACTCGCGAGATCACCCAACGGCGCCCAATGCGGCGCGCGGGGATGGACCCGTCGCGCACGCAGGCGTAGGCGACGCAGCGGGCGATGCCCAGAATCGCCGCGACCTCGTCGACGGTGTAGACGCCGGGTTCCGTCGCGGGTGACTGCGGTCGCTCGCAGTGCGAGGTCGTGCGCTGCCTGGGGAGGTGGGGGCCGGAAGGTCTGCTGCTGTGTGGTGTCGTCACGCACTTATGTGCGCGCGCAGGGCCTCCAGATCGACCGATCGGCGGGTCGAACTACCGCCGGAACACGTCTGGACCGCGCGGGACCATCGCCGAGTTTCGCGTCGAAGGCGCGGCGGAGGGGGTGGCGGAGGCCGCTCGGTCCAGCGATGCGCGCAGGCGGGCCCGTATCTGCGCGGTGGCCGAGTGCTGGCCTCCGTCGCGGGCGAGGATCGTCTCCAGTCGCTGCCGCCCGGTCGACTCGCCGTCACCCCAGTCGGCGGAGTCGGTGGGCACGTAGACGTGGTTCGCCTCACGGCCGCGGGTGAGTGCGACGTAGAGGGTCTGCCGGGTCATCGCCGCTCCCGCCACGACGTGGCAGGTGTCGACGGTCGCGCCCTGCGCCCGGTGCACCGTGGCGGCGTAGCCGAGTTCGACGTGGTCGCGGACGTACTCGGCGGGGACGTGCAGGGTGTACGAGTCCGGTGCGGGGGTCGAGGGATCTGGGATCGGTTGCAGGTCCAGCGATCCGTCGGGTCGGGCCTCGGCCACAACCCATCGGGCTCCGTTGCGCACGTGGTCCCCGCCGGGGAGTTCCAGTCGCCGCTCGTTGCGCCGGGTCACTACGACGTCGCCGTGGCCGACGACGACGCCCTCGGCGGCGGCGACACCACCGGCTGCCACCGCGCCGACTGCGCGTCGGTCGGCCTGAACACGGTCGTTCAGGGCGGCGACGGTGGCGCGGTCGGCGGCCAGCAGCAGCGAGTCGTGCCCGGCCGCCACGTCGCGGGCCCAGCCGGCGTAGGCGTCTTCGAGCATGGTGGCCGCCTCGCCCGCGTGTAGGCGCCCGTGGTTCTCGTACTCGGCCAGCGCCTGTGCGTTGCCGTTCCTGAGGGTGCGGGTGACCTGGGCCTCCCACGGGTGGTGGAAGCGCCACAGCGTTTCCAGTTGTACCGCACGGTCGCCTTCGGCCAGCAGGGCGAAGACGCCGCCGGCGCCCACCGCGCCGAGTTGCCGGTCGTCGCCCACCAGGACGACCTTGGCGTTGGCCAACCGGGCGGCCGAGACGATCGCGTCCAGGTCCGCGGTGGTCGCCATCGCCGCCTCGTCCACGACGACCAGGCAGCCCTGCGGAAGGGTGGGCGGCTCCTGGCCGCGTGCCGTGGCCCCGCCCTGCGTGTGACTCCACTTCGCGATGGTCTGGCAGCGCACGCCGACGGCCGCGGTCAGTTCCGTGGCTGCGGTGGCCGAGGGCGCCAGCCCGACCACGGTGCCCGGCCCGAAGTCCTGCCGCCACACCGCCGCCAGCGCTCGAACGGTGCGCGTTTTGCCTGTCCCGGCAGGCCCGACAAGGACGTCGATCCGACGGCCGGAGCCGGCGAGGTCCTCGACCGCCCGTCGCTGATCGACCGCCAGCGCCCGCCCGGTACCGGGCATCATCGGGGTGTCGAGCAGCGCGGCCACAGCCGCGGGCTGGGCCGCTGGTGCGCAGTCTTCAGCGGCGGCCGCGAGCAGTCGTGCCTCGGCGTCGAGGATGTCCCGCGTGGTGAAGGCCGCCTCCTCGTTGGATGCCGACACGGCGTGGGCGGCCGAGAACCTTTGCGGGGCTGCGTTCTGCAGCGGGAAGTCCAGCGGTACGCACCGTTCGAGGCTCGCCTGCACCACGCGGTCGAGCAGCGCGACCCGGTCGGCGGGCGTGCGCATCCGCAGGTGCTTCGTCGCGCGGGCCGCCTCGGCGAGGAGATTGGTGCGGGTCCAGGTAGCGCGTCGCGCACCCACTGCGGCGACAGCGTGATCGGCGAGCAGCCCCTCGTAGCCGACGGGAATCTGACCATGACTCAGTCGTTGGGTGAATCGCACACGGGGCAGGCGTCGGTCGGGGTCGGGCAGGCCGTCGCCGCCCACGCGGGCTGCGGCCTTCTCCTGCCATCTCGCTCGTAGGCCGGTCAGCGTCGATGCCTGCTTGACGGGTCGGGTTTCCAACGTGGCCTGTTGACGCAGTTGGATCGTCTGCGTCCGCGACGGTGCGTGGCCGTGCGCCTCGGTGAACTCGGCAAGCATCTCGGCAACCCGGGCGGTGATCTGTCCGGCCCGGGTGGAGAACGTCTGGAGGAGGTTCTCGTCGACTCCATCGATCTCGAAGGCAGGGTTACGTCGCGGACCACGGTCGCGGTAGGACCAGGTGACCGGCAGCCGCGCGGAGAGCGCGTCGGCGAGTGCTACGTCGTAGACCTCGGAGCACGCCACCGCCGTCCGGAACAGCACCTGGGCGTCGACCGCGCGCCAGGCCCCGTCCGGGCCCTGCACCTTGTTCGCCAGCACGACGTGCGTGTGCAGGTTGGGATCCCCGGCCCGGGTGTCGTAGTGGTCGAACGCCGCCGCGATCGCACCGCGAGTGCGGACCTGCACGAGCGAATGCGTGCCCGTGCGGGTGAACAGGAACCTCTCCTCGATGAGGGCGAGGACTGTGTCGATCGCCTGGCGGTGCGCGGCCTCGACCGCCGCCTGCACGTGCTCGTCGCCGAGCGCCCACAGGACCGAAGCCGATTTCGGCGCAGTGAACGTGAGATCGAATCCCGCCACCGCCCGCCGCCCCGGCTTCGCCGCGACGTGCGATTCGATCGCGACGACTGCGGCCTGACGCTGCGACTCGGTAAGGCTTGCCGGCAGACCGGCGACTGCATCGGCGATCCGCTTCGCGGCGGGGGTGAAGACCGGGAACGCCCGCCCCAACGGCTCGCCGCTCACCGGGTCCTGCCCGGCACCGTACAGCGCGGCCATCGCCTCTTCGGTCACCGTCGAGGCGATCGCTAGACCATCGCCGCCCGCCAGGCCGGCCAGGCCACTGCCGAACCACCGACCGGGCGGGTTACCCGACGCCGCGTAGTAGTCGGACAACGACTGCCCTACCGGCCGAGGCCCGTCGGCGCCCGCCGTGTGGCGCAGCAGGTACCGGTATCCCGAGCCCGCCGACAGGCGGGCCAGCGACATCAAGTGCGCCGTCGCGGGCGGTCTGACGGATGCGACTCCATGCCCTACATGTGCGCGCGGAGGTGCTCCAGATCGACGGCGCCGCTCGGCACGAGCAAGAAGAGTGCTGGGGTTGAGTGCTGGGGTTGAGTGCTGGGGTTGAGTTGGTGGATCTTCAGGGGGTGTCGTTTCAGTCTCTCGTCTGAACGTTCTGCCGAGTTCCTCCGTCAGAGTTCCGGTAGCAAGCCGGCGGAGGGAACTGCGGTCATGCGTGTGCGGGGTCTGCTGGTCTGCATGGCGACGCTCGCGGCCCTGGCGGGGTGCGACCCAGATTCGAACGGCGGTGCTGCGCCCGAGCCCAGTGCTGCTGCCTCCGCAACCCGGCCCGCCGTCCCCGAGGGGTGGCGGTGGGAGTCCTACCGCGACGTCGCCGTCGCCGTGCCCGGGGACTGGGGCTACAGCGGATACGGGCGCTGGTCAGCCTGGTGCGCCGACGGCGGAAGCCGGAAAGCGGCCATCGGCCGGCCCGGTGCGGTGCCCGACATCCTGTGCTGGGATCCGAAGAAGGGCGGGGTCGACCCGGGATCGCTGGTCGCGAACACCGGCGCCTTTGTTGCCTTCGCCCTCACCTCTGACCTGGATCTGCCCGAGGAGGGTGACCGAAGGATCGTCCGAGCAGGCGCAGCCGGAGTAGTAATCCAAGCTCCGCTCGCCCTGCGCGAGCAGATCGCCGAGACCGTGCACGCCATCGAAGGCGCCGACTTCAACCGATGCCCTTTGAGCCACCCTGTCAGCGCGGACGCGGCCCACCGTCCCGCTGTCGTGGACCAGGCAACTGTGACCGGGACCGATTCGATCAGTCTGTGCAAGTACCCCCTGCCCCGGCAGCCCGGCAGCCCGGTGCCCGGTCCAGCGCTCGTCTCCTCGCGGCAAGTGGATGGTGCCGAAGCCGGCCGCGCGATCGCCGCGATCCTGGCGGCCCCGGCCGGGGGCGGGCCCAACCGCATCGATCCGGCGGAGTGCTCGCTGGACTATGGCTACGGCAACGAGGTACTTGTCGTGCGGATCCAGCGGGCCGGCCTGGACCCG
Source organism: Sporichthyaceae bacterium (assembly GCA_052389435.1). Lineage (GTDB taxonomy): Bacteria > Actinomycetota > Actinomycetes > Sporichthyales > Sporichthyaceae > JBQTKD01. The sequence goes on along the minus strand of JBQTIB010000104.1, from coordinate 27,923 downwards.
GCCGAGATCCTCGTCCACTACTCCGGCTGCGCTCACAACGGCTTCGACGACGGACAAACGGTCCGGACGTTGACCGCCGAGGGCTTGGCCACCATGGTCGCCGGACCCCTCGCTCCGACCAGTTACATCGGCGACCGCGGGATGCCTGAGCTCATAGCTCGCGCTCGGACACTCGCTGCTTCCGCCGCGCGCACTTAGGACCCGGTGGGACACATTCTTGATCCGACGGCACGCGGCCGACCCTGCGAGCCGTTGGAACAGTTGGTCCCAGACCTCGAAAGCGTGGGTCGGCACCCCGTGCTCCCGACTACGGATCTCCGGCGCATGCCGACCAGCAGTCCCGCCTGGACGGGCATGACGGTGCGTCAGACAGTTTCGCCGTCCGTCTCAGTTTCCGTCTCATTCGCCACCGTCCGGGAACGGTCGGACGCGCTCGTCGAGCGCGCCGCTGAGCGTGGTGACACGTCCCGGACCTGCATGAACGCCCGAGGCCAGACTTGGAAAGTGTGCACACCAATCGGTCAGGTTGGCGAGGGCGAGGGCGCGGCGTTGCCGGAGAGAAAGCGAGCTCGGTGAGATGTGTGCGCAATCGTATTTATTTGATACGCTCTAGCACATGCATTTATGGGACCGAGTGGTCGAGCGAGCCGCTGAGCAGCACGGCTACGTCACGACCCGTGACGCGCGGGACATGGAGATCGACCCGACGCAGCTGCGGCTCATGGCCGCACGCGGACGGCTCGAGCGCACTGGCCGCGGCGTCTATCGAGTGCCGATCCTGCCCCGTGGCGCGCACGACGACTTGGCGGCGGCGGTGGCCTGGACGCTCGGCCGCGGCGTGGTGTCCCACGAGTCGGCGCTGGTCCTCCACGAACTCTCCGACGTCAACCCTTCGAGAATCCATCTGACGGTCCCTCGAGACAACCACCCGCGGGCGGCGGGCGGGACGCTCTATCGAACCCACCGCCGGGAACTGGCCGCCTCCGACGTGACGACGGTCGACCTGCTCCCGACCACGACCGTCGCTCGAACGATCCGGGACTGCGCCGCGACCGGGACCGACCCGCATCAGCTGCGGCAGGCGATCGACAGCGCCGAACGGGCCGGCACTCTCCGGCGCGCAGTGGCGGCGCAACTGCGCGCCGAGCTCGACGGAGCCGACGAGCAGCCCCGCCGCCGGAGGCCGATGTGAAGCAATACGACTCCCCGCCGTCGAACCTGCGGTCGCTTCGCGACCGGCTCACCCAAAGCGCGAAGCGCGACGGCCTGGTCTTCGGTCGCGTCCAGCAGCACGTGGCCATGCTGGTCGTCGCTCAACTGGCGTCGCGATCGGCCGGGGAGGCCGCCGGACCGCTGCTGTTGGTCAAGGGCGGATCGTCGTTGGAGTTGCGTCGCGGCGTCGCCGATTCCCGAACCTCCCGCGATCTCGACGCGGTTGCCCGTTACGACGTCGTCGAAGTCCACGAACTGCTCGCCGAGGCCGGAGAGATCGGATGGTCGGGCTTCACGGCGACATTCACCGCCCCGGAGGAGATCGACGTCCCCGGGCTGACGATCAAGCCGAGACGCTTCATGGCCAAACTGAGCTACCAAGGGCAGCCCTTCGCCTCGGTGCCCATCGAGATTTCAACGGTGGAAGCGGGCAACGCCGAAGCCTTCGACGCCATCGGCTCCGACGCGCTCAGCCTCGTTGGAATTCCGGGCGCCGTCGACGTTCCGTGCATGACCGTGCCGTGGCAGATCGCGCAGAAGGTACACGCCTGCACCGCCACCCTGACGCCGCCGAGGTCGAACGATCGGGCGCACGATCTCGTCGACCTACAACTGCTCGAAGCGCTGCTCGCCGACGCCGATCTGAAACAGACCCGATCCGCCTGCGTCGCGGTCTTCGAGGCCCGTGCGGAGCACGCTTGGCCTCCCGCGGTCCACGCCCATCCGCACTGGCCGGCCATCTACAACCGCGCGTGCGAAGGGCTCGGCCACCTCGGCCTCGCTGGCACGGTCGACGAGGCGGCAGAGCTGGTGGACAGATTCGTCCGCAGGATCGACACGGTTATTGCCGAACCTTCCGCCCCGAGTCCGAAGATCCCGTGATGCAGAACGGGAACTCGTGGCGTTTTTTCCAAACGGCGTCAGTGTCAAGGCTGCCGGGCAGTGACGCGGAGTCCGCGGAATCATGAGCAGTGACAGCCGCCCGTTCCAGGTGCTGATCCAGGGCTGGCTCATCGCCGACGGTGATGTTGAAGAGCCAGTCCCGGGCCGGATGATTCACGGCCTCGCGGTGCGTCTCACGAAGGACTCGTACAAGGTGCAACGTGATCCCATCGAGTTCGGCGGCGTCGTCGAATGGGTGCGCGGGGACTCGGCGAACGGGCTCGTCGAGACAGTGATCGCCGCGAATGGATTGAGATTGTTGACATCGGAGCCGTCGGCCTCGGCCGACAGCCTTCCTGCGATCGGGGCTCAAGTCTCGGTCGTCGGTTACCTGACGAGCGTCGGCCAGTACGAGTTTGAAGCCTTCGGGCTGCCGGACGTCTCCGGGAGTTGGCGAGTGCTTGCGGTGCGACCCGCATCGCCGGGCAACGACTCTGTAGTGGCGGACCTGGAACCGCTGGTGGAGTTCCGTTTCCCAACGGCGTCAGGCGGCAAGGCCGTCGGGTAGTCGTCCCGTTCCGCAAGCTGGGCGCGCCGCGGCCAGTCGGAAGCATCGTGCTCTGCAACAGGGAGCGCCTGCGCGGACGGTTGATCCGGATGCTGTCTCGCGCCCGGCCCGTGAGCCCCGATGTGGGGACGCGCCGACTGATCATCACCGCATACTGAGCGCATGAAGCCGAGCAAAATCCGCCGCCGTCTGGACGAGGCGCTCGGTAGCAGGCGGATCGTCACCGTCGTTCGGGACAGTTTCGAGATCGCCATGACCGACGGGTTTGTCATCGCGGTCACGGACGACTGGGTCGTCCTGCATGCGCTCGACGACGGCGTCCACCTCGACGCCATCGTGATGCTGCGACTGCAGGACGTCTCAAGGGTCTGGTTCCGCGATGACGACGCACCACCATCGGGCCGTAGCGGGGCTGGGCGAGACCGTTGCGACCTTCGATGGCCACGCAAGCGTCGGTGCCGCAGAGCTGATCAAGGTGGGCTCTGCCGAGGGCAACATCCTGGCGGTCCACCTGGAGACCCTCAAGGGTGAACCGCTCGCTATCGGTCGCGTAATCAGGCTCCGGAAGAGCTCCTTCGAACTGCACTACGTGGGCCGGGACGGTGTCTGGGCGAGGCAAACCGAACGATGGAAGTATCGCGACCTCACTCGGATCGAGCTCGGTGGGCGGTACCTGCAGGCACTCAACCGGTTCGCCGATCCGTACCGCTCTGAATCGTCGTAATTGACACGTCTTCGCGACGGCGACGTAGTCGAGTTTCGTTCCAGCGCGTAGTTCCGATGCGATGTGAGCGCGGCGTCCAGGGCGTGGGCCCAGGGGCGGGGTGCCACCGCAGCCAAGTTCAGGGTCGCCCCCTCGAACGTGGATTGCCCGCTACGTGCGATGACGGGATAGTCGGTCCATGACGAACCAGGGCCCGATGCGCCCAATGGAGCCGCCAGGGGGCGGGCTCACCGACGAAGAGTGCAGGACGCTCATGTCGTTGCTGGCGCGGTACTGCTGGCACCACTTGGACCAGTGGGAGAACTGGCGGGTGGGGGACGCCTTCAGCGACGTCTATCTGACGGTCACCCGTGGACTGCCCGACGGAGGATGGGAGCGCGAGCACTTCACTACGGTGTGGCCGCCCGATGCACCGGACGCGGCCCGGTACTGGAAGTCGTAGCGTCCTCGTCCAGCCCTCAGGTCCATGACTTGCTGCTCCCGCAAGCATCTGCGGCCGCGCTCCGCCTGCCCGTCTGTGTCACCTCAGTGTCGCGTCGAAGGTCCGGGTCAGCCGCCGCCACCGACCCCCTCGCAGTCAGCAAAAAGTCAGCAGACTGCCCAGTACCCGCCATCACTCGCCAGAACGCCGCGCCTCTGACCAGCGCGTTCGTACCGCGGTGGACCGTCGTGGACGCCGGGGGCCGCATTAGGAGAGCGGTGCTCTATCCCCTGAGCTACGAGGGCGCAACACCCCGCTCCTGCCATGCCGGGCTCAGGACGAGGGGTAGGCCTCGAACACGTCGGGGTCCAAGGGCAGGGACGGTCTGTTGTCCAGGGCCAGGGCGATGGTGACCGGACCGATCACGGAGTAGCTGCCGACCGTGGGGTTGAGGATCTCCGGGGCCGGGCCGGGCCCGATGCTGTCGGGCTGGTGGTAGGAGTAGGCCCACGTCGGCGACCAGTGGGAGCACGACGCCGTCGCTCCGTCGCTGCCCAACGTCGGCACGACCTCGACCGCATCGTCGACGACGTCGAGATAGGCCGCCCGGGCGAGTGGGCCGGTCCAGCCTTCGGCGGTGCAGTAGCGGTTGCGGTCGACGCCGTTGACGACCACGTGGGCGAGTTCGTGGGCGGCGAGGGCCTCGCGCACCCGAGGGTGCTTGGGCAACGGGTTGTTCAGGTCGCGGACCGCCACCAGCGCGGAGAGCGCGGTTCCGTCGGCGCGGGTCGAGGTGACCGTGGTGGACATCGCGGAGGACAGGTTGGGCTCGTGCACCACCTCGACGTAGACCCGGCGGTAGGCGGACGTTCCCCTGAACGACGCCGGAGCCAACGACCCGTCGAACAGACGGTTCCACCGGGCGGTTGCGGCCCTGAAGGCGTCGACCGTGTCGGCGTCGAAGTTCGCTCGCAGGCGCACGTCGAAAACGCCCGTGCTCGCCGTCGAGGACGTCGGCGACGGGCTGGGCGTCGGTGTCGACGGTGCACTCGGCTTCGGCGTCGGCTTCGAGTTCTTCGGCGTCGACCGCGGGCTTGCAGGCGCAGCGGAACGGGTCGGTCGCGGGGCCGGAGCGACGGGAGTCGGCGGTGCCGACTTCGGTTCGATCCGCGGTTGCGAGCTGTCCAGGGGAACGGCGCGGGACTCGGCCAGGGGCGACGCGGTCCGGGCGGCGACCGTCTGCCGTCCGGCCGCCTCCGGCTCGAGGCTCGCGGTCGGCGGACGAACGGAGGCCCCCGCCCACACCAGGCCCGAACCGGCCAGGGCAGCGGCGACTGCCGTCGCGAATGTCCTACCGGTGTGGTTGCGCCCCATCCGTTCTCCTCCGCCGCGAGATCCGGACACCCAGTGACATCGGTCGGCGGGAACGCCCGCTACATGGGCCGTTCGGCCGATTTGTGGATCGGCGGATCGGCCGACATGTCGGTAGAGCCCGACGGGGAAACGGCCAGCACCAGCAGCGCCATCAGGCGGTCGACTTCGGCGTCGGGATCGGCGGTTAGACCGGTGTGGACCGGGCCGGGCTGAACGACGGTGCTGCGCGGTGCGGTCAGCCAGCGGAAGCGGCGCAGCAGATCGTCCTCGGCCGCGGGGCCGCAACCGTCGCAGGTGTTCGCCGCCGATTCGAGCCCGCGCAGCACGGCAACGGGATCGGCAGTGGGGTCGAGCGCGCGCAGGCGGTCGGCGTCGAGGTGGATGCGCGCGCCCAGGTAGTTCAGGCCCTTGCAGTACAGGAGCAGACCGGCGTTCATCCGCTCGCCGCGCTCCACCCGAGGAACTACCCGAAGGGTCGCGTACTCGAACACGTGCCGCCGGGTCACGGTCGCCGCCGGTTCAGCCATGCGGGCTTGTTGCCCGTGCGCGCCGTCTCGTCGGGAGCCGGCGCTTCGGCGGCGCAGGTGGCGAGCGGCGGCAGCCACTCGTCCTGGGCGCCCAGCCGGGCGAGCAGTCGGGCGACGTAGGCGGCCCGGAGTTCGGCGGGGGTGGGAAAGTCGGGATCGCCCGCCAACCATTCCTCGGGAACTTCGGCGACGGCAGCCGTCAGGACCTCTTCGGTCACCCGTGGCGCGAGCGCGACCGCAGCCGCTTCGACGTCCGGCTGGAAGCGGATCAACGCGTGGGCGCGGGCGTCGTAGGGACGGGCGACCGAGCCCTGCGCGCGCGACCAGTCGTGGTGGAAGACCAGCGCGGCACCGTGGTCGATCAACACCAGGCGCCCGTGCCAGTGCAGCATGTTGGGGTTGCGCCAGGACCGGTCGACGTTCTGCGTCAGCGCGTCGAACCACAGCACGCGGCCCGCGAGGGCCGCGTCGTCGTCGAAGCACGCCGGGTCGAAATCCAGCGCCCCGGGCAGGAAATCGATCCCGAGGTTGTGTCCGGCGCTGCGGCGCAGGAGGTCCTGGACCTCCTCGTCCGGCTCGGCCGGGGCGAGAAGCGGGTCGAGGTCGACGACCGCGAGTTCCGGGACGGGCAGCCCGAGTGCCTTCGCAAGGCCGGTGCAGATCACCTCCGCGACGAGGACCTTGCGGCCCTGCCCGGCGCCGTGGAACTTCACGACGTAGGTGCCGAGGTCGTCGGCCTCCATCAGGCCCGGCAGCGATCCGCCCTCCCGCAGTGGCGTGATGTACCGGGTGGCCGAGACGACGGGAAGCACGGTGCCCGAGCGTAGTCGTGGGTCGGACGGCTGCGGGCTACCCGTCGGTAGCTAAGTTGGGTGCATAGACACTCCAGTGCGCGGAGGAACGCAGTGATTCAGCAGGAACTCTCGGGCCGGGTCGCCGTGATCGCCCTCGACCGTCCGGATCGGCACAACGCCCTGAACGTGGCGCTCTGCACCGCGCTTCGCGAGGCGGTGGACGCGGCCGTCGTCGACGGCGCCCGCGCGATCGTGCTGACCGGCAACGGCCCCAGCTTCTGCGCGGGCGCGGACCTGAACGAGGTCTACAGCCCGGAGCTGATCGTCGCGCTGCGGGCGGCGCTGAAGTCCATCGTGCTCGCACCGGTCCCGGTCGTCTCGGCCGTCAACGGTCCGGCCATCGGCGGGGGGTCGCAGGTGGCGCTCGCGTCGGACTTTCGCGTCGTCGCGCCCGCGGCCACGTTCGGCATTCCGCCGGCGAGGCTCGGCGTCGCGGTCGACCCGTGGACGATCCGCCGGCTCGCCCGGGTCGCCGGAGACCCGACGGCCAGGGCGTTGCTGTTGGCGTGCGAATCCCTCGACGCCGACGGCGCGCTCGCGTGCGGCCTGGCCGATCGGCGCGGTTTCCTGCAGGACGCCGTCGAGTGGGCGCAGGCCATGACCGAACTTGCGCCGCTGACCCTGGCGTACACCAAGCAGGTTCTCAACGAAGACTTCGAGGCGGACTTCGACCCGCGCCACCGCGCCGCGTTCGACGCCTGCTGGGCGAGCGAGGACCGCGAGGAGGGCCGGCTCGCCCGCGCCGAACGCCGCCCGCCGATCTTCCAGGGGAAGTGAACGCGAACTAGGGTCGCTGGTAGGCCCAGCGTCGAGCCGAAGCTTCGGGCCGCCTACCGCGGAGGTTCCGATGACCCGACGACGCGACATCTCCTTCGACAGCGACGGCACCACCCTGCGCGGCTGGTTCTATCCCGCGGTGGGCGCCTCGGGCACGGCCCCGACCATCGTGATGTCGCACGGCTTCTCCGCGGTCAAGGAGATGTACCTCGACAGCTACGCCGAGCTGTTCTCCGACGGCGGCCTCAACGCGCTCGTCTACGACAACCGCAACTTCGGCGACAGCGACGGCACGCCGCGCCAGGAGATCGAGCCGTGGGAGCAGGTGCGCGACTACCGGACCGCGATCACCTACGCCACCACCCTTGCCGAGACCGACGTCAACCGCATCGGCGTCTGGGGCAGCAGCTACTCCGGCGGGCACGTTCTCGTCGTCGCGGCCATCGACCGCCGCGTGAAGGCCGTCGTCAGCCAGGTTCCGCTGATCTCCGGCTACGACAACGTCCGCGCCCTCGTCCGCTCCGACTTCCTCGACGTCTACCGCGACGGCTTCGACGCCGAGCGCCTCTCCCGCTTTCAGGGCAACGCTCCGACGATGGTTCCCGTCGTCGCCGAGGACCCCATGGTTCCCTCGGCCCTGCCCACCGCGGACTCCTTCCAGTGGTTCACCGAGACCGGAGCCGGCCGCGCGCCGAACTGGAAGAACGAAGTCACGATGCGGACCATCGAGGCCCTCGGCGAGTACAACCCGGTCGACTACATCGCCCAGATCAGCCCGACGCCGCTGCTGCTGATGCCGGCCCGGAACGACACCCTGACCCCGAGCCGTTTCGCCATCGCCGCCTACGAAAAGGCGCTCGAGCCGAAGAAGCTCGAAATCCTTCCGGGCGGCCACTTCGACGCCTACGTCAAGGGCTTCGAAGCCTCCAGTCACCCGGCCCTGCAGTGGTTCCTGGCCCACCTCGCTCCGTGAGTGGACCGTCAACGGGCGGTGCCGCGATGTGACGGCAGAGATGGTCGACGTCGGCTGGGGTTGCGGTTCTTCCCGCCGTCTGGTGGGTGGGTGCGGCGTGCGATGAGGTGCCCGTTGTCGTTGCGGTTCGAATCGTCGGGACTGGAGGCCGTGAGGTCGGCTGGTCGGTGCGGCAGGGCCGGTAGTCGACGCCGCAGGAAGCGCCTGTGAGGTTCAAGTGATCGTTGGTGTAGGTGGTGATTGAGCGTCAGAATGCCTACGTCATAGGGAAAATAGTTTGGTAGGAGGGCTTCTGCAGGCCCAAAACTGTCGGTGGTCTTCTCTAGAGTTTTGCCCATGGAACCCACTCCGGTCGCGGCGGCAATGGCCGCCCTGCGCTCCGCCGTGACGGGGTTGCAGATGGCCGTGGGCCAGGAGCTGTACCGGTCGCTCGACGGCGAGGTCGGCGAGCTGATCGAGCAGGCGCACCTCGCCGAAGGGCAGCTGCGGTCGGTGTCGCTGGCCCTGGTCGGCGAGTTCGAAGACCGGGGGATCGCGACGGCCGTCGGCGCGGTCAGCACCCGCTCCTGGCTGCGCGACCGGCTGCGCGAGACCGTGTCCGCGGCGGGCGTGACGGCGAAGATGGCTCTCGCCTGTTCCGCGAAGGGACCGCACGCCGAGGTCGGCGCCGCGCTGGCCTCCGGCGGCGTGAACTGGGACCAGGCGCGGGTGACCGTGACCGCCCTGGACCGGCTCCCCGCCACCACTCCGCTGGAGCACCGCGAATTCGCGCTCCGACTGCTGCTGGACAAGGCCCGCGAACTCAACGCCGACGACCTGCGCAGAGTCGGACAGGGCCTACTGGAAGCAGCCGACCCCGACGGGAAGTTGCCCGACGACGAAGAGCTCGAGAAGGTCCGCGGCGTCCACTTCAAGGACCACCACGACGGGACGCACTCGGTCACCTGGCGCGACCGGATCGAGAACGTCGGCCTGGCGAAGGCGGCCCTGGAGGCGTTGGCCAAGCCGAGGCCGCAGCCGGACGGGTCCGCCGACCCGCGCTCTGCCCCCGCCCGCCGGGCTGACGCGCTCGTGGACATCTTCGGCGTCCTGCTGCGGCACGGAGACCTGCCCAACTCCCGCGGCCGCGCCCCGCACCTGCACCTGACCCTCGGGCTCGACACCCTCAGGGGCCTCGACGGCGCAGCCAAGGCCGCCCTCGCCACCGGCGGCGCGATCACCGCCGAGGCGGTTCGGCGCCTCGCGTGCGACGCGGAGATAACCCCGATCGTCCTGGACGCCAAGGGCAAGCCGCTCTCGGTCGGGCGCCGGTTCCGGACCTGGACTCCGGCCATCTGGGACGCCCTCGTCGCCCGCGACACCGGCTGCGGGTTCCCCGCCTGCGCCGTCCCCGCCGCCTACTGCCGCGGCCACCACATCCGTTACTGGACCGAGCATCTCGGTCCCACCGAACTCGACAACGGCGTCTTGCTCTGCGAGCCCCACCACGTCCAAGTCCACCACCGCGGCTGGCAGGTTCGCCTCGACGCGCACGGGATTCCGGAGTTCATTCCGCCCCCGTGGATCGACTCGTTGCAAGAGCCGAGGCACAACGACTACTGGCGCCTACAACGCGAACTCCTCACGCCACCGGACCTGCCGAACCGGGGATGACGCGCGGCGTTCTCCACGGTGTAGGCGTGCGCCCGACGCCGAACACCCCTGCCTGCAATCGGTCGTCGAGAGACTTGGTACGGGCACTGCCTGAAGCAGAACGACCCCGCCCGTCGTTCAGAGCCGAGGGTCCACCGGTTCGGATTCGAGGGCGAGTACGGCGAAGACCGCCTCGTGTACGCGCCACAGCGGCTCGCCGCGGGCGACGCGTTCGAGGGACTCGATGCCCAACGCGTACTCCCGCAGGGCGAGCGAACGCTTGTGGCCCAGGCCCCGCGAGCGCAGGCGTTCCAGGTTCGCGGGCTCGGTGTAGTCCGGGCCGTAGATGATCCGCAGGTACTCGCGCCCGCGCACCTTGACGCCCGGCTGCACGATGCCCTTGCGGCCCCGCGCGACGTTGGCGGCGGGCTTGACCACCATGCCTTCGCCGCCGGTGCCGGTCATCGACGTCCACCACGCCACGCCGGCGGCGACCGACGCCTCGTCGGTCGTGTCCACCGCGAGCCGTCCCGTCGGGCGGACCAGCGCGGGCGCCACCGCGACGAGCCGGTCCGCGACGTCGAGGTGCCAGGCGTGGTCGTGGTCGGACCACGTCCGGCCCTCGGTCGCCAGGACCTGGAAGGGCGCGATCTGGACGCCGTCGAGACCCGCCGTGGGCCAGACGTACCGGCGGTAGGCGGAGCTGTAGGCGTGGGCGTTGTCGGTCCGGGACCGCGTGCGCGCCAGCAGGTCGGCGACGTCCACGCCCCGGTCCGCGGCGGCGGCCAGCGCACCCACCGCGGCAGGCAGCGCGGAGCGCGCCGCGGCCCCGACGGCCGCGTACTGGTTGCGCAGCAGATCCTCGGCCTTGGCCGACCACGGCAGCAGTTCGCAGTCCAGCAGCACCCAGCCGGTGTCGAGCTCGTCCCACAGGCCGGCCGCGCCCACCGCGTCCCGGAGCCGCGCCAACAGCGCCTCCGTCAGAGCAGGCGAGAAGAACGATCGGCCCGTACGGGTGTAGACCGCGCCGGAAGTACCGTCGGCCGCGCCGAAGCGCGCCGCCGCCACCGACTCGTCGCGACACACCAGCGCGACCGCGCGCGAGCCCATGTGCTTCTCCTCGCACAGGACCTGCGCGACGCCCTGCTCGCGGTAGTAGTCGAAGGCCGCACTCGGATGCTCCAGCAGGTCGCCGGTGGTGGACGTCGCGCACGGCGACATCGTCGGCGGTAGATACAGCAGCCACCGCGGTTCGAGGGCGAACCGGCTCATGACCTCGAGAGCGCCCGCGGCGTTCTCCTCGCGCACGGTCACGCGCCCGGCGAGCCGTGTCTCGACCCCGCGCTTGCCGAGCACGTCGGCGATCGACAGCTCCTCGGGAGCGCGGACGTTGACGCCGCCCATGAACGGCTTCGCCGGCTGGTACCAGACCTTCTCGGCCTCGACCGCGACGATCTCCCGCTCCGGATACCGCAGCGCGGTCAGCCGACCGCCGAACACGCACCCGGTGTCCAGGCACATCGTGTTGTTGACCCACTCCGGGTCAGGGGTCGGCGTGTGGCCGTAGAGGACCGTCGCCTTGCCGCGGTAGGAGTTCGCCCACGGGTATCTGACGGGCAGTCCGAACTCGTCGGTCTCGCCGGTCGTGTCGCCGTAGAGGGCGAAGCTGCGCACCCGTTCGGACGCGCGGCCGTGGTAGGCCTCCTTCAGACCGGCGTGCGCGACGACGAGCCGGCCGTCGTCGAGCACGAGGTGCGAGACGAGATCGTGGCAGAACTTCTTGACGGTCGCCGTGAACTCGGCGTCCTCATTTTCCAGCTGGGCAAGGGTTTCCGCCAGTCCGTGCGTGACCTGCACGTTGGCGCCGTCGAGCGCGCGGACCAGCTTGTTCTCGTGGTTGCCGGGCACGCAGAACGCGTTCCCGGCGCCGACCATCCCCATCACCAGGCGCAGCACGCCGGGGGAGTCGGGGCCGCGGTCGACGAGGTCTCCGACGAACACCGCCTTGCGCCCCGCGGGCGGGACGGCGTCGACCGGTCGTCCCTGTTCGTCGCGAAGCAGGGTGTAGCCGAGCTCGACGAGCAGCGCCTCCAGTTCGGCGCGACAGCCGTGGATGTCGCCGATCACGTCGAAGGGGCCGTGCTCGTGGCGGAAGTCGTTGAGCAGCTTCTCGCGAACGACGGTCGCGGCCGCGACCTCCTCCTCCGAGCGCAGGACGTGGACCTTGCGGAAGCCCTCCTTGCCGAGGTGCTTGAGGGAGCGTCGCAGCTGGTCGCGCTGACGGCGTACGACCGCGGGGCCGAAGGTGCGGTCCTCGCGCGCGAGAGTGCGGTCGACGCAGACGTTCTCCGGGAGGTCGAGCACGATCGCGACCGGCAGCACGTCGTGCGCGCGGGCCAGCGCGACGAGCTGCTTGCGCCCCTCCGGCTGCACGTTGGTGGCGTCGACGACCGTCAGCTTCCCTGCGTCGAGGCGCTTGCCCGCGATGTAGTGCAGCACCTCGAACGCGGCGTTGCTGGCGGCCTGGTCGTTCTCGTCGTCGCTGACCAGCCCGCGGCAGAAGTCGCTGGAGATCACCTCGAACCGGCCGAAGTGCTGCGCCGCGAAGGTGGACTTGCCCGACCCGCTCGCGCCGACGAGGCAGACCAGGGACAACTCGGGGACCGCGTAGGTGCTCATGCGCCCCTCCGGAAGACGGCCATCTGGGTAGGCGGTCCGACCTCGGGGTCGTCTTCGCCGACGGGCAGGTAGCGCACGTCGTAGCCGTGCTCGCCGGCCACGGCGTCGGCCCATACGCGGAACTGCGCGCGGGTCCACTCGAACCGGTGGTCCCGGTGGCGCATGGCCCCGGCGGGCAGGAACTCGTAGCGGACGTTGTGTTCGACGTTCGGCGTCGTCACCATCACCGACGTCGGGCGGGCGTGCGCGAACACGCTGCGCACCAGCGCGGGGAGCCGCGGCTCGTCGACGTGCTCGATCACCTCCATCAGCACCACCGCGTCCTTGCCCGCGAGCCGATCGTCGCGATAGGTCGCGGAGGACTGGATCAGCTCGATCCGCGCCCGCTTGCTGTCCGGCATCCGGTCGAAGTTCAACCGCCGGGCGGCGATCTCCAACGCGCGGTGGGACACGTCGGCGCCGAGGATTTCGACGAACGTCGGGTCGTCGAGCAGGTGGCGCAGCAGGGCGCCCTCGCCGCAGCCGAGGTCCACGACCGACCGCGCGCCCTCCGCGCGCAGGGCAGCGGCGACCGCGCCGAGCCGCAGGTGCGCCAGCGGCGTCGGCTTCTCCTCCGGCTCCTCGGGGACGGCGTTGTCGAGGTTCTCGGGCTCGACGTCGTCGACCTCCGCGAGGCGGCCGATGGCGGTCTGCACCAGAGAACGCTTGTGACTGAGGTAGCGGCGGGTGATGAGGTCGCGCTCGGGGTGGGCCGGCAGCCAGGAGCCGGCGGACCGGGTCAGCTTCTCGATCTCGTCGGCCGAGACCCAGTAGTGCTTGTTGTCGTCGAGCACCGGCATCAGCACGTACAGGTGCGACAGCGCGTCGGCCACCCGCACCTCCCCGGTGAGCAGGGCCTCGACGTACCGGGACTCGCCCCAGGCGGGCACCTCCGGGTCGAGCGGGATCGGACGGGTCGTCACATTCCAGCCCAGTGGACCAAACAGGCGCTCGACGAGGTCGGCGGCTCCTCGGCTCGGAAGGGCGGGCAGCGCGATCTCCAACGGGATCGGCGATGCGGCGAGCTCCGGGCGCGAATCGCAGCGGCCGGTCATCGCGGTGCGGAACACCTTGCTGAGCGCGACGGACAGCAGCGACGACGCCGCGTACGGCCGGTCGTTCACGTACTGCGCCAGCGCGAACCCGGAGTCCCGGCCGCCCTTGCCGCGCACGAGCGCGACGGGGTCGACCTCGAGCAGCAGCGCGACGGTCGCCCGCTCCTCGGTGGCCTCGGGCCAGAACACGTGCGCGGGCCCGGCCGCGGTGTCGAAGCGCTGTGCCTTGTCCGGGTGCTTGTGCAGCAGGAAGCCCAGATCCGCGGCCTGCGGCATGGTCGTGGAAAGGGTCAGCAGCACCGGCTCAGCCTGCCCAGTAGGAGGTGTGGGCACGGTGCAGCCACCCGTTGACCCAGTCCAGGTCCGGGTGCTCGGGCAGAGGGGAGGTCTCGGCCAACTCGCCCAGCTCGTCCTCCAACCGCCGCGCCCACTCCAGCACCGGAGCCAGTTCCCACTGCCCCTGCCGCACCTCGCGAAGCGCCGTCAAATGCGGCTCCGGGATCGGCAGCGTGATCCGGCCGGTCTGCAGGTACTCGACGCCCTGCAGCCCGAGCCGCAGCGCATGCATAGCGAACTTGCAGTTGCCCTGCATGGCGACCCGGCCGTTGCGGCGGGTCACCAGCGTTTCGTTTGGCACGGCAAAACAAACGACCCGCTGCGTCGTCGGGGCTTCGGGATGCAGATTGAGCCTCGGAGACATGGCCTCCACTGTGCGACCCCGGTCCTGGATCATCACTTGGTAGATCCCGGCAGGCGCGTAGGGACCCCAGACATTGGCGCGGCGTCCCGCAGTGATCGCCAGAGCCTGTACATCTCCGGCGAGGCGCTCGGAGACGGTGTAATAGACCCAGTAGTTGGTCCGCGTGCGAGTGCCGTCTCCGGCCAACATGGCGTCGAGCAGTACGTCCGCCTGTCGTGCGGAAAGATCGAAGGCCCACGGTGGCAAATGCTTGTTCCACGATCCTTCGCCGCAATCTTCGGCCACCTGGGTCGCGACATCTCGGTTCGCCAGAGTTGTGATGGTGTGCGGCTGTCTGCCCTGACGCGGCTCGTACCGAAACTGGCGCACCGGATGATCGGCGGCGATCCGAGAGAGATGGGGCTCGAGCCGCCCGCCAATGACTTGTGTGAACGCAAGGACGGAGGGCTTGCCCTTGGCTCGCTTGGCCACGCACCCCTCGCTCAGGTAGGCGCCGTAAAGGACGAGCGAGGAGTCACTGATGTCGACCTCGGCCGTGCGCGGAGTGCCTGCGACACGGACGTGGTAGTGGCCACTTGTCAGTTGCGCGGCAGGCAGAAAGTGCCAGTCGGCGATCTCCGGTCGGTATCTAGTGCCTTCGACTCCCGAAGGGCCACGGTCGACTCGAGAAACGAACATCCGATGGGTTGGGGTTACCAGGGCTTCGGTGTAACGGTGGCGCATGCGGATCATGGCACCGTGAAATGCCTTGGCGATGCGTGAGGTCGGGATCTGGAACTCGACGGCTCCGGCTACATCGATTGTCGCCACGGCCTCGTCGTCGCCGATCTCGTCAAATGTGCGCCAGCCACTCCGCGTCAGGAACTCGGTGTCGTCCGAGTAGCAGTCGTAGCCGAACTGCGCGACGAGCTCCGGGCGGTTGGTGTGCGCTCCGACCTCGCCCGTCATCGCGCGGCGTTGGGAGACCATGTAGCCGAGGAAGCGTTCGCACGCGCGCTTCGACGCGATCCGGTGCGCGTTCGCGCGCAGCTCGTGACCGGCTTCGGTGACGGCGACGATCTCGGCCTCGGGCACGAACAGCGGCAGCAGCACCGTCGGGTTGCCGGCCAGCGCGAGCCGCGTCCACTTCCGCGCGGAGTAGACGATGACGTCCAGATCGCCCGCCCCGGACCGGTTCGCCAGGCCGCCCGCGCGCTCCCACGCGGAGTGGTACTCGTACTGCTCGAACGGAATCCAGGAAGGCTCGTCGCCGTCCTTGGCCGGCACCTGCGCGACGCCGGTGACGAACTCCGCGGGCTCCAGGCACAGGCCCATCTCGTCGCGGTCGTCCTGCCCGGTGATCGAGGTGCCGTGCACGCCGCTACCCACCTGCACGCGCAGGATCGTCCCCCGCTCGGCGATCCGGCGTGCGAGATCGGAGGAGTGCGGGTGGTGTTGGGTGGCGGTCACCCGCCGATGATCCCAAATCGCCGGGCGCCTGTAGATCGGATTTCTCGCGGACTGAGTACGGTCGAAGCGACTCGACCGAAAGAGGCGGCCATGCGCGTTGCGATCCACGTTGGAAACTTCTCCCTTCCCGGCGGCACGAAGGCCCTCGGCCCGACGATTGCCGCGGTGGGCCAGGCCGCCGAGGACGCGGGCGTTTCCTACGTCTCGTTCATGGACCACTTCTTCCAGATCGCCGTCCTCGGCGAGGCCACCGAGCCGATGCTCGAGGGCTACACCGCCCTCGGCTTCCTCGCCGCCCACACCTCGACGGTGAAGCTGCAACTGCTCTGCACCGGCGTCACCTACCGCCACCCCGGCGTCCTCGCGAAGACCGTCACCACGCTCGACGTCCTGTCCGGCGGGCGCGCGCAACTCGGCATCGGCGCCGCGTGGTTCGACCGCGAACACCACGGCCTCGGCGTCCCGTTCCCGCCGCTGAAGGACCGCTTCGAGATGCTCGAAGAGACGCTGCAGATCTGCCTGCAGATGTGGAGCGAGAACGACGGCCCGTACGAAGGCAGGCACTACCGACTCGCCGAGACGCTCTGCGTTCCGCAGCCGCTGTCGGCTCCGCGCCCGGGGATCCTCGTCGCCGGCGGCGGGGAGAAGAAGACGCTGCGCCTGGTGGCGAAGTACGCCGACGAGTGCAACCTCTTCGGCCCGCCGCAGATGGTCGCCGGCAAGCTCGAGATCCTGAAGAAGCACTGCGAGACCGAAGGCCGCGACTACTCCACGATCACCCCGACGATTCTCTCGGGCCTGGATCCCATCGGCGATCCGGACGCCTTCCTGCGCGAGATGGAGGCCTTCGCCAAGCTCGGCGTCGGCGTCGTCGCGCTGGTCCCGGGCACCGACCCCGTCGGCTACGTCGAGGGCGTCGGCAAGCTGACCCCGCGGCTGGCCGAGCTCGGCTGACCTGCCGCTGCCTCCCGACGGGCCGAAACGTCGGCTCGGAGCGGGTGTGCCGGCGCGGGTGTGGGGCAGGTGACTCCTGTGATCGAGGCTCCGGATCTGGCCTACGCACTGGTCGGACTCGGCGCTCTGCTTTCGGCGGTCCTGCCTCGGCTGGTGGCCCACCGCCCGATCTCGGTGCCGATCGCCTTCCTTGCCCTGGGCGCCGCGATCTTCGCCGTGCCGAGCGACCTGCCCGATCCGGACCCGCTGGCCCATCCCGAGTTGGCCGCGCACCTCACCGAGGTCGGCGTCATCGTGGCGTTGATGGGCGCCGGTCTGCGGTTGGACCGGCGCCCTTCGCTGCGGGGGTGGGCGAGCACCTGGCGACTGCTCGGCGTCGCGATGCCGCTGACCATCGCCGCGGTGGCCGTGCTCGGGTGGTGGTGGGCGGGGCTCGTTCCGGCGACGGCACTGCTGCTGGGCGCAGCCCTCGCCCCGACCGACCCGGTGCTGGCCGACGAGGTCCAGGTCGGCGACCCCAGCGAGGACCCGGACTCCGAAGACGAGGTTCGCTTCGCGCTCACCTCCGAGGCCGGGCTGAACGACGCGCTGGCCTTTCCCTTCGTCTACGCGGCGCTGGCGATGGCCGCGGCCGGAGGCGGGACGGGCTGGATCGGGCAGTGGGTGGCGGTCGACGTGGTCTACCGGTTGACGGCCGGAGTGGTGGTCGGCGTCGTTCTGGGGCGCCTGCTCGCCGGGCTGTTTTTCCGCTGGGCCGAGACCATCCGCCTCGCCAAGCACGGCGACGGCTTCGCCGCCCTTGCCGCGACCTTCCTCGCCTACGGACTGACCGAACTCGTGCACGGCTACGGTTTTCTGGCCGTTTTCGTCTGCGCCTGCACGCTCCGCGGAGTGGAACGCGACCACGAGTACCACCGGGTGCTGCACGAGTTCATCGGGCAGATCGAACGTCTGCTCGTGGTGCTGCTGCTCCTGCTCTTCGGCGGGGCCGTCGCCCGGGGCCTGCTCGGCCCGCTGACCCCGTCGGGTCTGGCGGTGGCGCTCGCCGTGGTCTTCCTAGTGCGTCCGCTCGTTGCGAGCGCAGCGTTGGTCCGCGCCCCCGGTCGGCGCGCGGACAGGGCGGTGATCGCCTTCTTCGGGATCCGTGGAATCGGATCGCTCTACTACGTCTCCTACGCCCTGGCCAACGGGCAGTTCGCGCAGCCGGGTCTGCTGTGGGCGATCGTCGGCGTCGTCGTGGTGGTGTCCGTCGTGCTGCACGGGGTCACCGCCGAGCCGGTCATGTCCCGGCTCGACCGCCGCAGTCGCTCGCGCGTGCAGTCGGCGGCCGAACTGGCGCCCGCTCGGAGGTAGCCCCAATCAGCGGACCGGGTGCCGTGTCCAGCAGGAGATTCCGAGCCAGAGGTGCAAGGCCTCGCGGAAGCTGTGCGGGGGAATGCCCGAAGCCCAGATCGCCTCCTGCAACACGCACTTGGTCCGGGCATCGAGGTCCCCCGTGCGGCGCTGCACCTCGAGGCCGCCGACACCGGCCAGCGCCCGGAAATGGACGTGGACGAGATCGACGATGCGGTCCGACACCGGCCCGCCCGGCCGATCCGAGGCAACGCGCGCCCGGATCAGAAAGTCCACCAGGCGCAGAACTCTGACCGCGGCGTCGGCCGGCTCGCGGCGGACGTGCCACGTGGCGGCGTCGGCCAGCAGGGCCTCGCGGGCGAGGGCCATCTCCGACCAGGCGCGCTCCTCCCAGCGGATGGACAGAGGCGCCGCCGCGGGAATCGCCTCGAACAGGCACTCGCGATCGAGCAGGGCGACGTGCACGTAGCGCGCGGCGGCCGCACCGCCCATGTCCTTCGCGTTCTGCAGATCGCGCCACAGTCGATCGAGGTCCGGCTTCACGGGCTGGACCTCGATCGAGGTCCGCGGAGCGGCGATGGTCGCCACCCGCCCTGCCGACTCGGTCGCCCACTCCGCGACCTCCGGGCTCGGCGCGGAAACGACAACCGGAGCCGGGGCCGGAGCCGGGGCCGGAGCCGGGATCGGGATCGGGATCGGGATCGGGATCGGGGTGGCGGCGGCCGGGGCCGGGTCCTCGACGACGGGGCGGTCCGCCGGCGCCGACGGCTCGCTCGGCTCGAACATGGGCGTGGAATCGGCCGGCTGGCTCGGCTTTCCCGTCCGCCGACGGGTCAACGGGAGACGCCGCGCTCGGCGCGGCTCGGCGCTGGACAGCGCGGCGGCAACCTCGGCGTAGCTGATCGTGGCCTTGCCGGTCGGGGCACCGACGTCGACGGGCTCCAGCATCTCGCTGAAGTGCGCGGTCGCCTGGGCGGGAATGCTCGGCGCCGGCGGCCGTTCGACGGCCGGCGGGGCCGGGTCGAAGCTCCACATCGCGGCTGCTGCAGCGGCTTCGTCGACCTCGACGTCGATCGGCGCAGATACCTCGACGACCTCGACCTCGACGACCTCGACGACCGGCGGGGCGGCGAAGTACTCGTCGGCGCGGATCGCCTCGGCCAACGGCCGGACCGGGTGGGTCGGCATGGTGTCCGGGTTCTCCGCGACGATCTCGTCCCGACGGCACACCACCCGCAGACGTGCCTCCACTGGAGCCGCCCCGAGATCCTGCGCCAGCTGGGCCCAGGAGCTCAGCAGCGCGTCGGACGCCGCCGCCTTCGTGTGCGCCTTGACCAGAACGAAGTCCGACCCGCCGGCGAGCGCCGCGTCCAACGCCTCTTCGTCGCAGGACGGAAAAACGCACAGGTTGAGGGGAAATCCGCGCAGCGGATCGACCGTGGCCGCCCGCTCGTAGGTGGACCACGACAGGCGCGCGGCTGCAGCCTGCGGCAGCAGATGACTGACCACGGCGATCCACGCGGCGCCGTCGTCGGAACTGTCGGCTACCAGCGCGACGTTGGAACCGCCCTCCAACGCCTCGGCGATCGCGTCCACGAGCGGACCGAGAGCCTCGACGCGCACGCCCGGCCGATCGAGAAATCCCAGGGCAGCCTCCGGCCCGGCGAGACTGCCCGCGGGCAACTCCTGGACCTCTTCGAATCGCGCCGCCGCAACGGCCTGCGCGTCCCACGGCGTCAACCAGATCGGCGAGCGCCACGCGTCGATCGCCCGACGCGTGGGATCCGGCTCGCCGGGTCCGAGTTCCAGGGCCGCGTGCAGGAACAGGTTGCCGGGCGCGCCCGCGCCGTCGAGCCCTGCGGGCGTCGCGTGCCACAGGGCGGACAGCGTCGCCTGGAACGGGCGGTGCACCAGGCGACGCGGCCGCGCCAGGCGCAGTTCGTCCTTGGTGGGGAACCGGGGCAGGTCGACGTGCGAATCGAGCGTGGCGTCGCCCCCGGCGAGCATGATGTCGCGCAGCTGGTCGGTAACGGACTCGCTGGCCTGAACGACCTCCCACGCGCCGCGGCCCGCCCCGGTGGACACGGAGGTCAGCTGGGCCCAGCGCGAGGTCCGGCTCGCAGCGTGCTTCATCGGCTCGACCAGGTCATGAAGGGCAACACGCTCTCCCGAGATTGCGACGACGACGCGACGGACCGGATCACGGTCCTACTGATGTGTCGTAGCCGGGACCCGTGGCCTTGAGGCCTATCGGTTCAAAAGATGGTCAACGGCCGGGGAGTCGGAGCGCGTCAGGCGGAAGGCTGTCGAGCTGCGGGGCCGAGAGAGCGGGCGCGGTGCTCGGTGGGCGAGACGCCGAAACGGGCACGAAAGGTACGGCTCAGGTGCGCGGGGTCGGACAGGCCCCAGCGGCGGCCGACGGCGGCGACGGTGAGGTGCGCGAGGTCCGGGCGGCGCAGATCCGCCCAACAGGCCTGAAGGCGGCGTTCGCGGACGTAGTCGGCGACGGACTCGCCCGTGGCGGCGAAAAGCTTGTGCAGGTAGCTCGTGGAGATGGCGCACCCGACGGCGACTGCGGCCGGATCGAGGTGAGAGTCCGTCAGGTGTTCGTCGACGAAGGCTCTGGCTCGGGCCAGGTGCAGGCTCGGGGAGGCGCCGGTGTCGACGCGGCTGCGGACCACCGCGACGTAGAGGTCGGCGATGGCCGCGACCATGGCGTCGCGGCTGGCCGGTGGCAGGCTCGCGGCGTCGAGGTCGTCGAGGGCGGCGAACAGCGGGGGGATCAGCGCGCCGATGCCGCGACGGGTGTCGAAGCGAATCGCGGACGCCGCCGCCAGTTCCGCGGCGGACAGGGGCAGCAGGCGCTTGGGGAACAGGCACACCGAATAGTGGAAGTCCTCGGCCATGGCGAACTCGAACGGCTGGGCGCTGTCGTAGAGCACGAACTCGCCGGGGCCGATGGTGGTCTCCCGGCCCTCCTGGGTCATCGTCGTCGAGCCGCTGTGGCACAGGGCGATGTGGAAGTAGTCCTCGTCGGCGGTGCGTACCTGGCGGGGCGTGCGGACGAAGGAGTGCGCGCCCGCGGCGATCTGCCGGAGCGCGACCTCGCCGATCGAGGTCGCGACGATGCGCCCGTGCATTCGCGGCCCGGCCTCGGGGCGGACGTCGAGGGCGACGAACTGGTCGCAGACCGTCGAACACCAGAAGTCGACGCGGTCGCGCGGGGCGACCGTGGAGGTGTCGATGCTGATCGTCGTCATTGCCGGCGACGATACGACCCCACCGGCGACTTAGGCGACGCTAACCGGTTCAGGCCAGCTCGACCTGCACCAGCACGTCGTTGAACGTCGGGGCGTTGCCGAGATCGGCGAACACCGTCGAGTTCACCGCCGCGAGCGTCGAGGTCGATTTCGCGTGCTTGCGCCACCCGCCGAGGCTGCACACCACCACGCCCGGCAGCACGGTGTCCGAAAGCTTCGCCACGACGACGAACTCGCCGCGGTCGTTGAACACCTTCACCGGACGGCCGTCCTCGACCCCGCGGGCCTCGGCGTCGGAGGGATGGATGATCAGCGCCGGCTCCTTCTGCGCCTTGCGGTGGAAGTCGTGGTTGGCGAAGCTGGAGTTCAGGTACGCGTGCGCCTTCGGCGTCAGCAGGTTCAGCGGATACCGCTGCGCCATGTGCGGATTCGTGCGCGCGGACTCCCGCGGCGGAATGTAGTGCGGCAGCGGGTCCACCGGCTGGCCCGGCTGGTGGTCGTTGGAACCCTGCCGGAACAGCGGCAGCACGAAGTTCCCGCCCGCGGCCGCGGAGCTCGCGATCTCCGTCTTGCCCGACGGGGTGCGGAAGTTGCCCTCGGCGTGCGGGGCGTACTCCGCCGGCGGCGGCACGTTCAGGCGCTGCCAGCCCTTCTCCTTGAGCGAGGCGGCGGTGATCCCCTCCATGTGCGGATGGGTCCAGTCGAAGGCCTCGGCCACCATGTCGTCGTCGGACCGGGAGAAGCACGGCTCGTCGAAGCCCATGCGCGCGGCGAGGCGGCGGAACAGCTCGGTGTTCGGGATCGCCTCGCCCATCGGCTCGATCGCCCTGTGGTTGTACGTCGCGTACAGGTGACCCCAGCTGAACATGACGTCGTCCTGCTCGAGCTGCGTCGTCGCCGGAAGAACGATGTCGGCGTAGTCGGCGGTGTCGGTCATGAACTGCTCGGACACGACGGTGAACAGGTCCTCGCGCTTCAGGCCCTCGATCAGCTTCTCCTGGTCCGGACACACCACGACCGGATTGGAGTTGTAGACCATCAGCGCCTTGATGCCCGGCTCGAGGCCGAGGCCGCCCGTCAACGCGTCGCCCAAAAGGAACTGGTTCACGATCCGCTTGCCGGGAGTCAGCAGCTCGGGGTGCAGGAACGCGCCCCAGTTCACCGGGAACGCCCACAGCGGCAGCTGCAGGATGCCGCCGCCGGGGTTGCGCCACGCGCCCACCAGGGCGGGAAGGATCGAGAGGGTCCGGACGGTCTGCCCGCCGCCGGCGTGCCGCTCGACCGCGACGCCGATGCGGATGACCGACGGCTGATTGGCGGCGTATTCCCTTGCCAGGGTGCGAATCGTGTCCGCCGCGACGCCGCACTCGGCCTCGGCCCACTCGGGCGTGTACTGCGCGACGCGCTCGACGAACTCCGGGTACCCGACGGTGTACCTGTCGACGTAGTCCTGGTCGACGAGGCCTTCGTTGATCACGACGTGGCACATCGCCAGCGCCAGCGCCGCGTCGGTGCCGGGGCGGATCGCGATGTGCTGGTCCGCGGCGGCCGCGGTGCGGGTCCGGACCGGGTCGACGACGACGACCTTCGCGCCGTTCTTGCGCGCCTGCGCGATGAACGGCCACAGGTGCAGGTTGGTGGACATGATGTTGCAGGCCCACACCAGCACGAACTTCGAGTGCGCCAGGCTCTCCGGGTCCACGCCCGCGGTGTCGCCGACGGTCATCGCGTAGGCCGTGCACGCGCCGGAGTCGCAGTAGGTGCGTTCGGAGATCGTCGCGCCGAGCTTGGCGAAGAACGGGTCGCCGACGTTGAGGCCGTTGAGGATGCCCTGGGTGCCGAGGTAGGAGACCGGCATGATCGCCTCGGGCCCGAACTCCTCGGCGACGGACCGGAACCGCAGCGCGATCTCGTCCAGCGCCGCCTCCCAGGTGATTCGCTCGAACTTCCCGCTGCCCTTCGGGCCGGTGCGGCGCATCGGGAACAGCACGCGGTTCGGGTCGTAGACGCGGTCGAGGTAGTTGTTGACCTTCACGCACAGGCCGCCGCTGGTGAACGGATGGTCCGGGTCGCCGCGCACCTCGATGGCCCGGCCGGTCGCCTCGTCGACCGTGGTCAACATCGCGCAGGTGTCCGGACAGTCGTGCGGACACGCGCCCCGCACGGTCCGAGTGGCGGTGCCGGTCTCGTCGATCGCTGTCATCGGATCCCTCGCAACTCCTCGCCGGGCACAGGCGTTCCGAGCATCGCGTTGCCGGCCCCCGCCGGCTTGGCCTGGCGGGCACAGTCGTTGTCACAGCGAGCAGTACCGGACGCTAGGGCCAACGCGCCGGCGTCCAGGTGAACTGCTGGGGCTGCAGGTCGCCGGCCGCTGGATCCCAGGCGTATTCGGTGAGGACGCCGGAGGTGGGGTCGATCTGGCTGCCGATGAACTCGATGTCTCCGACGACGCCGAGCACGAACCGGCCCGCGCTTTCGCGCGCGAAGCGGACCTCTGCGGCCGTCACGCTCACCGATCGGCCGTCGGACTCGCTGCCCTTGGCCTGCAGGAAACGGGTTTCCCCGTCCCTGGTCGCGACGGCGCCGTAGGACTGGGCGTGCGGGGTGTCCACCACCGCCCAGCCCCGCTCGCGGTACTGCTCCCGGAGCAGGAACTGGGCGAAGCTGCGCACCATCGTCCGGCGCATCGCGTCCCGCGGGCGGGTCCGGCCGGCGCGCTGGCCGGGAATGAGGCCGATGTGGGAAAGCTCGGCCAGCTCGGAGTCCGCGGCGTCGGAGAGCCGTACGGCCGGTCCGGTCATGGTGGCCCACGGGGCGGCGGGGACGAGCTCGAGGAGGTCCTCGACGACGATGCGGTTCGCGTTGGCCAGGATCGAGGTCCATTCGACGTCCGCGAAGTAGGCGAGGCGGTCGCTGCCGTCCCAGTGCCAGTCCGGGTAGGCCTCGCTGACGAAGGTGCCGAAGCCGACGAGGCCGCGGTCGCCGTCGCCCACCAGCAGCAGGAAGGCGCCGTCGCCGACGGCGAGGTCGCAGGTCTGCGAGCCGACGTACCAGGGCGCGCGGAAGGTGCCGCCCGCCGCCGTGGTCGCGATCTCCGCGGCGCGATCGCTCGGGTCCCACTGCCAGCGGGCCGGGTTGTAGGTCACGACGTAGGCGGACACGGCACTCCTCGGACGAGCGGGGACTCTCCTCGGTTGGACGCAGCCGGGACGGATCGGGACGTAGCCGAACGGACACACCCCGAGGTCCGCTCGGGGGATGCGCGCGGACCCCGCGCGTGGCAGGGCGCCGTCAACGCAACGGGTAGCGGGTGAAGCAGGAGATGCCCAGCCACAGGTGCAGGGTGTCCTTGAAGGAGTGCGCCGGAACGGCGGCGGCCCAGATCGCCTGTTGGAGCACGGCGAACCTGGTGCGCCCGTCCAGATCGCCGCAGGCTCGCTGCACCTCCGGCCCGCCGGCGCCGGTCAACGCCGGCACGTTGGCCTCGACGAGATCGACGATGGGGTAGGAGATCGGACCGTCGGGCACGTCCGAGGCCACCCGAGCCCGAACGAGGAAGTCGACGAGGCGCAGGACGCGGACGGCGGCGTCGACCGGTTCGCGGCGCGCGTGCCAGGTGGCCGCGTCCGCGAGCAGCGCGTCGCGAACGGTGAGCAGCTGCCCGAAGGAGTAGGCGTCCCAGCGGATTGCCAGCGGCGCCGCGGCAGGCACCGACTGGAACAGACCCTCGCGCTCCAGCAGTGCCAGGTGCACGTAGCGCTTGGCTGCCTCGCCCTCCAGATCCCCCCGCGCCCGCAGGTCCTGCCACATCCGCTCGAGGTCGGCCGGCTCCGGCAGGTCCTCGATCGACGTGCGGGGCGAGGTCAGCACGGCCACGCGACGCTCCGCCGGCTCCGGTGCGGGGCCGGCGGCGCGCAACGGCCGCAGTACCGGCTCGGGTCGCACGGTCGGCTCGGCGCCCGAGGCGTCGACCGGCACCGGGCCCGTGTCCTCCAGTCCCAGCAGGCGGCGCTGCCGCCGCAGTTCCGCACGGGTGGGCAGCACCGGCTCCGGCTCCGGCTCGGGGGCGGGATCGGGGGCGGGAAGCGCCTCGGCGACGTCGTCGGCCTCGGTGTCGTCGTCGACGAGCCAGGCGTCGCAGAAGTACTCGTCCTCCGCGATGGCGTCGGCCAGCGGCTCGACGGGGTGCATCGGCAGCGTCTCCGACCACGCGGCGCAGGTCTGGTCGCGGTTCAGCAGCACGCGCACCCGCGGCTCGAGTGGCTCGAGCCGGAAGTCCTGGAGCATCTGCGCCCAGGCGGACTCGCTCCCCGCGCACGCCTCGGCCTGCCGATGCGCCTTGATCAGCACGAAGTTGGATCCGGCCCGCCGGGCGGTGTCGAGAGCGGCCTCGTCGGCCGGCGGGAACACCACCAGGTGCAGCGGAATGCCCCGGGACGGGTCGATGGACGCGGCCCGTTCGTAGGTGGACCAGGACATCCGAGCCGCCGGGACCTGGGCGAACAGGTGGCTCAGCACCGCAATCCATCCCGCGCCGTCGTCGGGGGTCTCCGCGACCAGGGCGACGTTCGGGCCGCCGTCCAACGCCTCGGCTAGGGCGTCGACCAGCGGACCGAGCGCCTCGGTCTGCACGTCGGGCCGGTCCAGGAAGCGCATGGCCGCCTCGGGTCCGGTCAGCACGCCGGGCGGTAGGTCGTCGATCTCCTCGAAGCCGGCGGCCGCCACCGCGTCGGCGCCCCAGGGCGTCAGCCACATCGGGGAGCGCCAGGCGTCGATCGGCCGGCGCGTGGGGTCGGGGGATCCCGCACGGAGTTCCATCGCGGCGTGCAGGAAGACGTTGCCCGCGACGCCGGCGGCGTCCTCGCCCGCGGGGACGGTGTGCCAGAGCGCCGAGAACACCCCTTGGAACGGGCGGTGGACGAGCCGGCGCGGCCGATCGCGCCGCAGCTGGTCCTCGCTCGGGTCCGCCGGAAGGTCGACGTGCGAGTCCAGCGTCGCCTCGGCACCCGAGAGGAGGATGGAACACATCTGCTCGCTCGCGTGGCCGCTGACCTGTCCGGTGCGGCGGCTCGCCCCGTCGCCGGAGGGCAGCGAGGTGTAGGTCAACTGCACCCAGCGCGGGTCTTCGCCGTGCGGGGGCCTTGCGGACAACGGTGCTCCCGGGCTCGTTGCAGGGATCGGACGAGAATGCCGATCACCTGTTATGTCGTACCCCGGGCGGCGAACCTTGAGGGCCCGATCGGACGAGATCGCCGCGGAGAACCCCCGGTGCCCCCGGTCGACTTTGCGGGCCATTGGCAGGGGACCCACAGCCGGTCACCGCATGTATTTGGCTGCATTCTGCGGGCGATCGAACGCCGTTCGAATTTCGCGCTTCCCTGGGACGGGTCGCTCGAATGGGGGCATTCGCGCCGTCGACGGAAAGCGATCAAGCCCGCCGGGTCAAGTTGGATCTTGAGCAAGTGCCGGCCGTGTAACACCCCGCCCGAGGCGCCTTTTCTCGATCGACATCGATCTGGCGTTTCCGCAGGTCAGAGCGCCGTTACCGATACGAGACATGTCCTGGAGCGCCCGGGGCCGTGTCCGATTTGCCCGGTTTGTCCCGCTCGCCTGGTTTGTCTTGTAAAGGGGCAGGAAATTGCACAGCAAGCCCCTGGATCGGGGTTCTCGGCGGACACATCATTACGTGCACATCGTCCCCTCCTAACCCGCCGAAGAAAGAGGAGTAGTGGACGCAGACGTCGATGTTCGTCGCGCCGGTGGTGTCGCGGTAGCGGTACTGCACGGTGACTACGACCTCGGCAACGTCGCGGCACTGCACGCGGAGTTGCTCGAGGTACTGCGGGTCCGACCGACCGGGATCGTGATCGATCTCGGCGAGGCCGGATTCTGCGATTTGACCGCACTGCGGGCGATGGCCAACATCGCCCGCCGGGCAGCCGCGGTCGGAGTCTGGGTCCGCGCCGCGGGTCCCGCTCCCATGGTGCGTCGGATGCTGGAGATCACCGGCCTCTGCGCGTGTCTGCCGACGTTCGCCGACGTCGAACTCGCCCTGCGTGGAACCCGCGGTCGCGCGGTCCTCCCCGCCGGTCGGGCCCACATGAACGGTGAGACCGACACCCGCGTCACCGGTCGCACGTCCACTCTGCACGCCGCCGCCAGCCGACACGAGGTATAGCCGTGAGCCTTGCCGTTGCGTTCGTCATGCCCTTCGTGATGCTCGCGTTCGTGTTCCTGCTGGCCCGCATCGAGGACAAGCACCTGGTCAACCGGTCGCGCGTGCTGATGCCGGCCGCACCCGCGCCGAGCGAGAGCACGTCGAAGCAGGAAGCTGCCTGACGCCTCCTCGGGCGGCGACGTTCAGATCCGCGGAAGTGGGGGGGGCCGTCCAGGGGCGCCCCCCCCCCCCGCGGGGGG
Organism: Sporichthyaceae bacterium; assembly: GCA_052389435.1. Taxonomy (GTDB): domain Bacteria; phylum Actinomycetota; class Actinomycetes; order Sporichthyales; family Sporichthyaceae; genus JBQTKD01. The sequence goes on along the minus strand of JBQTIB010000104.1, from coordinate 73 downwards.
CCGCCCCGCGCACCCCTCGAACAACACCTTCCCCACAACGGGGGTGTTGGGGGCGAACACCCCCCCCACCAAC
>JBQTIB010000103.1:0-29051 GCA_052389435.1 Sporichthyaceae bacterium | reverse complement strand
GGCGTGGGGCGTGGCCGGCTCGACCTCGCGGGTGTCGCGGTTCTTCGCGTTTATCTGGTCGCCCGCGGCCCCCGCCGTCGACGACTTGTCCGCGAGCTTTGCGTCGGTCTGGAACGCGACCGTTCGGCCGTCGCCGGACAGGGCGAAGGCGTAGTAAGCCCCGGGCTTGGCCTCGTCGTACGAGCACTCGAACTGATTGTTCGTCAGATTGGCGACGACGATGGTGCCGGAGGGGCAGTCGGTGTTGGAGGGCGAGGACTGGCTGTACGCAATGCGCATGCCGTCGCCCGAGGTCCACACGTCCTGGGCGAACGCTCGAACCACCTCGCCGTCCGTGCCCTCGACGTTCTCCTTCTCCGGCCAGGCCGCCCACGCACCCGTACCGGCCAGGTCGGTGGCGGTCGCCGGGACGACGAGGGGGTCCAACCCGGAAGCGGCGGGCGGCGACGCCGATGCGCTCGGCTCGGCGGAGGCCCCCGGCACGCTCGAAGCGGATGCCGTGGCGGCGAGGGAGGCCGTCTCGGTCGGCGTGGCCGAGGCAGCCTCGGAGGCCGTCGGCGTGGCCGCGGGAGTCTCGGGGACCTCCGCGGCGGTGGGGTTGTCGGAGCCGCCGCACGCCGCGAGCGCGAACGCGAGGCCGATCGTCAGAGCAGTGGCAGATCTGCGCATCGGGCAAGTATTGCCCCGCCGCCTCGGAGCGCGACGAATTCCTCAGCCCGGCGGGACGGAACAATGCAGCCGTGAGCCGACCCCGCCCCTGCCCCTGCGGCGCCCCACTGGCCTACGACGACCACTGCGGTCCCCTGCACCGCGGCGAGGGCGTGGCCGCGAGCGCGGAGGACCTCATGCTGTCGCGCTACAGCGCCTTCGCCGTCGGCGACGTCGCGTATCTGCAGGCCACGTGGCATCCGTCGACCCGCCCCAAGCGCCTGGACCTCGACCCGCAGGTGCGCTGGACCGGCCTCGAGATCCTCTACGCGCAGGGCGGTCCGTTCGACACCAAGGGCACCGTCGAGTTCCGCGCGAACCACGTCGGCGGATCCCAGCACGAGCGCAGCGACTTCGTGCGCGAGGCCGGCCGGTGGTTCTACGTCGACGGGGTCACCGGCCCGCGCGGATAGCCCCTGCGGCTGCGCAGGCCCCTACGGACACAATCGCGACATGCGACTCAAGCCCACGGCCTCGTTGGCCGCTCTCACTCTCCTGACCGCCGTCACGCTGCCGTCGCTGGGCGGCGCGGCGGCCGTCGCCGCCGAACAGGTCGCCTCCGTCCCGGTCGCGTTCACGGTGGTCAACTCCAACGCGAGCGCCCTGCCGTGCGCGAGCGACGGAAAGGGCTACACGGTCGTCGGCCACATCACCGGTCCGGTCTCCGTTCTCGAGAAGGGCACCATCGGCGCCGCCGCGCTCTACCTGCACGGCGACGGCGTCGACGAGCGTCTCTGGCACTACACGAAGACCCCCGGCCACGACTACGTGAGCGACATGGCCAAGGCCGGCTTCGTGTCGGTGACGATCACCCGCCTCGGGTACGAGGGCAGCGGCAAGCCCAACGGCAACGATCTGTGCTTCGGCAGCGAGGCCGACGTCGCGCACCAGATCGTCAACCAGCTCCGCAGGGGCGCCTACATCCCGACCGGCTCCGTCCTCGGTTCGGCGGCCGGGAAACCGCCGAAGATCGCTCGCCTGGCCCTCGCGGGACACTCCGCGTCCGGATTCGTCGCGATGGCCGAGGCCTACTCCTTCGACGACATCGACGGGCTGATCGTCGTCGGGTCCGGCGAGTTCCCGACCCCGCACGTCGGCACGACGGTGCTCGACCAGCAGTCCCGCTGCCCGGGCAGTGCCGACGGGTATGCGTTCCTGACGACGGATCAGAACCAGGCGAAGGCGGACTTCTTCACCGCGGGCGCCGACCCGGCGGTCGTGGAGGACCTCACCGCCACCCGCCCGAAGGACGCGTGCGGCCCGCTGTTCAACGCGCCGAGTTCCTTCGTCGTCGACGGCGCCATGCTCGGTTCGATCGACGTGCCGGTGCTCTGCATCGCCGGCGACAGGGACGTTTTCTTCCCGCGTCCGGACTGGCAGGCGAAGCTCTTCACGGGCAGTCCCAGCGCCACCGCGGTGGTCCTGCCCGACACCGGGCACGCGATCACGCTGGAGAAGTCGGCGCCCGAGTTCCGCGCCGCGATGGCCGACTGGCTGCGCGCGCACAAGTTCGCTGCGAAGTAGCCCCCGAGAATCTCGTGGCATGTCTTCCCACGGCGTCCGCTCAGGCGAGCGCTATGGCTCACCCTTTGGCGGACGTCCCGAGTTCGGGGCGGTGCACGCGCGCGATCCAGGCCAACGGGTCGTGGAGTTCGACGACTGTCGGCAGAGTCTCGGGCGAGGTCCAGATCTGGTTGAACCCGGCCATCCCGATCTTGTCGACGACGGCCGTCACGAACAGGGAGCCGTCGCGGTACTGGCGCATCTTGGCCTCGAGCCCGAGCACGCGACGCAGCAGCGCGTCCAGGCCGGTCGCCGAGGCGCGGCGGGCGGCGAACGCGGTGCGGATGTCCGCGACGGTCGGCACGACGGAGGGTCCGACGCCGTCCATGACGTGTTCGGCGTGCCCCTCGAGCAGGCTCATCAGCGCGGTGATGCGGTCCAGGGCCGCTCGCTGCTCGGCGTTGGCGAACAGTTCGACCAGGCTGGTTTCGCCCTTGCCGCGGGCGAGGTCGGCGAGGCCCTGCGCGGCGCCGGTCACCCGGCGCAGCACCGCGGCGGGGTCGAGGTCGGTGGCCAGCAGGAACTCGGAGAGCTCGCTCGAGAGGTGCCCGCGCATCCACGGCACGGCAGTGAACTGCACCCGGTGGGTTTCCTCGTGCAGGCACACCCACCGCCGGAAGTCGCCCGGGTCGACCTCGAGCTCCCGTTCGGCGTGGACGATGTTCGGCGCGACGAGCAGCAGCGTGCCGTATCCGGAGCCGCCCACGGTCGGCTGGAACGGTTCGTACTGGCCGAGCACCTTGCTGCCCATGAACGCGAGCAGCCCGCCGAGCTCCACGCCGGAGACGCGCGATCCGACGGCGCCGACCAACGCCCCGCCCGGCGCCTTGCGGGTGGCGGCGAGCTTGTCGAGCAACGGCCCGAAGATCTCGGCGAAGGAGTCGACGTTGACCTCGACCCACGCGCGCCGATCGACGACCGTCGCCGGGGTGGCGGGCGGCGCGTGCAGGCCGGTGTACCCGGCGACGTCGGCCGCGGACTCCTCGGCGTAGCGGCGTAGGTCCCCGACGGCCTTGGCCGCCTCGGACCGGGTGATCGACGGCCCGGAGGACATCAGCCTGTGCGCCGTGGCCTTCGCCAGGCCCCAGTCGACCATCGCTCCCCCGCCCATCCCTCCACCGTAGTCGGGCCGGGTCCTCGCGGTGTCGGCACCGGATTCGGACGCGGGCGACGGCTGCCCGGGGCCTGCCCACCCACGACGCTCCGGCAGTCGAGTCCCGCGCGCGCCGCGACGATCCCCGTCCACGCTTTGCGACAATTCGTCGCAACGCTTGGGCCTTTACGACAAACCGTCATTCGGCCCCGCACGACGGGGCGGAGCTGGATCCGGTCGGGCTAGTTCGAGAAAGTCTCAGGCGCAGCGAATGACAACGCCGGTGCCGATGAAAGCGGTTCCCCATCCGGGAACCGTCATTCGCGGAGTGGCGCCGCAGAACAGTTCGCTGCCGTACCAGCCGCCGCCCCACACGTTCGGAAGCGCCCAGTAGACGGCGCTCACGCGCTGCGCGGCGCCGGCCGGGGTGCCGTAGAAGGTGCCGCAGCCGTTCGGGCCGGTCAGCGCACTGCGGGTGGCGACCCAGCGGAAGCCGTCCCACTGCTCGAGGGTCACCGGAAGGCCCGCGTAGGCGGGGCCCGTGGACCAGACGAAGCAGAATGCGGTGCCCGTCGCCGCCTGCGCGGGGGCGCCGAGGGTGAGCGACCCGGCGACCAGTGCGCCCGCAGCCACTGCGGTTTTCACCGTTCGCGACGTGCGTGTCCGCACGAGCGCGCGTCCCCTGGCGACCATGCCCCGCTCCCTGCGGCGAGTAATTCCTCCGGCGCATTGTGCCCCGGGCTCGTCCACAACGATTCCGTACTGTCGGCCAATTCGCTGTGGTCGGGCCGTCGGGTTGGCTGTCTTCTACCCAACTGTCGGACCGTAGGTGGGATTCTCGCTCCGAATTGGCCGGCAATCCACTGAAATTCACGATTCGGGCAGGTTCAGCAGCCGCAGGCGAGCAGTTCCGCTGCGAATCGCTCGAACACCTGACGGGTGGCGCGGCCGTACCCTCCGGGCACGTTGTCGGCGACGACGTCGAAGGCGAGCAGGCGTCCCTGCGCCGTCGGGACGATGCAGGCCAGCGACACCACCCCGGTGAGGCTGCCGGTCTTGCAGCGGGCCAGGCCGCGGGCGGGCACGGCCTTGGGAAGGAAGAAGTGCAGGCCGAGGGTGCCGTTCACGCCTGCGACGGCGAGGCCGGCCCACATGGGCCGCAGCGCGTCGTGTCGGCCGCCGGCGGCGAGCGTGGCCGCGAGGACCCGCGGCGGGATGCGGTTGCTGCGGGACAGCCCGCTGCCGTCGTAGACCACGAGGCCACCGGTGTCGACGCCCAGCGCAGCGACCGCCGCGACCATCGCGGCCGCGCCGGCGTCGAAGGTCGCGGGCTTGCCGGCGTGCACGGCCACGTGTCGCAGAAGCGCCTCGGCCACGTCGTTGTCGCTGACGACGAGCATGTACTCGACGATCGCCGACATCGGCGCGGATTCGACGGCGGCCACGGGCCGGGCGTCGGCCGGCGCGTCCAGCCTGGTCGGCTTGCCGGCGACCTCGAGCCCCGCGGCGCGCAGTTGCTGGGCGAACATCGCCGCGGTGCGCGCGGACGGGTCCAGGACCCGGCCTCCGCCCAGCGGCGTGCCGCGGCCCTGGTCCACCGACAGGGCCGTGACGCCCGCGACGACGTCCACGGTGTAGCCGGGCTGCCAGGTTTTCGCCGCACGCTCGCCCGAGAACAGGAAGTCGTCGTAGGCGAGTTCGATCTCGCGCACTCCCGCGGCCTTCATCGCCTCGACGGTCTCGGCGGCGAGGTCGGCGAGATGGGCGCGCTTCGGGTAGTCCGCAATGCCCTTGGCACCCGGCGGAAGCGAGGACAGCAGCGGGTCGCCGCCGCCGACGAGGACCAGCGTGCGCGGCGGCGCGCTCGCCCCCGGCGTGGCGGAGGGAACGGTCGTGGCCAGGCTCGGCGCCGGCAGTTCCACCACCCGGGTGCTCAGCCGCGCCTGCGGCCCGATCGTGGACAGGACCGCCGCGGCGGTGAGGACCTTGGTCGTCGAAGCGGGCGTGAAGGCCTGGTTTCCCGCCGAGGAGTAGACCGATTCCCCGGTGGCGACGTCGACGACCGAGGCGCCGACCCGCCCGCCGAGGTTGGGCCCGCCGAGCAGCCCGGACACCCGCTTGGCGATCTCCGCGGAGGTGGGCAGCGGCCCCCCGCCGGGCTCGATCGGCGTGTAGAGCGCGTCGGTCGCCGCGGCGCCGGGCGCGGCGGTGGGCGCCGCGCCGGGCCCCGGGGCGAGCGTGTCGGCGAGCACCGAGTCCGGCGCCGCCGCGGGAAGCAGCACGACGGCCGCCAGCAGCAGCCCGACCGACCGTCGCATCCGTGTCCCCCAGCGTGACGTTGCTCGCAATCCCCGCTTCCGAACCGACGATATCCGCGCGCCGCCGCCGAACGGGTGAACACGGTGGTCTCGAACCGGCCCGGGAGGTGGGAAGATTTCCCACGTGCAGGAGCCTCTCGTTTTCGACGTCACCATCGAAATCCCCAAGGGTCAGCGCAACAAGTACGAGGTAGACCACGTCAGCGGCCGGATCCGTCTGGACCGCATGCTGTTCACCTCGACGCGCTACCCGGCCGACTACGGCTTCGTCGAGGACACCCTCGGCGAGGACGGGGACCCCCTCGACGCCCTCGTGCTGCTCGAGGAGCCGACCTTCCCGGGCTGCCTGATCGCCTGCCGCGCCGTCGGCATGTTCCGCATGACGGACGAGAAGGGCGGCGACGACAAGGTGCTCTGCGTCCCGGCCAACGACCCGCGCATGGAGCACATCCGCGACATTCACCACCTCCCGGAGTTCGAGCGCCTCGAGATCCAGCACTTCTTCGAGGTCTACAAGGACCTCGAGCCCGGCAAGTCCGTCGAGGGCGCCACCTGGGTGGACCGGCAGGCCGCGGAGAAGGAGATCGAGGCCTCGCGCGAGCGTCTCGTCCGCGACAGGGCCGAGCACGGGGACCACTCCGACCACTGACGTGCCCAGCTTCCCGGTGGCCCGATCCCTCACATGGGGGTCGGGCCACCGGTGCGCGAAGTGGAGAACTCGCCGTAACGCGACCAACACCGCTGCGCAACACACCCACCGGACTCTGAGTCCGTCAGGGTCGGCGTACCGCCACCCCGCTCGGGCCACGTCGACGTCGCCGCGCGGATGGTCGCCACCGGCCGACGTGCGTACGCGAGGAGCACCCCGATGACCATCGCCGCGGAAACCTCCGGTTCCGCTCCCGCCACGGCGGCGACGGAGACCCGGCCACACTGGATCGACCCGTGGGACCCCGAAGACCTCGAGTTCTGGGAGACCAAGGGCAAGAAGATCGCCAAGCGCAACCTGATCTTCTCGATCTTCTCCGAGCACATCGGCTTCTCGGTCTGGACCATGTGGTCCACGCTCGTGCTGTTCCTCGGACCGCAGTACGGCATCACTCCGGCCGAGAAGTTCACGATCGTGTCCGTGGCCGCGGCGGCGGGCTCGTTCCTGCGCCTGCCCTACACCTTCGCGGTCGCGAAGTTCGGCGGGCGGAACTGGACGATCTTCTCCGCGAGCGTCCTGCTCGTGCCGACGATCCTGACCTTCTTCCTGCTGGAACCGGGCATCTCCTACTCCACGCTGCTGATCCTCGCGGCGATCGCCGGCGTCGGCGGCGGCAACTTCGCCTCGTCGATGGCGAACATCAACGTCTTCTACCCGGCCCGTCTCAAGGGCCGCGCGCTCGGCCTGAACGCGGCCGGCGGCAACCTCGGCGTCGCAACGATCCAGATCGTCGGTCTGCTCGTGCTCGCGACCGCCGGTGTGGGCCACCCGAAGTACGTCGTCGGCATCTACATCCCGTTCATCGTGCTCTCGGCGCTGTTCTCCGCCCTGTACATGGACAACATCACCAGCGCGTCCAACGAGAAGGGCGCGATGCGGGAGGTCTGCAAGGACCGCCAGACCTGGATCATGTCCTTCCTGTACATCGGCACCTTCGGCTCGTTCATCGGCTTCGGCTTCGCCTTCGGCCAGGTGCTCCTCACCCAGTTCCCCGACCAGTTCCCCACGGCCCGCGACGCCGCCGAGATCACCTTCATCGGCGCGCTCATCGGCTCGATCGCCCGCCCGTTCGGCGGCATCCTCGCCGACAAGCTCGGCGGAGCCCTGGTGACGTTCTGGAACTTCGTCGGCATGGCGTGCTTCGCGGCCCTGGTCTGGGTGGCGTCGATGCAGGAGTCGCTGCCGTTGCACCTGATCGGCTTCATCGGCCTGTTCATCACCTCGGGCGTCGGCAACGGATCGACCTACAAGATGATCCCGATGATCTTCCGGGCCAAGGCGCAGATCGCCGTGGCCGCGGGCGGGGACACGGTCGCGGCCGATCGACACGCTCGCCGCATGGCCGGGGCGCTGATCGGCATCGCCGGTGCGGTCGGCGCGTTCGGCGGCGTGCTGGTGAACATCGCCTTCCGCGAGTCGTTCCTGCGCAACGGGACGGGCGACGCCGCCTACCTGTCGTTCCTGATCTTCTACGGCCTGTGCTTCGCGGTCACCTGGTATGTGTACCTGCGGCCGAGCGAGAAGAAGCTCGCCGGCGTGTAGGCGCCAACGCACGCCACGCAGGGGCCCCGCGCAAGCGGGGCCCCTTCGCGTTGCCCGCCGAGGGACGCGCGCGCAAGCGCGAAGCCCCCGTGGCGGCTTCCGGGGAAGCGTCACGGGGGCTTCGGGTCCGACGACCGGTCCCCCACGAGGGGAAACCGTCCTACGTGTCGCCTAGACGGGAGGGACAGTCCGGTGGGGGTTGGCACCCCCGGGTGGCCGCAAACGCAGGCTTTGGGACTCTTCCCGGTTGACAGGCGCTGTGTCTGCCAGCTTCCGAGTCTGGCACCGGACCCCGAAGGCTCGTAGAGATCGGACGTTGCAGTTGTCCCAAATCGGGGGGTCAGGTGCCTGCGGTCCGCAGTTTGACGCCCTCGAACTCGACGGCGCTGTTGGCGAACGGCTTGACCTGTCCGGCGTCCTTGCCGATCGTGCACTTGGCGTCGGTGTAGAGGTAGGCATCGCCCGCGCTGTAGTTCATCGCCGCCGTGCCACCCGGGGTCGCGTAGCACTTGTCCTCGTCCGGGAACGGAATCGACTCCTGACCGGAGGTGCCGGTGTAGACGAAGACGCCGTTGGCGGCGTGGGCCGTGGGCGCGCCGAGGGCGACGAGGCCTGCCAGGGAGCCGGCGGCCATCAGGCCTGCGATCGGTGCGCTTCTGCGGGTGTGCACGAGCTTCCCTTTCGACGGAGGAGGTCTGGCTTCCCAAACCCCTTCCCGTCTAAGAAAGAACGAAAACCGCCGGTTGAGGGAGTTGCCTCCCTCAACCGAACGGTTCGGCTCCGTTCTACAGCGAATACTTCGACGGCATGGAGTCCCCGTCGTCCGCTCGCGGGGGCATCTGGTGGGGCACCGTCGACAGCGGCGACGCTTCGACCGGCCCGTGGCTCTGCGCCGGGATGAGGTGCGGCGTCGCCACCGGTTCCTTGATGAACAGGACCGTGGCGACCCAGGCCGGCATCCACCAGTTCCACTTGCCGAACAGCGACACCAGAGCGGGCACCAGCAGTGCGCGCACGACGGTGGCGTCGAGCAGGATGCCGACTCCCAGCGCCGTGGCCAGGACCTTGATCTCGGTGCCCGGCGAGCCGGCCAGCGCGATGAACGACAGGAACAGGATCAGGGCGGCGCCCGTGACCAGGCGGCCGGTGCGGGCCAGGCCCTCCACGACCGCCGCGTTGGTGTCGCCGGTGCGGTCGTACTCCTCCCGCATCCGACTCAGGATGAAGACCTCGTAGTCCATCGAGAGGCCGAACAGGAACGCGAAGATCATCAACGGCACCCAGAAGGTGACCGCGCCCGTCGCCTCGATGCCGAAGATCTCGTCGGAGCCGTAGCCCTTCTGCCAGAACAGCACGGTGGCGCCGAAGGTCGCACCGACGGAGACGATGTTCAGCAGCACCGCCTTGAGCGGCAGCAGGATCGAGCGGAACGTTCGCACGAGCAGAAGGAACGTGACGATCGAAATCAAGGCCAACGTCAGCGGGAAGTTCCCGTAGACGGCCTCGAGGTAGTCCTGGATGGTCGGACCGGTGCCGGAGATTCCCTGCACCTCCGGGATGCCGGACACGGCGGCGAGCACGTCGTCGACGACTCCCGCCTCGTGGGAGTCGACGGTCTCGTTCTTCGGAATGACGTCGACCAGGATCGCGTCGCCCTTGCGCCAGGTCGGCAGGTCCGGCGCGAGCACGCTGGCCACGCCCGGCACGGCCTTGACCGCGTCGACGACCTGTTGTGCGGAGGCGGCCGCGTTCGGTCCCTGGACGAGGATCTCCATCGGAGAGACCACGCCGTTCGCGACACCGCCGTCCTTGAGGCGGGTCAGCGCGTCGTAGGCGGGGCCGCCGGCGGTCAACGACTCGGTGCGGGCCATGCCGATGTTCATCCCGAAGATCGGGACGAACAGCGCGGTGACGATCGCGCCCGCGACGCCGGCGGAGATCCAGCGGTGCCGAACGACGCCGCGACCCCAGGCGGACCAGAACCGCGAGGGCTTGCCCTCCTTGCGGATGCGCGGGAAGTCGACCCTGGGGCCGATGCCGCCGAGCAGGGCGGGCAGGAGGGTGAGCACCACCAGGGTGCTCATGATCGGGATCATCATGCCGCCGATGCCCATGCTCTGCAGGAGCGGGACCGGGATGACGAGCAGTGCGCACAGGGAGATGGCCACCGTGCCGGCGCTGGCCGCCACTGCGTGACCGGCGTGCTTCATGGAGACCACGACGGCGTCGTGGTTGTCCCTGCCCTGGTGGCGTTCCTCCCGCCATCGGGTCACCAGCAGCAGCGAGTAGTCCACGGCGACGCCGAGACCGATCAGCCCGACGAGGAACTGCACGACGAAGCTGACGTCCATCAGATACGTCGTGATCCACAGCAGCGTGAAGGTGTTGAGAATCGCCACGGCCGCGATGAGCAAAGGCACGAACGCGAGGAAGGAGGCGAACAGGATCAGCAGCACGATCAACGCGCCGCCGCCGGCGAACAGGGTGTCCATGAGCAGGCTCGGCTGCTCGGTCTCCTCCGAGGAGCCCTGGGCGAGGGTGTTGTATCCCGTGACGTGCCAGTCCAGGTCGCTGTTCTCGTTCTCCGCCTTCAGGATCGGCGAGATGGCCTGGGACGGCAGCGTGTCGGCGAAGCTCTCGAACTCCTTGCCGTAGACGAAGCCCCAGGCGGTCCGCCTGTCCGCGGTCATCAGGGCCGGGTCCGGATAGGAGGAGTAGTCGACGATGCGGGACTGCGGAAGTTCGGCGACGATCTTGGCCATCACGCCGCGCACCTCCTCGAGGCGCGTGGTGATGTCCTGGCCCTCCGGCGCTGTGACGACGACGATCTCCGGCGGGTTGCCGGTCGGTCCGCCGTTGCCGTAGAGATCCAGGATCTTTTTGGACGTCTCGTAGCCCTGCTGCCCCGGCAGCGAGAAGTCGACGGTCAGCCGTTCGGTGGCCTTGGAGGCGGCAAAGCCGCCGAAGACCATGGCGAGCAGCCACGCGACGACGATCAACCGCCGGTGCCGCAGCACGAAGTGCGCGAGCTTCTCCACGAATTCCCCCACCTGCGACACGACGTTCGACGGCTCCTGCGAGCCCCGCGGTCAACAGACTCGATCGCCTGTACGAGTCCGTTCCGCCACGGTATCGACGCCCATGGGACCGACCATCGGGTGTTCGGACGATCTTGGCCGGCCGTTCGTACTCATCTTCGGCTTCTTTGCAACCCTCCGAAATCGGGTGACCCCCTGAGGCGACCCTGGGACTTCGCCGGCAGAGTAGGGGTGCTCCGAACCCCACCTCGGCGCCCCGGTAGGAAGCGGTACCCGCTATGACCGGCAAGGCAGCAACGCCCGTCCTCGTCCGCGAGCACCAGGCACGCCTGGTGCGGCTGGCGTACTCGATCCTGTCGCCGCTGCTGGGGCCGCAGCGGTCGGTGATCGCCCGCGTGACCGTCGAGCAGGCCCTGCGCACGATGCCGCACGGGGCCCGGGACTACTCGCGGCTGCGGGCCTGCGTGGTGCGGCGAGCCCTGGCCGGAGGCCGACGGCGCGTCGGCGGCTCGAACACCACCGCGCGCGGTCTGCGCAACGCCCGCCCGGACGCGGGCGCCGACGAACTCGCCAGCCTGCTGCCCGCCGCCCGTGCAGCGCACGCCCTGCGCCATCTCGAGGGCTTGGACCTCGCCCAGACGCGAGAACTGCTCGCCGAGGCCGGCGTCGGCGACCCACACGCGGCCACCGAACTCGCCGGGGCGATCGGTCAGCCGCGGAACGCCCTGCGATAGAGGCGCGCCGACAGCGGCACGCACACCACCACGATGCCGACGATCCACAGCCAGGTGTAGGTCGTGGAGTGCTGGATCGACCACGGGGCGTTCGCGAGATCCACGGCCGGGTCGTTCGCCCCGCCCGGGTTGTAGAACTGCGTGCGCAGCGCGTCGGCCAGGGTGGTGGTGGGGTTCCACTGCGCGAACTGGCGCAGCCCGTTCGGCAGCGAATCCGACGGGACGAAGGCGCTGGAGATGAAGGTGATCGGGAAGATCACCACGAACGAGATGCCCTGGACGGCCTCGGCGGTCTTGCACACGGTGCCGAGCACGACGCCGACCCAGATCATTGCGAAGGAGAAGCCGACCATCAGCCCGTAGGCCATGATCGTGTCCCACGCGCCGCCCCGGATGCGCCACCCGACGACCGCGCCGGTGAGCGACATCAGCACGATCGGCAGCAGCGATCGGAACAGGTTCGCGATCGAGTGGCCGGCCAGTACCGCGGCCGGGTTGATCGGCATCGAGTGGAACCGGTCGATGGCGCCGTTGTTGCGGTCGTTGGCCAGGGCCATCGCCACGCCGAAGCAGCCGAACACGATGGTCTGGGCGTAGATGCCGCCCATCAGGAATTCCTTGTAGTCCCCGCCGCCGGGGACGGCGATCGCGCCACCGAACACGTAGGCGAACAGCAGCACGAACATGATCGGTTGGATCGTCGCGTCGGACAGCGCCTCCGGCGCACGGCGCACGTGGATCAGGTTGCGCTTGGCGATGATCCAGCTGTCGATCAACAGCGTGGACCTGCGCCGCGGCGGGACGGCCGCGGGCGCGGCGGGGGCGGTGGCAGTGCTCACGACTTCTCCTCGGCCTTGGGCGGCACCTCCGGCACCGGGGGTTGGCCGGTGAGCGCGAGGAACACGTCGTCGAGCGTGGGCTGACGCAGGCCGAGGTCTTCGACCTGAACGAAGTCCCGGGCCAGGAGCCCGGCGAGTTCGGCCACCGAGCTCGCTCCGCCGCTCACGGGGGCGCTGACCGAACGGGCCTCGGCGTCGACGACGGCCGCGACCAGCGCGACCTTCTCGACGGCCTCCACGGCCCGCTGCAGGTCCGCCGGGTTGGCGACCACCACGTGCAGCTGATCTCCGCCGACCTGCCGTTTCAGGCTGCGCGAGTCCCCGCGGGCGATGACGCGACCGTGGTCGACGACGACGATCTCGTCCGCGAGGCGGTCCGCCTCCTCCAGGTACTGCGTGGTCAGCAGGATCGTCGACCCGCTGGCGACGAGCTGGTCGAGCACCGCCCAGAGCTCGAGGCGGGCGCGCGGGTCCAGGCCGGTGGTGGGCTCGTCGAGAAACAGCACCGCGGGGCGGGCGACGAGCGTCGCGGCCAGGTCGAGCCGGCGGCGCATGCCCCCGGAGTAGTGCTCGGCACGCTTCTTGGCGGCGTCCGAAAGGGAAAACTGGGTGAGCAGTTCGGCGGCGCGGGCCTTCGCGGCCTTGCGCCCGAGGTGGTGCAGCTCGCCGATCATCACGAGGTTCTCGTAACCGGTGAGCTTGCCGTCGACGGTGGCGTCCTGCGCCGCCAGACCCAGCACCGAGCGCACGCCGATGGGATCGGCGCGCACGTCGATGCCCGCCACCCGCGCCGAGCCGGCATCCGCCTTGGTCAGGGTGGTGAGGATGCGGACCGCGGTGGTCTTCCCCGCCCCGTTGGGACCGAGCACCCCGCAGACCTTGCCCCGCGTGACGGCGAGGTCCATTCCGCCGAGGGCGAGGGTGTCTCTGTACCGCTTGGTCAGGCCCACGGCCTCGATGGCGAGTTCCACGGGCTCCACGCAACCACACGGCTCCGACGTTTTTCACGTCGATTTCGGCGCGGGCCGGGTGAAGCTCGGGTCAACTCCTCAGCTCAGCACGCTCAGCAGGTTGCGGCAGGCGTCCTCGCACTGGCGGCAGGCGTCGGCGCACATCTTGCAGTGGTCGTGGTGGCTCGCGTGTCGGGCGCACTCGTCGGCGCACGTGAGGCACGCCTGGATGCACGCCTCGAGCAGGGCCTTGGTGTCCCGGCGCAGCGTGCCGTCGAAACGGGCCAGGGCGCCTGCCATGGTCTGACAGACCGCCGCGCAGTCGAGATCGGTGGCGATGCACGTGCGCATGGAGTCGAGGTCGGGCTCGCGCAGGCAGGCGCCCGCGCAGGCGTTGCAGGCCTCCACGCACGCCAGCAGGTCGGCGATGGCGCGGTTCAACGCCTCGTGCGCGGGGGCGGGGAGGTTCAGGCCCATGGTCGAGGTGATCGTTGCGGTGGTCGTCACGGAAGGTCCCTCCTACGGGAATGTCGGTCCACTGACGCCTACCCACCCACCCGGGCCTACGCTTCGGAAGATGCAGTCATGGCAGGTAACGGGAATCGGCGAACCGCAGGACGTGCTCCGCCTCGGCGAGGCCGCCCCTCCCACGCCCGGACCGGGTCAGCTGCTGATCCGCGTGCGGGCCGCGGCCGCGAACTTCCCGGACGTGCTGATGTGCCGCGGCGGGTACCAGGAAAAGATGGACGACGGCTTCACGCCGGGCATCGAGGGCTGCGGGGACGTCCTCGCGGTCGGCGAGGGCGTCACGGGCTACGCGCCCGGCGATCGGGTGCTCGGGATGGCGGCCCCGCCGCGCGGCACGTTCGCCGAGCAGGCCCTGCTCGACGCCCAGTTCGCCCGCCACGCCCCCGATGCGCTCGACGACGCCGCCGCCGGCGGCTTCCCCGTCGCGTATCACACGGGTTGGCTCGCTCTGTACCGGCGAGCTCGCCTTCAGGCCGGGGAGACCCTGCTCGTGCACGCGGCCGCGGGCGGCGTCGGCACCGCCGCCATCCAACTCGGCAAGGCCGCCGGCGCCACGGTGATCGCGGTCGTCGGCAACCCCGAGAAGGCGAAGGTCGCACTCGAGCAGGGCGCCGACGTCGTCGTCGACCGGCGGACCGAAGACTTCGTCGCCGTCGTCAAGGAACACACCAAGGGCCGCGGCGCCGACGTGGTGTTCGACCCGGTCGGCGGAGACTCCTTCACCCGCTCCACCAAGTGCATCGCGTTCGCGGGCCGGCTGCTCGTCATCGGCTTCGCCGGCGGGGACATCCAGACGCTGGCGGCGAACCACGTGCTGGTGAAGAACTACGACGTGCTCGGCATCCACTGGGGCCTGTACCGCACCCGCGCGCCCGAGGTCGTCGACGAGGGCTGGGACGCGCTGCTGCCGATGGCCGCGCGCGGCGAACTTCGCCCGCTCACCGGCGAGCGGGTCGACCTCGCGGGCGTCGCCGCCGGCATGCAGCGCCTCGCCGACGGCAAGTCCGTCGGTCGCGTCACCTACGTCGCCTGACGTAGCGTCAGACCGCGACCACGACCTTGCCGAAATGGTCGCCGCGCAGCACCCGGCGTAGCGCGTCCGGGGCGTTCTCCAGTCCCTGCACGACGTCCTCGCGATGGTGGAGCTGTCCGGAGGCCGCCCAGCCGCGCAGCCGCTCGAGCGCCTCGCCGTAGCGGGGCGCGTAGTCCATGACCACGAACCCCTCCATGCGGCCGCGCTGGCGGATCAGGAAGCGGTACTTCGACGGGCCGGGGGCCCAGTCGTTGTCGTTGTAGGCGGAGATCGCGCCGCAGACCACGACCCGTCCCCGCAGCGCGAGCCGTTCGAGGGCGAGGTCGAGGAGCTTCCCGCCGACGTTGTCGAAGTAGACATCGACGCCCTGCGGGCACGCCGCGTCGAGTTGGGCGGCGAGGTCGTCGGCGCGGTAGTCGAGGGCGGCGTCGAAGCCGAGATCGTCGGTGAGCCAGGCCCGCTTGGCCGCGGACCCGGCGAGACCGACCACGCGGCAGCCCGCGATGCGGGCGAGTTGGCCCACGAGCGAGCCGGTGGCGCCGGCGGCGGCCGAGACCAGGACGGTCTCGCCCTCCTTGGGCTGGCCGACGTCGAAGAAGCCCCAGTACGCCGTTTGACCGTTCATGCCGAACGCGCCGAGTGCAGCCGGGCCGGCGACGTCGGCGGCCACGGGCGCGGCCCGGCGGGCCTCGGAGTCGACGATCGCGTACTGCTGCCAGCCGAGCATGCCGGTGACGAACGACCCGACCGCGTAGGCCTCGTTGTTCGAGGAGAGCACTTCGCCGACGCCGAGGCTCAGCATGGGGTGGCCCAGACCCGCATTGATGCCGTAGGCACCGCCGGGGTTCATCCAGATCCGCTGCGCGGGATCGATCGACAGCCAGCGGACCGCGACCAGGGCCTCGCCCGGGCCCGGTTCGGGCACCGGTGCGGTTTCGATCGCGAAGCAGTCGTCGCTCGGCTCGGCCTCGGGGTGACGGGCGAGCAGGACTCGTCGGTTGCCGTCGGTCATGCCTGCACGTACCCAGGCGGGTTGACGCCGTCGACGTAGAGGTCTGCCTGCAGTTCCCCGCCCGGGACGACGTCGTAGACCGACAGGTCGGCGACGCCGTGCGCGAGCAGCACGTCCTCGCAGAGGAAGGCGTTGCCGGTGCACTCGGTCGACGGCGAGGTGAGGATGGCGTAGGCGGAGTCCGCGTAGACGGCGGGCGTCCGGGCGGCGGCCATGGCCGCGTCGCCGCCGAGGAGGTTGCGGACCGCGGCGGTGGCGACCAGCGTGCGCGGCCACAGCGCATTCGAGGCGATGCCGTACTTGGCGAGTTCGGCCGCGAGCCCGAGCGCGGTGAGCGTCATCCCGTACTTGGCGATCGTGTACCCGACGTGCGCGCCGAGCCACTCCGGCTCGAGCCGAATCGGCGGGGACAGGGTGAGAATGTGCGGGTTGGTGCCGTTCTTCAGGTGCGGGATGCAGGCCTGCGACAGCAGGAAGGTGCCGCGCGCGTTGATCGACTGCATGAGGTCGTAGCGCTTCATCTCCAGGAACTCCGTCGGCGCGAGGTTGATCGCGCTGGCGTTGTTCACGCAGATGTCGATGCCGCCGAAGCGTTCGACGGTCTTCGCGACGGCGTCCGCCACGGAGGCCTCGTCGCGGACGTCGCCGAGGATCGGGAGCGCCTGCCCGCCGGCCTTCTCGATCTCCTCCGCGGCGGTCCAGATCGTGCCCTCGAGCTTGGGGTGCGGCTGGTCGGTTTTGGCGATGAACGCCACGTTCGCGCCGTCGCGCGCGGCCGCCAGGGCGATCGCCAATCCGATGCCCCGGCTCGCGCCGGAGATGAGCAGTGTGCGTCCCTGCAGGGTGGTCGTCATCGTCGAGGATCCCTACTCGTGAGTAGCCTGTGATGCACATCGTAGGGACCTGTGGTGAGAGCCTGCCCACTGGCCGCTCCCGGGCGTACCACGCCCGGGCATATGGTGGCCAGCGATGAGCATCCGTGGGCGTACCGGGAGGTCCGACATGGCCGCAGAAACGTGGCTGCGCGTGGTCATCTACCGCGCGAACGACCCCAACGACGACGACGCCGTCAAGTACATGCAGGAGAGCACCGCCGCCACCCTGACGATGCTGGAGACCCAGCCCGGGTTCCGGCTGGGCTACTGGGGCCTGGATCCCGAGGAGGGCACCATGGCCGCGGTCACCTACTGGAACAGCGAGGACGCGATCACCTCCGCACTCGGGTATCTCGCCAAGCTCCACGAGGAACGCGCCTCGCACGGCATCACGATCGAAAGCACGCAGAACGTCCAGCTGTTCACGGTTCCCGCCGTCGCCATGTGGTCCGGCGACGACGAGGAGGAACCGGCCAAGAAGCGTCGCTGGCGCAGCTAAGGAGCCGAAGGTGTCCGAGACGTGGATTCGCATCGTGATCTACAAGACCGAAGGCCCGGCCGACTCCGCAGCGGTCGACTACATGCGCAAGAGCGTGCAGGACGTCGTCCGCAAGCTCGAGCGGGAACCCGGCTTCCAACTGGGGTACTGGGGCAACAACGCCGAAGAGGGCCGCATGGCCGCGGTGACCTACTGGTCCTCCAAGGACGCCATCGAGCGCGCCACCGCCTCGCTCATCGAGCTGCACAGAGAACGCGCCTCCAAGGGCATCGTCGTCGACCGCGCGCACAACGTCCGGCTTTTCGCCGGCACGCCGGCCGACTGAGCGAGCTGACCGACCGTCACTTCGATTCGAAAAGGCCCGCCATCGATGACCGCACCCACCGACGATCTCGTGCTGGGCGGGGACTTCCCCGCCGGTAGTCCCACCCAGTGGGAGGGGCTGGTGGCCAAGGTCGTCGCCCGCGCCGCCAAGGTCGACTCCGTCGAGGACCCGCTGGGCACCCTGACCACGACGACCGCCGACGGCCTGGCGATCTCCCCGCTCTACACCGCCTCCGCCGACGCGGCGCCCACCGGCGTTCCGGGCGCGGCTCCGTTCACCCGCGGCGCGACGCCGGACGGCGTCGTCGCCGGCTGGGACGTGCGCACCTGCTACGCCGAGGACGATCCCAAGACGCTGCGCGAGTACGTCCTGGAGGACCTCGAGGGCGGGGCCACCTCGCTGTGGCTGCGGCTCGGCGCGGGCGGCATCGCCGTCTCGGATCTGTCGACGGCCCTGGACGGCGTGCTGCTCGACCTCGCCGGGGTCTGCCTGGACGCCGCCCCGGACTCCGTCGCGGCCGCGAACGCCTACCTGGACTACGCGGCCTCCCGCGGGGTGGACCCGGTCGAACTGCGCGGCAGCCTCGGCGTGGACCCGATCGGCTGGGCGGCCCGCACGGGCGACTTCTCCGGCCTCGACGCGGACGGCGTCGTGGACCTGGCCAGGCGCGCGGCGGCCTCGCCGCTGCTGCGGACCGTCGTCGTGGACGCGCTGCCCTACCACGACGCCGGAGCCACCGAGGCCCAGGAACTCGCGCTCGCGCTGGCCGCGGGCGTCGCGGCGCTGCGGACCCTCCTCGAGGGCGGCCTCGACGTCGCCACCGCGCTCGGACAGTTGGAGTTCCGCTTCGCCGCGACCGCGGACCAGTTCACGACGATCTGCAAGCTCCGTGCCGCCCGGCGCACCTGGGCCCGCGTCGCGCAGGCCGCGGGTGCCCTCGGGCCGCACGCCGGCCAGCGCCAGCACGCGGTCACCTCGTGGCCGATGACGACGGTGGCCGACCCGTGGAACAACATGCTCCGCACCACCCTCGCCGCATTCGCGGCCTGCGTGGGCGGAGCGGACGCGGTGACCGTGCGTCCGTTCGACGCGGCGATCGGCCGGCCGGACGCCCTGGCCCGGCGCATCGCCCGCAACACCCCGACGCTGATCGTGGAGGAGGCGCACGTCGCCAAGGTCATCGACCCGGCCGGCGGGGCCTGGTACGTGGAGTCGTTCACCGAACAACTCGCCGCCGCCGCCTGGGAACGGTTCCAGCGGATGGAAGCCGCCGGCGGCATCGTCGAGGTCCTTCGGGCGGGCGTCGTCGCCGAGCGTCTCGCCGTCTCGCGCGAGACCACCCTCGCCCGGCTCCTCGACGGAACGGACTCCATCGTCGGGGTCACCGTGTTCCCGCCGACCGCGGAGAACTCCCCGGCACGCACCCCGACACCCGAGGTGCCGAGCGGCGGACTGCCGCGCATCCGATGGGAAGAGCTCTACTCCCAGGCCAAGGAAGGTTCGGCATGACCGTGCTCCCCGACTTCTCCGCCGTCGAGTTGGGCCCGCCGCCCGTCGAAGACGCGTCCTGGTCGAGCGAGGCGCAGCCCTGGCAGACCCCCGAGGGCATCGAGGTTCCGCTGCTGTTCGGCCCCGAGGACACCGCAGGCCTCGACTTCCTCGACACCTTCCCCGGCATCGCACCGTTCGTCCGGGGTCCCTATCCGACGATGTACGTCAATCAGCCGTGGACGATCCGCCAGTACGCGGGCTTCTCCACCGCGGAGGAGTCCAACGCCTTCTACCGGCGCAATCTGGCGGCGGGTCAGAAGGGCCTGTCGATCGCATTCGACCTCCCGACGCACCGCGGCTACGACTCCGACCACCCGCGCGTGCCGGGCGACGTCGGCATGGCGGGCGTCGCGATCGACTCGATCCTGGACATGCGCCAGCTGTTCGACGGCATCCCGCTGGACCAGATGTCGGTCTCGATGACGATGAACGGCGCGGTGCTTCCGGTGCTCGCGCTCTACATCCACGCGGCCGAAGAGCAGGGCGTGAAGCACGAGCAGCTGACCGGGACCATCCAGAACGACATCCTCAAAGAGTTCATGGTCCGCAACACCTACATCTACCCGCCGACCCCGTCGATGCGGATCATCGCCGACATCTTCGCCTTCACCTCCCGGCACATGCCCCGGTTCAACTCGATCTCCATCTCCGGCTACCACATGCAGGAGGCCGGAGCGACGGCCGACCTCGAGCTCGCGTACACCCTGGCCGACGGCGTCGAGTATCTGAGGGCGGGTCAGGCGGTCGGGCTGGACATCGACGCGTTCGCCCCGCGGCTGTCGTTCTTCTGGGCGATCGGCATGAACTTCTTCATGGAGGTCGCCAAGATGCGGGCCGGGCGCCTGCTCTGGGCCAAGCTGGTCCGCGAGCAGGGCGCCAAGAGCGAGAAGTCGCTCTCGCTCCGCACGCACAGCCAGACCTCCGGCTGGTCGCTGACCGCGCAGGACGTGTTCAACAACGTCGTGCGGACCTGCGTCGAGGCGATGGCCGCGACCCAGGGCCACACCCAGTCGCTGCACACCAACGCCCTCGACGAGGCGCTCGCACTCCCGACGGACTTCTCCGCGCGCATCGCCCGCAACACCCAACTGCTGCTGCAGCGCGAGTCCGGGACCTGCCGGGTCATCGACCCGTGGGGCGGCTCGGCGTACGTGGAGAAGTTGACCCAGGAGCTCGCCGCGAAGGCGTGGGCGCGCATCCGGGAGGTCGAAGAGGCCGGCGGCATGGCCAAGGCCATCGAGGCCGGCATTCCGAAGATGCGCATCGAGGAGGCCGCGGCCCGCACCCAGGCCCGGATCGACTCGGGGCTGCAGACCGTGATCGGCGTGAACAAGTACCAGGTGGCCGGCGCCGACGACATCGAGGTCCTGAAGGTCGACAACCGCGCGGTGCGCGAGAAGCAGATCGCCAAGCTGGCGCAGCTGCGCGCCGAACGCGACGAGGCGGCCTGCCAGGCCGCACTCGCCCGCCTGACCGAGGTCGCGGGGATGACGGTGGCGCCCGGCAGCGGCGACGAGACCAACCTGCTCGCCGCGACCCTGGACTGCGCGCGGGCCAAGGCCAGCGTCGGGGAGATGTCGGATGCGATGGAGAAGGTCTTCGGCCGCTACTCCGGCGCGATCCGTACGATCACCGGCGTGTACCGCGCCGAGTCCGGAGCCAACCCCAAGGTCGCGCAGGTCCGCGCCGCCGCCGAGGACTTCGAGTTGGCCGAGGGCCGTCGCCCGCGCATCCTGGTCGCCAAGATGGGCCAGGACGGCCACGACCGCGGCCAGAAGGTCATCGCCACCGCGTTCGCCGACCTCGGGTTCGACGTCGACGTCGGCCCGCTGTTCTCCACCCCGGAGGAGGTTGCGCGGCAGGCCGTCGAGGCCGACGTGCACATCGTCGGGGTGTCGAGCCTGGCGGCGGGCCACCTCACCCTGGTCCCCGCGCTGCGGCAGGCACTCGCCGACGTGGGCCGCGCGGACGTGATGGTCGTCGTCGGCGGCGTCATTCCGCCGCAGGATGTCCAGCCCCTGCTCGACGAGGGTGCGGCCGCGGTCTTCACCCCCGGCACGGTGATCCCGGATGCGGCGCTTGCGCTGCTCGCCGCCCTCCGCGCGAGCTCCTGAGCCCGTGGGCTGCAACTTCTATGGGCGCGTGGGGCCATCCCCGCGCGCCAATGGCCCCACCCGCCCGCAGCGGACGGTGAGGTAGGTGGGGGTCAGCGTCTCCGAACTCGTCGACGGCGTGCTCTCCGGAAACCGGACGGCGCTCGGCCGCGCCGTCACGCTCGTGGAGTCGACTCGCGCCGAGCATCGCGTGTTGGCCGGCGAGTTGCTCTCGGCGCTCGATCCGCATGCGCGCGCGGCGCGGCGCATTGGGATCACCGGGGTGCCGGGCGTCGGGAAGTCGACGTTCATCGACGGCTTCGGGACCTACCTGACCTCGATCGGGCACCGGGTCGCGGTCATGGCCGTGGACCCGTCCTCGACTCGGACCGGCGGCTCGATCCTCGGCGACAAGACCCGCATGGCACGCCTGGCCAACGACCCGAACGCGTTCATCCGCCCGTCGCCGAGCGCGGGCACCCTCGGCGGCGTCGCCCGCGCGACCCGCTCCGCGCTCGTCGTCCTCGCCGCCGGGGGATACGACGTGCTGCTGGTCGAGACCGTCGGCGTCGGGCAGTCCGAGACCACCGTCTCCCAGATGACCGACTCCTTCCTGCTCCTGGCGCTCGCCCGGACCGGCGATTCCCTCCAGGGCATCAAAAAGGGCGTCCTGGAACTCGCCGACGTCATCGCCGTGAACAAGGCCGACGGCCCCGGCGAGACCGACGCCTTCGTCGCCGCTCGAGAACTCGGCAACACCCTCAAGCTCCTCGGCGACGGCGGCACCGGCTGGATCGCGCCCGTCCTGACGTGCAGCGGGCTCACCGACAGTGGTTTGGCCGAGGTGTGGGACTCGCTGGGCGGCCACCTCAAGCACCTCGAAGCCAACGGCCGCCTCGCCGCCCTGCACAAGGCTCAGCGTCTCGAGTGGATGTGGGCGACCGTCCGCGACGACCTCGACCGCCGCCTGCGAAACGACGAGAAGGCCCAGTCCCTGGGCCGCGACCTGCAGGCCCAGGTCGAAGCCGGGGAGATGTCCCCCGTCCACGCCGCCGACCTCATCGTCGAGGAGTTCCTGGGCTGAGGTGCGCCGGACGGCTCGAGCCAACCCGACGCGTCACAGGTCCAGGACCCGCCGCATCGCCGTCTCGACCTCGGCCATCTCGGCGTAGCCGAGGCGCCCGACCATGCGCCCGAGGCGGCGTTCGGGATCGACCGCCTGCATCTGGTCGACCAGCACGACGGTGTCTTCCCCTTCGAGGTGCACCTGCGGCCGGATCGGGCCTGGCTTCGCGCTCGCCGATGTCGGAGCGACGACGACCGTCGACCACGGGAAGTAGTCGGCCTGAAGGATCACGCCGTATCGGTCCCCGGTCTGCTCGTGGCCCCTCGCGGGTCGGGGCTCCAGCTCGTAGACATCGCCTCTCACGTGGGGTGCTCGTCGTTCCAATAGGCGCTGCGAGCCTGCATGTCGCGGTTGACCTGCAGAGTCAAAGCGACCTGTTCGGGATCGGCCAACTGTTCCTCCGCCCACCGCCGGGTCTCCTCGCGGTCCGCCGCCTTGGCCGCGTCGAGGATGGCGCGACGAATGACGTCGGAGACGGAGGCCTGCTGGCTCTCCTGGAGTCGGGTCAGCGCAGCGTCGACTTCGGCGTCCGCGCGGAAGGTCAGCGTGCGTGTGGTCATACAGCCAAGCTACTCCAGTTGAACCGCTTTGTAATACGGGCTGGCATGCGTTTTCGTCGTACAGGTGCAGTCAACGCGGCCTCGCCTGTGACATCGACGATCCCGACGCGCCGGCGGCGACGTATCCGCCCAACGATGTCCGGGCTCTCGGTACCTGCTCGACTGACTCGAGGAACGGAAGAGGATTATCCCTTTCAGTTTGCCTTATACCTTGTAGTTAGAACGCATGTTCGATAGTGTGTTCGACATGGCCCACCCCGTCCTCGACGCCTACGCCGCCCTCGGCGAAGCGCTCGCGGGCGTGCGTGCAGCGATGGACGACCCGGCGAACGGGTCCTTCTCCGACGGCGACCCGTTCGCCCTGCTGCGCACCCACCACGGCCTCGAGGCACAGGTGGACTCCCTCGGCCTGGACCTACGACCAACTCGCCGCCGGAGAGATCTCCTACGAACAGGCCGCCGTCATCGCCTCGATCGTCGCCGACCTGCCCAAGGGCGCGAGCCGGGCCCAGACCGGAAAGGCCGAGCGGTACCTGCTCGACCGCACACACCTCGACCCGGACAGGCGGCCAGTGCGCAACACCCACCGGCGCAACGAACGCGGCCTCCAACCACAGCCCAGCGCAGCCTGAACCAACCCGCCCGCGGGCGCCGGCGTCGGACCCCCGACCCCGACGCTTCGGCACGCCCCGGCCGGGGACCTGTCCGGCGACCCCTGTCCCGGGGATCTTCCGGACGACGTGGTTGGGGTGGGCGGTGGGTCGCGCTGCTCCCACCGTCCGCCGGTCGGGCGCGGCGGGCGTCGAGGTGCCCGTCGTGGTCGCCCTCGACGGCTCCAGGAGGGTGCCGCCCCTACCTCGCCGCAGACCTTCTGGAGCGCCGGGCGGCGCGTCGACGCCGAGGACTTCGGGGGCACGATCCGGCGGGACGGGAGCGGCCGGCGGCCCACCCCATAGTCTGACCGGCGTGACGTTGGCACCTTCGCCAGAGGGCTTTCTGGTCGAGGCCGCGCTGATCGGCGGCGAGGTCGGGGCCGACCTCGGGCACGTGGACTGGGCCTCGACGGCCCTTGGGCCCGCCACGACCTGGCCGCAGTCGCTGCAGATCGCGCTGCGCACCGTGCTGACCTCGCGGTTCCCCATGTGGCTGGGCTGGGGACGCGACCTCACGTTCTTCTGCAACGACGCCTACCGCCGCGACACCCTCGGTCGGAAGTACCCGTGGGCGCTCGGACGTCCCGCGCGCGAGGTCTGGGCCGAGGTCTGGGCCGACGTCGCCCCGCGCATCGACTCCGTGCTCGCCACCGGCCGGGCAACCTGGGACGAGGCGCTGCCGCTGATCCTCGAGCGCAACGGCTACCCCGAGGAGACCTACCACACCTTCTCCTACAGCCCCCTGCACGACGACGCGGGACAGACCGCCGGACTGCTCTGCGTCGTCAGCGAGGACACCGAACGCGTCCTCGCCCAACGGCGCATGGAACTCGTCGTCGACCTCGTCGGCCCGCGGGACACGGTCGGTACCGAACGGGACCTGCTCGAGCACGTCGCCGAACGGCTCGAACGGGACCGGCGCTCGCTTCCGTTCACGATGGTCTACCTCCTCGAACGCCAGAGCGCCGCCGGCACGCGA
Organism: Sporichthyaceae bacterium; assembly: GCA_052389435.1. Classification (GTDB taxonomy): domain Bacteria; phylum Actinomycetota; class Actinomycetes; order Sporichthyales; family Sporichthyaceae; genus JBQTKD01. Next base: position 4,323 of record JBQTIB010000103.1, on the reverse strand, counting down.
GCGCGTCTGGCGGCCTGCTCGGGCATCGTCGCCGGCCACCCCGCGGCCCCGGAGGTGCTGCCACTGGACGACCCGCTCTGGCCGCTCCGCAGCGCCCTGGAAGCCGGGCCCACCACCGTCGACCTGCGATCGTGGACGCTGCCGCTTCCGACCGGGGCCTGGAGCGTGCCGCCCACCGAGGCGGTCCTGGTCCCCCTGCCGGCCGGACCCGGCGAAGACCCGTACGGCGTGTTCGTCGCGGCGCTCAATCCCTACCGGCCCGACGACCCCGACGTCCCCGCCCTCATCGATCTGATTGCCCATCAGATATCCGGTGGCCTGGCCTCGCTCCGCGCCTACCAGTGGCAGCGACACCGCGCCGAGGACCTCGCCGCACTCGACGCGGCGAAGACCGCCTTCTTCACCAACGTCAGCCACGAGTTCCGGACCCCGCTGACCCTCCTGCTCGGCCCGGCCAACGACGCCCTGACCGATCAGCGCGACCCGTTGACGGAGGGACAGCGCGAGCGGGTCACCCTCGTGCAGCGCAACGGACACCGCCTGCTCCGCCTGGTCAACAACCTGCTGGACTTCTCCCGGCTCGAGGCGAGCCGGATGACCGCGAGCTACGAGCCCGTCGACCTCGCCGCGCTGACCGGCGAACTGGTCAGCATGTTCCGCTCCGCGTTCGATCGCGCCGGGCTGACCCTGCACCTGGAGGCCGAACCGATCGGCGAGCCCGTCTACGTCGACCGCGAGATGTGGACGAAGGTCGTGTGCAACCTGCTGTCGAACTCGCTGAAGTTCACCTTCCTCGGCGGGGTCACGGTGGCGCTGCGGCCGGTCGACGGGATGGCCACGCTGACCGTCGCGGACACCGGCGTCGGCATCGCCCACGAAGAACAGCCCCTGGTCTTCGAACGCTTCCAACGCGCCCGCGCCACCCGGGCCCGCACCTACGAGGGCACCGGGATCGGGCTGGCACTGGTCGCCGACCTCGCCGCCCTGCACGGCGGCGAGGCGAGCCTGTCCAGCCGGCTCGGCGAGGGCACCGTGGTGACCGTTCGCGTCGCCACCGGGACCGCCCACCTCCCGCCCGAGGCGGTACGCGAAGGCGTTGCCGACGCCGTCCCGGGCGTCGACGCGGCAGCGGGCTTTCTCGCGGAGACCGATCGCTGGTTCGACCCCGCCGAGGTGGCGGCGGGTTCGGTTGCCGACCTGCCCGACGGTCCACGACGGGAGGTCCTCGTCGTCGACGACAACGCCGACATGCGCGAGTACATCGCCGGCCTGCTCCGCAGCCAGTTCGACGTGCGCACCGCCCCCGACGGCCGCGTCGCCCTCGCCTCGGCGCTGGCCAACGTTCCTGACCTCGGGCTGACCGACGTGAGGAGGCCCGGCCTCGACGGGTTCGGCCTCCTGACCGCGCTGCGCGCGGACCGCCGCACGGCGCTGGTACCGGTCGTCATGCTCTCCGCACGCGCCGGGGAGGAGGCGGCGATCGCCGGCATGGCCGCGGGCGCCGACGACTACCTCGCCAAGCCGTTCTCGGCCAGCGAACTGTTCGCCCGCGTCCACGCCAACCTCGAGCTCGCCCGGTTGCGCAGTCAGGACGCGTCCTGGCGGCGCGTGCTCATGGACACGATTCAGGACGCCCTCGCCGTCGCGGACTCCGACGGCATGCTGCTCGAGGTCAACGACGCGTTCCGGGAGCTCGTCGGCTACCCGATCGACGACCTGCCCGCGCTGCGGCCACACCCCTGGTGGCCGGATCTGCGCACCGAGCCCGAGGCCTACGCGCAACTCGCCGCCGCCTCCGCCCAGATCGCCGACCAGGAGAGCGGCCGGGTGACCATTCCGTTCCGCCACGCCTCCGGCCGTCGGCTCTGGATCGAAGTGATGTACGGCTCTTTGCACGACCCGCAGAGTGGACAGCGGCTGGTCGTGGGCAGCTTTCGAGACGTGACGGCTCGAACCGAAGCGGTGGAGCAGCAGCGCTCCGTCGCACTGACCCTGCAGCGCTCGCTGCTGGGCCCCAGCCGGATGCCCGCCGGCTTCGCCGCGCGCTACTCCCCGGGGGAGCGTCCGCTGGAGGTCGGCGGGGACTGGTACGACGTCATCGACCTCGGCGAAGGCCAGGTCGGCCTGGTGGTCGGGGACTGCATCGGCAAGGGACTCGACGCCGCCACCGTCATGGGACAGCTGCGCAGCGCCTGCCGCGCGCTGCTGCTCCAACTCAAAGCGCCTGCCGACGTCCTCAGCGCCCTCGACGAATTCGCCGCCGCCACGCCCCACGCCGAGTACACGAGCGTTTTCTGCGCGGTTATCGATCGGCATTCGGGGAATGTCAGATATTCGACCGCCGGACATCCCCCGGCGGTCCTGGCTCATCCGGACGGGCGGTTGGAACTCTTGGACAGCGCACGGTCGGTGCCGCTGGCCGGCTCGACGCGGCCGCTGCGCACCCAGGCGGAGGCCAGCCTCGAGCCGGGATCCCTGCTCGCGCTGTACACCGACGGCCTGGCCGAACGCCGGGGCGAGCACCCGGACGTCGGCATCGCACGCCTCGCCGACGCCGTCCGCGACGCCCGCGCGCTGCGGTTGGAGGACGACGTCGCCGCCGCCGTACTCGAGGCCGCACTGCCCGAGGAGGGTCAGGCCGACGACGTAGCGCTGCTCCTCTACCGCCACCGCGCCCCGGCTGACTTCCGCACGACGCTGCGGCCCGACCCGGCCGCGCTCGCACCCGCTCGGGCCGCGCTGCGGGGCTGGCTGACCGCGAACAGCGTGCCGCGGATGGAACTCGAGGCCATCCTGCTCGCGGCCGGAGAGGCCTGCGCCAACGCCCTCGAGCACGGCCACCGGCTCGCCGGCGAAGCGCTCGTCGACCTCGTCGGCACGATCGACGAGGGGCGACTGGAACTCGTGGTGCGCGACCGTGGGGCGTGGAAGCCACCCAGCGACCGCGGGCATCGCGGACGTGGGCTAGAACTGATGGAATTGCTGATGGACTCCACTGCAGTGGACAGTGGCCCCCAGGGAACGACCGTTCGACTGTCGAAGGAGTTGGGCCGTGCCGACTGACGTCCCCGCCGAGGTATTCGCCGCCCGGGTAGACGGCGGCGACGTCACCGTCATCGGCGAGGTCGACCTCGCAACGGCCCCCCGGCTGCGCGGCGCCCTGGAACAGGCCGCCGCGGTCGGCAACGGCATCCGCGTCGACCTGCGCGCGGTGCGCTACCTCGACAGCGCCGGCATGGCCGCCCTGTTCGAGTTCTCCAGCCACGGCATGACCGTGCGGGTCTGCCCGGGTTCCATCGTCGCCCGGGTGCTGGAGATCAGCGGCCTGGCGAACGTGGCGACCGTTGAGCTCGACGACCCCGCGAGCTAGAGCGTGTCCCGCGGATCATCTGACGGGGTCCCGTAGCCAGATCCGGATCGAGGCGACGTCGATCGTTCCGCGGAAGACGAAGTCGCGCTTGTCGTAGCGGGTGGCGACGGCGCGGTGGCCCTTGAGCCTGTTGATCGCCCGCTCGACGACGTTGCGCTGTTTGTAGGCCTCGGGGTCAAAGGCGGGCGGGCGACCACCGCTGCAACCGCGCCGTGCTCGGCCGGCGATCTGGTCGGCCGGCTGCGGAATCGTGGCGCGGATTCCGCGTTTGCGCAGGTGGGAGCGGATCGTGCGATTGGAGTAGGCCTTGTCGGCCAGTACCCGTCCGGGACGGGTGCGTGCTCGACCGCCCCTGCGTCGCTCGATGCGGATGGCGCCCATCAACGGTTCGAAGGCCAGGGAGTCGTGGCGCTGCCCCGCGGTGGTGACCCGGGAGATCGGCCGGCATCTGCTGTCCGCCACCAGGTGAATCTTGCTGGTCAGACCGCCCCGCGACCGGCCGATCGCCTCACGATCTGACGGAACGTCAGGACGGTCGGGCGGATTCTTGTCATTCGTATTCGCCCCCCGTGTCCAGGCGGGTACCCGCAAGGACCTCCGGGTCGATGTCGGACGGCGGAGTCTTCCTCGCGCCGGCGGCGTGCTGGTGGGCCCGCACGATCCCGGCGTCGATCCCGACGACCCAGTTCGGGCCCTCTTCCAGATCGGCGTCGCGGCGCAGTTCGGCCAGCACCCGTTCCCAGGTTCCGTCCCCCGACCAGCGGCGATGCCGGTTGTAGACCGTTTTCCAGTGCCCGTACTCCGCCGGCAGATCCCGCCACGGCGATCCCGTCCGCGTCCGCCAGGACACCGCGTTCAGGACCAACCGGTGATCACGCCATTGCCCGCCCCGCCGCGGGGTGCGATCGGGCAACAACGGCTCGATCCGGGCCCACTCCTCGTCGGTCAGGTCG
>JBQTIB010000102.1:0-21053 GCA_052389435.1 Sporichthyaceae bacterium | reverse complement strand
TTCAACGTTTTCAAGCAGTGGCGAGGATTGGCCACCCGCTACGACAAGCTCGCACTCACCTACCGCGGTGGCGTCGTCCTGCGAGCCATCACCATCTGGCTACTCGAATAAGGAGACACGCCCTAGCCCTCGGGCAACCGCGCCAGCACGTGCGCCTGGGAGGTCTTCTCCCAGTCGTCCGGGCGGCGCCGCACCGTAGCTTCGACCCGCAGCCCGGCCGCATCGAGCAGTTCTTCGATGCGGTCGGGCTGTAGGCGTCGAAAGTCCAGGTTCACGGGGTGGCCGAAGCCTTCGTCGTGGTGCTGGACCTCGTCGCCGATCTGGAAGCCGAGCAGCAGCCATCCGCCGGGGCGGAGCACTCGCGCGAACTCGGCGAAGACGCCGGGCAGGCCGTCCGCGGGAATGTGGATGATCGAGTACCACGCCAGCAGCCCGGCGAGGCTGTCCTCCGCGAGGCTCAGGGCCGTCATCGTTCCCTCGAGGAATCGCAGGCCGGGATGGTCGCGGCGGGCGAGCGCGAGCATGCCGGGCGAGAGGTCGAGGCCGAAGACGTCGACCCCGCGGGCGGAGAGAAAGCCCGTCGTGACGCCGGGTCCGCAGCCCACGTCGGCGACCGGACCGACACCGGCGACGAGTTCCGCGAACGCCCCCACCGACGCCCGGTCCAACGGCCTGCGCGCGAGTTCGCCGTTGAACCGCTCCGCGTAGTCGACGGCGATCGCGTCGTAGCCCGCGCGGGTGTTGGTCAGGTAGGCCGGTTCGCTCACGTTTGGCAGCGTAGGACGCTCAGCTCGAGGGCTCCCGGAACGGGAGCACCCGGCACGCCGCGCGACGACGCTCGTCGAGTTGCTCTCGTCCACCGCGACGCATCCACCCGAAGAACCAGTGCTCCCGCAGCAGGGGCTCCGTCACGTCGCCCCTCGTGGGCCACGGGCACTGCCGGGTGTCCAGGCCGCGCAGCGCGGCCAACGCTCCCCCGCCCACGGCCCGGACGATCGCGTCGGAGGACACCCAGCCCAGCGACCACTGCCAGTCCAGCCACGCGGCGTCGAGGTCTTCGGGGTCGACCTCCATCGGGTCGTTCGGCAGGCCACGCCGGCGAGCTCGCGCGCCGAGCCGCTGCTGCTTCGCCGCCTCGATCTCCCACAGGTACTGCGGCCGGTGCGGCCGACCGCGCGGCCGCCGCACCAACGGCACTGGCTCGTTCAACTCTTCTCCCCGGACGTGCCGACCCGATGAGGATGAGCGCGGGGTACGACAGTTTCCGTTGCCGAGGTGCGAAATCAGCCCATAGCGGGATGGGTGAACTCGCCGGAGTCGACCAGAGCACTGGGCTCGACTCGGCCGTCGAAGACGTTGAGCAGCACGCGGTTGCCGATCGGCTTCTCCAGCGTGAGCGGCGTTTCCCGCCCGTACAGCATGGAGGCGCACTCAACGGGTTCCTCGCTCGGCTCGGGCGCAGGCCGTTCGACCTCCACGACGCGGTAGGCGACGGCGGTGTCCGATTCGAACGCTTCGATCCGATAGTCCGCGCCGCACCCTCCTGGCGAGTCGGCCGAGCCGAGGTGACGGACGGTCAGTTCGGTGTCCGTCACCTCGCCCACGACGTTGTAGAAGGACTCGGCCACCCGCTTCGGGGAGTATCTGGCAGGCTCCGCCGTCGCCACGACGAACCACGGCGCCGAACCCTTGTCGAAGTCCACGCGCCAGGCGGGCAGGTCGGCCGGACCGCGGTCGGTCACCACGTCCGGCACGGTCACGAGCCGCACCTTCACGACTTCGAGTTCGCTCCCCTCGGTCCTGCCGCCGGACTGCTCGCGGCGCAGCACCTCCAGCGCGTCGGCAGCGTCGATCACGGGGTAGCCGCCGAACTCTTGGGGCGTCGGCGGCAGATCCTCCGGGGCACGCCACCTGCCCGCGTAGAAGGCCTCCTTGGCCTCGCTGGTCTTGAAGCCTCCGCCGAACTCGTCCACTAGGACCAGCAGCGGCCGCGACCTGGCCTTGGCCGGGAAGTCCTTCCACTCCGCCGCCGCGGCGACCAGTGCGTCCGGGGCTGTGGGCCTCGGCGTCACCGACCCTGCGGGCGCCTGCGGGCCCTGAGCCACGTCAGGGCTCTCCGCGCAACCGGCGAGCAGCAGAGCCACAACCCCGAACGGCACGATCCGACGACCGATCACCCTGCTGCCTCCCCGCTGGCGGATGGTTGTGGGGAATGACATCCCCTACAAACATTTCGCGTTCCGGAGAGTTGGACGCGGCGGGGCCGGGGAACGTTCGGCCCGGGAAGTTTGGTCGTGCGGCGCCGAGCAGACCGACTCGCTCTACTCGACGTCCACGCACGCGGTGCCGACCGTACGAGGAGCCACCGACGGTTTCCCACCGGTTGTCGGTGCGGGAGATGTCCGGCGTCGAAACACTCCTCACATTTCATGCCTTGACAAGCATATAACTGGTACGGAATATAGAGAGGTGGAGGTCTTCGAGGTTCTCGCCGAGCCGAATCGGCGCCGGATCCTCGACCTGCTGCGGCAGGGCGACTGCCTCGTCGGGGATCTCGTCGGACAGACGGGCCTCTCGCAGCCGAGCGTCTCCAAGCACCTGCGCACCCTGCGCGAGGCGGGCCTCGTGCTCGTACGCCCCGACGCCCAGCGCCGCTGGTACCGCCTGAATCCCGCGCCCCTGCTGGCGGCCGACGCCTGGCTCGCGCCCTACCGCGAGATCTGGGCCGACCGCCTGGACGCACTGGAACGCCATCTCGACGAGGAGCAACGATGACCGACCTGGGAACGATCCTGCGCGACGGCGACCGAGTCGGTCTGCACTTCCGGCGCGTGCTGCGCCACCCACCGGAGCGGGTGTGGCGCGCGCTCAACGAGGCCGAGGACCTGCGGCAGTGGTTCCCGTGCGACATCGTCGGCGAGCGCGCGGCCGGTGGCGCGCTGACGATGCCGTTCTGGCCGGGAATCATCGAGAAGTACGACCTCGACGAGGACCCCGTCCTGCCCGGCGAACTGCTCGTGTGGGACCCGCCGAAGGTGTTCGAGTTCCGCTGGGACACCGAAATCCTGCGCTGGGAACTGACGCCCCATCAGGACGGTACGGAACTGCTGCTCACGACGTGGCTCGTGCCGACGCCCGACGCCCCGCCCGCGGAGTCCGCCGCTGCCGGTTACCACGTCTGCCTCGACGCCCTCGCCGGCGTGCTGAACGCCAACGTCCCGCCCGAGCCGTCGAGCGCGTTCATGGAGGCGCTCCAGGTCCGCTACCGCCTGGTCCTGGCCGGCGCGACCCGCTGAACATCTCGTGGCGTCCGCTCAAGGGTGACCTATGGGTCACCCTTCGGCGGACGCCCCGGAGTCGGCGGCGCCGAAGCGCTCCCACAGCCGCGGGTACCGGGCGCTCATCTCGGCGGCGTCGTCGAAGTCCCACTCCGCGCCGAGCTCGGAGCGCGGTACGTGGCCGCCGATCGGCAACTCTTCGTCGGTCGCGCGTTCGTAGGCCCGATAGGGAGCCGCCAGCACGTCTTCGCCGTCGCACGCGGCTTGGAGCGTGGCGTCGTCGAGGTCCGCGAGCGAATCGGGGTCGGCCACCGCGGCCTCGAAGTTGGCCCGGCCCGTGCCGAGCAGCCCCGCCAGGAAGTAGTCGAAGCCGTCGTCGGAGCATCCGCCGTTGATCAGGTAGGCGGCACCCCACAGCGGCCAGCCGTAGGCGGCGGCCATCGTCTCGCGCATCGCCTGGTCGGTCGCGAGGATGAACGTCGGATCCTGCTCGGCCAGGACCTCGACGAGCCGCGACGCGACCTTCGCGGGCTCGGCCGCTTCGGAACGGGCACGGTCGATCAGGCCCCACATCGCATCGGTGCTCATGCTCCGAACCCTAGGCGCCCAAAGCCGTCGTTGCGTCCGACGTCTGGCGTCCGGTGGGTCTCGCAACGTCGGACGCAACGGCACTCCCGCGGTCAGTAGACGAGCGCCGGCAGGCGCAGTGCGGGTTCGCGCTTGAGTTCGGTGCGAGCCAGAGCTTCGAGGTGGACCTCGTCCGGGCCGTCGAACAGGCGCATCGCGCGGTGCCAGGAGTACATCTCGGCCAGCGGGGTCACGTCGCTGACGCCGGCGCCGCCGTGGACCTGGATGGCGCGGTCGATGATCTCCGCGACGACTCGCGGAATGACGACCTTCGCCTGCGCCACGAGATTGCGGGCGGCCTTGTTGCCCTGGGTGTCGATGACGTGGCAGGCGTAGAGGCAGATCAGCCGGGCCTGGTCGAGTTCGACGCGCGAACGCGCGAGGTCCGCGCGGATCGTGCCCTGCTCCGCGAGTGGCTTGCCGAAAGCGATGCGGTCTTTCGCCCGCGCGACGGTCATCGCCAGCGCTCGTTCGCCGGCGCCGAGCGCGCGCATGCAGTGGTGGATCCGACCCGGACCGAGCCGTGCCTGGGCCGCCGCGAAGCCGCCGCCGTGTTCGCCGAGGACGGCGTCGGCGCCAACGCGGACGCCGTCGAAGCGCACGAGGCCGTGGCCAACGCGGTGGTGGTGCCCGAGGACGGACAGGTCCCGTTCGACCTCGATGCCCGCGGCGTCGCGCGGGACGATCACCATCGTGTGCCGGGCGTGCGCCGGTCCGTCCGGGTCGGAGACGCCGAGCACGATGAGGACCTTGCAGTCCGGGTCGAGGATTCCGGAGGTCCACCACTTGCGGCCGGTGATCCGGTACCCGTCGCCGTCGCGTTCGATGCGGGTGGCGATGTTGGTGGCGTCCGAGGACGCGACGTCGGGTTCGGTCATCGCGAACGCGGACCGAATCTGACCCTCCATCAGCGGCCCCAGCCACTGCTCCTGCTGCGCCTTGGTGCCGACGAGGTGCAGCAGTTCCATGTTGCCGGTGTCCGGGGCCTGGCAGTTCATCGCGACCGGCGCGAGTTCCAGGCTCCAGCCGGAGAGCTCGGCGATCGGCGCGTACTCGCGCTGGGTCAGCCCGGACTCCGACGGCAGGAAGAGGTTCCACAGCCCGCGCGATCGAGCTTCGCGGGCGAGGTCGGCCACGACCGGCGGGGCGGAGTGGTCGGCCGGGTCGATCTTGCGGCGCCACTCCTCGACGATCGCCTCCGCGGGCAGCACCGAGTCCTGCAGGAAGGCGGTGGCCTCGGCGTGCAGCGCGAGGGCCCGTTCCGAGGGCTGGGGAATCTCGATCATGTGCTGGCTCCTTCTGGTGTGCACGTGCGTAGCCCAACGAGGTCGAGGGCGAAATCGACGTACTGGGCGGCGGTCTGCTCCGGCGTCGACGGGCCGGTGGGCGACCACCACTGCGGCAGCGCGACGCACATGGTGACGACGGCGCGCGCTGCCTCGTGGGGGCGGCGCGTGCCGAACACCCGGCCACGCACGCCCTCCTCCACCTCGTCGTCGACCATCCGCTGCATCGCCGTGCGCAGGCCGACGATCCGGGTGCGGTCCGGCTCCTCGAGGCTGCGCATCTCGCTGGCGCCGATGAACGCGAGCTCGCGTCGGTAGGTGTGGAACAGCGCGAGGCACTCGACGAGGCCACCGAGGCGGGCGGCCGGGCCGGCTGCCTCCGAGCGGGCCTGACCGGCCCGCCGCAGCAGGTCCCCCATCGTCGAATCCATGAGCTCGACCAGCAGGTGCTGCTTGCTCGGCCAGTGGTGGTAGACCCCCGGCACCGACAGCCCGGCGCGCTGCGCGATGTCCCGCACCGTGGCGCCGTGGTAGCCCAACTCCAGAAACGCGTGCAGTGCGCCGCGAAGGGGCGCGGGCAGTTCCAGCGGCTCGAACGTCCGCCAGGCGCCCGCTTCGTCCGCTCGTTCCGCGACGTCGCCGCGCAGATCGACGGGATCGAGGGACAGGACGCGCGCCACCGCTTCGAGCCGCGGTTCGTCGGCCGGCGCGCGGCCGTTCTCCACCGCGCTCCAGGTCCCGGCGCTCACGCCGACCGCCGCCGCGACCTCGCGCAGGCTCAACCCGCGCTCGACCCGATGCGCGCGCAGGCGCGCTCCGAGCGCGACGCGCTCTTCGACGTCTTGACCCGCCAGTGCCACGTCGGCGATGCTAACACCAGATACCGAGCATTTGCTCGGTCGAATCTGAACAGATGGAGAGTGCGGACATGGCCTCGTCGCTGCCGGGTCTGGACCTCGAGGCCGTCGAGGAGTTCCTGGCGGACCATCGCGCCGGCCCCCTGCGAGCCGAGCTGATCTCCGGCGGCCGCTCCAACCTCACCTACTCCCTCACCGACGGGCAGTCCCACTGGGTGCTGCGTCGTCCCCCGCTCGGGCACGTCCTCGCCACCGCGCACGACATGGGCCGCGAGTACCGCGTCATGGCCGCGCTCGCGCCGACCGACGTCCCCGTTCCGCGCATGGTGGCGCTCGCCGGCGACGACGTGATGGGCGCACCGTTCTACGTCATGGAGTTCGTCGACGGCACGATCGTGCGCACCCAGGCGCAACTGCAAGGCTACGCCGCGGACGCGAACGGCCTCGCCGCCGAACTGGTCGCGGTGCTGGCTCGCCTCCACGCCGTCGACGCCGCGGCCGTCGGCTTGGGCGAACTCGGCCGCCCGGCCGGGTACCTCGAGCGGCAACTGAAGAGGTGGCGCGGCCAACTCGAGGCGTCCCACAGCCGAGACCAGACCGCCCTGCTGGACCTGCACGCGCGGCTGTCGAAGCGGCTGCCGGTCACGCAGCGCGAGTCGATCGTGCACGGCGACTACCGCCTGGACAACGTCGTGATGGGCGCGGACGGCCACATCGTCGCGGTGCTGGACTGGGAGATGGCCACCCTCGGCGACCCGCTCGCCGACCTCGCGAGCACGCTCGTCGGCTGGGATGGGCTCTGCGGCCTGAACAGTCCCATCGCCGCCGTGCCCGGCGAGGTCCCCGGCTTCCCCTCGCGCGACCTGCTCTGCGCCTCCTACGCCGCGGCGACCGGCTGGGACCTGAGCGAACTCCCCTGGTACCTCGGCTTCGCGTTCTGGCGCATGGCCGCCATCTGCGAAGGCATCCACTACCGCGCGGCGGCGGGCCTCACGGTCGGCGAGGGCTTCGACCGCATCGGCGAGCTCATCGCGCCCCTGGTCGCCCGAGGCGAGGCGGCGCTTCGGGAGTTCTAGCTGCGTCCTTGCACATCGACCCGTTTGCCTTGAAATTTGAATCTCATCCGTTCAGATTTCAAGGTAAGCTTGGCACGTGCTCGCCCGTCGAAGACACACCACGACCTGCGCGGACCTGCTGCGCACGGAGCCTTGCGTGGCGATTTTGGGCGCGCGCCAGGTGGGCAAGACGACGTTGGCGCAACATCTCGCGGCCGGGTGGTCCGGCCCCGTGCACCGCTTCGATCTCGAGTTGCCCAGCGATGTCGCCCGGCTGGCGGACGCCGAGCTCGCCCTTGGCCCACTCGAGGGGCTGGTCGTACTCGACGAAGTGCAGCGGCGTCCGGCGCTCTTTCCGGTTCTACGGGTTCTGATTGACCGTCACCCCGATCGGCGGTACCTGGTCCTGGGCAGCGCGTCGCCCGATCTTCTCGGTCAGTCGTCGGAGACCCTCGCGGGGCGCATCGCTTATCACGAGCTCACCCCGCTCGCACTCGACGAGGTCGGAGCGGCCGCGATCGACGACCTGTGGGTGCGGGGTGGATTCCCGCGCTCGTTCATCGCGCCGAACGACGCGACGAGCTTCCGGCGTCGTATCGACTTCGTTCGCACGTTCGTCGAGCGGGACCTTCCGGGGTTGGGAAGTTCGATTCCCTCGACGACCACCGAGAGGTTCTGGCGGATGCTCGCGCACTCGCACGGCCAAGTCTGGAACGGATCGAGGTTCGGCTCGTCGTTCGGCGTCTCGCACACCACAGTCCGCCGGTATCTCGATCTGCTGACGGCCGCACTCGTGGTCACGCAACTGCAGCCGTGGCACGAGAACGTCGGCAAGCGGCAGGTGAAATCGCCCAAGGTCTACCTCAACGACAGCGGCCTTCTCCACGCGCTGCTGGACCTGCCGGACCGGGCGGCGATCGAGTCCCACCCCGTTCTCGGCGCTTCGTGGGAGGGGTTCGTTCTCGCCCAGCTCGCGGCGGTCACCGACACCCGGCCGGAGCAGCGCTTCTTCTGGGCGACTCACGGGGGGGCGGAGATCGACCTGCTGATCGTTCGCGGCACCGAGCGCATCGGCGTCGAGATCAAGCGCACCTCCGCACCCAAGCTCACCGCGTCCCTGCGCTCGGCCATCGAAACCTTGCACCTCGACCGCGCCTATCTGGTCCACGCCGGGCCGCACAGCTTCCCTCTCGCGGAGCGAGTGGAGGCGGTCGCCGCGGCCGACATCGCCTCCCGCCCCTCGTGGTGAGGCAGGTCCAACCTCTGCCGGCGCGTGGGGCTATCGCGAGCCCGGGATGGCCCCACACGCCTACAGAAGACGGCTATCCGAGGGCGGCGGCAAGGTCCGCGGGACCCGCGTGGTCGGCGCACCAGGTGCGGAGCTGGCTCAGGTAGGGGTCGTTCGCCAGGTCCACCGGCTCGAAGAGCAGGGCGCCGTCGAAGATCTCGCCGGTCGCGCCGTCGACCGTCACCGTGCGGCCGGCCAGCGCGGCTACGACGCCCTCCCCGCAGCCGACGACGCAGGCCACGCCGAGCTCTCGGGAGACGAGGGCGGCGTGGGAGGTGGAGCCGCCCTGTTCGGTGACGACGGCCTTGGCGACCAACATGCCGTGGACGTCCTCGGGGCTGGTGCTGGGGCGCACGAGCACGACGTCTTCGTCCTCGCCGCGGTCGGCGGCGTCGTCGGGATCGACGACGACCACGCCCGTCGCGACGCCGGGGCAGGCGGGTTCGCCGCGGGCGAGCAGGACGGCGGCCGTGCGCACCTCGTCGGTCAGACCTGGCGCGAGAACGCCCGCGATCTGAGCCGGCGTCACTCGGGCCAGCGCGTGCGGCACGTCGATCAGGCCCTCCCGGGCGAGGTCGACGGCGAATCGCACCGCGGCGAGCGGGGCGCGCTTGGCGTTGCGGGTCTGCAGGATGTGCAGGCGCCCGGACTCGACGGTGAACTCGACGTCCTGCACGTCGCCCTGTTCGCGTTCGAGCAGCGCGGCGTGGGCCATCAGTTCGGCGTGCACGTCGGGCGCGGAGTCCCGGAGGGCCTCGAGCGGCAACGGGGTGCGCTTGCCCGAGACGACGTCTTCTCCCTGGGCGCGGGGCAGCCATTCGCCGTAGACGACGGGCGCGCCGTTGAGCGGGTTGCGGGTGAACAGGACTCCGGTGCCGGAGTGCTCGTCGAGGTTGCCGAACACCATGGCCTGCACGGTGACCGCGGTGCCGCAGGCGTCGTCGAGGCCGTGGTGTGCGCGGTAGGCCTGCGCGCGCGGGGAGTTCCAGGACCGGAACACCGCGGCGACGGCCTGCTCGAGCTGGCGCCACGGATCCTCGCTCGGGGCCTCGTCGCCGAGCAGGGAGCGGTACTGCTCGGCAAAGCGTTCGCGGACGTCGGCGACCCACTCGGGATCGCCACTGTCGGTCGCGAGCGCTTCCGCGGAAGCGCCGTCGAGGCCGAGGTTCAGCAGGGTGTCCATCATCCCGGGCATGCTCTGCGCCGCACCGGAACGGACGCTGACCAGCAGGGGGCGTTCCGCCGAGGCGAACCGTCGGCCGGTCGCCGCCTCGAGCGCGGCGATGCCGTCGCGCAGGGCCGCGCCGAGGTCCGCCGGCAGCGCTCCGGTCTCGATGAACTGACGGCACGTCAGGGTCGGTAGCGCGAAGGCGGCCGGCACCGGCAGGCCGAGCGCACGCATGCGGTTGACGCCCCAGGCCTTGCCGCCGAGTTCGTCTCGGGTGCCGGTGGCGGTGCCGTCGAGGACGACGACGCTGGTGGCCGAACCCGTCGGCGCGGGCCGCAGCCGACCCGATACAGCGGTCATGCCATCACTCCTCGGGAGGCGGCGGCGCGGAGGGCGAGCAGCCCGCCGTCCAGGACCAGGTCGACGCCGTTGACCCAGGAGGCCTGCGGCGACAGGAGGAACACGACGGCGGCCGCGACCTCGGCGGCGGTGCCGTGGCGGCCGACGAGGTCGCTCGCGGCGTCCACGCTCGGTCCCATGGAGGTGCGGAACTCGTCGATGATCGGCGTCGCGATCGGGCCGGGACTCACCGCGCAGGCCCGCACCCCGCGGCCGTGGGCTTCGGCCGCGAACAGCAGGGTGTCGAGCACCAGGAGTTTCTTGGACAGGTCGTAGGCAGCGGAGCCGTCCAGTGCGGCACCGAAGGCCAACACGTCGGCGTCGGACGCGACGACGAGCCGTTCGGCCGTGGCGTCGTCCACGCCGGGCCGGCGACCGGCGAGCGAGGCGACGTTGACGACGGCTCCGGTCACGTTCAGCCTGCGGCCGAGTCGCCGGGCGGCGAGGAAGTTGACGCGCAGCACCGTCTCGGCGTCGGCGGTCCCGGGCACGCCCGCGACGTTGGCCAGCCCGTCGACGGTGCCGATCGACGCGGCGAGCGCGTCGACCGCCGCGGAATCGGCGAGATCGCATTCGGCGCGGTCGATCCCGACGACTTCGTGACCTTGCGTCAGAAGCTCCGCCGCGACTGCCTCCCCGATGCCCGAGGCCGCGCCGGTCACCAGGATTCTCATGCCAGCACCGCCTTGACCTCGAGGAACTCGTTCAGACCCCAGACGCCCAGTTCGCGGCCCACTCCGGAGAGGCCGAAGCCGCCGAACGGCGCGTCGGGCCGCTCCCGGGTGCGCACCCCGTTGACCTTGACCTGCCCGGCGCGGAGCCCGGCTGCGACGGCGGCGATGCGCGCGGGATCGGTGCCCCAGACCTCGGCGGACAGGCCGTACCGGGTGGAGTTCGCGATGCGGACGGCGTCGGCGTCGCCGTCGTGCCCGAACAGCACGACGACCGGACCGAACACCTCCTCCTGGGCGATCTCGGCGTCCAGCGAGACGTCGGCGAGCAGGATCGGTGCCATGAACGGAGCGGGGAGTTCGTCGATCGATCCGCTGACGAGGCGGGCGCCCGCCGCGAGGGCGCGGTGGACGAACCCGCTCACGCGCTCGTGCTGCCGTACCGAGGCGAGAGGTCCGAGGTTGGTCGCCGGGTCCTCGGGCGCGCCGACCCTCATGGCCCGGATCGTCCGCGCCACCAGGGTTTCGACCTCGGGCAGCCACGCGCGCGGGACGACGAGGCGGGTCGGGGCGTTGCAGGCCTGACCGGAGTTGAGCAGCGCGCCCTTCGCCGCACGGGGAATCACCTCGGCCAGGACGGCGTCGTCGAGCACGACGCCGGCGGACTTGCCGCCGAGTTCCAGGGCGACGCGTCGGATTCCGGCTCCGGCGAGCGCCGCGACCTTCGACCCGGCGGCGACCGAGCCGGTGAACGACACCGCGTCGACTCCGGGGTGTCCGACCAGGGCCTCGCCCGTCGGCGAACCCGGACCTTCGACGACGACGAGCGCGTCCTCGGGCACTCCGGCCCTGCGCGCGAGCTCGACGAAGAGGCGCGCGGACGTCGGCGCGAGTTCGCTGGGCTTGAGCACCACGGCGCAGCCGGCCGCGAGAGCGGGCGCGACCTTGCTGACGATCTGGTAGACGGGCATGTTCCACGGGGTCACGGCGGCGACCACGCCCACCGGCATGTGCTGCACCGTGAAGCCCTGATGCGCCTCGGTCCAGGGGAACTCGCGCGCCGTCTGGCCGACCCGGCGCAGCACGCCGGCCGCGATGTCCACCTGGACGAGGCGGGCGAGCCCGAGCGGCATGCCCATCTCCCGGCTTACCGCGGCGGCGATGCCCTCGCCGTCCGCGACGAGCAGGTCGGCGAGGCGTTCCAGGATCTCGGCGCGCTCGGTCACCGGCCGCGCGGACCAGGCCGCGAACCCCTGCCGCGCAAGGGAAACCGCCTCGTCGACGGCGACCGCGTCGGCGATCTCGACCTGGGCGACGACCTCGCCCGTCGCCGGGGACACGACCTCGATCACGGCGCCGCCGGGACGCGCTGCTCGAGCACCGCCGGCAGGTGCTTGATGCCGCGGAACCAGTTCGACGCGAGGCGGTCCGGATCCCCGACGGTGCGGACGTACTGCCCGCGCAGCGCGAGCCGTTCGAGCAGGACGCGCATCTCGAGGCGGGCGAGGTGCAGGCCCATGCAGGAGTGGATGCCCCACCCGAAGCCGAGGTGTTCGTTCGGCGAGCGGTCCGGGACGAAGGAGTGCGGGCGGTCGAAGGCGCGGGGGTCCCGGTTCCCGGCGGCGAACCACAGGACCACCTTGTCGCCGGCCCTGATCGTGCGGCCGTGCAGTTCGCAGTCGGCCACTGCGGTGCGGCGCATGTGCATGACCGGGCTGATCAGACGGATCATCTCCTCGACGGCGTCGGGGATCCGGCCGAGGTCTTCCGTCAGGCTCTCCCAGTGCTCGGGGTGCTTGGACAGGAGCTCGAGACCGCCGGAGACGAGGTTGCGCGTGGTCTCGTTGCCCGCGACCGTCAGCACCAGGAAGTACGGGTCGAGGTCCTCGCGGGTCAGCGGGTTGCCGGCGATCTTCGCCTGCACGAGCACGCTGACGATGTCCTCGCGCGGCTCGCGGCGGCGCTGCTCCTGCAGGTCGTGGAAGTAGTCGAAGAGCTCGGTGCGCGCACGGTCCGCGGACTCCGGCGAGGCGTACTCGGGGTCGAGCGAGCTGAACGCGTTGGTCCACTCGACGAGCTTGGGGCAGTCCTGCTCGGGAACCCCGAGGAAGCGTCCGAAGACCAGGATGGGCAGTTGCACCGAGACGGCCTTGACGAGGTCGAACTCCGCGCCGGGCTCGACGGCGTCGAGCAGGCGATCGACGTCCGCGGCGATGCCCTCGACCAGCGGCGCGACGACGCTCGGGCGAATCTTGCTGGCGAGCACGCGTCGCAGGTCGGTGTGCCGCGGCTGGTCGCTGTTGTGGACGCTCGCGAGGCCCACGCCCTCGGCCTTGCGGTCCGGGATCTGCGTCCCGTGGCCGTTGACGAACCGCCCGTGGTCCTCGGCGATCGTTTGAATGTCCGAGTACCGGGTGATCGACCAGAAGCCGCTCCCGCCGGGCTCGTCGTTCCAGTGGACCGGGTCGTGCTCGCGGAGGTCGTCGAACATCGTCTCGGCGCGCCCGGTCAGGAAGGCGTCGAGGTCGAGGAGGTCGTACTGGGTCATGCACCACCCCTTCTTTGCGACCAGCCAATCACATTCACTGGACCCATACAACCGGGAAAGAGATACTCTGTGAACACCTAGTCGCAAACTGGAGGCCGTCGGTGTATCCAGGATCGGTAGCGCGCACGCACGGCGACAAGACCGCCGTGGCCGTGCCGGGCGGCGGTTCGCAGACCTACCGCGAGCTCGACGCACGCAGCGCGCGCCTGGCTCGGGTCCTGTCCCGCGCCGGCCTCGGGCAGGGCGACACGGTCGCCGTGGTCCTCGAGAACCGACTCGAGTGGGCCGAGGTCGTGTGGGCGCCGCTGCGCTCGGGCCTGTGGGTCGCCCCGCTGAACTGGCACCTCGGACCCGACGAGTTGGCCTACCTGCTCGCCGACAGTGGAGCGAAGGCGCTGATCACCTCCGCCGCCCTGCTGGGCGAGATGGGCGACGCGGCGAAGGACCTCGACACCGTGCTGGTCCTCGACGAGGGCTACGAGATGGCGCTGGCCGCCGAGGCTCCCGGGCGCAGCGAGGACGACGTCCTGGGCGCGCGCCTGCTCTACAGCGGTGGCAGCACCGGCCGACCGAAAGGCATCCGGGCGCCGCTGCCGCACGCGCACCCGAACGAGGCCCCGCCGCGCCTCGACGGCCTGGTGAAGCGGCTCGGTCTCGACGGCGACTCGGTCTTCCTCAACGCCGCGCCCTGCTACCACGCTGCGCCGTTCCAGTTCGGGCTGATCCTCTCCTCGATCGGCGGCACCACCGTCCACCTGCCGCGCTTCGACGCCGAGGCCTACCTCGCCGCCGTTGCGTCGCATCGCGTGACGCACGCGCAGCTCGTCCCGACGATGCTCGTTCGCCTGCTGCGTCTGCCCGTCGAGGTGCGCGAGCGCTACGACCTCTCCTCGCTCCGCGTCCTCGTCACCAGCGCCGCCCCGTGCCCACCGGAACTGAAGGCGCAGGCCGCGGACTGGCTCGGGCCGGTGCTCCACGAGTACTACGGAGCGTCGGAGGGGTACGGGGTCACGCACGTCTCGCCCGAAGAGGCGGCGGATCGGCCCGGCACGGTGGGGCGGCCCGTCTCCGGAACACTGCACGTGACCGACGACGAAGGCGTCGAACTGAGTGCCCGTCAGGTAGGGACGATCTGGTTCGAGGGCACGGCCGCGTTCTCCTACTCCGGCGACGAGGAGAAGAGCCGTCGCTCCCGCAACGAGCACGGCTGGAGCACCGTCGGTGACCTCGGGTACCTCGACGAGGACGGGTATCTGTACCTGACCGGCCGTGCCGGGCACACGATCGTCTCCGGCGGGGTGAACATCTACCCGCAGGAGATCGAGGAGGCGCTCGCGGCGCATCCGGCCGTCGCCGACGTGGCCGTGTTCGGCCTGCCGGATCCCGAGTACGGCGAGCGCGTGACGGCCGTCGTCCAACTGGACGCGCCGGCGACGGCGGAGGAACTCGTCGAGCACGTGCGCGGGAGACTGGCCCGGTACAAGGCGCCGAAGCAGGTGGAGTTCCTCGACGTGCTCCCCCGCCTCCCGAGCGGCAAGCTGAACAAGGCAGCCTTGCGCGAGAGCTACCTACCGAATGGCGACTGACGAACGGAGCCCCTTGGTGAGCAACGACGACCTGCTGGTCCTGCACGTCCTGCGAGTGAAGGGCGCGACCCCGGCCGCCGCGCTGGCCGAGCTCACCGGCCTGGACCCCTCCACAGTCGACATGGTCCTGACCACCGCGGTCGTGTCCGGGATCGCCGTCGCGAAGGAGGGCCGTCAGCTCACCTACCGCCTCACCCCCGCGGGCAAGGACGCCGCGGCTGCGATGCTGCGCGAAGGCATCACCGCCGAGGACACCAAGGCCGCCGAAGCGCTCTACGAGGCGTTCCTGCCGTTGAACGCGGAGTTGAAGACGTTGACGACGGCGTGGCAGCTACGCGACGGTCAGCCCAACGACCACACCGACGCCGGCTACGACGCCGCGGTGATCGAACGCCTCGCCGGAGTGTCCGAGGCCATCGGGGCGGCGCTCCCCGCCGCCGACGGCCCCCTGGCGCGCATGTCCCGCTACCGCTCGCGGTTCGCCTCGGCGGTGGCACGCGTCCAGGCCGGCGAGCACGCCGCCTTCGCCCGCCCCATGGCCGAGTCCTTCCACGACGCGTGGATGGAACTCCACCAGGACCTGCTCCTCACCCTCGACCGCGAGCGCGGCGCGGACGACGGCCACTGACCCTCCCACCGCGTCCGCTCACCCGTGACCCATAGCTCACCCTTGAGCGGACGCCACATCGACGCAGGAGAGAGCCGCCCGTGAACCGGTGGGACGAGCGCAGCCCGCTCGAGGATCTGGTCGCCCGCGCCGTCGACGACTGGGTGTCCGCGGCCGAGGTGTACGAGATCGCGCGGCGAAGTGGCGCCGTCGAACCCGAACTTGCGCGCAGGATGGGAATCGAACTCGTCTCCGACGCGATCCGCGGCGGCCTGATGCGAGCGGGCTGGATCGAAGCGACGGGCCATTGGCCCTGGGACTGCTCCCCCACGGAAGCGGTCGACCGCATCGCAGACGAATGGCTCGCCCTGCCGAACCCGCGGCCGCGTCAAGGCGCCCTGTTCTGGCTGGACAACACCCCCTCCGGCACGACCCTCGGCCAGGCGGTCCTGGACCGCGAGCACCAACCCGGGGCGTCCGCTCGACCGTGACCCATAGCTCACCCCTGAGCGGACGCCACGCTTCTCGTCCCAGCACGTCCGCTCGACCGTGACCCATAGCTCACCCCTGAGCGGACGCCACGTGGGTTCACGCCGAGAGGCGACCGCCTCCCCAGCCGCCCGCGCGGAGTGCGGCCTCGAGTTGGTTCAAGAACGGCTCGGGGTCCACGCGTAGCGCCAGATTCGGGATCCGCAGGACGGTGTGGCCACCGAGCGTCGCCTCGTTCTGCTTGAGCGCATCGGAGATCCACGACGTGGGGTCTCGGTGCTGGGAGCCGTCGATCTCCGCGGTCACTCGGTAGGCGAACCACTCGTTGTCGTACACCCAGACGCCCGATTCGGTCTTGCGCCGGACCTGCCGATCCGGAGCCGGCAGTCCACGGGCTACGCAGAGCTTCGCGAACTCTCGCTCCCCGAGCGTCTCGATGCCGCCGTGAACCGCGAGGCAGAGGTCCTTCAACAGCCGCCTGCGCCGATCGGACAGGATCTTCTCGACCTCCACGTACAGTTCGGCCGCGGTGAACAGCCTCTGCTGGAAGGCCATCAGCAGAATCGTCGCCGCCTGACGATCCGTCAGAGCCCACAGCACCGCGTGTACGGCGGCGGTTGCGGCGTTCATTCGAGGGATCGGACCCTCGACCACCGAGGTCGCCTCGTACCGGCGGGTCTCGTGCACCACGACCCCGCGGGCCTTCAGCGGCGTCGAAGACTTCGGCACCGCGACGTGGATCGCCTTCTCGTCCCAGTTCTTCAATCCCGCGGCGATCAGCGCGCTGACTCCGTCGAGCACGGCCGTGGCGCCAACCTCAACGAGCGCCCGATGCCAGGCCGCCAACTGCTGATCGCCCGGCCCGACGCGAACGCACTGCCGCCCCTCCCGATGCCACCGTTGGGCGCGGATCTCTCCCGCGATCTCCCAGCGGTCCATTCCCAACGCGAGCAACGCGCGACGGCTCAAGACTCCGCCCGTCGGCCGTGCCGCCTGCACAGCTTTCGCCCGACGCAACCGGCGCCGCTCCGAACTTTCCCCCGTAGTTGTCATGGTCTGGATCTTCGGGAGATCCGCGCCGCCGACAAGGGTGAGTCTGCGATCTGTGGACAACTCGAGGTTGTGCAGCCTGTGGACGACCCGGCCGCGGCGTCTCTCATCTCAGCACGTCCGCTCGACCGTGACCCATAGTTCACCCTTGAGCGGACGCCACGAAGATCGCGGAGGTCAGCGGGCGAGGAGGGTGGCTACCAGCGCTACGGCGCCGTCGTCCGCGGCGGGGAGTTCGCCGGGGAACGACGGCTGGATCTCGGTGATGGAGACCCAGCCGGCCAGAACGGCGGCGCTGTCGGTGTCGATCTCGCCGGTGGGGCGGCGGTCCCAGCCGGTGATGAGGACGCCGTCCTCCTCGCGGGAGAGCTTGATGGCGTGGACGCCCCGCGCAGAGAGGGCGGTGGGGCGCACACCGCGCAGGCCGGCGAGGTCGAGGTCGGGCACGTTGACGTTGAGCACCGTGCCCTTGTGCAGGCCGGCGCCCGCGTCGCCGAGGACCGCGACGGCCACGGCCGCGGCGGTGTCGAAGCGGCTCTCCGGCTGCGGACCGCAGGAGACGGCGACGGCCGGCAGGCCGACGGTGGCGGCGGTCACCGCGGCCCCGACCGTGCTGCTGTGCAGAACGGTGAGCCCGGTGTTCCAGCCCGGGTTCACGCCGGCGACGACGACGTCCGGCATCCAGTCGAACATCCCCGCGACGGTGCACAGCGCCGACATCGCCGGCGGCGCGTGGACGATGTAGGCCGGGACGTCGGGGAAGTCCGGGAGCGCGATGCGGTTGACCTGCACGCGGTGACCGTCCCTCAGTTCGCCGAGCGCGGTGCCGCTGCCGCTCCAGTCGTGCGCGGGCGCCGCGACGAGCACCTCGTGCTCGGCCTCGACCAGTGCGGCCACGAGGGCAACCAGGCCGGGGGCGTCGATGCCGTCGTCGTTCGTGACCAGAACTCGCACGGTGGTCCCCTCGCCGTCACCAGATTTGTGACTGTACCGTCACTCATCTTGGCGCAAAAGTGCCCCGTCGGTCCATCCGTCACGGTTGACGGCAACCGGTGCGCGCCTTCAAGATGTGAGGAACGAGTCACAACCTGGCCCGCCGTCCGACCGATCGGGACCCACCGATCCAGACCCACCGGACGCCGAGAGCCGAACACCGAGAGCCGAACGCACACAGGGGGAGGCGCGGATGGACCGGGAGGTAGCCGCCGTCGTCGAGCCCGTCGAGGCCGAGCCGCGCGTCCGCGCCGGCAACGTCCGGGGTCAGCGGACCCGCGCGACCCTCGTGGACGCCGCCGGCGCGTGTTTCAGCGAGTACGGGTACCAGGCCACGCGCATCGCCGACATCGTCGGCCGCGCGGGAGTGAGTCAGGGCAACTTCTACCGGCACTTCGAGTCGAAGAAGGAGATCTTCCTCGAGGCGCTGCGCCCGGGTCTGGACGCACTGCTGGTCTCCTCGCGCCGAGCCGGTCTCGAGGAACACGACGACGCAGAGGCCCTCGTCGCGGTCACCGTCGCGTATCTGACCACCTACAGCCGCCACCGGCACATCCTGCGCGTCATGCGCGAGGCCGCGGCCGCCCGCGCGGACGGCTTCGACGAACTCTGGCTGCGCCTGCGCGGGTCCTTCGTCGAACGCACCGAAGCGTGGCTGCGCCGCCTCCACGAGGCGGGCCGCATCGGCGAGGGCGACTTCCCGATGCTCGCCGAGGTCCTCGGCGCGATGGTGGAGCAGGTCGCCTACGTCCAGATCGGCCTTCCCGAAGTGACCCCGCGCGCCGAGGAGATCGCTCGCATCGGCCGTTCGCTGGGCGAGGTCTGGCACCGCGCGCTGCCGCCACTTCCCGCCTAGAAACCCCCGTCCCACCACCGACAGCGCCGTCGACACCGGAGGCACCCCCATGCACCAGTGGCCGCTCACCAGCAAGGCCTCGACCGTTTTCCCGTTGACCTCGCGCGCGAACGTCGGCGAGATCTTCCCCGATCCGATCACGCCGCTGAACGCCTCGACCGGCTTCTTCGCCAACCTCGAGGCCGGGTGGCGCGATGCGTTCGTCGCCACCGGCGCGTGGGAGCACGACCTCTACGACACCACCGTGGAGCACAACCCCATCTGCGCGTTCGGCAGCTACATCTACATCAACATGAGCTTCATGCGCCTGTTCGGCGTGCGCGTGCCGGGCTTCACGCCGGAGGCCGTGGACCTGCAGTACTTCGGCGACATGCCCGGAATCCCCTCCTACGAAAGCGAAGCGCGGGACTTCGACGTCGACGAGGCGGCGTCGGCGAGGGCCGGCGCGTGGCTGGTCGGCGAGGTCCTCGGCGCCACCGATCTCGCCGCCTTCGACGCGGACCGCCGGCTCGTGCTCGACGTCCGCGCGAACCGCCCCGACCTGCGCACGCTGTCCGACGCCGACCTCGCCGCGCGCATCACGAGCTTCAACGACGACCTACGGCACTTCTTCTGCAACCACATCGTGGCGAGCCTCGCGTGCGGAGTGGGGCTCGGCGCCGTCGCGCAGGTGTGCGCGGCGATCGGCAAGCCCGAACTGTCGCTGACCCTGGTGGCCGGGATCGGCGACGTCGACTCCGCGGGCGCCTCGTCGGGCATGTGGAAACTCAGCCGCCGCGTTCGCGACAGCGGCGCCCTCACGGCGGCCTTCGACGCCGGAACATCCGGGCTGCTGGAGCGGCTGCGCGCCGACGAGACGAACAAGGAGTTCGTCGTCGAGCTCGAGACGTTCCTCGACGAGTGGGACTTCCGCGGCCAGAGCGAGTGGGAGCTGCGCGCCCAGACCTGGGGCACCTCGCCCGAACTCGCGCTCAAGACCCTCGAGCGGATGCGGCTCGTGGCCGACGAAGAGGCGCCGGAGCTGAAAAACGCCCTGCGCGCGAAGGAGCGGGAAGCGGCCACCGCGACGGTCCGCGCGATGCTCGCCGGCAACGACGCGCTCCCGCAGTTCGAGGCCGCCCTGCACGCGGCCGCCATGTGGGTGCGCGCCCGCGAACGCCAGCGCACGAGCGCCGCGATGCTCATCCACGAGCTGCGTCTGCCGGCGCTCGAACTCGGCAGGCGCGGTGTCGCCGCGGGAACGCTTCCCGACGCCAAGCGCATCTACATGCTCTTCGCCGACGAGCTCGACGCGTGGCTGGCGAACCCCGCGGCGCTGACGGACGACCTCGCCGAGCGCGAGCGCGTCTACCTCGAGCTCTTCGCCTACTCCCCGCCGTTCGTCGTCGACGGCCAGGCGCCCGAGTGGACCGAGTGGACCCGCCGCGATGCGCACCGCTCCGAAGCCCTCGCCGCCGGCGACGTCCTCACCGGCGTCTCCGGCTCCCCCGGCACGGCGCGCGGCCGCGCCCGCATCGTGCTGTCCGCCGACGAGGCCGACGAACTCTCACCCGGCGAGATCCTCGTCGCGCCGATCACGGACCCGTCGTGGACGCCGCTGTTCGTGAGCGCCGCGGCGGTCGTGGTCAACGTCGGCGCCCCGTTCTCCCACGCGGCGATCGTCAGCCGCGAGCTCGGCATCCCGTGCGTGGTCTCGGCCATCGACGCCACCGGCCGCATCCCGGACGGCGCCCTCGTGGAGGTCGACGGCACCACCGGCGAAGTACGCGTGCTCGAGCTGTAGACCGACCCGAGGGCGAAAACGAGGAAACCCCACCCGGTCGACGCGTAGACCGCGCCGACCGAATGGGGTCCGTGTTCTCAGGTCCCAACCTCAATGCTGTACTGCTGGAGCTGATTCTGAGGGGAATTTACTTCCAGGTGTAGATGACGAACTGGTCCGGGTCGGCTGCGAAGCCGGACGGCGAACCGTCGGGGTTAGAGACGGTGTTGGTGCTGGTGTACTTGTAGATGAACTCACGGCCCTGGCCGTAGTTCTTGTTCCAGTTGTTGCCGAAGCGCTCCGAGTTCACGTACTGGAAGCGCTGGTCGAGCGAGGCGTCCGAGGCCCAGACGGTGCCGTTGCCGAGGGTCGCCATGAGGCGCTCGCGGGTCAGGTTCGGGCCAGTGGCCTTGGCGGCCTGGGCGAAGATGTTGATGCCCGCGTAGCCGGCCTGAACGATGTGGTGGTTCGTGCCACGGTTGCCACGGGCGTACTTGTTCATGGTCGCCATGAACTCCGGGCCCCACAGCTTG
>JBQTIB010000101.1:0-25654 GCA_052389435.1 Sporichthyaceae bacterium | reverse complement strand
CGGTTCCGCGCGGCGACGCCGAGACGGTGTTCGCGAACCTGGATCCCGACATCCGGATCGTCTACTACGGCGACGAACACGGCCCCTACGCGGGCGAGTTCGAGGGCTTCGACGGAGCTACGAAGTTCCTCACGGCCGTCGGCACCTCGGTGGCCGTCAACAAGATCGAGCCGTACACGTTCATCGCGAGCGGCGACGACCTGGCCGTCTGGGGCCACCTGTGGTTCGAGATCCGTGCGACCGGCGTGCAGTTCGACTCGGACTTCGCCCACATCATCACCCTGCGCGACGGCAAGTGGCTGCACTTCCGGGACTTCTTCAACTCCGCCGTGGCCTCTGCAGCCTTCCGCGGCTAGCAGCCAGCCTCGACGAGGTCGGGCACGCGGCACGTCGAGCGTGCCCGATCCGTCTGCGGCTCTGCCTGCCCGCTCACTGGAGCCGCCGCATGAACTGGAACGAGATCTACATCGACGGCTCCTGGCGCGCGCCGCGCGGCGGCGGCACGACCACACTTCGAGACTCGAGCACCGAAGAGGTGTTCGCCGAAGTGGCCCTGGCCGGAGTACGCGACGTCGAGGACGCGGTGCTCGCCGCCGAACGCGCCCGCGACTCCTGGGCCACCACGCCGGTCAAGGAGCGCCGTGACTACCTCGCCGAACTCCGCGACGCCCTCGCCCCCCGCCTCAGTCATCTGACCACCGACATCGCCCGCCAGGTCGGCATGCCTCTACCGACGGCCGCGATGTTCCAGACCGGCGCCGCACACGCCGTGCTCTCCTCCTACGTCGATCTGCTGGAGATCTTCCCGTTCGCCGAGCAGATCGGCCACTCCCTCGTACTGCGCGAGCCGGCCGGGGTGGTCGCCGCGATCACGCCGTGGAACTACCCGCTCTACCAGATCGTCGTCAAGGTGGTTGCTGCGCTGGCAGCCGGCTGCACGGTCGTTCTCAAGCCGAGCGAGATCGCGCCCCTGGCCGGGTTCGTCGTCGCCGATCTGATCGATCGCGTGGGCTTTCCGCCCGGGGTCTTCAACCTCGTGCCCGGGCTGGCGCCAGTCGGTGAGGCGCTGGTGGCGCACCCCGCCGTCGAGGTCGTGTCCTTCACCGGATCCACCGCCGTCGGCCGCGCCGTCGCCTCGGTCGCCGGCCAGGGTCTGAAACGGACTGTGCTCGAGCTCGGCGGCAAGTCCGCCAACATCGTGCTTGCGGACGCCGACCTCGCCGAGGCGGTGACAGCTGGCCTGCTCAATGCGTATCTCAACTCCGGACAGACCTGCTTCGCCTGGACGCGTCTGCTTGTTCCGCGTGATCGTCTGGCCGAAGCCGAGGCCATCGCCGCCGCCGTGGCCGAAAGTCTCGTGCTCGGCAACCCACTGCTGGACGGAACCCAACTCGGTCCCGTCGTCACCGCCGTCCAGCGGGAACGGGTCCGCGACTACATCCGCCTCGGCCTGGCCGAGGGCGCCCGGCTCGTCACCGGCGGCGTCGACGCCCCCGCCGGGTTGGACCGCGGGTATTTCGTGCGGCCAACGGTGTTCGGCGACGTCGATCGACGCATGCGCATCTCGCAGGAGGAGATCTTCGGACCCGTCCTCGTCGTCCTTCCCTACCGCGACGTCGACGACGCGGTGGCCATCGCCAACGGCACCCCCTACGGCCTCCACGGAGCGGTGTGGTCCGCGGATCGTGCCCGCGCGGTGGCCGTGGCTCGCCGTCTTCGGACGGGAATGGTCGACGTGAACGGCGCCCCGCTGAACGTCCACGCCCCGTTCGGGGGCTGGAAGCAGTCCGGCATCGACCGCGAGGGCGGCCGGTACGGCCTCGAGGCTTTCCTTCAGTACAAGGCAGTTCAGCTCAACCAGCCGGCGGAGGCGTCGTGAACGGGCGCCGGAGGATCTCGACGCGGTAGGGAGAATCGATGGGCAACGTCCTGCGGGATCGGTCGGGTCCGGTCGCGGTCATCACCCTGAATCGGCCCGCGCGCCGCAACGCGGTCGACGCCGCGCTCACCGCGGAACTCCGCGCGGCGGTGGCGGTGGCGGAGCAGGACCCGACGGTCAAGGCGATCGTGTTGACCGGTTCCGGCTCCGTCTTCACCGCGGGCATGGACCTCGACGCCTACAACGCGGGCGAGGGCCCCGCGATTCTGCTCGGCGACTACGGCTTCGCCGGGTTCGTGCGCCACCCCCGACGCAAGCCCTGCATCGCGGCCGTGAACGGCCCGGCCATCGCGGGCGGCTTCGAAGTGATGCTCGCCTGCGAACTGGCCGTCGCCGAGACGCACGCGTTCTTCTCCTTCCCCGAGGCGTCCATCGGGCTCATCGCTGCGGCCGGCGGGCTGGTCCGCCTCCCGCGTCGGATCCCGCCCGCGATCGCCTGGGGCGTTTTGCTCGCAGGCGAACGGATAGGAGCCGAACGGGCAGCGCACTGGGGGCTGGTCAACTCCGTGGTGCCGACGGGCGCATCGCTGGCCGCGGCGCTGGACCTGGCGCATCGGATCGCCGCGGCCTCGCCGCAGTCCATCCGCGCCTCGTTGCGGGTCGGCCGACTTGCCGTCGGCGCCGAGGATCCCGTGTGGGAGTACAACAACGCGACGTGGGCGGAGATGGAAAATAGCCCCGACACCCTCGAAGGTCCGCGCGCCGCCGTCGAACGTCGTCCGCCCATGTGGCAGAGCTGAGCCCCAGCCGACAACGCCGGCCTCGGTCCTTGGACCAGGGCCGGCGTCGACGCGCGGACGGTTCGATGTCCGCTAGTGGGTGGTGATGACGAAGGCGCCTTCGGCGGGCTCGAAGCCGGACGGGGTGCCGTCGGGATTGGACACGGTGTTGGTGCCCGCGTACTTGTACATGAACTCGCGGCCCTGGACGTTCTCCCTGCTCCAGTTGTCTCCCTGCCGCTCGCTTTGGACGTAGGAGAAGCGCTGGTCGAGGCTGGCGTCGGCCTTCCACACCGTGCCGTTTCCTAGAACGGCCATCAGCCGATCGCGCGTCAGATTCGGACCCGCCTCTCTGGCCGCCAATGCGAACACGTTGACCCCCGCGTAGCCGGCCTGCGTGATGTGGTGGTTGAGGCCTCGGTTGGCCCGCGCGTACTTGTTCATGGTCGCCATGTACTCGGTGCCCCACAGCTTGTACGTCGTGTTGGTCCAGTACCGACCGGCCGGGTACTTGCCAATGAGGCCGCCGAGCGCCTCCGTAGTCAGATGGTTGCCGGAGATGCCCTCGGCAGGCCAGTAGCCCTGCTGTGCGGACTCGACCATGAACTTCGCGATGGTCGCCGGGTTGATTACGTAGTGGACGATGTGGTCCGGGTTGGCTGCACGCATCGCGAGCACCTGCGAGGACATCGAGGCCTCCGAGATGGAGACGTCGGCCTTCTTCACCATTTTCGCCCCCGACTTGTCGAGGATTGTCGCCACCGCGTCGCAGGCCAGTTGCATCTCGGGACTGGTCAGACAGATCAGGCCGTAGGTCTTGGGCTTGACCACGTCGCGCACCCAGTTCGCCCCGGCCATCGCCTCGTGAATCATCGACATGTGCGTGGGGAACATGAACGGGTCCTGCCACTCGGTCTGGCTGTACGCCCACGCACCGACGTAGGGAAGCCGGTTCTGCTTCAGGTCGTCGTGGATCGAGGCCGTGGCCCAGTCGATGCCGGTGATCAGCGAGAAGATCCTGTCCTGGGACACCAGTTTCTTGATGCACGCCTTGGCCCGCGAGACCTCGCCCGGTCCGTCGTCGCAGTCCACGATCTTGATGCGTCGGCCGAGGACTCCGCCGCGGTCGTTGATGGCCGAGGCGGTGGCCAGGTTCGCCCGCACCTGCGGCTGGGTGATGATGTTGCCCAGAGCCATGCCGTGCATGTTGATCGAGCCCAGCTTGATCTCGTTGCGAACGACGCCGACGTCGGTGGCGCCGTTCTTGGCCAGGTAGATGCGCTCGTTCTCCGCTTCCGCCGTGTTGAGGGCGCCGGCAGCCGCGGTGCGCTTCGTCGTCGGCTTCGCCCGAACGGCTGTGGCCTTCGTCGACTCCTTCTTGACGACCTTCGGCACCCCCGCGGCGACTGGCTCGGCCACGGGAGCCGCCGCTGCCTCGGCAGCTACGGCGTCCTGCTCCGCCGGCAGCGTTTCGGCGACCGGCGCGCCCGCCGCGACGGGCGCCTCGGCCTGGGTTGCGGGTGCAACGGGCCCCTGGCGGGCTGTGGCGGTTTCGCCGTCGGATCCGCAGGCAGCGAGGAGCATGCCGGCGCTCACCGCCAGGGGAATCGCTTTGTGAACTCTGCGGGGGCTCATCGACAGACTCCTACCTGCGGGGCACCAGTGCCCCGCTCCGGTTGTGGGCGTGCCCCTCCTACGCCCTGGCGTTCCGTCAGATTGGCCGCCGGGCTGTGTTCAGGCAGGGCAGGTGCCGCCAGTGTGTGCGCTGCGCCACAGGCGCGGCTGTCCCGATTTGGGACAGCCGAGCTAACGCGACAGCGCAGCCCGATGCGGGTCGTCGGAGACCTGCGCGCGGACACGCACAAGCCCCCGCCGACGAACCTCCGCTACCCACTTCGGCCGGCACCGGAGGGGTAGAGCCGTTGGCTAACCGCGGAAGGCCGCCGAGGCGACGGCGGAGTTGAAGAAGTCGCGGAAGTGCAGCCACTTGCCCTCGCGCAGGGTGATGATGTGCGCGAAGTCGGAGTCGAACAGCTTGCCGGTGGCCAGGACCTCGAACCAAAGGTGTCCCCAGACCGCGAGGTTGTCGCCGTCCGCGATGAAGGTGTACGGCTCGATCTTGTGCACGCCCACGGTGGTGCCGACGGCCGTGAAGAACTTCGTCGCGCCCTCGAAGCCTTCGTACTCCCCCGCGTAGGGGATGGTGTCGTCGCCGTAGTAGACGATGCGAATCTCCGGGTCGAGGTTGGCGAACACCGTTTCGGCGTCGCCGCGCGGGACCGCGTCGTACATGAGCTTGGTGGTGGCGATGTTTCGTTCCTCGGACACGGGCGCTCCTAGTGGGAGTGGAAGACGACGGGGATGCGGGTCCGGCTGTGCTGCAGCAGGGTCGCGGTCTGCGGCAGCGGCGGGGTCGGGCCGCGTTCCATGCGAGCGAAGCGGTCGAACAGGGCCGTCACCAGGCACTCGACCTCCATCGTCGCCAGCGGCGCACCGAGGCAGTAGTGGATGCCCATCCCGTAGGTGAGGTGGCGCCCTGAGTTGGGCCGATCCAGCAGGAAGCTTTCGGGGTCGGGGAACACCTCGGGGTCGTGGTTGGCGGCGGCGTAGAACAGCGCCACCCAGTCCCCGGCCTTGATGTGCGCGTCCCCGACGACGACGTCGGTCGAGGCTATGCGGAACAGGCGCTGCGGTGGGCCGGTCAGGCGCAGGGTCTCCTCGAGGAACGGCTCGATCAGCGTGTAGTCCGCGCGGACCCGGGCCGCCGCCTCGGGGTGGTCGAGCAGGGCGTCGATCACGTTGGCGCCGAAGTACATGCTCGTTTCGCTGCCGGCGACGACCAGGGTGATGCAGAAGCGCACGATCTCGCCGAAGTCGAGCCGCTCGCCGTCGACCTCGGCGACGAGTAGGGCGTCGATGAGCCCGTCCCCCGGTGTTTCGCCAGCCGCCAGTGCCTCCGCTCGGGACTGACACAGCGTCACGAAATAGCCGCCGAGCTCGGCGTTGGAGGCGTTGCGCTCCTCCCCGGTCAGGTCGGCGGACAGCATGAACGCATTCGCCCACCGCTCGTAGCGGGGCGCGTCGGTGTCCGGTGCCCCGAAGAAGTGGCACATCACGACGGCGGGAATCTGCGCGCAGACGCCGTGCACGACGTCGACCTCCTCGCCGTCGGGGATTTCCGCGACCAGGGCGCAGATGCGGCGCTGCAGCCACGGACGCATGTCCTCGATGCGGCTGCGGGTGAACACCGAGTTCACGATCTTGCGGTGCGCGGAGTGCAACGGCTGGTCGGTGTTGACCAGCATCAGCGTCGGGGCGTCGGAGGCCTCCTGCAGGGGGTCGCGGGAGGAGAAGGTCTTGTGGTCCCGGGCGGCGT
Organism: Sporichthyaceae bacterium; assembly: GCA_052389435.1. Lineage (GTDB taxonomy): Bacteria > Actinomycetota > Actinomycetes > Sporichthyales > Sporichthyaceae > JBQTKD01. Next base: position 19,620 of record JBQTIB010000101.1, on the reverse strand, counting down.
CGCGGACGTGGTCGTACTTGAGCAGCGCCCAGGCCACGACCGGCTCATCGACACCGGGCACGGTGCCCGGCGGGTAGTCGACGTAGCCGGGCAGCGGGGATTGCGGCCGCAGTTCCGCGTAGAGGGGATAGGGATCGGCGATCGTCTCGGGGGTGGCGAGATCGGCGACGGAGTGCGTGACGAGGGACATCGGCGTCCTTCCGGGGGCGTGCTCGCACGCTAGGCCGCCCGCGGCGCCGGTCCCATGTCCTGGCGGGAGCGCATTGGGCCGCCGCGGTGCCGTCGCAGGAGTGCCGTCGCGGGACTGCCGGCGCAGCAGCGCCGTCGCAGCAGTGCCGTCAGTCCCCGAGCAGGCGCCGCACGACCAGCGCGGCCTCGACCGCACCGCGGCGTCCGCCGAGTGGACGGCCGAGCAGTTCCTCGGCCTTGCGCACCCGCTGCAGGACGGTTTTCTCGTGCACGGACAGGCGAACGGCCGCGTGCTTGTGGCTCGCGCCCTCGGCGAGGTAGGCCTCGAGGGTCTCGCGCAGTCGGGCGGTGGCGTCGTCGGCGCGGTCGAGGCCGCCGAGTTCGGCGGTGGCGAAGCGCCGGGCCGCTTCCGGGTCGGCCAACAGCGCAGAGGCCAGGGCGACCTGTTCGAAGCTCACCAGGGCGCCTGCGGAGGCGCGCAACGCCTGCCGGGCCTGCAGGTGCGCCTCCCGGAAGCCGGCGGCGCCGAATCCCGGTCCGCCGAGTGCGCCGGCGCACCGCGGCGGGAGGGCCACCTCGGTGGCCGCCCCCAGCGTGGGCTCGGCGGCTGTGGCCAGCCAGCAGTAGAGGCTGCCGTCGGAGGCGCGCATGGACAGCGGCGCCCCGGCGCCCACGGCCGCCGCCACCTCGCGCGCGACCGCCTCGAGTTCCACGAGCCGGACGTCTGCGCGCCGATCGGGGCGCAGGACCAACGCGACGTGGTGGCGGCGCAATTCGTGACGCATGCGCTGCGAGGCGGCGTCGAAGTCTTCCACCGTCCCCGCGAGCAGGCCGCGGATCGTGTCCTCGCACAGGGCGGCGCGGCTGCGCTCCCACGAAGTTCGCTCGTCCTCGTAGGCCGCAACGACGTGCCCCCGCACGACGTCGAGGTAGGTGGAGATGAACTCGGTGGACCAGGTGACCAGGGCCTTGATCTCGTCGGGGTCCTGCAGATCGCCGAGGGACAGGTCGATCCACTGCCGCCAGAGCTTGGCCTGCCCGACGTGGTAGCAGCGCAGCAGCGTTGCGATGCCCACCCCGCGGTGGACCATCATCCGCGCGAACTCGGTGGCCTGCGCCGGTGCCTCTATGCCGCCCGGCGGAATGCCGTAGCGCAGCAGCGCGGCCATCGCGCCGATGTGCGCGATGGCGTTGGCCTCGGTGGCCGAGCGCATTTCGGCGTCGTCGGGCAGTTCCGGGACCGCGGCCATGATGTGCGTGGACAGTTGCGGGCCGAGGTCGTCCAACTGCGTGGCCATGGCATCGGCCCAGGCCGAGACGTCCGCCGCGCTGCCCATGGCCTGCAACCTACGCCTGCGCTCCGCTACTGCTCCCGCGGCCCGGAGCCGGCCCGGCCGGCGTCGGTGCGGTCGTAGAACTGCCCGAGCAGCCCTGGCACGCTCGGGTTGGCCATCATCGAGTACCCGAGCAGGGCCTCGATGCGCAGTTGGTCGTCGAGCGGGCGCCCGACGACCTCCATGATCGTCTCCTTCGACGACTCCAAAGCGGCCTGGTCGTTGCGCAGGATCTGCGCCACGACCTCCTCGACGACGTCCATCAGCTGTTCGTGCGGGACGACGCGGGAGACCAGGCCGACGCGTTCGGCCCGGGCTGCGTCGATCGGCTCGCCGGTCAGCAGCATTTCGAAGGCCAGCCCGGTCCCGCAGATGTTGACCATGCGGACGATGCCGCCGTCTGCGTGGTGGAACCCGCGGCGCACCTCGAAGGAGCCGAACATCGCCCGGTCCGAGGCGATGCGAATGTCGGCGGCCAACGCCAGTTCGAAGCCGCCGGCCAGCGCCCAGCCGTTGACCGCCGCGACGATCGGCTTGTAGATGCGGTGCAGGCCGCGGGTGATCCCGCCGAGGCCGTCCGTCACCTTGCGCCGCGGCAGCAGTCCGTCGTCGGCGATCCACAGCGGGACGTGGGTTTTCAGGTCCGCGCCCGCGCAGAACGCCTCGCCCCTGCCGGTGACGACCGCGACCCGCAGGTCCGGGTCGTCGCGGAAATCGACGAAGATCTCCTTGAGCGCCTCGTGTGTCGCCAGGTCGATGGCGTTGCGCGCCTCCGGCCGATCAAGGGTCACGTACGCGACCGGGCCGCGCTTGGAGTAGTGGACCACGTGGGCGTCCTCGTCGGCAGTAGAGCATGCCCGAGCGGCACGCAAGCAACCTACGCCCCCGCGTCGCCGACGCCGGGAAGGGCTACTTGACCTTGACGATTTTCACCGCACCCTTGGACGCGTTGGCGTTGCCCCGCTCGTCGAGCCAGCCGTCGTAGAGCGCGTAGGTGCCCGGGGCCAGGGAGTAGGTCACCTGATGGCTTCGGCCGGCCGAGAGCGGAGCGCTCGCGCTCGCTTCCTCGCTTCCGCCCTTGGCCTCCACGAACGGAGAGTTCCGATAGGTCGTGAAGTACCGCTTCACGTCGGCGGCGGTCTTGCCCTTCTTGAGCCGGCGCAGCGCCAGGTCGTGCCAGCTGCCCGCCTGCTTGGAGACGTTGGAGAACTGCAGCACGCCGGTGCGCGCGAGCGTGCTCGGGACCGTGAGGGCGTTGCGATCGTTCGCCGTAACGGTCGCGGTGGGCTTGCCCGGGCCCTTCGCCGTACCCGCCGAGCCGACCTGAAGGGACGTCAGATCGCCCATCTGCGTGCTGAAACGGTCCAGCACGGAGATCTTTCCGGCGGGCAGCTTCACCCGCATCGTCACCGGGTGCTTCGGGTCGACGTAGAGCCCGCCGAGCGCGAGGTAGTCCCGTTCGAGACCGCCCGCGCTGCTGATGCTTCGGGTGCGTTCGCCCTTCGTCGGCGGGCCCACCGGCGCGTCGGGGTCGGCCGGGCGGATGGCACGCAACCGGCTGCCGGCGGGTGCCTTCGCCTTGGTGGCGCCCGTGTACTTGTAGAACCACAGGCTGTGCGGGCCGTCCTTGCTGGTCGCCTTGATCGTGACCCAGCCGGCCTTCAGACCCTTCGCGCCGCTCACATTGGCAGAGCCGTCCTTGACGGCGAAGGTCACCACCGGCGCCGCGGTGGCGTCCGTCGCCGCGACGGCCGAGGTGCCGCCGAGGCCGAGGGCGGTGCAGACCAGGACGACACCGACACCGACGCCGCGGGAGCTCACGCGCATGGATTCTTCTCTCGATCTAGAGGTGGCCGAGCTAGTGGTTGTGCTGCGGAACGAACTCGCCCTCGGAGGCCTGGACGATGACGAAGCCCTGCCCCTCGAAGGCGAGCTGGAAGGCCTCCCCCGAACCGCGGCCGATCAACGCGGACGCACCGGCCGTGCGGACCAGACGCGTGCGCAGCGAGGAGGACCACGCGATGGCCGACTGCAGGTCCGCGTACGTCGGGGCCTGCGAGGCGTCGAGGACGACGGGCGTCCCGCACGCCGAGAGCGCGATGCGGCCGGTGCCGCTGAACACCATGTTGAACACGCCGCCGGCCAGCATGGAGGCGCCCTCGACTCGGCGGATGTCCCAGGTGAGACCGTTCTCGAAGGCGAGCACGTTCGCGCCGTTGACGGTGAGGGAGTCGCCGTCGAGGTCGATGAGGTGCAGTTCGTAGGCGTTCTGCGCCAGGAACAGGTCGCCGCGGCCGGTGCAGCGCATCAGCGGAATTCCCTCGCCGGTGGCGATCTTCTTGATCAGCTTCTTGACGCCGCCGGCGCCTTCGTAGGCGAACTCGATCTGCCCCTGGTAGGCGACCATGGCGCCCTGCCGGGCCAGCATCTCCCCGTCGAGCAGGACTTTGAGCAGCCGCGGGTTCTGCAGGAACATCCGCTCGGTGCCCGCCACCTCGGCGTTGCCGCTGAACAGGTTGCTGCGCATGTCGCCCACTCTCGCGTTGGCTACGGATCCGGAAGTCGGTGGTGGCGGCGCCGGGGATACCGGCGCAGCAGGCGGCTGCGGCGGGGCGGGCTGCGGCGGGGCGGGCGGTGGCGGGGCGGGCGGTGGAGCGGGCTCTCCGACGTCGATCCCGAAGTCGGTGGCCAGGCCCGCGAGGCCGGAGGCCCAGCCCTGGCCGACGGCTCGGAACTTCCAGGCGCCGTCGCGTCGATACAGCTCGCCGAGAACGAACGCGGTCTCGGTCGAGGCGCCCACGTCCACGAACCGGGCGAGCTCGGCTCCCGAGTCGGCGTCGAACAGCGCGAGCTGCAGCCCGGCGACCTGTCCGAAGGTCCCGCCGTCCGCCGAGGCGGCCAACGCGACCCGGGCGACGTCGGGGGTGAGCCGGTGCAGGTCGACGCTCACCGTGTCCGTCGCGACGCCCGTCGCGGGGGCCGACTTGCCGACGTGCGTCGCGGCGCCGGAGGCGTGGGTCGGCTGGTTGTAGAAGACGAAGTCGCCGTCGTTTCGCACCTTGCCGGACTCGGCGACGAGCAGCGCGGAGGCGTCGACGTCCGGCACGCCGGGGCCGGCGTTCCACCCGACCACGGCACGGATTCGCGTGGCGCCGATCGGCGTGTTGGCGCCCTTGGCCAACAGGGTCATGCGCGTCCCCTCCCGATCGCCTCGTTCGTCGGGCCGAGGGTACCCGCGACGCCCGCTTCAGCCCACGTGCTCGCCCACGGCTATCCGGCGGCGGGGCCCGCGAGCGGGCGAGGCCTGGGGTTCGGGACGCGGGCGGCACAGCAGGACCGCTACGGCGCCGACGACGGCGAGCCCGGCGCTGATGAACGCGGCGTGGTTCCAGCCCTCGACGAGTTCGCGGGGCGTGGGACCGGCGGCGGCGACGACGGTCGCAACGATCGAGATGCCGATCGAGGACCCGAGGTAGCGAGCCGTGGTGTTGGCGCCCGTGCCGAGAGAGCCGCGCCCGGCGGGGACCGAGGCGACGGCCTCGCGTCCCAGCGCGACGTTCAGGACGCCGCAGCCGACGCCGGCGAGCAGCACGCCGGGGAGCAGGCGCGCGAGCGAGGTGTCCTCGTGAATCCCGGTGACCGCGAGCAGTCCGACGGCGTTGATCAACAGTCCGAGCGCCATCTGGTGGCGCCCGCCGAGCCGCCCGATGACTCCGCGCCCGACAAAGACCGTGGCGACGCTGACCGCGGACCACAGGCCCATGCACAGCGCCGCCGCCCACACGGTGTGGCCGAGACCGCGCTGCAGGAGCACCGAGATGTAGGTGAGCTGGGCGATGACGCTCAGCCCCATGGTCAGGGCCGCGACGGTGACCGCCACGAAGTCCGGGCGCCGGAACAGGGCCATGTCGAGCATGGGCGCGGGCCGGCGAAGCTGGGTGAGAACGAACGCGACGGCGAGCACCAGCGCAAGCCCGAGAAGCGCCGCGACGGACGGCCTGCCCCAGCCCGAGCGCGCCTCGACGACGCCGGCGACGCCGGCCCCCACGGCGCTGCTGAGCAGGATGGCGCCGACGGCGTCCACGGGCCGGTGGTCGAGGGCGCGGGACTCGACGAGTCGGACCTTGGCGAGCACCGCCAGGGCCCCGGCGGCGACCGCGGTGACGGCGAACGCCCACCGCCAGCCCGGACCCTGGGACATCGCCGCACCGAGCAGCGGTCCCGTGCCGATGCCGGCGCCGAGCCCGGCTCCCCACACACCGATGGCCTTGGCCCTGGCCGGACCCTCGGGAAAGGCGTGCGCGATGAGACCGAGGCTGGTGGCCATGACCGCGGCTCCGCCGACGCCCTCGAAGAAGCCGGCGACGAGGAACAGCGGCGCGTTCGGGGCCAGCGCGCAGCCGAACGCGGCAACCTCGAGCACGATCAGGCCACCGACGAGCACCCGGCGGCGGCCGTAGTCGTCGCCGAGCGAGCCGGCCGTGAGCAGGGCGGTCGCGAACCCGAAGCTCACGCAGGCCAGCAGCCACGCCTGGCTGCCCGGCCCGGCGCCGAGGTCGGGGGCGATGTTCGGCATGAGGACCGGCGCGGTGGAGTAGACGGTGAGCGCAAAAAACACGCTGAGCGTCGCGATCAGCAGCGTGGTGCGCTGGATCGGCGTCGATTCGACAGCTGCCGGGCGGTCCGTCACGAACCTGTAGAACTCGCGAGTAGCTTTGCGCATTCCCCGACACGCCGCGGGGAATGACGACCGGGCCGCCGGCGCTGGGCCAGCGGGGAACGAGTGCGAGGGGACAGCGTGGGCGAGACCGGATTCGCGGCGGCTACGGCCGTCGAGGCCGTCGGGAGCGGGGCGTACCGGGCCGAGATCGACGCCGCCTGGGGCGTGTTCGGCAACGCCAACGGCGGCTACCTGCTTGCGGTCATGGCCCGGGCGGCCCTGCATGCCGGCGCGCGGGAGTTTCCGCACGTCGTGTCCGCCTCCTACCTGCGGCCCGGCGTGCACGGCCCCGCGCGAGTCGAGGTGGAAGTGCTGAAGTCCGGGCGGACCGCCACCCATGCCCGGGTGGTGCTCTCCCAGGAGCAGGGTCCGGCGATCGACGCCACCTTCGTCCTCGGCGACGCTCCGTCGGGACAGTCCGACCGTGCCGAGACGATCGCCCTGCCACCGGCGCCGGAGCTGTGCACGCCGGTCGGGCAGCCCCCGCCGGGTATCGACATCCTCGATCGCATCGCCCTGCGGTACGCCCCGGGATTCGACTTTCGAGCGCCCGGGGAGCCGACGGTCCGCGCCTGGTTCGACCTGCTTTCGGCCGAGGCGCCCGATCCGCTCCACGCTCTGCTGGCAGCCGACGCCCTCGTGCCGTCGGTGCACCGGTCCGGTGCCGTCGGCTGGGCGCCCACGGTGCAGTTGACCGCGTACCTGCACGCGGTTCCGGCACCGGGTCCGCTGGCCGTGCAGGCCGTGGCCGGGGAGATCCGCGACGGCTGGTTCGACGAGTCGATGGTCGTCGCCGATACGACCGGCCGGCTCGTGGTCCGCGCTCGCCAGCTGGCCCGAATGCCTCGTTGAGGCTCGTCCGGTCCCGGTGCGATCGACTCGCCCTGCGTTGTCCCGACAACGTCCGACATGCCGGAATGACGCTCCGTCATGTCTGTTCCATCAGCGCGCCAACTCCCCTGTCCGCACGCCCTGCGACTTCGACGATCGTCATCTCGTCTAGGTCCGCGGGAGTGAACGTTGATCCGCAGCACTTCGTATCGGAGCCGCGCCGCGGTGCTCGCGCTGGCCCTCGGCGCAACGGTCTGCCTGCAGGCGCAGGCCGACGCGGCGCCGACGTTGACCAGTACCCGCACCTCGGTGGACTCCTACACCGACGCGGCCCGCAAGCGGGCCGGCTGCAAACCGCTGACGGTCGACTCCGCGCTCAACCTGTCCGCGCAGCGGCACGCCAAGGACATGGCGGCCAACCGCTTCCTCGGCCACACCTCGTCCAACGGGACCACGTGGATGACGCGCATCAAGCGCGCCGGATACCCCTACCCCGGCGGGGAGAACGTTGCCCGCGGCTACACCAGCGCGAGCAAGGTCGTGAGCTCGTGGCTGGCCTCGCCCTCGCACAAGCGCAACATCGTGAACTGCAAGTTCAAGCGGGTGGGGATCGGCTACGTCGCCGCCGGCAACTACTGGGTCCAGGACTTCGGCTACTGAGCCGATCCCGAAAAGAACGCGATCGTCCGCTCGGACCGCTCGCGCGCCGCGTCCGGGCTTTCGCCCGCCGCCACGTCCGCCTCGCGCCACGCCTCGCCGCTGGCCCGGATGAAGGCCAGACCTTCCGGGCCCTGCGACCACGCCTCGAACGCGGCGGCGTCGTTGCTTCGGCCGGTACGCACGTGGGTGTCGAGCCCGAGTAGCCCGAGGTCCCAACCGATGCCCGTGGCCGCGGGCCCGTAGCGCTCCCAGTGCTCTTCCGGATGCGCGATGTGTCGCAGCACCAGCCTGGTGCGGTCGGCACCGGTCTCGACGAGGTCGACCTCGATCCAGCCGATCCCGCCGCCGAACTCCCAGGTGGCGGCGAAGGACCGCGGCGGATCGCACGCCGTGACGGTGCCGCCGGCGTTGCCCCGAAGCTGGTAGCGCCCACCGAGCCGCAGGTCGCCCTCGACGGGCAGGAACCAGCGTCCGAGGCGCTCGGGGTCGGTGACGGCGTTCCACAGATCGGCGACGTCCGTCGGATAGACCCGCTCGGTCGTCGCAACCTTGGCCTCGCGCCCGTCCACCGTCCGCGTGGCCAGGGCGCGCCCGACCTCGACCGATCGACCCGGATTCTCCATGCTCATCGGCTTTCCGCCCCTCTCGCGGCGCTTCGTCTGCTCCGTCTTCCGCGGCCGAGTTCGGTGCCCGGCGGGTCCGTCCACGGGATCAGACCCGCCCAAAGCCGATCCAACCATTCGTTCACCGCGTGCAGTGTCTCGTGTCTGCCCACACGTGCACATGCCACGCCACATGCCCGGCCGGATGTCGGACAAGCACCGTCACTGCGTCGCAGACGAGACGAGCCGCCCGTAACCACACAAGATGACGCACCGTCAGGTTCTTGGCAATTCCTTGGTGGAGAGGCACTTCGGCGTTTGCCAACGACCGGCGATGACACAGGCAACTCGCCCACCCCAGCCAGGAGCGATGCCGTGACCCAGCCCGTTTCCACCGTCCCTTCGATGCGCGCCCGCGCCGCCGTTGCCGCCCTCGGCATCGCCGGAAGCCTGGTCCTGCAGGTTCAGGTGGCGGCTCCCGCCGACGCCGCGACGTCGCTCTCCACCGTCCGCTCGAAGGTCGACAGGTTCACCGACGCGCTGCGCGTTGCAAAGGGCTGCAAGCCGCTGACCCTGGACTCCAAACTCTCCCTGGCCGCCCAGCGACACGCGGACGACATGTCCGCCAAGAAGTACTTCAGCCACACCTCCAAGGACGGCACGAGCTGGGTCACCCGGATCAAGCGCGCCGGCTACGCAAACCCCGCCGGGGAGAACATCGCCCGCGGCTACACCTCCTCCTGGTCGGTCGTGGGGGCCTGGATGGACTCCCCCGGCCACCGCCGCAACATCCTGGACTGCAAGTTCAAGAGGATCGGCGTCGGCTACAACGCCAAGGGCCACTACTGGGTCCAGGACTTCGGCTACTAGCCGGCACACTCGGGCGGTGACCCCGCCCCTGGAGCTGAGCGGCCTGGAGGTCAAGCAGCTCTGGTGGTTCCTCGACGGCGCCATCATGAGCCCGGAATCCCGCCGCCGCCTGCGGGAGGCCTGGGGGTTCTGCCCACGGCACACCTGGTCGTTCTTCCTCGCCGAGTCCGAGCTGAAGGGCTTCCCGCGCGGAACGCTGATCCTGTTCGAGGACCTGCTCGAACTCGCCGTCGCCGCCCTCGGCTCGCGCCGCTGGGCCAGCAGGCTGCGCGGCAGCGGCGACTGCCCGACGTGCAACTACATCGGCCCGGCCGACCCTCGGCGTCTCGAGGGCGGCTGGGCCGAGGACATCGAGCGGGCCAACCGACGCATCGTCAGCGTCGCGATGTTGACGGACTGTCGAGAGCTGTGGCAGGACCGAACCTGTCCGCGCTGCAGCGGCGGAGGGGGCCTGCTCTGCCGCGAACACCTGCTCGTCGAGGGCAGGCGCACCGACGAGGTCCGCGACACCCTGGACCGGCTGCGCGCCGGGCTGGCGGAGCTCGGCGTCGCGATCAGTTGGCCCCGCCGCGAGGTTGAACCCCACGAGTGGGCCGCGCTCGTGGAAACCCTCGGCTGGTTCGCCGGGTGGTCCGGTGCCCAGGCGATTCTGGCTCCGCCGAACCGAGGCTGACGAAACGTTGCACGAACGACGCGCTACCGTCGGGACCGTGCCCTCCATCAGCGACCTCCGCGCCCGCGTCGGGCACGAGATCTTTCAGCGCGTGGCCGGACCGGAAGGTCCCGCGAACCGCGACCGCATCCACCGCACCCCCGGACCGCGCTGGTTCGCCGAGGACCGCCCGATCCGCCGGGTGCACGCGGACGCATCCATGTTCGTGGGCGGGCTCCGGGCCCTGCTGCTGCAGTCCCTGCACCCGCTCGCGATGGCGGCCGTCGCGGACAACTCGGTCTTTCGCGACGACCCCCTGGCCCGCCTGGCCCGCACCAGCACCTTTCTCGCCACCACCACCTACGCGACCGCAACGGACGCCCAGGCCGCCGTGGACCGCGTCCGGGCGATCCACGACCGGATCGTCGGCGTCGCCGAGGACGGAACTCCCTACCGCGCCGCGGATCCGCACCTGCTGCGGTGGGTACACGTCGCGGAAATCGACAGCTTCCTGAAGGCGCACCAGCGGTACGGGCGCCATCCGTTGGACGCCGCGGACGCCGACGGCTACGTGCAGGACGCCGCGCGCATCGCACTCGCGCTCGGCGCGGAGGATCCGCCGCGGACCGTTGCGGAGCTGCAGGCCCAACTCGAGGAGTTCCGACCCGAACTGCGCGGCACCTCCCAGGCGCGAGAGGCCGCGCGGTTCCTGCTGCTCACCCCACCGATCCCGCTGCCCGCGCGCCCCCCGTACGCCCTGCTGGCCGCCAACGCGGTGTCGATGATGCCCCTGTGGACCCGCGCGGCCCTGCGCCTGCCCTACCTGCCCGTGGCGGAGAGCACCGCGATCCGCCTGGGCGGCCACGCCCTGGTCCGCGGCATCCGCTGGGCGATGAGCTGAACCGGGCTGTCCGAAAAAGGCCGCTGCCCGGCCGCGCTGGAGCGCAACCGGGCAGCGAGGCAGATCGGGCTACAGGCGCTCGATGATGGTGACGTTGGACTGGCCGCCGCCCTCGCACATGGTCTGGAGGCCGTAGCGGCCGCCGACGCGCTCGAGTTCGTGCAGCAGGGTGATCATCAGGCGTGCACCCGAGGCGCCGACCGGGTGACCGAGCGCGATGGCGCCACCGTTGACGTTGACCTTGGCCGGGTCTGCGCCGACGTCGCGCAGCCAGGACATCGGCACGCAGGCGAAGGCCTCGGAGACCTCGAAGGCGTCGAAGTCGTCGATGGCCATCCCCGTGCGCTCGAGAGCCCGCTTGGTGGCCGGGATCGGGGCGAGCAGCATGGTCTTGGGATCGCCGCCGAGGACCGTCATGTGGTGGATGCGAGCCCGCGGGGTCAGGTTGTACTGCTTGACCGCGCGCTCGGAGGCGATGATCAGGCCGGCGGCGCCGTCGGAGATCGTCGAGGCGTTGCCCGCGGTGAGCTTGCCGCCGGGGGTGAAGCCCTTGAGGCCGGCGAGGCGCTCCATGGTGGAGTCCGCGCGGGGGCTCTCGTCCTCGGCGAGGCCGAAGAACTCGGTGATCTCGCGCTCGAAGCGCCCGTTCTTCTGCGCGTAGATCGCGCGGCGGTGGCTTTCCAGGGCGTAGGCGTCCATGGCCTCGCGCTCGAAGCCGTACTGCTCGATGATCAGGTCCGCGCCGGTGAACTGGCTGAGCATGGTCTCGCCGTAGCGGGCGGCCCACGCCTCGCTTCCGGTCCACGGGTCGGTGGCGCCGAAGGTCTCGCCGGCGCCGAAGGCGCTGAACAGCGGGTACTGCGACATCTTCTGGATGCCGGCGGCGATCACCAGGTCCTGGGTACCGCTCATGACGCCCTGCGCGGCGAAGTGAACCGCCTGCTGCGAAGACCCGCACTGGCGGTCGATCGTGACGCCCGGAACGCTTTCCGGCAGACCGGCCGCGAGGGCGGCCATACGGGCGATGTCGCCGGCCTGCGCGCCGATGTTGTCCATGCAACCGACGATCACGTCGTCGATGGCCGCCGGGTCTACACCCAGGCGTCCGACCATTTCGCGGATGACGTGCGCGCCCATGTCCATGGGGTGCGCGCCAGCTAGCGTTCCGTTCCGCCGTCCGATGGCGGTGCGGGTCGCGTCGACGATGTAGGCCTCGGCCACGTTCTTTTCCTTCCGGAGCGGACACTCTGAGCGTGCTACTACCCGGTATACCGGGTGGTAATGCCAACATTACCAGCCAGTAGGGTGCCAGGTGTGCACCGGGTCACAGCATCGGCCGGAAAGTTGATGTAGAGGCCCGCCGATCGGGCAAAGTCTGCCCAGGCCCGGCAGGCGTGTCGCGCCCGTCCAACGCCGTGGACGCCGAATGTGGGTGCCGCTCGCGGGTAGCAGACGTGCCATGACTGGCTCCGTCGCCGAACGCGCCCAGACCGGCCTTCGATTCGAGTTCGCCTTCGACTCCACCTTCCGCGCCCCCCTCGCGGCCCTCGGGGTGACGCCGGAACGCGCCTGGGTCGAACTCGACGACGCCCAGATCGTCGTCCACTTCGGGGTGAATCGCGTCCGCACGCGCCGGACCAACCTCGCCCACGTGTGCCAGTCCGGTCCGTTCCACTGGTGGCGCGCCATTGGCCCGCGGTTGTCGCTGGCCGACCGCGGCGCCACCTTCGGGACCAACGCCGAGGCCGGCGTGTGCCTGACCTTCCACTCCCCGGTCGGAATCCTGCCCGGCGGCCGCCTGCGCGTTCCCGGGCTCACCCTCACGGTGGCCGACCCGATCGGCCTCGAGCGAGCCCTGCGCGACGGCTAGCCGCGATGGCCGGATCTGACCGATAGATGTCGTTGTGGCCACGCAGGCGGAGCCGTAGGTTCGACCCATGAGGCGGGTCCTGATCGTCGCCCACCCGGGCGCTCTCGGCATGGAGCTGCTCGGCTGCCGCGACATCCTCGAGATGGCCAACGAGCTGTTCCGGCGCGAGGGGCGGCCCGATCCCTACCTGGTCGAGCTCGCCACCGTCGACGGCGCCGACGTCGAACTGTGGGGCGGCCTGCGGCTGGGACCGGTACGCAACCTGTGCACCACCCGCGTCGCTGTGGACACCCTGCTGGTCGTGGGCGGGCCCGTCGCCCACGAAGTCGCCGCCGCGGACCCCGGGCTCGCCGCCGCGGTGGCGAAGGTCTCTCGGCGGGCACGGCGGACCGTCGGGGTCTGTACCGGCTCGTTCATCCTCGCCGCAGCGGGACTGCTCGAGGGTCGGCGGTGCACGACGCACTGGCTGATGACCGGCGAGTTCGCGGCCTCCTTCCCGCAACTGCGGGTCGAGGCCGACCCGATCTACGTGCAGGACGGAAACGTCTGGACCTCGGCCGGGGTGACCTCCGGGTACGACCTGCTGCTTTCGCTCGTCGAGGCCGACGTCGGCGCCGAGACGGCGCGGTCCATCGCACAGCTGCTCGTGCTCTACCTGCGCCGGTCCGGCAACCAGGCCCAGTTCTCCGCACAGATGGCGGCTCAGACTCCCCAGCGCGAGCCGCTGCGGGACCTGCTGCAGTTCGTCGCCGAGCATCCCGCCGCGGACCTCTCCCTCGCGGCGCTGGCGGCTCGGGTCAGCATGAGCCCCCGTCACTTCACCCGGGTCTTCACCGCCGAGGTCGGAGTCTCCCCCGGCAGGTACGTGGACCGCATCCGCGTGGAGACCGCCCGGCGGCTGCTGGAAACCGACGGCCGCGATCTCGAGGCGGTCGCCCGCGCCGCCGGCTTCGGCAACCAGCAGGGCATGCGCCGCGCCTTCGCCGCCGCCCTCGGCATCGGTCCAGCCGAGTACCGTCGCCGCTTCGGCGCCCAACCCACCGCTCTGCATCTCGCCGTCTGACCCGCAACCAGCTAGGAGAAACGCAATGAAGCGTGTAGGTGCCTTCATCTACGAGCAGATGACCATGCTCGACGTGCTCGCCCCGCACCAACTGCTCGGGCTGCATCCGGAGTTCGAGGTGGTGACCGTCGCCGCCACCACGGACATGCTCACCACCGACACCGGGCTGAAGATCGTGCCCGACTACAGCGTTCACAACGCACCGGACGTCGACATCGTGCTCGTCGGCGGGGCCGGCGACGTGACCGGCCCGATGTCGGATCCGGCGGTGCTGGACTGGTTCCGCAAGGCGGGCGAGCGCGCGGAGTGGGTCACCTCGGTCTGCACCGGCGCCCTGATTCTCGCCGAGGCCGGCCTGCTCGACGGCTATCGGGCAACAACCCATTGGGCCTACCTGCCGTACTTCGCGAACTACCCGCAGGTCACCCCGCTCGACGAGCGCGTGGTCCGCGACCGCAACCGCATGACCGCCGGTGGCGTGACCGCGGGCATCGACTTCGCGCTGACGTTCCTGAACGAGACCTGCGGACCGGAGTCCGCGGGCCTGGTGCAGTTGGTCGTGCAGTACGAGCCCGCACCCGCCGCGCCCAACGGCCACCCGCGCACCGCGGCACCGGGCCTGGTCGAGGCGGCGGCCGAACTGGTGGGGCCGATGGCCGCGAACATGAACGCCTTCTACGCCGGCAAGACTTCCTGATCTACCGTCAGGTCTCGGGGTAAAACCAGACCGGCCCGACTACCTGTACGCCCACGTCCGTCCCCGATTCGGCCCGGTTGCTCCCCAGCACCCGGGCCGTAATCGTCACTCCACCGGCCAGGCTCACGGTCACCATCGCCTCGTGGCCGTGGTAGGCCCGGCCTTCGATCCGCCCCGCCGCTCCCTCGTAGATCGAGCCGAGGCTCAACTGCTCGGGGCGGATCAGCACGGTGCCCGCACCGGCCGGCAGGCGGCTGGGGTCTGGGGCGTGCACCTCGAGGAGCCCGAGGGCGCAGTCGGCCCGGCCGTCGACGATCTTCGCGGGCAACAGCACGGCGGCACCGACGAAGGCCGCGACGCCCGCGTCGTGCGGCGCGGCGTAGACGACGTCGGGAGCGGCGGCCTGCGCCACCCGGCCCTCGCGGACGACGGCGACCGAGTCGGCCATCGACAGCGCCTCCTGCTGGTCGTGCGTGACGAGCACGGCGGTGGCGCCGGCCAAGCGCAGCGCGGCGCGGACGTCGTCGCGCACCGAGCCGCGCAGGCCGCTGTCCAGCGCGCTGAACGGTTCGTCGAGCAGGACGAGCGCCGGTCCCGGGGCGAGGGCGCGTGCGACGGCGACGCGCTGCTGTTGCCCGCCGGAGAGTTCGTGCGGCATCCGCCTGCCGTATCCGGCCAGCCCCACGAGTTCGAGCAGTTCGCCCACCCGCGCGCCGCGCGAGTTCCGCGGCCACTGCGCTCCGCGCAGGCCGAACGCGACGTTGCGCTCGACGCTCAGGTGCGGGAACAGCGCCCCCTCCTGCGGCACGATTCCGACGGAGCGCCGCTCCGGAGCGAGTCCGCCGCCGGCCCAGGAGACTCGGGTGCCGCCGATCCAGATCTCGCCCGCGTCGGGGGCGCCGAAGCCCGCGATCAACCGCAGCAGGGTGGTCTTGCCGCAGCCGGACGGGCCGAGCACGGCGGTGAGCGACCGTTCGGCCACGAATAGATCGAGCCCGGTGAGGACCTGGGTCTTGCCGAAGGCCTTGTGCAGGCCTCGCACTCGCATCTCGCTCATCGCCGGATTCCGCCGATCCGGCCTGTGAAACGGCCGAGCAGGAAGGTAGGAACGGCGGCGAGGAGCACCAGCGTCGCCGCGTACGGCGCGGCCGCCGCGTAGGCACCCACCTGTGTCTCCGCCCAGAGCTCGGTCGCCAGCGTCTCCACTCCCGTCGGTCGCAGCAGGATGGTGGCCGGCAGTTCCTTCATACAGGTGAGGAAAACGAGGGCCGCCCCGGCCGCCACACCCGGCGCAGCCAACGGCAGCGTCACGCTGCGCAGCACGCCGAGCGGCCTGCGCCCCAACGCCCTCGCGACGTCCTCGAGCACCGGCGGGGACTGCTCGACGGCCGACCGCACCGCACCGACCGCAGCCGGCAGGAACAGCACCGCGTACGCGAGCAGCAGGCCGGGCGTGCGCTGGTAGATCCCGTGTGCATAACGCACCGTCAGAAAGATGACGGCCAGGGCCACGACGATGCCGGGCAGGGCGTGTCCGGCATAGGTCGCCTGCTCCAGGGCCCGCGGGATGCGGCCACGATGACGAGCGGCGAGCACGCCCACCGGAAGGGCCAGCACGACGATGAGCGTCGCGCCCAGCCCCGAGAGCAGGAGGGTCTGCCCGGCCGCACCGATCAGGTCGTCCCACTCGATGCCGGCCGAACTGCCACGCGCCGACCAGTAGACCAGCGCCGATCCCGGAACGCCGAGAGCGAGCACGGCGATCGCGATGCACGAGCCGAGAGCCGGGACGCTCGCCCAGCCGAGCGGCACTCGCGGATGGGGGCGCGCGGTGCCGCCACCGGTGCGGGCGTACCCGGCACGGCCGCGGCTGCGGCCCTCCGCCCACACGATGAAGACGGTGATCACCACGAGCAGCGTGGCGAGGATCGCCGCCGGCGTCGGGTCGAAGCTGGCCCGGTAGGAGTTGAAGATGACGCGCGTGAAGACGTCGTACCGCAGGATCGCGACGGAACCGAAGTCCGAGAGCACGTAGAGCGCCACCAGCAGTCCACCGGCGGCGGCCGCGGGACGGATCTGGCGCAGCGTCACGGAGAAAAACACCTGCCACGGGCCTCGGCCCAGGGACCGCGCCACCTCCTCCTGCGCCGGATCGGACAGTTCCAGGGTCGCGGCGACGGGAAGGTAGACGTAGGGGTAGCAGCAGAGCGTCAACACGACGAACGACCCGGTGAAGCCGCCGAAGTCGGGGAAGTACGAGATCCAGGCGAAGGCGGCGACGTAGGTCGGAACGGCCAGCGGCAGTGCGGCGACCACGGCCCAGAACCCGCGGCCGGGCAGTTGGGTGCGGGTGACCAGCCAGGCCAGACCCGTGCCCAGGACCAGGCAGCCCAGGGTCACCGCCCCGGCGAGGGAAAGGCTGCGCAGCACGAGGCGAGCGGTCCGTTCGCGGCCGAGCACCTCGATCACCTCGTCGAAGCCCTCAGAACTCGCCCGGTAGGCGAGGTAGAGCATCGGCAGCAGGGCGACCGCGGCCGAGACCAGAGCCGGGATCAGCAGGTAGAGCGGCAGCCGCGGCCGACTCGCACGAACGACTACGCCGCCGGCCGGCAAGCCGGGCGGCGGCGTCGTCGTCGTGTCGAGTGCCAAGGCCTAGGTGATCCCGACGTCCTCGAGGAGCGCGAGGGTCTGGTCGAGGGTGTCGAGGTCGGCCAGGTTGATCGCGGGGGCCTGCAGGGTGTTCAGCGCGGGCAGGTCGGGAGGCAGCGGAACGTTGGCCAGCAGCGGGTACTCCTTGAGCTTGAGCGAGAACTCCCGCTGAGCGTTCTCGGAGACGAGGTAGGAGATGAAGCGCTGGGCGGCGTTCGGGGCGTTGGTGCCGTTCAGCACCGCCGCCCCGGCGACGTTGATCAGCGCACCCGGGTCGCCGTTCGGCAGGAACTTCAGCCGGGCCGGGACCTTCTCGATGCCCTCTTCGGCCACCTGCTCGTACCAGTAGTAGTGGTTGATCAGCCCGACCTTGATCTGGCTGCGCTCGGCGGCGTTGAGAATGAGGATGTTGTTGTCGTAGATCTTCGGTTCGTTGGCCTTGATCCCCTCGAGCCAGGACTTGGCGCCCTCCTCGCCCTTGAGCACCCGCATCGCGGTCACGAAGGACTGAAAGGAGGCGTTGTTCGGGGCGATGCCGATCTGGCCCTTCCACTTCGGGTCGGTCAGGTCCAGCACCGAGTTGGGAACCTGATCCTCCGTCAGCTGCTTGGGGTCGTAGACGATGACCCGCGAGCGTGCAGAGGTGCCGATCCACTTGCCGTCCCCGGCCCGGAACTGCGCGGGGACCCTGTCCAGCGTCTCCTGCGGGATCGGCGACAGCCGGTCGCGCTTGTCGAGGGCGCCGAGCGCTCCGCCGTCCTGGGAGAAGAACACATCCGCGTCGGTGCGGGTGCCCTCCTCGATGAGCTGGGCGGCCAACTGCGCCGTGTCGCCGTAGCGCACCGAGACCTTGATGCCCGTCTCGCGCGAGAACGCGTCGATGATCGGCCCGACCAGACGCTCCTGGCGGCCGGAGTAGATGACCAGTTCCTCGTTCTGCCCCGGCCCGGGCGAGACGCTCGAGCCCGGCGTGGTCTGGACGAGCGGTTCGGATCCGGACGAGGACGTGTTCGAGCTCTCGGCACAGCCAACGAGCGTGGCCCCGAGGAGCACCACGGTGGCCAGGAATCCGGTGCGACGCATGCGTGTCCCGTCGTGAGGCGGCGGCCCCCGAGAGGGCCGGAATTTGAGGCGAGCCTACCCTCGCCAAGCCTAGGCACCGGTTCGTCCGGAAATGGCCAAGAAAAGGATCATTCGGCGCACAGATGCGCTGGTGGCCGCCCTCCCCAGGCGGGAACCGCCGCGGCCACCCGCCGGGTGCGGCCGGAGGGGCACGAGGGCGGGGTTCGACGACTGTGGGGGTTGTCATCCCCCACAGTCATCCGCCCGGACTCACGCCCGGAGTCAGGCTCGGAGGGCCAATAGGCTCGGTGGCCATGGACAACTCGCGCATGGCTCGGCGACTGCACGGGCTCGGGACCACGATCTTCGCCGAAATGTCGGCGCTCGCCGTGGCGACCGGATCGATCAACCTCGGCCAGGGCTTCCCCGACACCGACGGGCCGAGCGAGATCGCCGAGGCGGCCGTGACCGCCCTGCGCGGCGGCGCCAACCAGTACCCGCCGGGTCCGGGCATCCCTGAGCTTCGCCAGGCGATCGCCGCGCACGGGACCCGCTTCCAGAACCTGCACTACGACCCGGACACCGAGGTACTGGTGACCACCGGAGCGACCGAGGCCATCGCCGCAGCGGTGCTCGGCCTGGTCGAGGTCGGGGACGAGGTGATCGCGCTCGAGCCGTACTACGACTCCTACGTCGCGAACATCGCGATGGCGGGCGGCATCCGCGTTCCGGTGACCCTGCGCGCGCCGGACTTCCGGCTCGATCTCGACGCCTTCCGCCGCGCCGTCACCCCTGCCACCCGGGTGATCCTGCTGAACTCCCCGCACAACCCGACGGGCGCGGTCCTCAACGCCGAGGAGCTCGCCGCGATCGCCGCGGTGGCGCTCGAACACGACCTCGTGGTGATCTCCGACGAGGTCTACGAACACCTGACCTTCGACGTTCCGCACGTGTCGATCGCGACGCTGCCGGGGATGCGCGAGCGGACCGTGCGGATCTCCTCGGCGGGCAAGACGTTCTCCTTCACCGGCTGGAAGATCGGCTGGGCGTGCGCGCCCCCGGACCTGCTGGCCGCGGTCCGCACCGCCAAGCAGTTCCTCACCTACGTGTCCGGCGCGCCGTTCCAGCCCGCGATCGCCCAGGCCCTGGCCCTGCCCGACTCCTACTTCGAGGACTTCCGCGCGGACCTGCGGGCCAAGCGAGACCTGCTCGGCGCGGGCCTGGCCGAGCTCGGCTTCACCGTCTACCGACCCGAGGGCACCTACTTCCTGACCACCGACGTGGCGTCCCTGGGTTTCCACGACGGCATCGAGTTCTGCCGGCGGCTACCCGCGCTCGCCGGCGTCGTGGCGATCCCCCACCAGGTCTTCTACGACGACAAGGCGGCAGGTCGGAGCCTCGTCCGCTGGGCCTTCTGCAAGCGCCCCGAGGTCCTCTCCCAGGCGCTCGGGCGGTTGGAGGCGCTGCGGTCAGCCTGAGGCATCTCGGGGGGTCGTCGGGGGGCGGAGCCCCCCGCCTGT
>JBQTIB010000100.1:0-5108 GCA_052389435.1 Sporichthyaceae bacterium | reverse complement strand
CCCTTCCGGGTTGAGATGTTCGGGGCCGTCGCAAGTCCCAATCTCCCAGCCGGTAAGGGCATCTCGGCGTTACGGCACGCTCAACAGCCCAACAGCGCCCGGCTCGTCGGTGGATCCGGGCTTAGCGGCTGCGAGCAGGATCGCCAAGCTCGACCCCCAAGGGGTATCGAAGAATGTTCGTACCGACGTCGCCCTGCTCGTCAAGAGCATCCGCCGCGAGGCGTCCGATACGTTCTCCCCGTCCGACATCGGCGCAGCGCCGAGCGAAGACATCGCTGGTGTCCTCGAAGACGACTGCGATCTCCACCGCAAGGCGCTCGAGAAGCGCGGCCCCGCGCTCGACTTCTAAGAGCAGGGTGCGCGTGCCGCTCTCGTCGCTGGCATCTGACGTCCAAGTGCAAGAGCCACGCGCCGCCGTGGGCGAAGCGGACCTCCAGCGTCCCGAACCTGACGTACCGCTAGCTTCGTCGAACCCGGGTCGGCCGAGGTAGCTCGGTTCCTGCCAGAGCGGTGCCCTCGCGGGAAACGCCGCGGGCGGACGTGATCGCGGCAGCGTCCAAGCGCTCTCATGACGTCCGTGGGCAGCCCGATCGCCTATCGCACGGTGACGTTGTTGAGTCGGATGCCGAATCTGGTGCCGCCGCTGAGGTAGGCGGCGAGGAACCCGTCGGTCTTCTTTGTGCCGGTGACGGTCCAGGTGAACGTCCTGGGCATCGAGACCATCGTGAAGTCGGAGGGTCCGACGGCCAGGCCGTCGCCGCTGTTTCCGGAGGCCCGCAGTGCGACGTTGAAGGTGCAGGGGCGCTCGGTGTCGAAGGCAATAGTGAAGCGTCCGGGCTTGCCGACCTTCAGCTTCAGGTCGCCCTTCGGTCGGAACTGGATGTCGAGGCGCCCGCAGTCGGGTCCTCCGTCATAGGACCCCCCCACCTGGGCCACGGTGGGCGCGGCGGCCGCGGAGGTCGCGGGCGCCAGGAGCGCAGTGGCGGTCAGGGCGGCGACGGTCACGGGGGCGGCGATGCGGCGTGCAGGCATGGGTGATCTCGATTCCTCTAGACGGCGGCGGCACGCTCGGCGGCAGCCGGTCGCCCGCGACCGCCGTCGCGGCGGGGCCTGTTGATCGATTAGAGCCATTCGGACCATGTCCGGTTCCACCGTTCGGCCACAATTTTCCGGCCTTGTCCTGATACGTCCCAAGGCGGTTCCAGGTCGACTCCGGGGCAGGCGGGACGGAAGGACTCGGCCGACAGTTCCGCACCCCTCTGGTCTAGGCGTCGAGGACCCGCAGCCATTCTCGGTCGTAGGGCTGGATGGACTGGTTCGGCCAGTGCCCGGTAGTTGCCGACGAGGCCGTCCCATCGGTCCAGCCCTGGCGGGGCTACCGCCCATCCGACGCGGTTGCTCTTGCGTTCGTTGCACGGGGGTGCACGCCGAAATCAGGTTCGCCTGGTCGTGCCAGTCGCCGCCCAACGACCCGGCGTGCACGTGGTCGACGTTGGGTTACACCCGGATCGCAGCCGGGTGCGTCTTCGAGCGAGGCATGTTGTGACCAGGGGGAAAGGGAAACTCGTCCGGGCACAACCTGCCGAGGAGCGCGATCACGCCCGCCACCACCAGCCGCCGACCGCAGTAATGGCAGCGCCAGCCGTCCCGTCGAAGCACCGCCGCCAGCTGGCCTCTTTGAAGAGTGGGCCGCGGCGAGCGCGGCGGACGCTCAAGGGCGGCTCGGTCGTCGACAACTGCCGGCACCGGGACCGGATCGACGAGACCAAGCTCTGCGAGCGCTCGCCGGGCCTCGACTGCGCGGCCGTCGAGGAGTAGCTCAGTTGCGCCGGCGAGAATGACCGCATCCTCGGTTAGCATTGCCACGGTCGCTAGGAGGCGTGGTATGCCTCGACGACGTGCGCGGAGATGCGGCCCCGATCGCCGACCTCGTAGCCGTTGGTCCGTGCCCATTCGCGCATCGCGCTGCGCTGTTCTCGGTCCACCCCGGCGGAGGACGCGCCGCCCGCCCGCCCGGCTTTGGATCGACCGCCGACTCGACGGCCGGCGTCGGCGTAGCCCTGAAGAACCTTGCGGAGCTTCGTGGCGTTCTTCTCGGAGAGATCGATCTCGTAGACGACGCCGTCGACACCGAAGCTGATCGTCTCCGCCGCCTCGCTGCCGTCGAGGTCGTCTTCCAACAGGATGTACGTCCGTTGTCCCATTTGGCGATTCTGCCGGATCCGGTAAGCAGCGTCGACGAGCCGCTGGAGAGCCATCGCACTCGGGAAACCGCCGCTGCGCTCAGCGGTCATGCGTGGGCCACCTGCGCTTCGCAGTGACGAGCCGTCCGGTGCCCGATCGAACCAGAGCTGTACGAGGCACCGGTCTCCCGTCGGGGCCGATTCGCCGTCCGGACATTCCGATGGACCGCGGATCCGCTCCGACGACGTGGTCAGCACGGAAACTCGATCGCCAGTCTCGGCCGGAGCGATGCAGAGGTCAGTGGAAGGACGTGATCACATGGGCGCCCCCGGTTTGCAGGTTCTCCAGGGCGAGCATGGAGTCGTTGACTTGGTGGATGTCGATTCGCTTCGTGACCAATGAGGCTGGGTTGAGTCGTCCGCAGCTGACGAGGCTTAGCATCTCGGGGTAGTTTCCGTGCGCGACAGCGGAGGCCCCCAGGAACTCAAGTTGCAGGCCGGCGATGAAGTCGACCGGCACCGCCACCATCCCAGAATCTTCCTTGGTCGTAAGGCCTGCCTGCACGTGGCGGCCTGATCGGCGCAGGCACATGACGGACTGGGCGGTGGTGCCGCCGCGGGCGTAGCAATCGATGGAGACGTGTGCCCCGCCGCCGGTGATCTCGTGTACAGCTTCCGGTACATCGATTCCGCTCGAGGCGTTGAGGGTGGCCACAGCCCCCTGCTCTTTGGCCACCTGCAGCACGTCGTCGTGGATGTCGATGGCGATGACGTTGGCTCCTACGGCGGCCGCGACTTGGACTGCAGCCATGCCCATGCCACCCGTTCCTATGACGGACACCCATTCACCTGCCCGCACTCGGCCGATGTGGGTGACAGCATTAAAACCCACAGAGAACCGACATGACAGACCCGCGGCGGTCACCATGTCGATGGAGTCGGGGAGGCGGATGCAGTTCAGGTCGGCGTTGAGTACCGCCACGTATTCTCCGTAGCCGCCGCTGTGGTGGTACCCAGGCCATTGCACGTTCCAGCACACGTTCGATCGGCCTCGCGAGCAACTTTCGCACTTCCCACAGGCCTCCGTGAATGGCACGGTGACCCGATCACCGACTCGGACGTCGGTCACGTCCGGACCTACCTCGGTCACGGTCCCGCCGAACTCGTGCCCGGGGATCCAGGGCAGCTCCGGCAGAGCATTGAGCCACTTCCAGTCACCGCGCCACGTGTGCCAGTCCGACCGGCACATCCCTGTGGCCTCGACCTGCACGATTGCGTCTCTGGATCCGATCACCGGGTCAGGGACGTCCGTGATCACCAAAGGTTTGTTGTGTTCCACGATCTGTGCGGCTCTCATGCCAGTCCCTTACTGCCGGTCGAAGTTGTGCCGCGAAGGTTGGTCTTCCGCTGGAGCTTAGCTTAGCCCGCTAGGGACCGTCCGCTACGTCTCAAGCCGAATCTGGTGAACACCGCGTGGCCGCGGTGCCTCCTTCGGTCGCGAGCGCCAACTACGCTCCCACCTCTGAACTGCGGCATTCCGCGCAGCCTTATCACTGATGGTGGGTCACTTGGCAACTTGAGAAGTGCGCTGCCTCAGGTTGAGCCAGGCGCAACCTCGCCGTGAAGGTCAACCGGCGACGGGCGTCTTCCTCGGCCCGAAGCACCTGGCACTTCTCGCCGCGGTGGGAGCAACGATCGAAGCTCGCGAGGTTTCCTTTGTCCCAGCGGTGCCCTGGAAGCCAACGGTACTGGCAGCCGAGGAGGCGGCGGCCCACTCCGCTTGGAGGGCGGGGCGGGTACGCGGACGGCTGGGCAAGGTTGTTGGACGCGGCGACTCCTGGGATGGGTGACCGAGCGAGTCGGAGCGATCGGTTTCGGTCCCAGGGACGAGTAGCAGCTTCCCGCCGGCGTGACTCAGCTCAGGAACTCGCCCTCCGGGAAGCCCATCTGCTGCATCTTCTCCCGGGTGAACGCGACGACAATCTCGTCTCCGGGGATGAAGACGTCATCGACGTTCGGATACTCCACGCACGCCGCCGCTAACCAAACCGGACCCGCCTCGAAGTCGAGCCGTAAGGCGACCGGCAACTCCTCGACGTGGGCGTCCGAGACTTGCCGCCCGTCAGCGGTCACGCCTGGTCCGATCTCAAGCGTTTCCCAGAAAGCGCTCGCCCCTGTGATCGGACGGCCGATCCGTCCGGCCCACATCCGATGGTCGGTGACCTCCCACGCCTCTGGCCCTTCCGGGCCGTCCGACAGATGGTCGGACAGCGGGTCGCGGAAAACCTCGACGCCGTATGGGAAGAACGTGTCGGTCCAGAGGACACAGGCTGGACCGTTGTCCAATACGAAGCCGACTCCCATCACCGCGTGGTGCTAGATCCCGTAGTCCCAGATCCGGTCGCCTCCCCAGAGGTGGATGTCCGAATAGGAGATTCGCTCGACGACGCACCCGATCAGCGACGCGGTCTTCTCGGCGAACATCTCACGAGCGCCTGCGGGATCTGGGTGTCGCGCCACGGAGTGATTGTGTCGTAGATCAGGTCCGATGGGCTGGTCCCGATGGCAGAGAGGCGCGTGGCGGTCGTCGGACCCTGACCGGCCGTCAGGCTTCGCAAGTTGCTGAGCTTGTCGACGCTGGGCCCGGTCGGCTTCTTCCCGACCGCGAGCGAGCCGAGCGCGGTAGGTAGGTCCTGCACGCCGCGACCTGTGCCACCAGCGCTTCACCGGTTCTGTCGGGCTGCTCGGTCTGCGGGGACAGGTGGGGCGTCAACCTGTCGGTGTGTCGATCCGCGGCGCTAGCCTCGCGCTTTCACGTGGCGGGGGTTGAGTCCGGCGTGTAGAAGACGGAAGTGCCTGTCCGCGCAGGGGATTCTTGGGATTGCGACGTCACAAGACCCTTGAGCGGAAGGCACTCCGTAGGTG
>JBQTIB010000099.1:0-25034 GCA_052389435.1 Sporichthyaceae bacterium | reverse complement strand
CTAGCCACCAGTTCGCGGGGGCTCGGGGTGCGTTCGCCGAGCCGGCGGCGCCACGGTCCGCCGTCGCCGGTGCCGAGACCGAATCCGAAGAGCATCTCGAGGTGGTCGTCGTCGGGCTGGAACATGCGGTTGTAGAGGGCCTGCGCGTCGTTGGGGTCGGCTCCCGCGGCGAGAAGCATCCCGGCAAGCGCGTGCTCGGCCGGGTGGCGCGGCTGGCGTTGCGGGCCGAGTTCGCCGTGCCCGAAGACACCGGTCAGCAGCGTGAAGGCGTGCGGCAGACCGTGCCAGAGGAAGCCGGCGTTGGGATCGGCGCCGGCGCCGAGGTGCAGGCGCGCGGTCGCGACCACGGCGTCGGGGTCGATCTGTGGGTCGTGCCGGGCGTAGGCGAGGTAGGCGATCGGCAGCCAGCCGTGCGGGCCACCGGGACGGCGGGCCAGACCCGGGTCGGCCCCGAGCAGGATCGCGGTGGCGTCGACGTGTCCGCACGCCGCCGCGACGTAGACGTCGGACTCGGCCAGCCTCGGCTGCTCGGCGAGCACCGCTGCCGCGCTCTGTTGCAGGGGACCGTCCTGGTCGCCGTAGGTCAGACACGCTCGGCGCAGGAATTCGGTGGCCGGGTCGTCGGACGCCGGCGCCCGGTCCGGGTTGCTGCTGTGTTCGGCAACGGTCTCCACGTAGTGGACGAGCGCCGGCCAGCCGCCGAAGCCGTACTGGCGGGCGACGACCAACTGTGCCGCGCTCAGTTGCCACGTCGCGTCGGCGACGCGATCGGGGTGGAACTCCGCGACCAGCGCCAGGGCGTCGGGATCGCCCGCCCGGGCGGCGCGTTGCAGATCGCGCGCGCGATTGCGCAACTGCGCGAGGTTGGGGTCTTCGGGAAGAACGAGAGCCGGCACCGCTGCCTCCATCCACGCCCGCGGTCCGCGGCGCGTGGCAGGAAGGAGGGAAGCGTGCGCTCTACTCCGTACTGCTCCCAATGGGCGCTGCCCTTCCCGCGGACCGGTGGCGCCCGGGAACGCCTGGCCGGACGATAGCGCAACCCCGCCTTCACCTTCGAGGTCTACGGTGAACGCCGTCGATCGAACGGGGGATCCCATGTCTCGTCCTGCGCCGTCACGCACCCTGCTCGGCGCCGCCGGCGCCACTCTGGTCACCGGGTTGCTCGCCGGCCGGTCCGACGCGGGCCTCAAGCGCAAGCTCCTCGGGGCCGGGGCGCTCGCGGCGTTGGCCGTCGCCGGCAACGAGGCGGCCGGCAAGCCGGTGCCGTTCCTGCGCCTGTCGTTCCTGCGGCTCGTCGTCGGCATGAAGCACCTGACCACCGAGTGGCAGGTCGGCGACGGGCGCGAGGAGGCACTCGCCGCCTACGTCGAGGCGAACGCGACGCCGGGCGACCTCGACGACGTCATCCGCGTCGTCGACAGGTTCGCCCGCACCAAGTCGCTTCTCATCAACGTCGGCGACGAGAAGGGCGAAATCCTCGACGACGCCGTGCACCAGGCCGGACCTGCGCTTCTCTTGGAGCTTGGCACGTACTGCGGCTACGGCGCGCTGCGTCTCGCCCGCGCGGCGGGCCCGAACGCCCGGGTGTTCACCGTCGAGTTCAATCCGGACAACGCCGTCGTCGCGCGGCGCGTCATCGAGCACGCGGGCGTCTCGGACCGGGTGACCGTGATCGACGGCGTGCTCGGCGACGACCGCACCCCGGAGCGGCTGCGCACCGAGTTCGGCTTCGGCGACGGGCAACTCGACTTCGTGTTCCTCGACCACGCGAAGGAGGCCTACGTCTCGGACCTGCGGATCATCGTGGATCAGAAGTGGCTGCACGCCGGCTCGGTCGTCGTCGCGGACAACATCAAGTTCCCCGGCGCCCCCGACTACCGCGCGCTCATGCGCGAGGAGGAGGGCCGCACCTGGCGCACCGTCGAGCACGAGACCCACGTCGAGTACCAGTCCCTCCTCAAGGACCTCGTGCTGGAGTCGACGTACCTCGGCTGACACACCGCCAGAATTCGGGACGTCCGCTCGTCCGTGACCCATAGCTCACCCTTGAGCGGACGCCGCGAGGTGTGGAGGCTACGGTCGCCGGGTGACGAGCTCTCGCCTTGCCTGGGCCGCCGGGATCGCGGGGCCGGCTGCGTTCGTCGGGGCGTGGGTGGCGGGTGGGTTGATTCGCGACGGGTACTCCCCCGTCGGCGACACGATCAGCCGGCTGGCCGAGAAGGGCGTCGACACCGCGCCGTTGATGACCGCCGGGTTCCTCGGTTTCGGGCTGCTGATGCCGGTGTTCGCGCGGCAGCTTGGGCGCTCTCTCGGCTCGCCCGGGACCGCGGCCGCGGTGACGGTCTCCGCGGTCGGGACGCTCGCCGTGGCCGCCTTCCCCGTCACCGCGCAGGGCGGTACCGCGGGCGACTCGATCCACTACGCCGCGGCCGCGGCCGCCTACACCGCGAACGTCGTCGCGCCGATTCTGGCGGGGCGTCAGATGACTGGATCGGTCGGCCGGGCCTCGCAGGCCACCGGTGCCCTGATCGCCGCGGCGTTGGTGGGCAGCGTCGTGACCGACAGCGGGACCGGACTGCTGCAGCGCGCAGGCCTGACGCTCTTCGACGCCTGGGCGGTGGCCATGGCGGTCCGGGGTCTGCGTCGCTGAACTATTGCGGGGCCGGCAGACTCGCCCCATCGTCAACGGAGGCCGCCGCCCATGGACCAGACAAGCCACGTCCACCTTTCGGTGGCCCAGTGGTCGATCGTCGATGCGGCCCTGAACAACGCCGAGTCCGACTCCGACCTGACCAACGACGAGCCCTCGGCCGAAATGGCCCGCTCGATCCGGCAGGCCGGGTGGGACCAGATCCCGCAGGTCGACGGCCAACTGCCGCCGCTGGAGTCGCACGTGACCGTCGTGCTCCCGCGCAGCCAGTGGGTCTTCGCGCTCGGCGAGGTCGAATCGACCGCAGGGATGTGCCAGGAGCTGGGACTCCACGATCTCGCGGAGACCGCGCAGGAGGTCGTCACCGCGGTACTGCCGCAGCTCGCCTGGAAGCTCACCCGCACCGAAGAGCACTCCGAACCCCTGCTCGAGGACCCGCTGCTGGCCACTCCGCTAGCGCGGGTGCAGGCCGTCGCGATGAACAGCCACCTGCAGGTGCGCGAGGTGACGGCCGAGGCTCCCGCCGGGCTCACCGCCGTCGTGCAGTCGACCCGCGACGAAAGCGGCGCGATCCACGGCGGAAGCCTGACCTTCCTGCGCACAGACCTGGACGACGCGACGCGCACCGAACTCCTCGCGTTCGCCCTCGGGCTGCTCGCGGTGCGCTCGACCGACTTCCGCGACGCGCCCGGCGGAGCGCTCGGCATCGGCGCCAAGCTGCCGCCGGCCGGCGAGGACGTGGAGCACGTGGCGGGCCTCGTGCTCGAACGGGTCGGCCACGAGACGACCGCGGTCAACTACGCGGTCAGCCTGCCGACGGCGGAGTTGCTCGCCCTTCTCTCCTAGCGGAGCCTTTCGCCTAGCCGATGCGCGGCCAGGTCGACGGGCCGGCCAGGTAGTCCTCGACCCGACGCCGTAGGGAGTCCTCCGGAAGGAGCCGGGCGAGGAAGTCGTGCGGGTCGAGCCATTCGACGCGGGAGGACTCGTCGCTGGTGCGCAGCGCGCCCCCGACGGGCCGGGCGAGCAGCATGATCGTGAACTCCTGCCGCACCTCGTCGTTGCTCGTGTAGTGGATCAGGTGGCCGGGGTCGGAGTGGACCCCGATCAGTCCGACGACCTCGCAGACGATGCCCGTCTCCTCCTCGGTCTCGCGAACGGCGGCCTGGGCGATGGACTCCCCCAGCTCGATGGCCCCGCCGGGCACCGACCACCAGTCGTTGTCGGTGCGTTCGATGGTGAGGATCCGCCCGGCGCCGTCTTCCACGATCACCGTCACCGACGGCACCAGGCTGTTCGGCGCGGGCGCGTTCGGGTCGTCGAGGTAGTCGATGCGTCGGTTCACGCGACCAGTGTTCCCCGCCGTTCCCGCGGGCACGCCCACGGCACCGGACGTCCGCTGAAGGGTGAGCTATGGGTCACCCTTGAGCGGACGTCCGCCCTGTGGCGCTACCGCAAGGAGGCCCGCTCCCGCCTGGAGGCGCTCGGGGCGGTGGCCTGACGCACGGTCAGATCGTTGGGCCGGGTGGGTCGCCGCGGCGGCGGTAGCCCGGCCCGGGCATGGGCGCGTGCCAGCCGCGCAGGTGGGCGGTGATGCGCCAGCCCGCCGCGACGCCGGCCCCGACGATCGCGATGGCCACGTCCGCGCTGCCGAGCTCGCGGCCGGCGACGGCGATGCCCGCGCCGACGAAGGCCGGGATCGCGTAGAGCTCGCCCTTGCGCAGGATCGCCGGCACTTCGCGGACGAGGACGTCGCGCAGGACGCCGCCGCCGACGCCGGTGAGCGCGCCGAGGATCGCGGCGGGGAGCGGGCTCAGCCCGTAGTCGTCGGCCTTCAGCGCGCCCGCGACGCAGAACAGACCGAGGCCGCCGGCGTCGAGGATGGTGATGGGGCGTTCGAGCCGACCGAGGGTCGGGTGGCAGAAGAACGCGACGAGCCCCGCCGCCATCGCCGCGGCGAGGTAGCGCCAGTCGTCCAGGGCGGGCGGCGGAACGTCGCCGATCAGCACGTCGCGGATCAGCCCGCCGCCGAGCGCCGTGGCCGTCGCCAGCACGACGACGCCGACGACGTCGAGTTCGCGGCGCACCGCCACCAGCCCGCCGGAGAGGGCGAAGACCACCACTCCGAGCAGGTCGAGGGTTGCCAGCATGGCGGGAGGTTAGCTCCCGCGGGTACCCAGCGCGGGTCGCGGCGCGGCGCCGGAGGACAGTGGGCGGGTGCCCGCACCGCAGCAGGACGCGACGAGCGCGTCGCTGTGGCGAGCGCCCGCGTTCCTGGCGGCCTGTCTGGGCTACTTCATGGTCATCCTGGACACGACCATCGCGAACGTCGCGCTGCCCGCGATCGGCGAGGACCTCGACGCCGACGTCGCCGCGCTGCAGTGGGTCGTCGACTCCTACCTCGTCGTTCTGGCCGCCGGGATTCTCACCGGCGGAGCCCTGTCCGACCGCTGGACCCCGACCGTGGTCTTCCGCCGCGGCATCGCGCTGTTCACGCTCGCCTCGCTCGCGTGCGGACTCGCGCCGACCACCGAAGTGCTCATCGGCGCCCGGCTCGCGCAGGGGGCCGGGGCCGCGCTGTGCGTACCGGCGTCGCTCGCCATGGTGCGGGCCAGCGCGACGGACGCGGCCGGACGGCGGCGCGCGGTCGGCGCGTGGGCCGCGATCGCGGGCATCGCCGCCGGCGCGGGGCCGTTGGTGGGCGGGCTCGGCGTGTGGGCGTGGTCCTGGCGGTCGGTGTTCTTCGTCAACGTGCCGATCGGGATCGTCGTCCTTCTCATGACGCGGCGTCAGGAGCTGCGCGCGGCGGGCGTGCCGCGGCGGCTGGACCTGCCCGGTCAGGCGCTCGGCATCCTTGCCCTGGGCGCTCTCGCCCTCGCCGTCATCGACGGCGCGCACGCCGGACTCGGGCCGACGGTCCTTCTCGCGGCCGCGGCCGCCGTCGTCCTGTCGGCGGCGTTCCTGGCGGTGGAACGACGTCGAGCGGAACCGATGCTCCCGCTGGAACTGTTCCGCAGCGGCACGTTCGCGGGCGGCACCGCAATCGGTTGGCTCATCAACTTCTCCTTCTACGGCCTGCTGTTCGTCCTCAACCTGTACTTCCAGCAGGCCCGCGGCGCCGGCGCGCTGGAGGCCGGCCTGGCGGTGCTGCCCCAGCTCGGGGTGATCGTGTTCGGGGCATCGCTGTCGGCCCGGTTCAGCCAGCGTGCCGCGGGGCCGCGCGGCACGGCGCTGATCGGACTCGCCCTCTGCGCCATCGGCCCGGCGGTACTCGCCGTCGCCGTCGGGCTCACCGAGCACTACGCGGCGTTCGTCCTGCCACTCATGGCCACCGGGTTCGGCATGGGCCTGGTGATGCCGGCCGTCACCGCCGCGCTGACCGACGCGGCCCCCGCCCACCACGCCGGTCTGGCGGCCGGGGTAATCACATCCGCGCGCCAGGCGGGCAGCGTCGTTGGCGTCGCCGCCCTCGGCGGCATCGTCGCGGCGATGGGGGCGGGCCTGGACTCGCTGCGATGGAGCCTGATCGTTTCCGCCTGGGGGTTCGTCGCCGCGCACGCCATCGCCGCCGCGTGTCTTCCCCGTCGAGCGACCGACCTTGCCGAGGCGCCGCCCGCGCCCGACGTCGTGGCGCCCGCGTTCTGAGCGGGGCGGTGCGGGCACGCCCGGATTCTCGGCCGATCGGCCCAGCCACATTCGGCCGAACGGACGCGGTGTGGGAGATCGTCGCGGCGTTCCAATGGTGGGGAACGATCTCCTCGCCGGACGGGCCGAACTCGTGAACGTGCAACCCATCGTCGTCAAGCGCGTCGCCCTCGGGGCCGCGGCGCTCGGTTCGTTCCTCCCGTGGGTGGACATCGGCGAGGGCAACCTCGCCGGCCGCGGCTTCACGCAGGGGTCGATCGTCATGATCGCCACGCTCGTGGGCCTGCTGGTCAGCTTCTCCCCGCCCGCGGACCCGCGGGCGCGCACGTTCGAAACCGTGATCGGCGTCGGCTCGCTCGCGGCGGCGCTGTACTTCTAACTGCACTACTTCCGAGGCGAATTCGGGTTCGGCTCGCCCGGCTACGGGCTGTTCGTGAGCATCGCCGGCTGCGCGGTGTGGGTGCTGTGGATCGCCTGGGACTACCGCGGCACCACCCGCTACCGCAGGCAGCGACCCCCGCGCCGACTCGACGACTGGGGCTGATCCTTCGCCCCGCGTTCACCCCGACGCCGCTCCGCGCGCGGACCCGGACATCAAGATCGTCAAGATCCGGTTTGCCCGGTTTGGCAGCGGGCAGCAGCCCGCTCAGATGCCCCGCGGAGCGTGTAAGTCGACGCCCCCATCACGGTGAAGGGGGTCGTCGTGACCATCCTCGATCACGCGCCCGACTACCGGACTTCGGTTCAATCGACGACGGCGTCGACGACCCTGCCCGAACTGCAACGCGACGTCCCGGCCCAGACGGTGCTCGACGCCGTGCGCGGCATGCTGCAGGAGGCCCTGGGCCGCGCGCTGCCGACGTCCGACGCCCTCTCCCTGCCCGGCGGGCTGAGCGCGCTCGCGACGGCCGCCCGCGTCCCGACCCAGATCCCCTACCAGCTGGCCTCCCTGGTGATCGGAGTGCCGCTCGCGTTCGCCGACGACCCGTGGGCCGTCGGCGCGCTGCGGTCGTGGGTGCGCGCGGAGGTGCTGGACCGGCTGCGAGTGGTGCCGGTGCACTTCGACGGCGCCGCGCTGCACTACGCGACGCCCGACGTGCCGACGCGAATGCAGGCCGCCGCGGTGGTGGCCGCCTTCGGCGTTCCGGCCGCCCGACCGATGCTCTGCACGCCGGAGGACCTCGGGGCGTGGAGCCTGCCGCCCGACCCGTCGCGCCGCGCGGCGAGGCCGGTCCTGGAAAACGCGTTGACCGGCAGCGCGGTCTGGATGGCCTCCCTGCGCCGGTTGCCGCTGCCGCCCTCGCTCGTCGAGCCCCTGGGCGCGGCCGTCGGCGCCGGGGCCACGACCGCCGTCGTCGCCGGCGATCCGCGCGCGCTCGAGGTGCTCGCGCCGTTGGCGAGCCGGCTGACGGGGCTGCCCGTCGCCCACGCCGAAGTGGCCCCGGACGTCCGGGAGTGGCTCGCCGTGGGCGCCGATCCGACGCGGGCGCCGACGCCGCCGGAACTGCTCGAGCAGCTCCGCGAGATTTCTGCGCCGCTGCGCGGAATGGGCTGGCACGCGGCCCTCGCCGGGCTGCCGGGCGAACAGCGGGTACGGCTCGCCGCGTGGGCGCTCGGCGTTCCGTGGCTCGGCGCGGAGCTGTCCGCGCTCGTCGCCGGTCGCTGGCCCGCCGCGGCCCGCGCGGCGTTCGTCGACCCGGACTGGGCCGGCTGCCCGCCGCGGCGCGAGGAGCCCGTCGGTCGCCGGGTGGTCGTCGGAACGCCGCCGACGACGACAGAGACGGACGCCCTGGGCACCGGCTACGCCGAGGCGCTGCTCACGCTCCCGTTGGCCGCGGCCCTGGCCGCCGACGACGCCGCCGACGCGCTCTCGCTCGTCTCGGGCGGGATGTCCCTCGACGAGGCGTTGGCCGAGGTCGACCCCGGCCTCGCGGTCAGCGATCTGCTGGCCCGGCACGTGGGCTCCACGGTGCTCGACCTCGACCCGCGCCCGCACCGCGAGACACGCATCGACGCCTTCGGACGTCCGTGCGAGACGGCTCGGTGGGACGACCCGCTCGAGCCCACCGAACACGGCGTGCTCGCCGAGCCGGGCGTGGTGCCGGTAGGGCACGACGCGAGCGGCGCGCTCGTGGTGGCCGTCGCCGACCCCCTGTCCCCCGGGCTGCGGGAGCGGCTGGCCGAACTGACCGACGAACCCGTCCACGTCGCCGTCGCGAGCCGCGAGCAGGTTGGCCGCGCGCGACGCCGCCTCCTCGCCCGTCGATCGCTCGAGGCGTCCACGCTGGACTCCGAACTGAGCACCGGCCAGTGGAACCGCGCTCGACTGCACAGCCGGCAGTGGAAGGTTTCGACGGCCCAGGCCGCGTTGGACCTGGGGTTGACCACCGGCACGGCCGACGCCGCCGAGCGCACTCGGCCCGATCGAGTCGCCCGGCTGCCCCAGGACTCCGCCCGACAGTTCATGACCCCGGGTCAGAAGGCCGTAGCAGCGACGGGCGCGCTGGTGCTCGGCATGGCCCTGCTGCTCGCCCCGTCGCGCACGCTCGCCGCGGCGGTCGCGGTCGCCCTGGTGCTGCTTCTCGCCTCGGGCGCGTACCGGGCCTGGGAGGCGGCGCGCACCGGGCGTCAGCCGGCGGACACGTGCTTCGCCGTCGAGAGCCCGCCCGCGGCCCTGCCCGTGATCACGGTGCTGATTCCCCTGTCCGGTCGGCGAAACGCGATGCCGGTGCTGCTGGAGCGGTTGGCGGAGTTCGACTATCCGGCCGATCGCCTCGACGTCAAACTGCTGGTGGACCAAGGAGATCCGCGGACCCACCGGGCGCTGGCGGCCATGACGCTGCCGGAGTTCGCCGAAGTTCTGACGGTGCCTCACGCCGGAGTTTCCGGGCGGTTCAAGGCCGCGAACTTCGGCCTGCTGCACGCCCGGGGGCCGTACGTCGTGCTGCACGACCCCGCCGCCCGGCCCGCGCGGAACCTGCTGCGCGAGGCTGCCCGCGCGTTCGAGGCGAGTCCGGCGGAGGTCGTCTGTCTGCAGGCGGGTCTGCGGCAGCGGAACTACGCGCCGCACCTGCTCGGGCGCCTGTTCTCGCGCGGCTACGCGATGACCTTCGGCGGCCTGTTCGCGCTGCGGACGCGGTGCCAGCCGATTCCGCTGGGTCCGACCTCCACGTTCCTGCGCACCGACTGGCTGCGCAGCGCGGGCGGCTGGGACCCGCACAACCGGACCGCGCAGGCGGATCTGGGCGTGCGCATTCGGCGCCTCGGCGTCCGCGCGGCCGCGCTCGAGGCGACCGTCGACCAACCGATGGAGGCCTCGGTCCGCGGCTGGGTGCGCCGCTGCGCCCGATGCGTCGCCGGCTACACCCAGACCTGGCTGGTCCACATGCGCCAGCCGCGGGAACTGCTCGACGATCTCGGAGTGCGGGGATTCGTCGGCTTTCAGTGCGCGATCTTCGGGACGGTCCTGGCGTTCCTCGCCTTCCCGGTCCTGTGGGCGCTGGCGGGGCTGTGGGCGTTGGGCGCGGACTGGGCGGGCGCCCTGTTCCTCGGTCCACCGCAGGTCGCCCTGTCCCTGCTTGGCGTCAGCAGCGCGCTGTTCCTGTTCGGGCACCTGCTCCTGTCCCGCGTCGGTCCCGAGGGCGCGGGATGGCGCCTGGTGTTCAGCCCCTGGTACTGGTCGCTGCGCACCGGCCGAGTCCGTTCGTCGGTGCGGCGCCTGGCTCCGCGACAGGCCCGCTGACCGGTCGCAGGGAAGCCGGTCAGGGGGTCGGCGGGAGCCAGGTCAGATGGTCGGACGCAATCGTCGCCCGCGAGCCGTCGGCCGCGATCGCCAGCCCGATGTAGTCGGGCACGGCGGCCACCGTTTCGGACCAGGCGGCGCCGGAGACGAACGCGGCGGTCGCGAGCACGTCGGCGGTCTCCAGAGAAGGTCCGGCCACCGTCACCGAGGCCCAGCGCGCCCGTGCGGCGCGCCGGGTGCGCGGGTCGTAGAGGTGCTCGCCACGCGCCGATCCCCCGCTGGTGGCCACGCCTCCGGAGGCCCGGTGCAGGACGGCGGCGATGCGGGCCGGATCGAGGGGGTCCAGGATGCCGACGCCGAAGGTCTCGCCGCTCGGCGCGAGGATCGCGACGTCGCCGCCGGCGTTGAGGCACCAGTCCACTGCGGGCAGCGCCGCCAGGTGCCCGGCGGCGCGCTCGACGGCCCAGCCCTTCACCAGCCCGGTGGGGTCCCACGTGCCGTCCGGACGCACGGCGTCGAACGCTCCGCCCGTCGCCGCGCGGGCCCGCTCGCACCGCTCGGCCACGTCGCGGACGGACGGATCGGCCGCGTCGAGGGCGAGTTCGCCGCGTCCGATTCTGCTCACCTCGCTGTCGGCGCGGTACGGCGAGAACAGAACGTCGACCGCGCGCAACTCCGCGAAAACTCGTTCGACGGCCGAGGCCGCGTCGTCGTCGCGTGCGCCCGGACCTCGTGCCAGGACGCTGATCGGCATGCCCATGATCTGCTAGACCCAGCTTCGACGCAGCGGTGCCACCGGCCCTCCTCCTCGCCCGCTCAGCGCCGGTCGAACGCCGCGGCGGCGTCGATGGCGGCCTGCAGCGAGGAGTCGTAGCCGATCGAGGTGACCGTGGCCTGGCTGATGGTGTCGACGTTGCCGTCCTGGCGTTCCACCGCCGAGCGCGCGAGTTTGGGCAGCGCTTCGTCGTTGATGATCCGGTCCACGATGTTCGCGTCCGGGTACTCCACGGCGACGGTCCGCACGATCCGACCGTCGCGGATCCGGGCGCGGACCCGGACGGGCCCGTACTCGGTGGGGACGGCAGGACCGGTCGAGAGGACGTCGCCGTTGGCGTCGATCGTGACGAGTTCGTCGGCGAGCGTCGTTCCCGGCCGCCCGCCGTTGGTGCTGGTGGGCTGCAGGAACAGCAGGACGAGGATCAACGCCGTGGCCGCGGCGAACCCGGCGTTGCGCGCGCCCGCCCACCGTGTCGTCACCACGAGAACCGTTCGCGATGCAGTCGCCACTCGGGCAGGCCGGCCGTGACGGCGGAGGCGCAGACCGCGTCGGCCCACGGGTCGGGCCCGCAGACGAACACGTCGCAGCGCGGTAGATCGGGAACCATCGCGAGCAGGCTCTCGGAGGCCGACGCCCCGCCGTCCGGCAGCCACGTCGCCTCGGCCGATCCGCGTGGACCGAGCAGGTAGTGGACCTGAAGTCCGCGGGTGGCGTCCAACTCCGCGATCTCGGCTTCGAAGACCAGATCGGCCCGAGCACTGGCGCGGTACAGCAGGACGGCCCCGCCGCGCGGGTAGGCCAGGTCCTCCAGCAGGGCCAGCAGCGGAGCGATGCCGATGCCGCCGGCGATCATCACGACCTTGCCGCCCGTGTGCCGGGCGGGGTTGAGCCGCCCGTAGGGGCCTTCGATCACCACTCGGGTGCCGGGGGTCAGACCGCCGAGACGAGCCGCTGTCCGGACCCGACGCCTTGACCGTGATCTGGAGCCGCTCGGCGGTCGGCGCCGCCGACAGGGAGTAGGGGTGGCCGCGCGACCACCCGGAACCGTCGAGGAAGCGCCACACGAGGT
The DNA here is from genome assembly GCA_052389435.1 of Sporichthyaceae bacterium. Lineage (GTDB taxonomy): Bacteria > Actinomycetota > Actinomycetes > Sporichthyales > Sporichthyaceae > JBQTKD01. The sequence continues at coordinate 13,153 of JBQTIB010000099.1, read as the reverse complement.
ACTGCCCCGCCTGCGCCCCGAGCCGGCTCAGATCCCGCCCGGTGAAGGTGACCGAGACGACGTCCGGGCCCTCCGCGCGGACCTCCCGCACTCGGATTCCGTGCCGCCACGTCCGGGTCGCCGGCAGCAGCACGCGGAACAGCAGCACGGCGGTCGCGCACGCCACCCATGCCGAAACCCAGAACGCCGTGGGGGCAGGCGATCCGACGAAGTCGCCGCCCACCCAGATCTGGTGTGGAACGGCCAGACCGGCGCCGAGGTAGGAGTACAGGTGCAGCAGGTGCCAGCTCTCGTAGCGCAGGCGGCGCCGAGCCGCCCGGCCCGAGGTGGCGGCCACGAGCGTGGTCGCCGTCGTCGCCGCGGCCGCGAGCAGGATCCCCGGGAAGGTCGTCAGGAGTTCCCACGCCATGCGCGGCACGTCGGTGCGGGCCCGTCGCGCGTAGCCGAACAGGCTCAGGGCGACGTGCAGCCACAGCAGGCCGAAGGACCAGATGGCGACCAGCCGGTGACGGCGCGTCAGATCGTCGTGGCCGACGGCCCGCTCCAGCGTCGGAACGCGCGCGGTCAGGAAAACGGCGACGAGCATCAGGACCGCGGCGAGCAGCCCGCTCAGCCGTGCCGCCGAGATCAGCGCGTCGGCCACCGTGGGCGGACGCAGCGCGGACCTTCCGCCGGCCGCCCACAGCGCGACGACGGCGAGCAGGATCGCCGCGACGCCCAGATTGAGCGCATCCCGGCGCGGGCACCGGAACGGGAGCGCGCGTCGGGCCAGGTGGGAGTAGGGCGGTTGCTTCATGTCCTACTCGCGAGCACGGGGCGCGGCAGAAGGGATGCCGCGGAACCATCATCCCCCCTTGCGGAGGCGCACGCCTCTCAGGTCCAGAGGTCGGCCGCGGGCAGCGCCACCAACCGCTCGCCGAACGGGAGTCGACGGGGACCGGTGTGCAGGAGAACGCCGCCCACGAACTGCCCACCGGCGCGATCGACCGCGTCCCGCAGTTTGGCGAGGCCGCGGAAGTCCTCCGGCCGTGGGGTCGAGGTCGCCTTCGTCTCGACGGCTACCACTCGACCGTCGTCGGCTTCGAGAACCGCATCTACTTCGGTACCGTCGCGATCGCGAAAGTGGAACAGACGAGCGGCAGTTCCGCTCCAGGTGAGCTGCTTGGCGATCTCGTTCACCACGAAGGATTCGAACAGTGGCCCGGTGGCCGGTTCCGTCGGATGCCGTAGAGCTTCGGGCCGACGACCCAGCAGGTTCGCCGCCACACCGGTATCGACCATGTGGATCTTCGGTCGCTTGACCACCTTGGCCGTCAGGTTCCGACTCCAGGCCGGAACGTGATGGACCAAGAACACGGTCTGCAGCCAGGGGAGGTATTCAGCGGCGGTGGCACGCGCGATCCCCAGCCGCTCCGCCGCGGAGGTCAGCACCAGTTCGCTCGCCGTGATGGCCGCGAAGTACCGAACCATTCCGGCCAGCGCATCGGACCGGCGAATGTCTCCGGCCATCTCGATCTCGCGTGCGAGCACGGTCGAGACGTAGCTGTCGAACCACCGCCGACGGCCGCGCTCGGTGATCGACAACAACTCCGGATACCCGCCCAGGCAGAGACGTTCGAGGTACTCGTCCCGCTCGATGGAGGCGCCCTCGTGCGCAAGCAGCTCCGCGGGTCCGCCGAATGCCCGATCCAGGAACGCGTCGGCGCCGTCGTGAAGCTCTCCCTGCGCCAGGGGCCAGAGGGTGAGAAAGGCCGCTCGACCGGCCAGCGACTCGGAGATCGTCGGAACGGTGAGGAAGTTCGTCGAACCGGTGAGGACGAACTGACCGCGACGTCGGTCTCGGTCGACCGCGGCCTTCACCGCGAGGACGAGCGGCTCGCCGACCCGTTGGATCTCGTCGATCACGAGCGGCGTGCCCATGGCCTGCAAGAACGTCGCGGGGTCGTTCTGCGCCGCGCGGCGAGCGTCCTCGTCGTCCAGGCTGACCACGGCCGCGCCGATCCGCTCGGCCAGGTGCGCCGCCAGCGTGGATTTGCCGACCTGGCGGGCGCCGTGAACCACCAGCACTCTGAAGTCGCCGAGCGCCGCCACTGCGACGTCGGCTGCACGCCGGGGCAGCCAGGGCGCGATCACGTCCGAAACTTACACCTAGTTTTCAAAACGTCGGAAGCTTAGTTGTCAAAACGTCGAACCACTGATTATCAGATCGTCGCATCTATAGTCGACATTTCGTCGAACCCGACCGAAGGTCTGCTGCAGCGTCCAGAAACCGGTTCACCGGCGCGCAGCCCGACTGAACTCCCCGGCCGGGGAAGCTCAGAGGTTCCAGTCCGTCGCGAGTTCGCCCCACGATTTGAACAGCGCGTCGACGGCGCGGTAGTTGGCGGCCATCGCCTGCCGCTTGGTGTCCTTGAGTCGCAGCTTGCGTTCCATCAGCAGCAGCGAGGCGTCCCGCTCGCCCTCGGCGACGCCGCGCCAGATCTCCAGCGACGCGCTGAACGTCGCGCCGGTGCGGTCGACGACCCCCCAGTCCGTGCCGGAGGTCCACGCCGTCGCTTCGCCGCCGACGAACTCCATCCGGCTCCCGACACCGGCGTGATCGCTGCACTCGAACATCAGCGGGACGTCGAAACCGCTCGCGTCGACGAGTCCCTCGCGGATCGCGTCGTCCGCGTTGACCACGCGCAACGCCTCCGCGCACCACTGTTCGGAGAAGAACGTCAGCGTCATCGTCCGGGCCCCTCGGCGGACCACACGCGCGGGAACAGTTCACAGGCCAGGCGGTCGCCGGCCGCGAGCTCCGGCCAGGGCTGATGCCCCATCAGAGTCTCGTTGTGGAAGGCGTTTCCCTCGTGCGGATCCCAGCGCACCTCGTCGTCGGCGTAGATGGTGGTCACGGCGCGGCGAGGCACGGCCTCGGTGGCGGGGAGGGTGCCGTGCACCGTTCCCGGGTGGTGCAGGACGACGTCGCCCGGCTCCACCTCGCCCACCAGCCACTCGTACTCGGCGTAAGAGGCGGCGAAGTCCGGCAACGGGAGGAACCGCTCGGCGGTGTCGTACTGCGCGGCGACGGCGTTCGCCTCGTCGAAGCTGCGCGCACGGTAGGTCGGCCCGCGATGCGAGCCGCGCAGGTAGCGCACCGCGCCGCTGCCCGGGGTCACCACGTCCAGCGGAACCCACTGCCGGAAGTAGTGGTCGGGCTCGGTCGCCGGCGTGTACGGGGCGTCCTGGTGAAACGGCGTCGTCTTCGTCGCCCCGGCCTCGCGGGCGAAGATCTGGTCGAAGAACATCGTCATCGTCCGCGCCTGGGGCAGGACCTGCCGAGCGAGGTCGATCATCGGCCCGCGCAGCGCCCAGTCCCGGAACACCGGGTGGTAGCGCCAGGCGTAGGTCAGGGTGAAGAACCGCGGGCCGTTTCCGGCGGCGTAGTCGACCCCGGGGACGGCGGGATCGGTCATCAACTCGTCCGTCGCGCCCCGCAGCGCCTCGATCCACTCCAGCGGGACGACGTCGCGAACGATCGCCGCCCCGTCGCGCCAGTACGCCTCGATCTCCTCCGCACGCAGGGCGCGCTTCAAGGTGCCGGGCAGCAGTGTCTCGGGAGCGTCCATCGCCCCATCATCCGTTGGGATCCCGCGACCGTCTTCCTACGCGGTGGACAGGCACCGCCGCGAAATGTTCTCGCTCAGCTCGGAATCGGGCTGGCCGAGGGCGCGGGCTGCAGCAGCCCGCGCTCGACGACGACGGAGAAGTCGACCTTCTCGGGGATGACCCTGTCCTCGAAGAGCCGATCCGCGAGGGTCTGCTGCGCCGCGAGTGCCGCGTCGTCGAAGGGGACGACGTCGCGCAGCATCGCCGGCATCGAGGTGCGGACGACGTCGAGCGGCAGCGTCGACTCCTTGGACCAGGCCTGCGCGAACTCCTCGGGGTGCTGGTTGCCCCACTCGAGCGCGATCCGCAGCCGCGACATGGCGTCCGTGATCGCCGCGCGCTTGGCTGGATTGTTCAACGCGCCGGTGGAGGCGATCTCGAAGACGTGTCCGACCTCGTCCGGCGGGCCGCCGGCGACCACGCGGGCGCCCTTCTGCTTGGCCAGGGTGATGTAGGGCTCGAACAGCGAGACGGCGTCGACGTCGCCGCGGCCGAACGCGGTCAGCGCGTCCGGCGGGGGCAGGAAGACGGCCTCGGCGTCGTTCGGGCCGAGCCCGGCCCGGTGCAGGACGGTGAGGAGCAGGCCGTGGGCGTTGCTGGCCTTGGGCACGCCGACCTTCTTGCCCTTCAGGTCGCCGATCTCGCGGATCGGAGAGCTCTCGGGCACCAGGATCGCCGCGCCGACCTTGCTGCGGAACGCGGTCGTGGCGATCACCCGGAAATTCGTCTGCGCGACCGCTCCGAAGATGGGCGGGGTCGAACCGGCCAGGCCGAGGTCGACCTTGTCCGCGCCGAGCGCCTCGACGATCACCGGACCGAACGCGAACTTCGACCACTCGATCCTGTAGGGCAGGTTCGCGAGCTGCCCGGAGGCCTCGAGCAGGGACTGCGTCGCGTCGGCCTGTACGGCCCAGCGCAGCGTGACTCCGCTCAGGTCCGGCGCGCCCGTCGGAACCGCGCCGACGTCGCCGGGGGTGGCCACCTTGGAGCTCTCGCCCCCGCCGCACCCGGCCAGGCCGGCAGCCGCGGCGCCGGCCGCGGCCAGGCGCATCAGGGTTCTGCGGGAGATCGGCGAGGGGGTCACGGTGCTCCTAGATCGGTTCAACGGGCGGGGTCGATCACGCCGAGCCTGCGCAGCAGGTCCAGGCGCATCGAGGTGATCGTGGGATGGTCGCGGCGTCGGGGGCGGGCGGCGTCCACCGGCACATCGTGAACGATCCGGCCCGCTTCGAGCAGCAGAACACGGTCCGCGGCCAGCAGTGCCTCTTCGACGTCGTGCGTCACCAGGAGGACGGCGGGCCGGTGGGCCTCCCAGACCCGGTGCACCAGGTCCTGGGCGGACACCCGGGTGAGGGCGTCGAGGGCGCTGAACGGTTCGTCGAGCAGCAGCAGGTCGGGTTCCCGCACGAGCGCGCGGGCGAGGGCGACGCGTTGCCGCTGCCCGCCCGAAAGAGCGCGCGGCCAGTCGTTCTCCCGGCCGGCCAGCCCGACCTCCGCCAGGGCGTCGCGGCCGCGGCGCGCGGGATCGGGTCCGCGCAGACCGATCGTCACGTTCGTCAGCACCGAGCGCCACGGCAGCAGTCGCGGGTCCTGGAACACCACCGTCGGGCGCGCTCCGGTGTGGACCGCTCCCGAGGTTCCCCGGTCCAGCCCGGCGAGGACGCGCAGCAGCGTCGACTTGCCGGAGCCGGAGTGCCCGAGCAGCGCGACGAACTCCCCCGGCGCGATGCGCAGATCGACGTTGTCCAGCACGAGCCGCTCACCGAAGCGGCGGCTCACGCCGGTCAGTTCCACCACGCCGTGCTTTTCGATTCGCTCGCCGCGCTCGCTCATGCCGTGGACACCGAGTCCCGCCAGCGCATCGCACGTCGCTCCAGAACCCGGACGACGGCGTCGGTGATCAGGCCGAGCGCGGCGTAGGCGAGCAGGCCCACGACGATCGTGTCGGTCTGCTGGAAGTCCCGTGCGGAGTTGACCATCTGCCCGAGCCCGGACCGGGCGTTGATCTGCTCCGCGACGATCAGGGTCAGCCACGCGAACCCCAACGCCTGGCGGATTCCGACGAGGGTTCCGGGCAGCGCGCCGGGGATCAGGACGTGCCGGATCCGCTCGGTACGGCTGAGCCGGAAGGCGTCGGCGACTTCGAACAGGTCGGGCTCGATGCCGCGCAGCGCGGCGACCAGGTTCAGGTAGACGGGCACCATGGCGGCGAGCGCGACGAGCAGGATCTTGGGCTGTTCGCCGATGCCGAACCAGAGGATGAACAGCGGCACGAGTCCGAACAGCGGGATGGTGCGGAGCATCTGCATCGGCGGGTCGACGATCAGGTCGCCGATCTTGCTGCGGGCGGCGGCGATGCCCAGCGGGACGGCGACGAGCAGGCCGACGACGAAGCCGAGCATGGCCCGCCGCAGCGACACGAGCAGGGCCTCGGGCAGCACCCCGTCCCGGGTCAGTTGCCACGCCTGCTCGGCGATGCGGACCGGGGAGTCGAGGGTGTCCTCGTCGAGCACGCCGGTGACGGAGGCCAACTGCCAGAGCAGGAGCAGCCCGATGGGGCTCGCGGCGCGCCACAGGCCGTGAGTGAGCCGGGGAGCCCGCGGCGGAGCGACCGCGTTCGCCACTGCGCTGCCTCCTCCGCCGACCGGCCCGCGGATCGCGGCACCCCACACACTGTAATGTCGTGCGAACTGGTCCAGTTAATCCGACCGTCCGGCGCGAACAACCCGCGACTGATGACTCGTCAGATCGTTCACCCGGGTACGGAATCCCACACCGGTCAGTCCAGCCCGCCCCTGCTGATCAGCTGCGACACGATGACGTTGCGCTGGATCTCGTTCGTACCCTCGCCGACGATCATCAGCGGGGCGTCGCGGAAGTACCGCTCGACGTCGAACTCGGTCGAGTACCCGTACCCGCCGTGGATGCGGATCGCGCTCGTCGCGACCTGCAGCGCCATCTCCGAGGCGAACAGCTTGGCCATGCCCGCCTCCAGGTCCGCGCGCTCGCCCGCGTCGTATCTGCGGGCGGCGAAGTGCACGAGCTGGCGAGCCGCGGTCAGCTGCGTCGCCATGTCGGCGAGGTAGTTGCCGATCGACTGGTGCTTCCAGATCGGCTTGCCGAAGCTCTCGCGCTCCTGGGCGTACTTGAGCGAGTCCTCGAGCGCGGCGCGAGCGACGCCGAGCGAGCGCGACGCGACCTGGATGCGGCCGATCTCCAGGCCCTTCATCATCTGGGCGAAGCCGGCGCCCTCGGTCCCGCCGAGGATCGCGTCGGCGGGGGCCCGGTAGTCGTCGAAGGTGACCTCGCAGCTTTCGACGCCCTTGTAGCCGAGCTTGGGCAGATCCCGCGAGACCTCCAGGCCGGGGCCCTTCTCGGCGAGCAGGATGCTGATGCCGCGGTGCGGCGGCGAGGCGTTCGGGTCCGTTTTGCACAGCAGGGCCAGCAGGCCGCTGCGGCGCGAGTTGGTGATCCAGGTCTTGGAGCCGTTGACGACGTAGCCGGCGTCGTCGCGCTTGGCGACGGTGCGCATCGCCTGCAGGTCCGAACCGCCGCCGGGTTCGGTGAGGGCCATCGTCGCGCGCAGCTCGCCCGTGGCCAGCCGCGGCAGGTAGGCCTGCTGCTGCGCCTCGGTGCCGAACTGTGCGATCAGCTTGCACACCACGCTGTGCCCGCCCATCGCGCCGGACAGGCTCATCCAGCCGCGCGCCAACTCCTCGGTGATCAGCGAGTAGCAGGTGGTGGAGACCGGCAGCCCGCCGTGCTCCGCGGGGACCGCGAGACCGAAGATCCCCATGTCCTTCATCGCGTCGATCAGCGCTTCGGGGTAGGTGTTCGCGTGTTCGAGCTCCCGAACGACGGGCCGGACCTCTCGGTCCACCCAGACGCGGACGGCCCGGACCAGGTCCCGCTCGTCGTCGACGATGCCGTCCATGTCGCTCCTCCACAGGTTCGACCACGATCCTCGCCTACCGCGGAGTGCGCGCGGGCGGGCGCCCCCGGCACGCGAGGTGTTTCGCGATCGCTCTAGTGGCTCGACAGCATCCGGCTCACTGCGGCCTCGAACGGACCGATCGTCGCCAGCTCCCCCGGTGCAGCGTCGCGGCCCAGGCGGTCGAGGGCGGGAGCGACGGTGACGCCGCCGCGGTACAGGTCGATGACTCGAGGATCGATGTAGGAGGAGCGCGCCACCGCCGGGGTGTTGCCGAGGTAGGTGGCGACTTCCCTGACCACGCGGGCCTCCGCCCGTTTCCGCGCGGTGGGCGTGCCGGCGGCGCTCGTCGAGACCGCCAGGCCCGCTGCCGCCAGAACCGTGGCGTGCCAGGTGCGGAAGTCCTTGGCCGTGAACGGGCCGCCCGAGATCTCCTGAAGGTAGACGTTGATGTCCGCGGCGCTCACGTCGTGCCATCCCCGGCCGTGGCGCCACGCAAGCAGTTCGGGATGGGGATCGGCCCGACGGCGCAACCCCGTCACCACCTTGCAGACTGCACCCTCGGCGACGGCCTGCTCCCGTTGCAGCGAGCCCTTCGCCGTGTACTCGAAGACCACGGTGCCCCGCACGCAGCGGACGTGTTCTCGCAGGACGGTCGCCAGACCGTAGGTGCCGTGCGCCTTTTCGTACGCGTCGCTGCCGGAGCGGAAGAACCCGAGGTCGATCAGGCGCACCGCGGCCGCGAGCACCCGCTCGCGCTTCAGCCCGCGGCCCGCCAGATGTTCGGCGGCGATCTGACGGATGTCGGGCAGGGCGGCCGCGAAGGCCAGCACGCGCTCGTGCTTGGCGGCGTCGCGCTGGGTCCGCCACGCGTCGTGATAGCGGTACTGACGACGCCCGGCGGCGTCGAATCCGGTGGCCTGCAGATGACCGCGTGGGTCGGCGCAGATCCACACGTCTCGCCAGGCCGGGGGAATCGTCAGACCGCGGATCCGGTCCAGGGTCGCGGCGTCGTCGATCGCCCTGCCGTCGGGGTCGAGGTACCGGAAGCCGCGGCCACTTCGACGCCGGCAGATCCCGGGTGCCTTGGGATCGCTCTTCTTCAAGCGCACGTCGTCCTCTTTCTCGGTTCCACCGTCGCCGACGGCGGTGATGTCGTGCCGGTTCCGTAAGCCGGGCACCCCTGGCGCCGAGAGCGCCTACCCGGCACACGCCGATCAAACGACGCATCACCGTTTCACGTTCGATGGGGCAGCCGGCGTCTACGCGTCGAGGTTGGCGAACCACTCCGCGTAGGGCGAGTTCTTGGCCAGGTGCCGGTTCAAGTCCGGAGCGCCGTCGGACCACCACACGGGCCCACGCTCTCCGAGCCCGCGCTTGGCTCGGTCCACGCGCTCGGTCGCGTCCGCTCGCGCCGCCGAGTCGCCGTCCCGCATGGCGGCCTTCTTCGCGCGACGGGCGTCCATGAGTTCCCGCACGAGCACTTCCCGTTCGTCGGCGGACAGCGCGGGATTCGCCCGCCGCCACAGGCGCCCGCGGACAACCAGGTAGCGACCGTCCGGAGTCGTCGGCGGCGAGTCGCCATGGGATGCGGCGCCCATCCCTCGCGGCCTCCCAGCGTCGACACACTCGGCTCGATGCGAGCCGACCCAAGCGGCGCCTTCCCACCATCCGGGTTGGCACTCCCCTCCGAGGCGATGGCACAACGCGTCGAAGGTGCTGGACCGACACACCGAGCTCGAGCTGTCGCCGTCGGCAGCAACGCGTCGCGGCACAGCATGCGGTTTCGTCCGCTTCGGCGGTCGATCTGATGGCCCATCAGATCTATGGCGCAGAGCGGAGTTTGACGAAGGTCACATCGTGCGAAGGGATCTGCTCTGTGCGTGGCGGGCTCGCGTGGGTAGCGCCAGGTCAGGACTTCGGTACGCGGCAGGGCGGTGCGTATGGGCATCTTGAAGGCGTCGGCGAACGGCGCGATCGGCGCGGTCTTGCTTACCGGAGTATGGATTCCGTCGGCCGCCGCGCAGCCCCACGACGACTGCGGCGCTCCGTCGGTGCTCGGCACCGTGACCTGCGTCTACGACGACCCGTCGGTCGCCGACTATCTGCTTCGCATCCCGGCCGGGGTGCGCGAGGTGCACGTCGAGGCCCGCGGCGCGGGCGGTGGCAACGGGGGCGTGATCGAGCCCGGGGACGCGCCGGAGGGCGGGCGCGGAGGTCTGGTGTCGGCGGACTTCCCGGTCGCCGGCGGCTACGTCGTGCGTATTCAGGTCGGTGGCCGGGGCGAGGACGCCAGGGGCATGAAGCCGGGCGCGGGCGGACTGGGCGGCGGCGCCGGGGGCGGCGCGGGGGCGCCCGGCGGAGGCGGCGGTGGCGGCGCCTCGGGCGTGCGCCTCAACGGAACCGACAACCTGTCGCGCATCCTGATGGCCGGTGGCGGCGGGGGCGCCGGCGGGGCCGTGACCTCGACCGGCCTTCCGGACGCGAGCGGCGGCGACGGGGGCGGCGACCACGGCGGGAACGGCGGCGGCGATCGCGTTGGCAAGGGCGGCGAAGGCGCGACGGGACCGTCGGGCGGCGCCGGGCTGACCCGGATCACCGGTCGGGACGGGCGTAGCGGCTACGACGAGACCCTGGGCGGCGGCGGAGGCGAGGGCGGCTACGGCACGTCGAACACGATGCAGCACTCCGGCAAGTGGTCGGGCGGCCCGGTGGGCGCCGGCGGCGGAGGCGGCGGCTACGCCGGGGGCTCTGGCGGGGCCGCGGGCACCATGCTGGGCGGCGGTGGTGGCGGCGGCAGCGGATTCGTCGCGACCTCGGCCCTGGCTCCGAGCGTGGCGCGCATCGGCTCGGCCAAGCTCTCCAGCGGCGACGCAGACTGCATCGACCACGGCCGGGTCGTCGTCACCTTCCAACTCCCCGGCGATCGACAGGACCCCTCCGAGGAGGACGTCTCGCCGATCAGGCCCATCGTCGCCGCCACTTCCGAGCGGAACGGCTGATCCGGGCGTCGCCACGCTGCGATCTGACCCGGCGTCCGACGAGCGACTCCGGCACTACCGTCGCTCGGTCGCGTGTGAACGATGACGGTCCACCTTCGGCAGGTCGAACCGACCGCTGTCTAACTGCCCGTTCGCGGTTGAAGGTCTCCGACTCGATAGGCGCCGTACGCCGAGAGGTGAATCGCCCGAAGGCCGCCCACTTCTGCGACCGGGATGAGATAGCACCGGAACTCGCCGTCGATGACAAAGAAGCGATCGATCTCGTCCGGGTCGTACGACAGGCCTCCTCTCGTGAGCGAAGCCCTCCAGGAACCTCCGGACCGAGCAGTCGTGGTTTTCACCTGGATTCGCCAGACCGAACCCTCGACAGAGACGAGCAGGTCATACCGACAGGGTTCCAGAGGCCACGACACGTCGAGACCGCGCAGCGTGAACCAGGCGGCTGCGAGCAGAGCGCCCGCACGCCGAAGGTGCTCTGGGCTCGGGTCTCCTCCAAAGGAGGGTCGCGTCGGCGTCGGTCGGGTAGTCAACCCAGGCTCTAGGTGGGCGCATTCCAGACCCAACCGAGCGGCGTGCCCTTTGAGCGTGATCTGTGCCGAACCGCCCGCGAGCCCCAACTCTCCCGCCACCTCGAGCCACGAGCGGGAGACCGTGATCGCCTCGGCAAGCGCGGCGTCCGTCCATCGCCGTTGGCCGGTGAAATGGCCGTACTGGAAGCCCAGCCGGTCAGCGCGCCGACGCGCGGATCGGATGTGGCCCGCTGACGATTCCGCGAGTCCCAACGCCCGAAGCACCCCTCGCCACGAGTGAGAGTGCGAGATTGCGGCGGCAAGTTCGTCGTCACGGTAGGTCGACCGATCCGAGACGCTGTCGTTGGACCGTTCACATTGCCGCCCTTCGGCCGCGTCGCTGTCGACGGACCCATCCCAGCAGCCACCACCGACAGATTCCGTCGCCCAGCGGCGAACGTCAGACCAGGGCAACAAAAGCAGAAGAGCCACCCGAAGGTGGCTCTGACCTGCATCTTTTCGGTCGGGCTGACAGGATTTGAAAGTGTCGGAGGCAAATTTCGAAACAGCTTGTCAGAGCCCCGAATATGCCCCTGACCTGCGGACTTAGGATTGAACGACTTCCCGGACGCGCCCCCGGATGTCCCGCGGTGGCCGTAGGATCTGGCCAAAATCTGGCCAGATCGGCCAGCTGGCCAGATCGCGAGGCAATGATGGGCGACGAGACGAAGAGCCGCCCACACTCTGGAGGCGGCAACAACAAGGGTAGTAAGGCCACCTACGGGAGCATCCGCCAGCGCGGGCCGAAGCGCTTCCAAGCCCGCTACTCGGGACCGGACGGCCGCACATACACAGCCCGCACTCCAGGCGGCGCTGCGACGTTCCAGAGCAAGGCGGACGCAAACGGCGCGCTCGCCCGAGTCCGGGTCGAGATCGAGGCAGGAACGTGGCGCTCCCCCGACGACATAACGACCCTTGAGGCCGAGGAAACGGTCGAGCCGGTGACCTTCGCCGAGTACGCCACCACGTGGCTCGCCGAACGACAACTCGCTGATCGCACTCGGGTGGAGTACCGCCGCACCTTCGAGAACCGACTCAAGCCCACTTTCGGCGCCATGCCGCTCGGGTCGATCACCCGGGCGAGCGTTCGCACCTGGCACGCGAAACAAGTCGCCGAGGGCAAGCCCACCGCGGCGGCGCACGCGTTCGCGTTGCTGCGCACCATCATGGCCACCGCCGTGGACGACGAGCTGATCCCCGGCCCGAACCCTGCCCGCATCCGCGCCGCCACGTCCGTGCAGCGGGCCAAGGAACCAATTCCCCTCACTAAGGAACAGGTCCGCGCGATCGCCGACGAAGTGCCGGCTCGTTACAAGGTGGCCGTGCTCCTCGGGGCCTACTGCTCTTTGCGGTACGGAGAGATTGCGGGGCTCCAACGGCAAGACGTCGCCGACGAGGGCCGCACCATTCGGATCCGCCGCGCGGCGTTTCGGGTGGACGGCGAGCTGCGCCTGAAGCAGCCCAAGACTCGCGCAGGCATCGGTGACGTGGCGGTACCGGGCTCCGTCGCGGCCGCGCTGGTTGAGCACCTCGACGAGTGGACCGCCGAAGCGACTGAGAGTCCGGTGTTCCCGGCAGCCAGCACCGGCGGCATCCTCAGCCACGACATGTTACGCAAGGTCTTTCGCCGCGCCGCCAAGGCATGCGGGCGGCCAGACGCTACTTTGCACCTGCTGCGCCACTCCGGTCAGACTTGGAGTGCGGAGGCTGGCGCCTCGCTCCCGGTGCTCATGGCGCGCGCCCGCCAGGTCAGTCCTCAGGCCGCGCTCAAGTACCTGCACCAGGCGGACGGCGCACAGCGCGCCTTGGCGGACAAACTCGACGACGGATGACCTCGCCGAGCAGGCGGCACCGCCCTCCTAGCCTCGATCTTTCGCCTGCCTGACTGATCGGCTTTGGTCGGGCGGTTCGGGTGGGGGGCGGGGCCTGGACGTGGCGGGGCTCCGACGCTGTTGCTCGTCGGTTCTCCGGGCCTTGGTCGTGGTGGCGGGGTCTGGGTT
>JBQTIB010000098.1:0-9153 GCA_052389435.1 Sporichthyaceae bacterium | reverse complement strand
TCGCGCTGGATTCTCCAGTAGTCGTTGCGTCGAGGTGTTCTCGAGGCGTCGATCCAGCCCGGTGCGATGAGCGCCGGATGTCGGTCCTCGCCCAGTCGGATCTCCCAATCTCGATGGTGGACCGAGCGATGGTGTCGGCCACACAGGAGAGCGAGATTTTCCAGCTCTGTAGGGCCTCCGTCCTCCCAGTGCCGGATGTGGTGTGCTTCGCACATCCACGGCGGAGCGACGCATCCGGGGAAGACGCATCCTCCGTCGCGGGCCACGAGCGCGGCCCAGATGCCCGGGGTGACGGTGCGGTAGGTGCGCCCGACCGAGAGTGGAACGCCCTTGGAGTCCAGGACGATCGGGGTGATCTCGCAGTCGCACGCCAACCGGCGAACGGCCTCGCGCGTGAGTGCCGAACCGGTGGCCAGGGCGGCGAGCGGGGAGCCCGGCAGGTTGCGCAGGCATTCCAGGCCCACCGTCAGGTGCAGGTGCGGGAGCACGCCGCGGGACTTCGCGTTCTCCCCGTGGCGCAGGGTCTGGGAGAACACCAACGCCAAGGCGTCGGCCCGGCGCTGCGGCCCGCTGCGCGGGTCCCGGGTCCCGTCGTCGGCGGGCTGCGGACCGTCCAGCGTGGCCAGCATCGCCTTGGCGTGGGCGATGTTTTCGATCGAATCCCTCCACGTCAAAGTCTCGGACCCGTCGCCGTGGATGCGGAAGCCGGCGTTGCGGAGTTTGGCGACCTTCTCGTCTTCTGGTTCGGCACCGTCGGGGTCGGCGGCGTGGCGCATCGCCCGGCCGAGTTCGCGCAGGTCTTTCGCGTTGAGCCGTTGGGCGGCTTCGAGCATCGTGGTGCGGCAGACGTCCATCGTCTCGGCGTCGAGATCGGCGGGCAGCGGCCGGAGGGCGTCGAGGATCGCGTAGGCCTGGGCGCGATTGGTATCGCCCGACGCGAGGGCGTCGACCACGGCGCGGTGCTCGCCCCTGGAGGCCTCGGCCAGTCCCGCGATCCGCTTCGCGGCGGCGGGTTCCTCGAGCAGGAGGTCGCGCACCCAGTGCGCGGTGGAGACCTCCTTCTCGTTCTTCGGGATGCCTCGCCCGTCGGCCTCGGCGATCAGGCGCACCTGCAGGACGTGCAGCTTGGACAGGAGCGTCTGGCTGCGCACGGTCAGGCCGGTGATCTCCTTGTCGATGCACTGCCACAGTTCGGTGGAGCAGCCCAGGGCCTTGTCGAGTTCGGCTTCGAGGGCGTCGAAGGCGGTGACGGGGTGGGCTTCCATGTCCTGAACTCTACGGACTGGGTCCGACAGTTTTCGTAGACAGAGATGCGATCTGGCGGATTTTCGAAAACTTTCTGGGGCGCGTGAAGGGATCTTCGGACGGGATGGTCGACGAAGTCTGTGGTTGCGGTTCTCCCCACCGTCCGACGGTTCGGTGCGGCGTGCGACGAGGTGCCCGTTGTGGTCGACGTTGTCTTCGTCTTGGTGTCGATGGAGAGGTGCAAAGGAAAGTGCTGAGGTGATCTGTCTGCGGTGGGGCGTCGCCCCAGTTCCTTCTCTACCTCTCCGTCGGCAGAGGTCCGTCCGCGGCTCCACGGTGCTTGGTCGGGGCGGGGAAATGTTGACGGGGGCCCATGCGCGGCGGGGGAGCCGAGGCGCCCGTAAACTTGCCGGTGTTCGGGCGGTGTTTCCCTCCGCCCGTGGTTGCCCGATTGGGCGCCTCGGCTTAGGGCCCCCCGCCGCGTAGGGTCCGTCGAGATTTCCTCGCCGGCCCGCGCCCGGCGCCCGATTCCGGATAGCCAGAAACCCGCCCCCAATGCTGCAGGGCGGGCTCTGACGTGGCTGTTGCGTGCTGCCTAGGACGCATTCTGGCGCGCGGCTTCGGGAAGGGCGGATTCGACCTGCGCGACTGCTTTCTCGACATCGGCGCCGCTGACCTGTTCGTTCGCCTGGGCCATCAGGTCGGCCAGTTCGCCGACCGCGCGGTCCGTCTCCTCCTGCACGCGGGACAGTTCGCAGGCGTTGGCCGTCTCGATCGCGCCGACCTGCGTACGCGCCCGCTCCAGGGTCGCCTGACGTTGCGCCTCGGCACGGTCCATCACCGCGGAGGCGTCCATGCGGGCGGTTTCCAGTTGCGCCTGGGCGGTCTCCAGATCGAAGTCCGCCTTGTTCTGACGCTCTCTCAGTTCGTTGTCCGCCTCGGTGGCGAGCGTGCGGTAGGCCGCGATGAACTCCGTCGTCACGCCCTCGCCGCGCAGCGCGGCCGACTTGGTGGTGTCCGTGGCGAGCGCCATGGCGCGGTCGAGTTCGGCGTTCGCGCGGGCGACCATCTGTTTGCCCTGCTCGCGGGCGGCGGCGACGAGGCGGTCGGACTCGGCCTGCGACGCGCGCTCGAGTTCGGCGCACTGCGCCAGCGTCAGGCGAAGGTGGGCGGCGCTCTCGCCCTCGGCGCGGGCGCGCTCACGGCCGATCGCGTTCTCGGTCTCCGCGGTGGTCGCCAGCGCGTCGTCCCAACCGTCGGAAAGCAGGTCCAGAGCGCGACGCAGCGCGCGCTTGCGGTTGGGGACGTCGCCCGCCGTGCTCAGGGCCGCGAGTTCCCGCTGCAGGGAGGAGATGCGGCCCTGCAACGCGGTGAACCGATCGACCTCCGAGCGCACGACCGCCTCGACCGCGTCGCGGTCGTAGCCGCGCATGACCGTCGGGAACATCGTGTGCGACGAGGGTGCGAGGTCGGCTTCGTCGGCCATTGCCATGGCTGTCCTCCAGAGGCTCAACTGGTGATCATCGTGCGGACCCGGGCGCCCAACCGACGTGCCCTCGGCCAGATTCGGTGAGAAACCCATGCCGCAGAGGGAAAGAACGGAACAACCCTCGGATCTGACCTACTGAACGACGGGCGTGCCGGACCGAGCGGGCACGTCGTTGGACGTCGTCGGCGCGGGCAGGCTCGCGCGGGAGTCGTTCAGTTGGCCGCCCGCGGCGATCATCAGCGACGCCAGTTCGGCGACCGCCCGATCGGTCTCGGCCTGCAGCCGTGCGACCTCTCCCGAGGACTCCCCGGACATGGCCAGCACCTCGGCTCGCGCATCGGCGAGGATCGCCTCGCGCTGGGCCTGGGCCTGCTCGTCGATGAAGGCTGCATCCTTCTTCGCCTTGCGCATCGTCGCCTCGGCGATCGCGAGGTTCCGGTCCGCGGTGTTCTGACGCTGCGCCAGTTCCGCGGTGACCTCCTGCTCGAGGCTCGCGACCTTGCGGTCCATCTGGCGGGTGACCTCGCGTCCGCGTTCGGCTGCGGCTTCGATCATGGATCGGGCCGCCGTCCGAGCCCGCACCAACTGTTCGTCCGCGTGCTCGAGCAGGCGATGTGCGTGCTCCCGTGCGGCTGCAATCATCCGGTCGGCGTCCGCCTGGGCGGTGGCCTCGGCGAGTTCGATCTGCTCCTCCGCCAGGGCGCGACGGGCGGCGACCTCGCCTTCGGCGTGCGCACGCTCGCGGCCCGCGGCGTATTCGGCGTCGAGGGTGATGCGTGCCGCGTCCGTCCAGGAGTCGGTCATGGCCTCGATCACCCGCCGGACCCGGTGGCGGCGGTCGGGCAGAGTGGTGGCGGCGTCGAGGGCGGCGAGTTCGCGCTCGAGGTAGGCGGCACGTGCGCGCAGCCTCCCGAGCAGTGCCGTCTCGCGCGCCATGGCCGCATCGACGGTTCCGCGGTCGTATCCGCGCACGGCGGTCGAGAAGTGCGCTGCCTCTTCGGCGTTGCCCGCAGCCATGGCCTGCCCCCTCGTCGACGGCGCACCCACGGCGCGCAACGATCATCGTGATCGTGCCGGAGGTCTCGGCGAAGCCGGTCGGAACAGATTCGGGCGATCTTCAACGCGGCGACGTGCGGTCCTCACCGCGCCGGTCTCGGCGAACCTCGAGCGGCGGCGCCCAACGTCGATCTGAGCGGGCCTCAGATGGCGCGCAGGACCAGGAGGGCGACGTCGTCGCGTACCGCCGAGTCGACGCCGAAGCAGGCGGCGGCGGCTTCGACGGAGCGGGCGATCTGCATGGCCGTCCCGCCGGCCGCGGCGGCTGCGGCGGAGAGCAGGTTCGCCTCGCCGAAGAACGAGCCGGACCCTCGACGCTCGGTGATGCCGTCGGTGTAGAGCACCAGCGCCTCGCCGGGCGCGAGCACGATCGAGTCGTCGGCCAGTTCGACCTGGGCCGTCACTCCGAGGAGCGTTCCGCCTTCGCCCACCAGTTCGGTGCGCCCGTCCGGGCGCAGGAGCAGCGGCGGGGGATGGCCGGCGGTGGAGTAGCGGATCGCCAGGCCGTCCTCGGTCCGGGCGATCGTCCCCAGGACCGCGGTGCAGAACCTGCCTCGGTCCTCCAGCGCCAGCAGGGTTTCGTTGAGTCGGCCGAGCACCTCGGGCGGAGTGAGACCCTGCCGGGTCAGCAGGCGGAGGATCTCGCGGGCGATGCCGGTGACCGCAGCGGCGCCCGGGCCCTTCCCGCACACGTCGCCGATGCAGATGCCCCAGGTGTCGGCGTCCACCTCGAACACGTCGTAGAAGTCGCCGCCGACCTCGTTGGCCTCCCCGGCCGCGGAGTAGCGGGCGCCGAGGTCCACGCCGGCGATGCGCGGGAGGTCCCGCGGCCGAAGCCAGTCCTCCAACGCCGCTGCGATGCCCGCGCGTTCGCCGTAGAGGCGGGCGTTGTCGATGGCCAGGGCCGCGATGCGGGCCAGGTCGCGCAGCAGCGACGGGTCCTCGGTCAGCCGGCCGGCCTCGCCGTGCCCGGCCGCGACGAGGACGCCGAGGCGGCGTCCGCGCGCGACCAGCGGCACCACCCAGCCCTCGCCGAGCGTGCCGAGCTCCGCGTCCTTCAACGTCGACAGGGCGCCCGACATCGAGTTCGACCGCACCCCGCCGGACTCGATCAGCTGTGCCACCGCCTTGCCGATGTCGTCCCGCGAGAGGCGGTCGCGCAGCCCGGAGGCCCGCGCCTCGTCCGGGTGGCTGACCGTGCGCAGCAGGGCGCCGCGCTCGTCGAGGTCGGTCCACACCGCGGCCCACGACGCCATCCGAGGAACGGTCAGCCGGGCCGCGAGGACGCAGGCGAGATCGACGTCGAGAATGCCCGCGAACATCTCGCCCGCCTCGGCGAGCAGGGCGAGGGAGCCGCGGGCCCGGAGCTGGCTGCGCCGACCCTGCTCCTCGGTGACCATCACCCCGATGCGCGCCGCGACCAGCGAGGCCAACGCGTCCGCGTCCTGGTCCCGTGCGGGACGGTCCAGCACGAGGGCACCGATGGGGTCGGCCGCCGTGCCGTGCAGCGGGAGGGAGATCAGGTGCCGCTCGAGCCCGCCGCGGCGAACCTCGTCGGCGTCCGGCCCGGGGTCGGCGTCGTAGGAGGCCCAGGGCA
Organism: Sporichthyaceae bacterium; assembly: GCA_052389435.1. Lineage (GTDB taxonomy): Bacteria > Actinomycetota > Actinomycetes > Sporichthyales > Sporichthyaceae > JBQTKD01. The sequence goes on along the minus strand of JBQTIB010000098.1, from coordinate 3,766 downwards.
CCCACTGCCCGTCGGGCCCGTCGAGCACGGCGGCGTGTACCCAGCCTCGGCGCGCGTCGAGGCCTTCGACCACGCGGCGCAACGACTCCTCGATCATCTGCTGCGCGTCGAGACGCTGCGCGCCCCCACCAGAGGCTCCCACGGCGCCGGGGTGCGGGCCGAGCAGGAAGGCGATGTCGCGCGGTGCCGCTTCGAGGTCGTCCTTGGGCACTGGATCGGGATGCGCGGCCGAGCCTGCAGGCGCCGAGGAGTCCGTGGGCTCCTGCCCCAGGCGAAACCAGACGGTCTTGCCGGTCGGGTCGTGCTGCGTGCCCCACGCCGTGGCCAACGCATCGACGAGCAGTAGGCCGCGTCCGCTCTCGCGGGTGGAATCCGACGGGGTCGGCGCGGGGCGGCCGCGGCTGCCGTCGGACACCGCGACGGTCGCGGTGTGCAGGTCGGTTCGCACGTCGAGGGTGACCGTCGTGCCGGCGTGCAGGAAGGAATTGGTCACCAGTTCGGTGACCAGCAGCAGTGCGTCGTCGCGCAGGGCGAGCAGGCCCGCGTCCTCCAGTGCGTGCGCGACGAACTTGCGTGCCTGAGCCGCCGAACTGGCGGCGGCCGGCAGCGTCGCCCGCACCGCCTGTGCGGTCACCTGCCGGCCTTCGGGGAGTTCGCGGGCCCGTTCACGACCACCGCTCCGACCGAGCTCCCTGCAGGGTCGCCGTCGGCGGCGGCAACGCCTCGAGGAGCTCCGCGACGGCCTCCACGGCTCGCTCCATCGCCTGGGCAGACTCCGGCGAACCGCTGACGCGGGCCGTCGCGGCGGCGCGGCGAGCGGCGTCGAGCGCGACCGCGCCGAGGACCGCGAGGCGTTCGCTGTCGAAGCGCTCCCGCAGCGCCTGCAGCTCGCGTCGCCGCTGGTGCAATTCGATGAAGACGTTGACCTTGGCCCGCAGCACCCACGGGTCGAACGGCTTGCAGAGGTAGTCGACGGCTCCGGCCGAGTACCCGCGAAAGGCCTGGTGCGCTCCGTCGTCGATCGCGGTGAGGAACACGATCGGGATGTCCTGCGTTCGTTCGCGGGCCTTGATCTGCGTCGCGGTCTCGAAACCGTCCATGCCCGGCATCTGCACGTCGAGCAGAATCAGCGCGATGTCGTTCAGCAGGAGTTGCTTGAGGGCGTCCGAACCGCACTCGGCTCGGATGAGCTCGTGGCCGAGACCGGAGAGAATCGCCTCCAGGGCAAGCAGATTCTCCGGACGGTCGTCGACCATGAGGATCTTCACCGGCGGACCGGTGGGAGTCATCGTCATGCGTTGTCCGCAGCGCGGTCCCGAGCCAGCCACGAGCGCATGACACCCAGCAGTTGGTCGAGGTCCACCGGCTTGGTGATGTAGTCGCTCGCCCCGGCCACCAAACTTTTCTCCCTGTCTCCGGGCATCGCCTTCGCGGTGAGGAAGACGATCGGCAGGTTCACGTGGGCGGGCGACTGCCGAATCTCGGCGGTCGTCTCGTTGCCGTCGAGCTCGGGCATCATCACGTCCATCAGCACCAGGTCCACCCCGCCGGGATTCTCTCGCAACACCTCGATCCCGGCGCGGCCGTTGTCCGCGTAGAGCACCGTCATGCCCTGCCGTTCCAGGGCGCTGGTCAACGCGAAGACGTTGCGAACGTCGTCGTCGATCACCAGAACCCGCGAGCCGCGCAGCGGGTCTGGGCCGGTGTAGCGCGCAGGCGTCGCGCTGGGCGTCGTCAGCATCGGCACCTGCGGCAGCGCCGGGGCGATCGCGGACGGCTCGATCGTCGGCATGTCGAACGGGTAGACCACCGGCACGTACAGCGTGAAGGTGCTCCCGAGGCCGGCCTCGCTGCGCACGTCGATCGCGCCGCCGAGCAGGCGGGCGATGTCGCGGGAGATGGTCAGGCCCAGGCCCGTGCCGCCGTAGCGGCGCGAGGTGGTGCCGTCGGCCTGCTGGAACGCCTCGAAAATGAGCTTGAGCTTCTCCGGCGGGACGCCGATGCCGGTGTCGATGACCCGCATGGCAATCACGTGCTTGGCGTCGTTGAGCGTCGCCGTCGGATAGACCACGCCCTCCGGGGCCAGCCCGATCTGCAGCCGCACCTGTCCCGCGTCGGTGAACTTGATGGCGTTGGACAGCAGGTTCTTGAGGACCTGCTGCAGGCGTAGACCGTCGGTGACGATCGAGTCCGGAATGCCCTCGCTCATGTCGACGACGAGGTCGAGGCCCTTCTGTACGGCGATGGTGCCGAAGGTGCTCTGCGCGAACTGGCAGATCTCCGCGAGGTGCACCGAGGTCGGGTGCACGTCCATCTTTCCGGCCTCGACCTTGGACAGGTCCAGGATGTCGTTGATCAGGGCCAACAGGTCGGTGCCCGCGCTGTGGATCGTCTGCGCGAACTCGATCTCCTTGTTCGTCAGCGTGGAGTCGGGGTTGTCGACGAGCAGCTTCGCGAGGATCAGCAGCGAGTTCAGCGGCGTGCGGAGTTCGTGCGACATGTTGGCGAGGAACTCGGACTTGTACCGCGAGGCGAGTGCGAGCTGTTCGGCGTTGGCCTCGAGTTCGGCGTTGGTGCGCTGCAGCTGACCGGACCGGTCCTGCAGTTCCTGGGTGAGGCGCTGGGACTGACCGAGCAGTTCCTCGGTGCGCACGTTCGCGATGATCGTGTTCAGGACGACGCCGATGGTCTCGACGAGCTGGATCAGGAAGTCGATGTGGACTTCCTCGAAGGCTCCGAAGCCCGCGAGCTCGATGACGCCGAGGACCTGCTCCTCGAACACGATCGGCAGCACGAAGACGTCGGCCGGACGTGCGGCGCCGAGCCCGCCGCCGACCGGCAGGTAGTCGGCCGGGACGTCGACGACGCGCCGGGGACGACGGTCCGCCGCGGCCTGGCCCGCGAGGCCCTCGCCGAAGCGGATGCGCACGTCGCGATCGGGAATGCCGTAGCCGCCGACGAGGCGCAGCACGGGCCCTTCGCCGCCGTCGAGGTCGGGTTCGGCGAGGTAGAAGGCGCCGTGCACCGCCTGGACGACCGGCGTGACCTCGCTCATGATCATTTGGGTCAGTTCGCGCAGGTCGCGCTGGCCCTGCATCCGCGAACCGATCCGCGCGAGGTTGGACTTGAGCCAGTCCTGCTGGGCGTTGATGTCGGTGGTCGATCGCAGGTTCGCGATCATCTGGTTGATGTTGTCCTTGAGCTCGGCGACCTCGCCGGAGGCCTCGACGGTGATCTGCCGCGTCAGGTCGCCGCGGGTCACGGCCGTGGACACCTCGGCGATGGCGCGCACCTGGGTGGTCAGGTTTCCCGCGAGCTGGTTCACGTTCTCGGTCAGGTGGCGCCAGGTGCCGGACACCCCGGCCACCTCGGCCTGGCCGCCGAGGCGGCCTTCGGTACCGACCTCGCGGGCCACGCGGGTGACCTCCGCGGCGAACGAGCCGAGCTGGTCGACCATCGTGTTGACGGTCGACTTCAGCTGCAGAATCTCGCCCTTCGCGTCGACGGTGATCTTCTGCGACAGGTCGCCCTGCGCCACCGCCGTGGTCACCAGGGCGATGTTGCGGACCTGGCCGGTGAGGTTGGCGGCCATGTAGTTCACGTTGTCCGTCAGGTCGCGCCAGGTGCCGGAGACGCCCTTCACCTGAGCCTGTCCGCCGAGGGCACCCTCGGTGCCGACCTCGCGGGCGACGCGGGTGACCTCGTCGGCGAAGGAGGAGAGCTGGTCGACCATCGTGTTGATCGTCGACTTGAGCTCGAGGATCTC
>JBQTIB010000097.1:0-15396 GCA_052389435.1 Sporichthyaceae bacterium | reverse complement strand
CGGCAACAACTGGAACAAGAACTACGGCCAGGGCCGTGAGTTCATCTACAAGTACACCAGCACCAACACCGTCTCGAACCCCGACGGTTCGCCGTCCGGCTTCGCGGCCGACCCGGACCAGTTCGTCATCTACACCTGGAAGTAAATCTGTCCTCGGACAGCTCCAGGCAAGGCTGAACTGAATCGGTTGGATCGTTAGACCTTCGCCCGGCGGACCTCAGGTCCGCCGGGCGAAGGCTTTTTCGCGTGTGGGCAGGGAAACCGACGTCGATTCGTCGACCTGGCCGCGACCTGGGACAATGAACCCGTCATGCCAGCCCCCGGTGAGCTCGTCTTCCTCGCTCCGCGTCGCGCCAAGCCGCCGCGGCACCTCGCCGACCTCAGCGCCGCGGACCGTCGCGACGCCGTCGTTGAGCTCGGGGAGAAGCCGTTCCGGGCCGGACAGCTGTCGCGCCACTACTTCGTGCACCACACGGACGGGGCGGACGGCTGGACCGACATCCCGGCCGGAGCCCGTGCGGGGCTCGCGGAGGCGCTGTTTCCCGCACTGCTCACTCCGGCCCGCGTTCAGACCTGCGACAACGGCACCACCCGCAAGACGCTGTGGAAACTGTTCGACGGGGCACTCGTCGAAAGCGTCGTCATGCGGTACCCCGACCGGATCACCGTCTGCGTGTCCTCCCAGGCCGGCTGTGGAATGAACTGTCCGTTCTGCGCCACCGGACAGGCCGGGCTCACCCGGAACATGTCCGCCGCCGAGATCGTCGAGCAGGTCGTCGCCGCCGCTCGGGCCGTGGACCGCGGCGAGGTCGCCGGGGGAGCGGGACGCGTCTCCAACATCGTGTTCATGGGCATGGGGGAGCCGCTGGCCAACTGGAAGGCCGTCTCCGCGGCGCTGAGCCGGCTCGTCGACCCGCAGCCCGACGGCATGGGTATCTCGCGGCGTTCGATCACCGTCTCGACGGTCGGTCTCGTGCCGGGCATCGAGAAGCTCGCCGATTCCGGCTTCGGCGTGACGCTCGCGCTGTCCCTGCACGCGCCCGACGACGAACTGCGCGACACCCTCGTGCCCGTCAACACGCGGTGGAACGTCGCCGAGACGATCTGTGCCGCGCACGAGTACTTCGTGAAGACCGGGCGCCGCGTCTCGATCGAGTACGCGCTCATCCGGGATGTGAACGACCAGGCCGACCGCGCGGCGCTGCTGGGGAGGCTGCTGTCCCAGGCCGGTGGGAAGCAGGGCGCGGCGTGGGTTCACGTGAACCTCATCCCGCTCAACCCCACGCCCGGGTCGAAGTGGACGGCGTCGCGGGACAGAGACGAGAAGACGTTCGTTAGACGACTGGAGGCGGCCGGCGTTCCGGTGACCGTCCGGGACACCCGAGGCCGCGAGATCGACGGCGCCTGCGGACAGCTCGCAGCGGCGCTGGAGGAGTCGGCGCAGCAGTGAAAGACATGAATGAAGCCATCGGCCGGCACATCACCGGATGGTTCGGCAGCAAGAAGGTGTTCGCCGTCGATCCGCCCGCGGACCTGGCCGATCGCGTGCCGGGGCTGCAGGTACTCGAGGTCGCGCCGGGTCCGATGTTCGATCTGTACACCTACGTGACGATCGGGTGCTGGGAGGCGGTCGAGACCCTCGGCGTCGGCACGGAGTTCGTCTTCACGGTCCGCCAACCGGACCCCTCGCACGTCCACGCGATCACCTCCGCCGCGGCTCAGCACTGCGGAACTCCCGGGAGCCGGTTGGACCGCGGCTCGATCGTGCCGCTGGGTCGCCCGTGGCTGCCGGGATCGAATTGCGACCGCCTGCTGGTGACGTTGCCGTACCCGTACGGACCGAAGTTCGAGTTCGTCCGGTGGCGCAAGTTCTCCGCCCGGCTGCTGTGGCTGTTGCCGATCAGCCCGTTGGAGGAGGCCTTCGTCGCCGCCGACGGCGTCGAGGCCTTCGAAGCACGCATGGAGTCGCTCGGGATCTCCTTCACCGATCCGGCGCGGCCCTCCGTGGTCTGAACGGCCACGGCGGGGGAGGATGCACGGCATGGGTGCATACAAAGACGCATTCGCGAGCTCGCGAGCGAACTACGACACGTCTTTCCGCCGCAGCATCGACGACCCCCACGGCTTCTGGGCCGAGGCGGCGCGAGCCGTCGCATGGACCAAGGCGCCGACGCAGATCCTGGACGACTCGCGGGCGCCATTCGTCAAGTGGTTCGCCGACGGGGAACTGAACACCTGTCACAACGCGCTGGACCGGCACGTCGAAGGCGGGCGCGGCGACCAGGCCGCGCTGATCTACGACAGCCCAATGACGGGGACGCGGTCGTCGTTCACCTATCGAGAGCTGCGCGACCGCGTCGCGACGTTCGCCGGCGTCCTGCGCGCGCAGGGTGTCGCGAAGGGCGACCGCGTCGTGATCTACATGCCGATGGTCCCGGAGGCCGTCGTGGCGATGCTCGCGTGCGCGCGGCTCGGCGCGGTGCACTCGGTGGTGTTCGGCGGGTTCGCGCCGCGCGAGCTCGCAGACCGCATCGACGACGCCCGGCCGGTCGTGATCGTCGCGGCATCGTGCGGGCTGGAACCCAATCGCGTGGTCGAGTACAAGCCGATGCTCGAGGCCGCGATCGAGCTCGCCGTGCACAAGCCCGCCGCGTGCGTAATTCTGCAGCGCGCCGAGGCGCAGGCGGCGATGGGCCCCCGCGACGTCGATTGGGTCGAGGCGGTCGCCGCTGCCGAGCCCGCCGATTGCGTGCCGGTCGCCGCCACCGATCCGCTCTACATCCTCTACACCTCCGGCACGACCGGCCGCCCCAAGGGCATCGTGCGGGACAACGGCGGCCATGCCGTCGCGCTGCTCTGGAGCATGACCAACATCTTCGACGTCGCGCCGGGCGAGGTCTGGTGGAGCGCCTCGGACGTCGGCTGGGTCGTCGGACACTCCTACATCGTGTACGCGCCGCTGCTGCTCGGCGCCACCACGGTGATGTACGAGGGCAAGCCCGTCGGGACGCCGGACGCGGGCGCATTCTGGCGGGTCATCGCCGAGCACGGCGTCGTCGGTCTGTTCACCGCCCCCACGGCCTTCCGCGCGATCAAGAAGGAAGACCCGGACGCGAAGCTACTCGCCGACTACGACCTGTCGAAGTTCCGCAATCTCTTCCTGGCGGGCGAACGGCTGGATCCGGACACCTACCACTGGGCCACCGAGAAGCTCGGCGTCCCGGTGGTCGACCACTGGTGGCAGACCGAGACGGGCTGGCCGATGGTCGCCAACCTGCGCGGGCTGGAGCCGATGCCGATCAAGGCGGGCTCGCCGTCGGTGCCGGTTCCGGGCTGGGACGTACAGGCGCTGGACGGGGAGGGCAACCGCTGCGCGCCCGGCGTCGAGGGCGCGATCTGCGTTAAGCTGCCGCTGCCGCCCGGCGCCCTGCCGACGCTGTGGAACGACGACGAACGCTTCCTGGCTTCGTATCTGACGGCGTATCAGGGCTGGTACCTCTCCGGCGACGGTGGGTACGTCGACGACGACGGCTACGTCTACGTCCTGGGCCGCACCGACGACGTGATCAACGTCGCCGGCCACCGGCTCTCGACCGGTTCGATGGAGGCGATCCTCGCGCAGCACCCGGCCGTCGCCGAGTGTGCGGTGATCGGCGTCGCCGACGCGCTCAAGGGCCAGGTGCCCCGGGGCCTGGTCGTGCTCAAGGCCGGCGTCACCACGCCGCACGAGCAGGTGTGCGCGGAACTCGTCGCCGCCATCCGAGCCGAGGTCGGCGCGGTCGCCGCGTTCAAGCGGGCCGACGTCGTCCCGGCACTGCCCAAGACCCGCTCGGGCAAGATCCTGCGCAAGACGATGCGCGGAATCGCCGACGGGCGCAACGAGCCCGTCCCGTCGACCATCGAGGACGCCTCGGTGCTCGACCGGCTTCGGCCCATCCTCGCCGGGACCGACTGAGGCCCACCTCACGGTCCGTCAGCGGAATGCCGGGGCCGGGAAGGTTGTCCAATAGGAGCGCGCCCGTCCGGGTGCGAGATCGTCGAGAAGGAGCACGTCCGATGGCCGAGTTGACGCAGGGCGAGCAGAAGGTCGTCGACGCCGCACCCAAGCAGCTCTACATCGGCGGGGAGTGGCGCGACGGAACGGGCGGGAAGACCTTCGCCGTCGAGGACCCCGCCACCGAACAGGTGCTCTGCGAGGTCGCCGACGGCAACCCCGGGGACGCCCTCTCCGCCCTGCAGGCCGCGGCCAAGGCCGGTCCGGTCTGGGCGCACACCCCGCCGCGCGAACGGGCCGAGGTCCTCCGCGCCGCCTACGAGGCGACCATCGACCGCCGCGAGGATCTCGCGCTGCTCATGACCCTGGAGCAGGGCAAGCCGCTCACCGAGGCGCTCGCGGAGGTCAACTACGCCGCGGAGTTCTTCCGCTGGTTCGCAGAGGAGGCAGTGCGCATCGGCGGCGGTTTCACCCGCAGCCCCGACGGCAGGGCGCGGCTGCTGACGATGAAGCAGCCCGTCGGCCCGTGCCTGTTCATCACCCCGTGGAACCTGCCGCTGGCCATGGGCACCCGCAAGCTCGCGCCGGCCATCGCCGCCGGGTGCACCTCGGTCATCAAGCCGGCCGAGCAGACGCCGCTGACGATGCTGGCGCTCACTCAGATCCTGCACGACGTCGGCCTGCCCGCGGGCGTCGTCAACGTGCTGCCCACCAACGACGCCGCCGCGGCGATGAACCCGCTGCTGAGCGACCCGCGGCTGCGCAAGCTCTCCTTCACCGGGTCCACCCCGACGGGCCGGTTCCTGCTGGCCCGGGCGTCCGAGCAGGTCCTGCGGGTCTCGATGGAACTCGGCGGCAACGCCCCGTTCCTCGTGTTCCACGACGCGGACATGGACAAGGCAGTCGACGGCGCGATGCTCGCCAAGATGCGCTTCACCGGCCAGGCCTGCACCGCCGCCAACCGCTTCCTCGTCGACGGCCGCGTCGTCGAGGAGTTCGGCCAGCGCCTCGCCGAGCGGATGGGCGCGCTCGTGCTCGGCCGCGGCACCGACCCGGCCACGACCGCCGGCCCGCTGATCGATCGGGCGGCCGTGGACAAGGTGGCGATGCTCGTCGACGACGCCGTCGCCAAGGGAGCCAAGGTGCTCACAGGCGGCAAGGCACGTCCCGGCGCCGGGTACTTCTTCGAACCGACCGTGCTGATCGACGTTCCGGACGGCGCCCGCATGCTGTCCGAGGAGGTTTTCGGTCCGGTCGCGCCGATCCGCTCGTTCGCCTACGACGCCGAGGCCATCGCCGAGGCCAACGCCACCGAGTTCGGCCTGGTGTCCTACGCGTTCACCTCCGACCTGGACCGGGCGCTCCGGGTCGCCGAAGGTTTGGAGTCCGGCATGGTCGGGATCAACCAGGGCCTGGTCTCCAACCCCGCGGCGCCCTTCGGGGGCATGAAGCAGTCCGGCCTCGGACGCGAGGGCGGCAGCGAGGGCATCGAGGAGTTCCTCGAAACCAAGTACGTCGCCCTGCCCGGCTGATCGCCGCGGCCGTTCACCCGAGTAGGGCATGCTCGCGGAGATGAAGACCACAACCCCCGACCTCGAGCCCAGCCACGCCAAGCAGTCGCGCAAGCTGCGCGCGGTCGACGTCGTGCTCGCCTACCTCGGCGAGCAGCGCGACGACATCGCCCGTCTGGAAACGGACGTGCGCGCGGACGCGCCCGACGCCGTGCACCAGATGCGGGTGGCGACGCGGCGCGCCCGCAGCACGCTGCAGGCCTTCACCACGGTGCTGGACCGCGACGCCACCCGGGCGCTGACCGACGAGTTGAAGTGGCTTGCCGGAGTGCTCGGCGTGGCGCGCGACCTCGAGGTGCTGCGTGCGGCCGTGAGCGCCGACGTCGCCGCCCAGCCCTCCGACATGGTCCTCGGGCCGGTGAACGCACGGGTCGCCAAGTACTTCGCCTCGCGCCAGGCCGACGCGCGCCGCGACATCGCCGCGGCGCTGGACTCGCAGCGGTACCGGGACCTGCTCGCCGCCCTCGACGTGCTGCTGAGCGCCCCGCCGCTGCTGAAGGCGGGGAGCAAACGCGCGGCAGGAGCGGTGGGCGACACCCTGGCCAAGCAGCGCCGCCGGGTGCGGCGGCACCTGGCCGCGGCGACGGGGGAGCGGCGCGACGTCGAACTGCACGAGGCCCGCAAGGCCGCCAAGCGGCTTCGCTACGTGGCGGAGGCGGCCGAGCCCGTCCTGCCGCGGGCCTCGGAGGTCGTCGGCGCGTGTAAGGACTTCCAGGACCTGCTCGGCGAGCACCAGGACGCGATCGTGGCGGCGCCGTACCTGCGCGACCTCGGCCGCGTCTCCCACCTGAACGGCGAGAACGGGTTCACCTTCGGGCTGATCCTCGGCGCCCGCCTCGCCGCCCCGGTCGCGGAGCCCGCCGCGGTGAAGAAGTCCTGGAAGACCCTGAGCCGCACGGTCGATCGGGTCGTCTAGGCGGGCGAAGGCGTTCACCTGGATCGGGCATGCTTGCCCCCCATGGCGACCCATCACGAGATCGAGCGCAAGTACGAGGCCACCAACGCGGACCGGCTGCCGCCCTGGCCGGAACTGGTGCCCGGCACGGACGTGCGCGTCGAGGACCAGCTGCTGATCGCGGCGTACTTCGACACGGCCGACCACGCGCTGCTCGGCTCGAAGATCACGATGCGTCACCGCAGCGGCGACGACGAGGCCGGCTGGCACCTCAAGCTGCCCGCCGGCCTGGACGCCCGCAAGGAGATTCAGGTCGAGGCGCCGATCTCCGCGGGCCCGCCCGCGGAATTCTTGGAGATCACCGCAGACGCGCGAGCGGGCGCCGAGCTCGCGCAGATCGCGACCCTCACCACGCACCGCACCCTGAACCGCTGGTACTCCCTCGACGGAAAGCTCCTGCTGGCCACGACCGACGACACGGTGCTCGCCGAGATCCCCGGACGCGAGCCGAAGAAGTGGCGCGAACTCGAAGTCGAACTCGGCGAGGCCGGAGAGGTCGCGCTGCTCGACGACGTCGAGAAGTCGCTGGCCGAGTACGGCGTCCTGCGCTCGGACTCGCCGTCGAAGCTCTCGCGGGCGTTCGAGGTCTGACCCCACAACCACGAAGGGGCCACCGGCGGACCGGTGGCCCCTTCGGCGTTGCTACGACTTCTTCGGAGCGAGGTCGGCGCACGCCAGCTTGGGCGGCTTGGCCTCGTCCTTCTTCGCGCCGGCAGCGCGCTGAAGGTGGATGACCATCGACTTGGCGTCGGAGGTCACCGGCTTGGACACCTTGCCCTTGCCCGTGGCCTTGGCGCCGGTCACCTTCACCGTGCTGACCCAGAGCTCGTTCGGCGGCTTCGCCGCACCCGCGGGGTCGAACATGAAGTGCGTGCCCCCCGCCTCGCTCGAGCAGGCGTCCTTGTGCACGTGCACCACGTAGACGGCCTTCGGGTCCAAGCCCGTCGCGGCGATGCTGGCGGTCGTGTCCTTTGCGCTCACCACCATGGTGGCCGTGCCGCCGATCTTCTTCGTGCCCTTGGGGGCGACGTCGACGAGCGCAAACTTTCCGGTCCAGGTACCCGGCTCCAGGGCCTCCGCGGCGGCCGCGGTGGCGGACGGACTCGGCGTGGACTCGGCGGTCGTCGAGTCCTCCTCGTCGTCGCCGCAGGCGGTGAGCGCGAGGCTCAGCGCCACGACGGGCACGACGGCGCGCAGACGAGCAATTCGGTTCATGGGGTCCCTTCCACTTGTCCAGTTCTGCCCACCCTTACCCCCAGATGGGTGTCTCCCGGGTAGGCGAGGCGCGTCGCGGCCAAGCCGTGACCTGCCGTGTGCGCCACGAAATCGGCATGTCGCGCGGCGTTCACGTTCGAGAAAGACCGGCTATTCGGGGGTGCTCGGGGGCGGAGCCCCGAGGGTGCGAACGTTTCGCTCCCCTCCGGCGTCTTTAGGCGTAGGGGTTCGAGGACACGGGGGATGCTGTGCGGATGAAGCCGATCGGAGCGCTCGCGCTGACACTTCTGCTCGCGGGCTGCGGTGGGTCGACGACGGTGGTGGCCGCGGGCGACGGCGACGCGGCCGGGGGCACGCCCGCCATCGGCGAGGGGCGCCCGTCCGGGGAGTGGCGCACCTCCTCGATCGAGCAGGCGCCGTCCACCACGGTTCCGGGCGCCAAACCCGATGCGTTCACGCTGCGCTTCTTCGACGACGGCCGCGTGCTCGCCCAGGCGCGGTGCAACTCCCTCCAGGGCCAGTACCGGATCGAAGGCGGCCGCTTCGTCGTGCAGGACCTGGCGCAGACCGAGATGGGCTGTCCCGGCGACAACCGCCAGGAGGAGGACCAGTGGCTCGGCGCCTTCCTGACGGCGAGCCCGACCTACGTCTTCGACGGCACGACCCTCGGCTTGACGTCGGACGCGATCGACGTCGTCCTCAAGCCGCGTGAGGAAGTCCAGCCGAACGCGACGCTGATCGGTACGCGGTGGGAGCTCACACATCTCACCGACGGCCCCGCGCCCGGAGCTCCGGCCGATCCGAATTCCACGGCCAGTGCCTCCATGCCGCCGGTACCCATGGAGTTCACGCTCACGACGTTGAAGGTGAGCGGGACCTCGGGCTGTGCGCGGTTCAGCGGTCCTGCAGAGGTGACCGGAGAGAACGTCCGCTTCGGCAGGATCGACGTGGACACGTCCGCGTGCGGACCGGACGCTTTGGCCCAGCTTCCGGCACTGATGCGCGAGGGAGTCCTTGCCGCGAAGGTGCACCTGCGAACGCTCACGCTCACCCACTCCTCGGGCAAGGGCATGCAACTGAGTGCGGCCCAGGACGCTCCCGCCGCCGGCCCCGGCCCCGCGACCGTCGAACCGCCGATGCGGGTCGACGACGGCGCCGCGAGCGACTCCGAGCCCGTAGCCCAGCGCCCGGTGGGCGAGTGGCGCACGACGACGGTCGAGGAGAACACCGCCCCGCGTACCGGTTCCGGGATCGCGCCCAGCGAATTCACCCTCAGCTTCTTCGACGGGGACCGGGTGAGCGCGAACGCTCGGTGCAACTCGGTGGGCGGCTCCTACGACGTCGTCGACGGACGCTTCGTCATGGACGAGGCGGCGCAGACGAAGAAAGGCTGCCCCGGCGACCGTCAGGCCGAAGACCAGTGGCTGGTCTCCTTCCTCACCGCCAAGCCCTCGTTCGCCTACGACGGCAAGCGCATTGCGATGACGACCGCTATGAGTTCCGTCGTGCTCGAACCCGCGAGCTAGGCCTTTTCCGCTCGCACCGGCGATGCCGTGCTCGGCCCAGGCCTCGCGCGCCGGCGAGGGCCGGGAACGCTGGAACCACCTCAACGCGTTGCCGATCAAACGCATCCAGGACCGCTGGATCGGCCCCTACGCCATGCACGCCGTCGAGCTTCTGGACCGCGTGGAAAGAATGACCACGTGACTTCACCCCGCAGCGCCGCGGTTCTGGCCGCCCTCGTTCTGTTCACGGCCACCGGATGCGGCGGGAGCGGCGACGTCGCCGCGGCCCAGACCGAGCTGTCGGGGGACTGGCGGTCGACGTCGATCGAGCAGAGCTCGCCTCCGCCTGCGCCGCAGGTCGCCGCGCAGGCGGTGAAGTTGCTGTTCCTGTCCAGTGGGCGGCTTCTCGCCTCGGCGCGCTGCAACGCGCTCAGCGGGGCGTTCGCGATCGACGGCGGGCGGCTGGTCGTGAGCGAGGCGGCGACCACCGAGCTCGGCTGCGCGGACCCGATGCGGCACAACGAAGACGTCTGGCTCACGGCCTTCCTGGCGCAGCGCCCGACCCTGGAGGCCACCGCCGATCGGCTGGAGCTGCGCACCGAGGCCACCACGATCGTGCTCGCCCCGCGCGAGCTCGTCGCCCCGGACCGGCCGCTGGAGGACACGCGCTGGAAGCTGACCAGCGTCACCTTCCCCAGCCCGCCGACCGCGGCGCCCGACACCGCGGTCGGGTCGGCGCCGCCGCTGAGCGCGACCGAACTGACGTTCTCCGACGGCAGGGTGAACGGCACGGCCGGCTGCGCCCGATTCTCCGCGCCGGCCCGGATCGACGGCGGACGGGTCGTCGTCGGCGAGCTCGCCGTAACGCGCTCGAACTGCACGGAGGGAGTGGAGGACGACCTCGAGGCGGTGGCGGTCGTGCTCAACGGGACGGTGTCCGCCCGGGTCGTCGAAGGCTCGCTGACGCTGATCGGTCCCTCCCGGCACGGCCTGACCTTCGAGGCGGGTCCGGCGACGACGGCGTCGCCGACGCCCTCGGAGACAATGGCCGGGTGAGTGCCGCCCGCGACGTCGTGATCCTCGGTTCCACCGGATCGATCGGCACCCAGGCGCTGGACGTGGTCCGGCGCAATCCCAAGCAGTTCAACGTGGTGGGGCTCGGCGCGGGCGGCGGGAACATCGCGCTGCTTGCAGCCCAGGCCGTCGAGTTCGGGGTGCAGAACATCGCCGTCGCGGACGCCGGCGTCGCCGACGACCTGCGCAGGGAACTGTTCACCGCCTCGCAGCGGCTTGCGTTCAGCGTGGGCCGGATGTCGCTGCCCACGCTCCTCGCCGGTCCCGACGCCCTGACCGAGCTCGCCGGCACGCCGTGCGACGTGGTGCTCAACGGCATCACCGGGTCGGTCGGCCTGCGACCCACGCTGGCGGCACTGCGGGCGGGCAGCGTCCTCGCTCTGGCCAACAAGGAGTCGCTGATCGTCGGCGGACCGCTGGTCACCGCGCTCGCCGCGCCGGGACAGATCGTGGCCGTGGACTCCGAGCACTCCGCGCTGGCCCAGTGCCTACGCTCCGGCCGCGCCGAGGAGGTGGCCCGGCTCGTGCTGACCGCGAGCGGAGGTCCGTTCCGGGGGAAGACCCGCGCCGACCTCGCGGGGGTGAAGCCGCAGCAGGCCCTCGCGCACCCCACCTGGGCCATGGGACCCGTCGTCACGATCAACTCCGCGACCTTGATGAACAAGGGCCTCGAGCTCATCGAGGCCCATCTGCTCTTCGACGTCGACCTCGATCGGATCGACGTCGTCGTCCATCCACAGTCGGTGATCCATTCCATGGTCGCCTTCGTCGACGGCTCCACGATCGCCCAGGCCAGCCCGCCGGACATGCGTCTGCCCATCGCCCACGCGCTCGCCTGGCCGGATCGGGTGCCCGGGGCGGCACCCGGGTGCGACTTCTCCCAGGCCACGGCCTGGACGTTCGAGCCACTGGACAACGCCACCTTCCCCGCGGTCGAACTCGCCCGAGAGTGCGGACGGGCCGGCGGGACCAAGCCGGCGGTGTTCAACGCCGCGAACGAGGAGTGTGTGGCGGGATTTCTCGCCGGAACCCTGGATTTCCTCGCCATCGTGGACACGGTGGCGGAGATCGTCGGGCACCATGAGAACTGTCCGTCACCGACCCTTGACGATGTGCTAGCGGCCGAATCCTGGGCACGCGAGCAGGCGCGACGTAGGGTGACGACTCAATGAGGCTGGCTGGGGGGAGCCCGATGCGGGCAGGCAAGAAGGTGGCGTCGTGCTGACCCTGATCGGGATCCTGCTCTTCGTCTTCCTGCTGATGTTGTCGATCGCGATCCACGAGTTCGGGCACCTGCTGACCGCCAAGGCGTTCGGCATGAAGGCCACCGAGTACTTCATCGGGTTCGGCCCCAAGCTCTGGTCGTTCCGCCGCGGCGAGACCGAGTACGGCTTCAAGGCGATTCCGGCCGGCGGCTACGTCAAGATCGTCGGAATGACCGACCTGGAGAAGGTCGACGAGGCCGACAAGCCGCGCGCCTTCTACAAGTTCTCCTGCCCCAAGCGCCTCGTGGTGCTCTCGGCCGGGTCGATCTCGCACATGCTCATCGCAGTTCTGCTGTTCTTCGTCGTCCTCGTCGGGTTCGGCAGATCGGTGGCGAGCACCTCCGTCGGCAACGTTTCCGAGTGCATCCCCGCGCCGGGCGCGACCGCCCCGTGCGGCCCGAACGATCCGGCCTCGCCCGCGAAGGCGGCCGGCCTCCAGAAGGGAGACCGGGTCCTCGCCGTCGCCGGCACCCCGATCGACAAGTGGGAGGACGCGACGCGGGCCATCCGCGCCCGCGGCGCCGCTCCGACCGAGATTCTCGTCGAGCGCGACGGGCAGCAGCTCGCCCTCACGGCGAACCTGGTCACCCGCGAGCGCGCCGACCTCGACGACCCGACGAAGAAGGTTCAGGTCGGCGTCATCGGGGTGGAGCCCGCCTACGAGACCGACCGCGCCGACCCGATCGCCGGCACCCGGGACTCCGTCGAGTTGATCGGCACGGTCGTCAAGGCCAGCGTCGAGGCGATGGTCAACATCCCGGACAAGATCCCGAATCTCGTCGAGTCCATCGGCGGCGCCGAGCGCGACAGGGAAGGCCTCGTCGGCGTCGTCGGCGCCGCCCGGGTGTCCGGCGAGTTGCTGTCGCTGGAAGAGGAGACCCTCAAGGACCGTGTCGCGATGGTCCTGCTGAACGTCGCGGCGCTCAACGTGTTCATCGGCCTGTTCAACGCCCTTCCCCTGCTGCCCCTCGACGGCGGTCACATGGCGGTGGTCAGCTACGAAACCGGCCGCCGACGGCTGTTCAAGAAGCTCGGCAAGGCCGATCCCGGCCGGGTCGACATGAACAAGCTGCTGCCGCTGGCCTACGGCTTCCTCCTGCTGATCGTCGGCCTCACGGTGTTGCTCGTCGTCGCCGACGTGGTCAACCCCATCACCATCAGCTGAGCCCCGGCCCGCTGGGAACTGCGAGACTTCGTCCATGACCGTCGCCCTCGGCATGCCCGCGCTGCCCCCGCCCGTCGTTTCGCCCCGACGCAAGTCGCGGCAGATCCGGGTGGGGTCGGTGCTCGTCGGCGGCGACGCCCCGGTGTCCGTGCAGTCGATGTGCACGACCCCGACGACCGACGTCAACAAGACGCTGCAGCAGATCGCCGAACTCACCGCGGCGGGCTGTCAGATCGTGCGCGTGGCCGTACCGAGTCAGGACGACTGCGACGCCCTTCCGCAGATCGCGCGCAAGTCGCCGATCCCGGTCATCGCGGACATCCACTTTCAGCCGAAGTACGTCTTCGCCGCCATCGACGCCGGCTGCGCCGCGGTCCGCGTGAACCCGGGCAACATCAAGAAGTTCGACGACAAGGTCGGGGAGATCGCCCGCGCCGCCAAGGCCGCCGGGGTCTCCATTCGCATCGGCGTCAACGCCGGGTCGCTCGACCCGCGGCTGATGGCCAAGTACGGCAAGGCCACCTCCGACGCGCTCGTGGAATCCGCGCTGTGGGAGGCCTCGCTGTTCACCGAACACGACTTCCACGACTTCAAGATTTCGGTGAAGCACAACGACCCCGTCGTCATGATCGACGCCTACCGCAAGCTCGCCGCCGCCTGCGACCACCCGCTGCACCTCGGCGTCACCGAGGCCGGACCCGCCTTCCAGGGCACGATCAAGTCCGCCGTCGCTTTCGGAGCCCTGCTCGCAGAGGGCATCGGGGACACCATCCGCGTCTCGCTCTCCGCGCCGCCCGTGGAAGAGGTCAAGGTCGGCAACCAGATCCTGGAGTCGCTGAACCTGAAGCAGCGCGGCCTCGAGATCGTGTCCTGCCCGTCCTGCGGCCGCGCCCAGGTGGACGTCTACACCCTCGCCGAGCAGGTCACCGCCGGGCTCGAGGGCCTCGACGTTCCGTTGCGGGTCGCGGTCATGGGCTGCGTCGTGAACGGTCCGGGGGAGGCCCGGGAGGCCGATCTCGGGGTTGCGTCCGGCAACGGCAAGGGCCAGATCTTCGTGAAGGGCGAGGTCGTCAAGACCGTCCCGGAGTCGAAGATCGTCGAGACGCTCATCGAAGAGGCGATGCGCCTCGCGGAGGAGATGAGCGCCGCCGGCGTAGCCTCGGGTGCGCCCACCGTCGACGTGGGCTAGACCGGACGCGAGTCGCGGAAGGGAGTCGGAAGTGCTCGACACCCTTCCGGTGCGTGTGCTCGGCGCCGCCGACATGGCCGCGGCCACCGCAATTGCCGCCCAGGACCCGGTGGTCAACGTTTTCGTGCTCTCCCGGCTGCAGGCCGGGCACGGACGGGTCGGCGGGGAACTGTGGGGCTACCAGCGCGACGGGCGACTGCGCGCGCTGTGCTGGCTCGGCGCCAACGTCGTTCCGGTCCAGGCCGACGCCGAGGCGATCGCGGAGTTCGCGCTGCGCGCCAAACGCCTCCCGCGCCGCTGCTCCTCGATCGTCGGACGCGCCGAGCACGTGCTGCCCCTGTGGCACGCGCTGTCCCCGGTGTGGGGTCCGGCGCGCGACGTGCGGGCGCGCCAGCCGATGCTGGTCGTCGACCGAGCTACCCCGCTGCCCGAAGCAGACCCCGCGGTACGGGTCGTTCGCCCCGAGGAACTCGACCTGCTGGTGCCCGCCTGCGTCGCGATGTTCACCGAAGAGGTCGGCGTGAGCCCGCTCGCGGGCGACGGCGGTGCGCTGTACCGGTCCCGTATCCGCGAACTCGTGGAGACCCGCCGTGCCTACGCCCGCATCGAGGACGGCCAGGTCGTGTTCAAAGCGGAGATCGGTGCCGCGACGGCGGGCGTCTGCCAGATCCAGGGCGTGTGGGTGAACCCGGCCCATCGTGGGCGCGGACTCGCCGTGGCGGGCATGGCTGCGGTGGTCGAACTCGCTCGCCGCGAAGTCGCTCCCACCGTCAGCCTCTACGTCAACGACTACAACCTGCCCGCTCTGGCCACCTATCGTCGGGTCGGGTTTCGCGTCCTCGACACGTTCAGTTCCGTTCTGTTCTGAGCGGAGCGCACGTGCCGACCATCGAGCCGCTGGATCTGCTGGCGACCGCCGCCGAGAGCGGGGCCGTCCAGGCGGCTGCGCTCGGTCCGCTGCCGCGCGATCGCTTCGCGGTGCTCGCCCGGCACGCGAGCTATCCGGGCTTCACCGCCTGGGGGGCGTACGAGGGTGCCCGGCTCGTCGGGTACTGCTACGGCACCGACTGCGTCCCCGGGCAGTGGTGGTTCGACCAGATCAGAGCCGGGCTGCGCAGTACCGGGCACGAGGCGTGGACGCTCGACGCGCACGCCGTCACCGAGCTGCACGTTCTGCCGAGCCATCAGGGGCGGGGCCTCGGCTTCGGCCTGCTGAGCCGGCTGCTGGCCGGCACCGACCTGCCGATCGCCCTGCTGTCCACCTACGACGTGCCCACCCCCGCCCGGACGCTGTACCGGCGGTGCGGTTTCGTCGATCTGGTCCGAGACTTCCGGTTCGGTCTCACCGCCCAGCCGTTCGCTCTGATGGGCGCACGGCTTCCGCTGCGAACTGACGCAGACGGAGATCCAGTGGATATCCCGGACTCCGCCTCTGACCCGGCCTAGTCTGGGAAGGAAGGCCC
>JBQTIB010000096.1:0-12311 GCA_052389435.1 Sporichthyaceae bacterium | reverse complement strand
CCGAGCGGTACCTGCTCGAACGCGCCCCCACCGCCAACGCCCTGGAACTCGGCAAACTCCGCAAGCGCGTCGACCACCTCGTCGACCCCGACGGGCTCCTCGACCGCGAAGCCACCGCCCAGAAGCGCCGCGGGCTGAACGTGCGCGACAACCACGACGGCACCCAAACCGTCCGCTGGACCGACACCGACGAGCGAATCGCGAAGTTCAAGGCCGCCCTCAACCCGTTGGCCGCACCCCAGCCCGCACCGGACGGCACCCGCGACCCCCGCGAACCCGGACAGCGCCGCGCCGACGCCATGGCCGACCTCGTCGAACGCACCCTGCGCTTCGGCAAGGTCCGCTCCACCCGCGGCCACCGCGCCCACGTCATCGTCACGATCTCCGAAGAGGCCCTGCGCACCCAGAACGGATTCGGCACCACCACCACCGGGGAAACCCTCACCGCCGAAGCCATCCGGCGCATCGCGTGCGACGCGAACCTGCACCCCCTCCACATCGACGGCAACGGCATCCCTCTCAAACTCGGCCGCTCCCAGCGCCTCGCCTCCCCGGGACAGTGGCTCGCGCTCGTCGCCCGCGACGGCGGCTGCGTGGGCGCCAACTGCACCCGGCCACCCGAATGGACCCAGGCGCACCACATCACCTACTGGGAAAATCTCGGGCTCACCGACATCGACGAGATGTGCCTGCTCTGCGACCACCACCACGACGAGGTCCACCACGGCGGGTGGGAAATTCAAATGGCAGCAGACGGCCATCCGGAGCTCATTCCACCGGAACACGTCGATCCGTACCGGCGGCCAATCCGGAACACCTACTGGCACACCGAACGCGGCGGACAACCGGTTCGCCACGCCTCCTGAACCTCACCACGTGTTTCGCCGAGCGCCGGCGTCGGGTTCCCCGACGCCGGTTCCGGCGCGCCCTCCTCCGGGATCTTCCGGACGACATGGTCGGCGTGGTCATGCGGTTGCGCTACTCCCCACCGTTCGTTGGTTCGGGTGCGGCGGGCGACGAGGTACCCGTTGTGGTCGCCGTCGGCGACTCCAGGAGCTCCCTCACCCACCGCCCGTCAGCC
The DNA here is from genome assembly GCA_052389435.1 of Sporichthyaceae bacterium. GTDB lineage: Bacteria > Actinomycetota > Actinomycetes > Sporichthyales > Sporichthyaceae > JBQTKD01. The sequence goes on along the minus strand of JBQTIB010000096.1, from coordinate 11,230 downwards.
GGGCGCGACGTGGGACCAGGTACCCGTCGTGGCCACCGTCGGCGACTCCGGGAGTTCGGTTTCCCCACCGTCCCTTGTCGGGTGCGGCGTGCGACTCGACGCCGTCTTGGGCGACGACTCCAGGAGCTCCCGTCCCTGCGGCCACGTCGGCAGCTGCTCGCCCCGGCGGAACCGAGCGCTCAGCCCTTGGCCGCGGCGTCGACGAGCGGGGCGAGGTTGCGCAGCTCGGCCTTGTGCAGGGCGGAGAGGGCGGCGATGCGGCGCTCGCCCTCGTCGGTCAGCCGCAACCGGACGGCGCGAGCGTCGTCGGGATCCGGATGCCGCTCCAGCAGACCGAGCGCCTGGACGCGATTGGCCAGGCCCACGGCGGTGTGATGCTGCACCAGCAGGTAGCGGGCGGCTTCGGTGATGGTCGGACCGCGGCGATCGTGATGGCCGCGGACCGCGAGCATCAACTGGTGCTGAGCCGGCGTCAGGCCCTGTTCCGCCGCGCGGTCCGCACTCCAGGCGAGGAACGTCCGCAGCTGGGTGCGGAAGGCGAGCAGCCGCGCATAGTCCGCGTCTCCGACCGAAGTGACCACCGCCCCATCATCGCCGACTGGATCACCCGGCGGCGCCCAACCCGCGCAGCAGTTCGACCTCGACTCGAAGACCACGGGCCAGTTCGCCCGTACCCGCACCGATCTCGAGCAGCCCGTCCGCGCGCATCAGCGAGGACAGCGCGCCTGCGCCACGGCGCAGCGGCGTCGCCACCCACTCCCCGTCGTGGTTCTCCAACCGGACCCGAATCCACTCCTCGACCGTCGACGGAGATTTGATTTCGCAGGCCAGGCGCGCGGTGAGGCGCGGCCGCGCGAGGTTCGAGGAGCCCGTGAGGGAGGCCAGGACCGGAGTCGCGAACAGGTCGAAGCTCAGCGCCGCGGCGACCGGATAGCCCGGCACCCCGAGCACCGGCACCCGCGGCTCGTCCAGCACCGCCAGCGTCACCGGGTGGCCCGGCCGGACCGCGGCACCGTGCACCACGAGCGCTCCGCAGGAGGCGAGCACGCGAGCGGTGTAGTCGTCGCGGCCGGCGCCGCCGCCGGCGATCAGCACGACGAGATCGGAATCGGCGGCCGCGGCGGTCAACGCCTCGGCGAGCTGATCGGGGCAGTCGGGCACGATCGGCGCGATCGCCACGTCGCAGCCGAGTTCGCGGGCACGGCCCGCCAGCAGCAGCGAGTTCGTCTCCGGCACCTGGCCGCCGCGGAGCGGTTCGCCGAGCGGGCGCAGTTCGTCGCCCGTCGGGACGATCGTCACCCGCGGCCGGGCGTGCACCTCGACGACGAACGTGCCCGTCGCGGCGGCGCAGGCCCCGTCGACCGGACGCATGCGGTGACCGGCGGGGAACAGCACCTCGCCGGCCTCGACGTCCTCGCCGACGAGCCGCACGTGGTGGCGGGCCGGCGCCGACATTCGCAGCACCGCGCTGCCGTCGGCCGTGAGCTCGACGAACTCGCCGGCGACCACGGTGTCGTAGGGCGACGGAACGGGGTCGCCGGTGTCCACGACGACGAAGCGGCAGCGCTCGAGGTACACCGGGTAGTCCGGGCGTGCCGCGGCGGTGTCGACGGCGCGCAGCGCCACGCCGTCCACGGCCGAGGCCTCGAACGCGGGCGCGGGCGTACGGGCGAGCACCGGCTCGGCGGCGATCCGTCCGACCGCGTCGGCGATCGACACCGTCTCCGTCGCCGTCCGCGGCCGACACTTCAGCTCCGCGCAGGCCTCGGCCCACTCCCGCCGCGCGACCGACGGCCGCGGCGGAGCGGCCGGATCCACGCCGCTCGCCGACCCCGGCTGGTAAGTACCCATCGTGCGACCTTCAGTCCACATCCGCGCCACCACCTCGGCCCAAATATCGCGGCGCGATATGTCTTCGCGGTGCCCCGGTTGTTTCCTGCTCATCTCCGGAGACGCACCGCGTGTCCTGGCGCGCCCAGGCCTCGGGGGCCGACTGTGGCGGACCTAGGCGCGTATCGCCGCGGGTCGATGGGCGCCCTGTTCCGCCATAGTGGAGGTCTCGACCGAAGGAGACGCGCATGAGCGAATGCACGCACCTGGACACCATCGCCGAGGTCGCTCCCAGCGACGACGGGTGCCACGAGTGCCTGCAGACGGGTGGGCGGTGGGTGCACCTGCGGATGTGTCAGCAGTGCGGCCACGTCGGGTGCTGCGACAACTCCCCCGGCAAGCACTCCTCCGGCCACGCCCGCGACACGCGGCACCCGTTGATCCGCTCGTTCGAGCCGGGCGAGACCTGGTTCTGGTGCTTCCCCGAAGAGCTGTTCTTCGAACTCGACGTCCCGCCGGGGCCCCACCACTCCTGAAGAAGCTCTCCTGACGGTTCGTCAGACGTGGTAGGCCAGGTGGCGGTGGACCGAGTGGACCGCCGCCGAGCCCTCCCCGACCGCCGAGGCGACCCGCTTGACCGAATCCGAACGGACGTCGCCGACGGCGAACAGGCCGGGCTTGCCGGTCTCGAACGCGTATGGCGCGCGGCCCAGCACCGACCACGCGTCGCCGAGGTCCTCCGGCCCCAGCGACCGGTCGGTGCGGACGAAGCCCGCGGCGTCGGCCGCGGCGCAACCCGAGAGCCATCCGCTGTTGGGCGTCGCGCCGATGAACGAGAACAGCGCCGCGGCGTGGACGTCGCGTTCGGCGCCGTCGCACGCGGTGGTCACGCCCTCGAGCAGGCCCGCTCCGTGCAGGCGAACCACCTGGGTCCCGCACATCACCTCGATCTTCGCGGTGGCCTCGATGCGCGCGGCCAGGTAGCGCGACATCGACGCGCCCAACTCCTTGCCGCGCACGACCAGCGAGACGTGGCATCCGGTCTCGGCGAGGAACATCGCGGCCTGCCCGGCGGAGTTGCCGCCGCCGACGATGACCACGGGCTTGTCCGCGACCAGACGCGCCTCGGTCGCGGTGGCCGCGTAGTAGATCGACGTCCCCTCGAAGCCGTCGAGTCCCTCGACCGGCAGCCGCCGATAGTGGGCCCCGGTCGCGGCGACCACTGCCCGCCCGGCCAGTTCGGTGCCGTCGGACAGCGAGACCACCAGATGCCCGGCGCACTCGCGCAGCCCGACGACCTCGCACGGCGTCGTGATCCGCGCGCCGAACTTCAGGGCCTGCGTCATCGCGCGGTCGGTGAGCTCCTGACCCGAGACGCCGTTGGGGAAGCCGAGGTAGTTCTCGATGCGCGAACTCGTGCCCGCCTGCCCGCCGGGCGCGACGGACTCCACCAGCAGGGTCGACAGACCCTCGGAGACGCCGTAGACGGTGGCGGCCAGACCCGACGGGCCCGCGCCGACGACCACGAGGTCGAAGCAGCGCTGCGGGATGGACTCGATCGTCAGCCCGAGGTGTTGCGCGACCTGACCGGGCGTGGCCCGGCGCAGGACCGTGTCCCCGACGATCACCAGCGGCAGGTCGTCGGCGCCGAAGCAGAAGCCGTCGACGAGGCGGCACACGCCGGGGTCGAGGTCGGCGTCGAGCCAGTCGTGCGGCAGACGGTTGCGGGACAGGAACTCGCGCATCGCCAGCGACGTTGGCGCGTACCGCGAGCCGACGACGCGCACCGAGCGAGCGGCCTCGGACACGATGAGGCTGGACCGGCGCGCGGTCAGCGCCGCGAGGATGACGTCGCTGAGCGCGGGCACCGTCGCGACGAGCCGGCGGAAGTCCACGGCGGGGATCACCAGGACGTCCCCGGCCTCCGCGACGCGTGCCGTCAGGTAGACCCGCTGCCCGGTGAGCAGGTTCAGCTCGCCGAGGAACCGGCCCGCGCCGTGGCTGACCAGGACCTGCTCGACGCCGTCGACGGTCGACACGATCTCGACCGTCGCGGACAGCAGCACGAAGAAGTCGTAGGCGTCGTCGCCGGCCGCGTAGAGGACGTCGCCGACCTCGACCGCCCGCCGCGTCCCGAACGGTTCGAGCAGGGCGAGCTGGTCCGGCCCCAGGGTCGGCGCAGCGACGTCGTCGAGCTCGAGGGGCATCGCTTCCTCCGCGTGGCAGGCTGGTGGTGCCGATCATCGCCCGGGCAGGTTGCGGGCACCAACCCGGCCGGCAGGGAGACGCGCATGTCGAGGAAGAACGACGTGGTGGCCAGCGCCGGCGCGTGGGTGCTGGAGAACGGGCACCGCACCCTGCTGACGGTCACCGGTGGCCGCTTCCCCAAGCGCCTCGGCGGCATGGAGACCCTCGAGCTGCACACCGTCGGGCGCACGTCCGGCAAGCGCCGCTCGACGCTGCTCACCGCGCCCATCGCCGACGCGGATCGCGTCGTACTCGTGGCGTCGAAGGGCGGGCACGACACCGATCCGGACTGGTATCGCAACCTGGTGGCCAACCCGCTGGTCGAGATCACCCGCGACGGCACGACGACGCCCATGCGCGCCCGGACCGCGACGCCGCAGGAGAAGGCCGAACTGTGGCCCGGGATCGTGAAGGTCTACAAGGGCTACGCGCAGTACCAGAAGGTCAGCGCCCGCGACATTCCCGTGGTGATCTGCGAAGCGGTATAGGCAGGCCCGTCCGTCGGTGACAGGCTGACCGTATGGAGATCTCCGTCGGCTTCCCGTCGAGCCTGCACGCCCCCGCCCACATCGTGCTCGCCGAGGAGCTCGGCTACCGCCGGGCCTGGTGCTACGACGCTCCGGCGATCTTCGCCGACATCTGGATGACTCTGGCCCGGGCCGCGGACCGCACCAGCCGCATCGGGCTCGGGACCGCCGTGATCATCCCCGACTACCGGCATTTGATGACCACCGCGTCTGCCGTCGCGACCCTCGCCGGGCAGGCGCCCGGGCGCGTGACCGTCGGGCTCGGGCCCGGCCGCGCGCAGATCATGCACGGCGGCAAGCCGGGGCTGTGGAAGGACCTCGAGGCCTACACGGTCGCGCTGCGCGGACTGCTGCGCGGGCAGACCGTCGAGTGGAACGGCACGCCACACCGGCTGCTGCATCCGGTCGGAGCGGTCGCCTCGACGCCGATCGACGTTCCGATCCTGCTGTCCGCCGAGGGACCGAAGGGCCTGGAGATCGCCTCGCGGGTCGCCGACGGCGTCATCTCCTTCGGGCAGCCGCGGGAGGGCTTCGCCTGGAACGCGGTGCTGCTGCACGGCACGGTCCTGCCCGACGGTCCGGTCGACGCCGACTACCTGCTGGCCGCGGCGGGCGCGGGCGCAGGCGCGGCGTACCACATCACCTACGCCGGCGCCGGAGACGCGGTCGACAAACTGCCGAACGGCGCCGTCTACCGGGCGGCCGTCGAGGCGCTTCCCGCCGACGAGCGCGCGAACGCGATCTGGACCGAACACCTCGTGTCCGCCTCCGCCCAGGAACGCCTCGCCCTGACACCGGAGTCGATCCGCTCGACCACCTTCACCGGTTCGGCCGACGAACTGCGCGAACGCCTTGCGGAGATGGAAAAGGGCGGCGCCACCGAGGTCATGTACCAACCGTCCGGTCCGAACATCCAGCGCGAACTCGAGGCCTTTGCGCAGATGGCGGGAATCGCCTGACGGATCGTCAGCACAGCGCCTCGACAAGGCGTTCGATCACCTCGCGAGGCAGCGCCGGATTCGCCGCCGCGCCCTCGATCACGTCGGGATCCTCGTGGGTAAGCAGGTCCAGCAGCAACGCGACGGGCAGGCGCGGGTTGGCGGCGGCGACGGGCCGTGCCCTCGGGTCGTCGAAGCACGCGATCAGCAATTCCGCCGTCGCGGCCGGGTGGGCGGCCACCACCCGAAAGACCTTGCGGCTGTGGGTGCCACTCCCGAGAGCGGCGGCCAGGACCTCTGCCGTGCAGCTCGGATTCTCCGCGACGCGGACGGCCACCCGCGCGCCGTGGTCCGCAAGCATGCGCGCCAAGTCGTCGAGCCGCACATTCGGGTTGGGCGCAATGGACTTGAGAACCTTGGCGTCCCGATCGCGAGCCAAACGGTCGACGAGTATCTGCGGAAGGTCCCGACGCTCGGCGACGAGCATCCGCATCTCGGCAATCTCGGAGCGCGCGAGAAGTTCGATCTCCCCTTCCGTTGCCAAGGCGATGCGCGGCAGCGGCACGGTGCGCACCTTGCCACCCGTGACAACCCTCGCGAGCAGTGCCAAGTCGATGGCGGGATTCTCCGCGAGCCGTCGTTGGACGTCGTGGAGCGGCGAATCCGCGAGGGCGGTCATGAGCTCGCCGCCGATCGCTGGGTTCGCGGCGACGGTGGAGACCACCCAGGGCATCGGATCGGCCGCCAGCGCCTCGTAGACGGTCGGCGCCAGGTCGGTGCGCGTTGCGACGCCGACCCGCACCAGCTCGTCGTCGTCGCCGGCGACGGCGAGCCGGGCGCAGACGTGGGCAGGCGTGTTCGGGTTGGACGCGACGGCCTTGCGAATCTCGGCCACCGCGCCCTCGTGGCCGCCGTCGCACCACCTAGAGCCGTCCTGCGAACCGCCGGGGCAGGCGTCGCACTCCTCGAGGCCATCGGCTGCGCCCGGTCCAGCGAAGCTTTCGAGCACGTCGGGTGGCGTCGCCTCGTTGCTCGCCAGCGCGCTTCGAACCGCTGCGTGCCGGTGCTGCGCGAGGGCCGGAATCAGCTCGCCCAGACGAGCGAAGTTCATTGCATCGGCAACGACCGCTGGATCGGGATCGCGTGCCAGGACCGCAATGGCCCCGGCCGGGCGGCAGGCCGTATCGGCCAACCGCGCACGGATCCACGGGTCCGGGTGGCGCAGGATCGGCTCGATCCAGGCGGCAGGGACCTCGCCGTGTTCGAGGAGTCCGAAGACGACCGCCGGCTTAGGGGCGTCCGCGAAGTCGCCGACGCCCACCAGGCCCCGATGGGCCAGCTTCACGGCAGCGTCCGCGGACCGGGACGCAAGGCGCAGGGCCTGATCCCGCGTCAACGTCACCGCGTCTGCGAGGTACTCCAGGAGGGGGTCGGACGCGCCGTCGACGAGCCGATCCAAGAGGTCGCCCGGGAGTGCGGGATTGGCGCTCAACCCCCAGACGATCGCCTCCGTAGACACGACCGCAGGCGTACCCGCGAGCGAGCGATGACGCAAGCGCGGCACCGGAGAACCACGTTGGAACGCGGGTGGTGAATCCGGCGTGGAAGCGCACCCCACGAGCGTCGACATGGTTCCACCGCGTCGTGCAGCGGCGCCGGGAAGACGCAGAACGGCCCCGACGCGACGTCGGGGCCGTTCTGGCGACTGCGGCTGTTAGCCCGCGTTGACCTTCGGCATGATCTCCTCGGCGAGGACGCGGAGGTCGGCCATGGTCTTCTCGGTCGGGACGTCGTTGAACGGCGGCCAGATCAGCGGCATGGTCATGCCCGCGTCCTTGTAGGCCTTCAGCCGGTCGGTGATCTGACCCTGGGTGCCGACGAGCAGGTTGGTGCCCTTGCCCGCGTCGGACTGGTCGACCTCGGCGTCGGTGATCACGAACCAGATCATCGAGCACATGTCGAAGTTGGCCGGGAAGTCGCCACCGATCTCGGCGAGCTCGCGGGCCATCTCCGACTTCCAGTGCTTGATCTGCTCAGGGGTGTCCTGGATGCCGATCCAACCCTGCAGGCCGTACTTCGCGATGCGCTTGGCCGAGCGCTTCGGGTCCTTGAGGCCGGAGAAGTAGATCGGCGGGCCCGGCTTCTGCAGCGGCTTGTGGCCGAAGCCGCAGGGCTGGAAGTCGGCGAACTCGCCGTGGTATTCGAAGATGTCGTTGTTCCAGACACCCTGCATGATCTCGATCGTCTCGCGGACGTGTGCGTGGCGCCGCGGGAAGAGGTGCGAGGCGGACGCCGCGGCGAACTCCTCGGGCATCCAGCCGGAGCCGACGCCGACGTTCAGGCGACCGCCGGCGAGGTGGTCGATGGTCGCGAGCTCGGTCGCGAGCACGCCCGGGGAGCGGTACGGGGTGTCGATGATGCTCATGCCGATGCGCAGCTTGGTGGTCTTCGCCGCGAGGTAGGGCAGCAGCGGGTAGCCCTGGAACCACTCGCCGCGGGCCTGGACAGGCATGCCCTTGGGGAACTCGGTCATCATGCCGAAGGAGTGCTGAAGTTCCATGCGGTCCGAGGACTCGGGCACCACGATGCGGTCCAGCGTCCACACGGAGTCGAAGTCGAGCTCTTCCGCGAGCGCGGTGAGGTCGTCGATCTCCTTGAGCGTGACCTTGGTACGGAAGTTCGGAAGGTAGAGAGCAAGCTTCATTGCGTGCGGCCTCCTCGAAGGCGTCCTCGTCGAGCAGTCCCGATCTCCGTGAGAGTGCCCGTTGGCTGACTGGTGCATCATGTCGCGGGCGCATGACGGTCCCCCGACCAGGGTCGACCCTTTCGCGCCGATCTCAAATTCCTGTTAACCGAGCGGGTGCCCGTTCCGCCCGGCGGCGCACCGTCTCTATGTTTCACGCATGACCGAGACCATCTGGACACCGTCGTCCGCTCGTATCGAGAGCTCCCCGCTGCGGGAGTACCTGGACTGGTTGGAGAAGCGCGAGGGGCGGGCCTTCCCGGACCACGACGCGCTGCACGCCTGGTCGGTCGAGGACGTCGACCGGTTCTGGGTGTCCCTCGTCGAGTACTACGAGGTCCCCTTCTCCGCGCCGTGGACCCAGATCCGCACCGCCGACCCGATGCCGCACACCCGCTGGTTCACCGGGGCACGCCTGAACTGGGCGGAGTGCGCGCTGCGCAAGGGCGCCGACGAGGACTCCGCGCTGGTCTGCATCCAGGAGGGCGGGCATCCCTCCCGCGAGATCTCCTACGGCGAGCTGCGGCGCTCGGTGGCCGCGGTGGCGGGCTGGCTGCGCCGGGCCGGCGTCCAGCCGGGCGACCGCGTCGGGGCCTACCTGCCCAACACCGAACACGCGGTGATCGCCTCGCTCGCCGCCGCGGCCGTCGGCGCCGTGTGGGCCTGTTGCTCCCCCGACTTCGGCGCCGAGGGCACCATCGGGCGGCTCGCCCAACTCGAGCCGACGGTCCTGATCGCCGCCGACGGCTACCACTGGAACGGCAAGGACATCGACCGGTCCGACGTCGTCGACCAACTGCGCGCCGCCATGCCGACGGTGCGCCACTTCGTCCACGTCCCCTACGCGTTCGCGGACCGCGAGCACCCGCAGAACTCGGTGCCGTGGTCCGACCTCACGGCGCAGGACGCCCCGCTGGAGTTCGAACCGGTCGAGTTCTCCCACCCGCTGTGGGTGCTGTTCACCTCCGGCACGACCGGCCTGCCCAAGGGCCTGGTCCACGGGCACGGCGGGATCGCGCTGCAGGCCTACGAGTGGGCCGGGCTCTACGCCGGCCTGCGCGCCGGCGAGCGGATCTTCACCTACACCTCGACGGGTTGGGCGCTCTGGAACATCCAGATGGACGTGCTCACCCAGGGCGCGAGCATGGTGCTGTACGAGGGCGCCCCGAACTTCCCCGTCGGGTCCATCTGGGAGGTCGCGGCACGCACCGGTGCGCACGCGATGCTCCTCGGCGCCGCCGTCGTCACCGCGATCGCCAACACCGGGTACTCCCCGCGCGAGCACCACGACCTGGCCAATCTGCGCCACCTCTCGGTGAGCGGATCGGCCCTGCCGTCGGCCGGCTACCACTGGGTGGCCGAGCACGTCGGGCCCGACGTGCGCATCGACTCCACCAGCGGCGGCACGGACATCTCGGGGTCCTTCGTCGGCGCCAACGAGTACGCCCCCGTGCAGGTCGGGCGCATCGGCGGCAAGGTCGCCGGCGTGGACTGCAAGGCCTGGGACGAGGACGGCAAGGAGGTTCTCGACGAAGTCGGAGACCTCGTGATCGTTCAGCCCATGCCTTCCATGCCGATCCATCTGTGGAACGACCCCGACGCGGTCCGCTACACCGAGTCCTACTTCGACACCTGGCCCGGCGTATGGCGCCACGGAGACTGGGTGAGCTTCCACTCCGACGGCTCGGTGTCCGTACACGGCCGCTCGGACTCGACGCTGAACCGTCAGGGGGTGCGCCTGGGCAGCAGCGACTTCTACGACGTGCTCGAAACGATGCCGGAGATCCAGGAAACCCTGGTGATCGGCATCGACCTGCCCGACGACGGTTACTGGCTCGGCCTGTTCGTGGTTCCGGCGGAAGGCGTCGCCGTGGACGAGGACCTGAAGGCAAAGATCGTCTCGACGCTGCGAAGCCGGCTGACGCCCCGTCACGTGCCCGACGAGATCCTGCAGGCCCCCGCCGTTCCACACACGCTGACAGGCAAGCGGCTCGAGGTGCCGATCAAGAAGTTGATGACCGGCAAGCCGTTGGAGAAGGCCGCGAATATCGACGCCTGCGACAACCCCGACGCCCTGCGCTGGTACGCGCAGTTCGCCGCGGACCGGCTGGCGGCGCAGTGACGCGATACGTCGTGGCCGCGCAGTTCCGCTGGGACGAATACCCCGGCCTACGCCCGGGGCGAATCTTCAGCGGCGCCGGCGACGTGGGGCGAAGCCCGCTCGGCGAGGCGCACCTCGTCGAGGGACCGGCCGCGCCGCAGACCCTCTGCGGCCTGCCTCGCTCGAAGTTCCCGCTCGACTTCCCCGCGGTAGCGGACTTTCGGCCGCCGGCCGAAGCCTGCGCCGGCTGCGATCGCGCGCGCTGAGTTTCCCCACGACCACCTCCGCCCGCGACAACGCGCCTGCGCCCGGCGGACCGCGTGGGTCCGCCGGGCGAAGGGTGTGTCAGCTACCTGTTGTCGGCGATGCGCTCATGCGCGCAGGCCGGCCTACTTCCAGGTGTAGATCTCGAACTGGTCCGGGTCCGGCGCGAAGCCGGACGGCGAACCGTCGGGGTTCGACACGGTGTTGGTCGAGGTGTACTTGTAGATGAACTCACGGCCCTGGCCGTACTGCTTGTTCCAGTTGTTGCCGGTGCGCTCCGAGTTGATGTACTGGAAGCGCTGGTCCAGCGAGGCGTCGGCCTGCCACACGGTGCCGTTGCCGAGGGTCGCCATGAGGCGCTCGCGGGTCAGGTTCGGACCGGTCGCCTTGGCGGCCTGGGCGAAGATGTTGATGCCCGCGTAGCCGGCCTGGACGATGTGGTGGTTGGTGCCGCGGTTGCCGCGCGCGTACTTGTTCATGGTCGCCATGAACTCCGGACCCCACAGCTTGTAGGTGGTGTTGGTCCAGTAGCGGTTGGTCGGGTGCTTGCCGAACAGCGAACCGAGGACCTCGGCCGCGA
>JBQTIB010000095.1:0-27708 GCA_052389435.1 Sporichthyaceae bacterium | reverse complement strand
GGTCCTCGGGGCTCAGCCCGGCGAAAAGCGGGTGGTCGGCGATCCGCTCCACGCGGTAGGTCGAACGCCGCCGGTCCGGCACCGGCACGAAGAGTCCGGCCCCGGGCAGCCACTCCCGGTACAGGTGCCCGCCGAACACGACGATCCCGCCGCCGTCGAGGTAGGCGCGCACCAGGTCGCGGTGTCGGTAGAGGAACTCCTGGTCGACGTGTGGCCCGACCAGCAGCCCGGCCACCGCCGACAGGTCCAGTGCCGGCAGGTCATAGCAGTCGACGCCCCGCACGCGCGGGTCCTGCGCCTCCTCCGGAGAGCGAAGGTCCATGCTCAACGCGATCACCTGGGTGCGTTCCACCGGTCGGTTCCTCTCGTCGGTCCTCGGATCGGAAATCGTGGGATCGGAAATCGTCGGGTCGGGGATCGTCGGGGAAGGCCGCGGCCACCAACGCCGCCGTGTAGGGGTGGGTGGGCCCGGCCAACAGGTCGGCGGTGCGGCCACGTTCGACCACCGCGCCGGCGCGCATCACCACGATCCGGTCGCAGCAACGGCGGGCGAGCGCGAGGTCGTGGGTGACGAACAGGACGGACAGCCCGTGGCGGTGCCGCAGTTCCTCGAGCAGGTCGACGACCTCGAGGCGCAGCGCGGCGTCGAGCATCTGCGTCGGTTCGTCGGCCACGACCAGGCGCGGCCGGGCGACCAGCGCCCGGGCCAGCGCGACGCGCTGCCGCTCCCCGCCGGAGAGTTCGCGGGGAAGCCGCGCGCCGAAGACCTCCGGGTCCAACCGCACCGCCGCCAACGCATCGCCGGCCCGGGCCCGCCGCAGATCCCGATCCCGGACGCCGGCCAGGCGCAACGGCTCGGCGACCACGTCCACCACTCGCGTGGACGGCGGCAGCGAGGCGTACGGGTCCTGAAACACCAGGTGTGCCGCGCGCCGCGCCGCCCGGGCCGCCCGCGGGCGTGCGGCGAGGACGTCGATCCCGCCGAGTTCCGCCCGTCCGTCGGCGGCCACCAGGCCCATCACGGCACGGGCGACCGACGACTTCCCGGCACCCGACTCCCCGACCAGGCCGACCACTTCGCCGACGCCGACGTCGAGGTCGACATCTCGCACGGCGTACACCGGCCGTCCCGCCTGACGGAAGGTCACCGACAGTCCGCGTACCGAGAGCAGCGGCGCCGGCGCCTCGGTGGCGGTGGCGCCCGGGGCCTGGCCCCGGTGGTCGGCCGGCGCGGGCCTGGCAGGGGTCGGCCCGGGCGGCGCGGCATGGCGAGCGGGCTGCGCGGAGGTCGTGGCGAGGGCGCGGTCGGCGATCCGGCGCACCGCCGTGGCGTCGTGCGAGACCAGCAGGATCGCCAGACCGAGGTCGCGCCGCAGACGCGCCAGCAGGTCGAGGATCTCCGCGGCGATCACCACGTCCAGGCCCGAGGTCGGCTCGTCGGCGAGGAGCACGGCGGGGTCGGCGGCCAGCGCCAGCGCGATCGCCACTCGCTGGCGCATGCCGCCGGACAGTTCGTGCGGGTAGGCCCGCAACCAGCGGCGGTCCAGGCCGACCAGGTCGAGCAGGTGGCCCGCCCGTGCCCGCGCCTCGGCGCGCCCGATCCGGCCGCCGTCCGGACCGGGGTGGGCGCGGACGGTTTCGACGAGCTGGGAACGGACTCGGCGAACCGGATTCAGCGCGCTCATCGCCTCCTGCGGCACCAGTGCCACACAGCGCCCGCGCAGTCGGCGCAGGGTCGCGGGGGAGGCCGCGAGCACGTCCACCCCGCCGGCGTAGACCCGGCCGCTGCGCACCTGCGCGCCCGGCGGCAGCAGACCGCACGCCGCGGCGAGGGCCGTGGACTTGCCGCTGCCGGAATCGCCCACCAGGGCGAGGATCTCGCCGCTTTCCACCGTGAGCGTCAGGGGTTCCAGGGCCACCGAGCCGGCCCGATAGCCGATCGAGAGGTTCGCGAAGTGCAACGGCGGGAACGGGGCGCAGGGCTCGCCGGTGGCCGGCGGCAGGGTGGTCGCCGCAGCCCGGGCCGGCAGACGGCAGGCGCGGTCCTCGAGGCCGTGGCCGATGAGTGCGAAGGCCAACACCGTGGCGGCGATGGCGAGGCCCGGCGGCAGGACCCACCACAGCCACGCGTCGGTGAGAAAGGCGCTGCGCGCGTACGCGATCGACAGCGTGGTGCCCCAGCTCTTCGTGGTGGGATCGCCCAGGCCGAGGAAGGCGAGGGCAGCCTCCAGCCCGATGGCGGTCTTGGTGGCGAGGACGAACTGCGGAACGACCAACGGGAACACCGCAGGCCAGATGTGATGGGGCATCAGGTAGCGGGTGGGCGCGCCCATGGCCCGTAGGGCCGCGATGTGGTCCCGTTCGCGCAGCGAGAGCACCTGGGCGCGCAGTTCGCGCGCCACCGGAGCCCAGATCACCGCCGCGATCACCGCGATCTGGGTGCCGAGTCCCGGTCCGGCGAACACTCCGACGACGATCGTCAGCGGCAGTACCGGCAACGCGAGCACCACGTCCACCGCGCGCATGAGCGCGGCGTCGACCCAGCCGCGGCGGTACCCGGCGCAGATGCCGACGAGGGCGCCGAGGGCGGTCGCGGCCAGCGCTGCGACGGTGCCCACGCCAAGGGAGACGCGGGCGCCGAAGAGAAGCTCGGACAGCAGGTCCTGTCCGACGTCGTTGGTCCCGAGCGGATGGGCCGGCGACGGCGAGTCGAAGGGCCGACCGGACCGTTCGTCCGGGTCGTAGGGCGCGAGCAGGGGAGCCGCCACCGCCACGAAGACGAGGAGGGCGAGCAGGATCGCACCGGCCCGTACGCCGCCGGTCCTCACGCGATGGCTCGCGAACGGGACCCGCCGCGCCGCACCCGCGGGTCGAGCCAGGGATAGGTCAGGTCCGCGACCAGATTCGCCCCGACGATCGCGAGGGTGGACAGGAGAAAGGCCCCCTGCAGCAGGGGATAGTCCCGCACGAGCACCGCGCGGTAGATCAACTGCCCGAGCCCGGGGTAGGCGAACACCGTCTCCACGACCACCGAACCGGAGAGCACCGCGCCGAGTTCGGTGGCCAGTTTGGTGTAGCCGGGCAGCAGCGCCGTCCGCAGACCGTGCCGCAGGGCCACGCGGCGATCGGAGAGTCCCCTGGCGCGCGCAAAACGCACGTGGGGCTCCTCGAGCACCGTGCCCATCGACGCGCGGGCCAGCAGAAAGAAGGTCCCCGCCATCGCGAGGGCCAACGTGCTTGCCGGCAGCACGGTGCGCGCGGCGACGTCGAGGAGGCGATCGAGGCCGCCGCTGTCCAACGGCACGACCCCGAAGGAGGGAAACCAGCCCAGCCGCACCGAGAAGATCGCCAGCAGGATCATCCCGATCCAGAAACCCGGCATCGAGTCCAGGGCCAGCACCGCGGCCACGCTCGCCCGATCTCCGCGTCGGCCGCGACGCCAGCCCGCCCAAGCCCCCAGCAGCGTCCCGATCAGATAGGCCAGCACCAGGCCGAGCCCGACCAGCAGCGCGGTCCACCCGGCGCGCTCGGCCAGGATGTCGAGCACGGGGCGGTTGTACTCGACCGAGGTACCCAGGTCGCCGCGCAGCAGGGATCCCCAGAACCGCAGATACTGCTCGAACACGGGGGCGTCCAGGCCGTACTGGCCGCGGAGCGCTTCGAGCTGAGCCGGCGTCAGACCGGCGTCGTCGCCTCCGTACAGGTACTCCACGGGGTCGCCCGGGGCGAGGTGGGGCAGCGCGAAGTTCACGCTGACCGCCGCGGCGAGGACGAGCAGGTACTGCGCACAGCGCGCGAGACCGCGGGCGCGCATCAGGAGCGCGTGGTCACTGCCCGAGCGCTGCGGCCGACCTCCGCGGGCAGCAGCGAGAACTTGTGCACCAGACCGTAGCCGGGAGATTCCACCCACCCGTCGTAGTTCTCGCGCACCGCCCAGTATTCGTCGGGGTAGTACAGCGGAATCGAGGTCGGGGCGTCGTTGAACAGCACCTGCATGTCGTAGAGGATCCTGGTGCGCGCGTCGACGGTGTCGGCGGCCTTCCACGCCTCGAACAGGGCGTCCCAGGCCGGATAGGGCACGTTCGGCGCCTTCCACAGGTAGCCCGAGCGGTGGGACATGATGAACTGCGTCGGGTCGGCCACGCCGTGGGCCGTGATCCGACTGATCATCAGATCGAACTCCCGCGAACTGCGCAGCGCGTCGTTCGAGCCGACGTCCCTGCTTTCGATGCGAACGTCCAGGCCCACCTCGCGCAGGTCCTCGGCGATCAACTCCGCCGCACGCACGTTGACCCCGCGCGCACCCTCCACGATCAGCGGCCAGGACAGTCGACCGTTCGGGCCTTCGCGGACTCCGTCGCCGTCGCCGTCGCGATAGCCGAGTTCGTCCAGCAGCCTGCGCGCCTCGTCCGGGTCGTAGGGGGTGCGGATCGCCGGATTGGCAAAGGGTGCGTCCGGATGTACGTAGCCGCTGGTGGCGGGCCGGCCCTTGCCGAGGAAGACCGTGTTCAACAGCTGGTCCCGGTCCAGGGCCCGACCGATCGCCCGGCGAAACCGCGGTTCGTCGAACGGCGCGCGGTCGTAGTTCAGCAAGAGCTCCGGGAACTGCAGGGGAGCGGTCTTGACGACGTCGATCCCGTCCCCGGCGTCGGCCACCAGAGAGTCGATGAGCTCCGGCGGCAAGTGGTGGGTGGTGGCGTCGATCTGCCGAGCCCGCAGCGCGGTGAAGGCCGCGTTGGGATCGCCGATCACCGGCATGAGGAGTTCGCGGACTCGGGGCTTGCCGGCGAAGTACTCCGGGTTGGCTTCGAAGCGGTAGCCGGAGGTGGCGCTGTAGGCCGCGAGCCGGTACGGGCCGGTGCCGATCGGCAGCGCCGAGACGGTCTTGGTGCGGACCGGCTCGACCTTCGACCAGACGTGCTCCGGAATGATCGGCAGGTCCGCCAGCGTCACGGTCGCGAGGTCCGGACAGGGGAAGGCGCAACGGAAGCGCACGGTGTCCGAGTCCACCGCTTCGACGGTCTCCACGGTGGGGATGTCCGCGACGTGGTGCGTCCACCGTCCGGTGGGGGCCCTCTTGAAGTAGTCGACCGTGAACACGACGTCTGCCGCGTCGAACCTTTCGCCGTCGTGCCAGCGCACGTCGGTGCGCAGGTCGGCTTCGACGGTGGCGGGGTCGATCGTGCGGACCGCCGTTGCCAGCCAGGGCGCCGGCTGCTCCACGTACGGGGAGGGAGCCAGCAGCTTGTCGTAGACGAGTTCGGTGATGGGCTCCTCGTGGCTGGCGAAGATGTTGAGCGGTCCGACGTCCTCGGCCAGGGCGATCGTGAGGCGGTCGGGATCGGCGAGCGGCGCCTCGGCCGTGGAGTCCTCCCCGGCGCCGGTGCAGCCCGCCGTCGTCAGCGCGAGCGCGAGGAGAAGCGCGGGTCGGCGTACGGAAGGGCTCACTGCTCGCGCACCTCCGCGTCGTAGACCTCGACGGCCGGACGGGACAGCAGCCGCTCGGCCATCTCGGACTTGAGCTGGGCCAGCCGCACCTCCTCTGCGGGGGTACGCGCTTCGCTGCGCGCCAGGTCGATGAACTCCGGGACCACGAAGCCGTCGTCGCGGATCGCCAGCACGACCTCGCGCTGCCGGTAGCGCACGTGGAACACGTAGCGTTCGAGCACGCGCCCGCGCTCGGGCCGCTCCAGGGACTCGTCCACCGCGTACCGATCGCCGGTGACGGCACGGGTGACCATTTCGAACGCGTCGCGGGCCCCGGGCCCGCGGAACGCCGTCCGGATCTCCACCTTCCGCCGCTCCACCGGAGCGTCCGCGCCGAGCAGCGGCAGGGCGCGCTCGAGCACCTTGAAGGCGTGCGCGACCCCGCCGGGGAATCCCGGCCCGTGGTAGCGCATCAGATCGGCGTACTCGAACTGGATCGGATGCCCGTCTTCGGCCACTTCGAGAACGGTTGCCATGTGCCTCTCCTCCGTGCGCGCAGGACAAAGTACTTAGCTTAGCCAAGCCTAACTTGAATGTTCCCTGAGAGCGCCCTGCGGCGCCGCAGGCGGTCGTCGCTCACCTCCGCGTCGGGGCGACTCCGTCGCGCGTGACAAAATCGCGAACGCCGACGACCCCCAACGGCCGACGACCCCCAACGCAGGAGACGCAAACCCCGTGGCGACGACCAACGATTTGAAGAACGGCCTCGTGCTCAACATCGAGGGCAACCTGTGGACCGTCGTGGAGTTCCAGCACGTCAAGCCCGGCAAGGGCCCCGCGTTCGTGCGGACCAAGCTCAAGAACATCCTGTCCGGCAAGGTCGTCGACAAGACCTTCAACGCCGGCATCAAGGTCGAGACCGCGAGCGTCGACCGCCGCGACATGCAGTACCTCTACAAGGACGGCGAAGACTTCGTGTTCATGGACGCGGACACCTTCGAGCAGACCTACGTGAGCGAGGCGACCGTGGGCGAGGGCGCCAAGTACATGCTCGAGAACCAGAACGTCACCGTCGCGATCCACGAGGGCGTCGCGCTGTACGTCGAGCTGCCGCCGTCGGTCGAACTGCTCATCAGCTACACCGAGCCGGGTCTGGTGGGGGACCGCTCCACCTCCGGCACCAAGCCGGCGACGCTGGAAACCGGCGCTTCGATCCAGGTGCCGCTGTTCATCACCACCGGCGAGAAGGTCAAGGTGGACACCCGCACGGGCGAGTACACCGGCCGGATCAACAACTAACTTGAGCGCCCGCAACAAGGCCCGCCGTCGCGCGGTCGACATCGTCTTCGAAGCCGACCAGCGCGGCCTGCCGGTACTGGAGATTCTCGCCCAGCGCCTGACCGCGGCCGATCCGCCGATCCGCGAGTGGACCGACACGCTGGTTCGCGGCGTCTACGCGCACAAGGCACGGATCGACGACCTCATCTCCACCTACTCGGTGGACTGGCCGATCGATCGCATGCCCGCGGTGGACCGCGCGCTGCTGCGCGTCGCGCTGTTCGAGCTGCTCTGGTGCGAGGACATCCCGGACTCGGTGGCGATCAGCGAGGCGGTCGAGATCGCGACCGAGCTCTCCACCGATCAGAGCCCCGGCTTCGTGAACGGCCTGCTGGGCCGCATCGAGGACCTCAAGCCGATCCTCACCCTGTCGTAAAACCAAGGCGTCCGCTCAAGGGTGAGCTATGGCTCACCCCTGAGCGGACGTCCTGCGTTTTCAATAGGAGTCGTCGTCGCGGCTGGCGGGGACGGCGCGGAGCACGCCCCAGCCGGAGAGGTCCTCGGTGAGGATGCTCGGCGGCTTGTCGTAGATGACGGCGAGGGCTCGCAGATCCTCCTGACGAATCGTCAGGACCTTGCCGTTGTAGTCGCCGCGCTGGGACTGGATCGTCGCGGCGTAGCGCAGCAGGGGACCGGCCTCGGCCGCGGGGGCCTCGGCGAGCTTCTCGAGGTCGAGCACCAGGCGCGGCGGCTGCTCGGACGCGGCGCTGGGGCTTCCGCCGGGCAGCAGTTCGCCCACCGGGACGCCGTAGAAGGCGGCGAGTTCGGCGAGCTTCTGCACGGTGACGGCGCGGTCGCCGCGCTCGTAGGAACCGACGACGACTGCCTTCCAGCGGCCGCGGGACTTCTCCTCGACACCGTGCAGGGACAGTCCCTGCTGGGTCCGGATCGCCCGCAGACGGGCGCCCAGCGACTTGGCGTACTCGGACGGCACTGTGCGCTCCCTGGATCGAGGCGTTCCGGGCGATCGCTCACCCAGAGAGAAAGATCGCTACTGAGGGTAACGCTACGCAGAGTGAGGACTCGCGTCAACCAACCGCTCCGATCGGACAATCCAAGTCCGGCCCCTAGACGGCCCCTAGACGGTCCCGGGTGCGATCTCGGCGAGGAGTCGGCGTACACGCCGTTCGATCTCGTCGCGAACGGGTCGGATCTCCTCGAGCGAGAGCCCCGCGGGGTCGGTCAGGACCCACTCCTCGTACCGGCGGCCGGGGAAGATCGGGCAGGCGTCGCCGCAGCCCATGGTGATCACCACGTCCGCGGCGCGGACGATCTCGTCGGTCCACGGTTTCGGGTACTCCTCCGAGATGTCGATCCCGACCTCGGCCATGGCCGCGACGGCGGCCCGGTTGACCGAGCCGGCCGGTTCGGACCCGCCGGACCAGGCCACCGCCCGGTCCCCGGCGAGGTGGGTGAAGAAGCCCAGTGCCATCTGCGACCGGCCGGCGTTGTGGGTGCACAGGAACAGCACGACTGGGGTGCCCGTCAGCGCCTTGCCCTCGACCTTGGCGAGCGCCCGCAGGCGTTGCCGGGCGAAGCGTTCGGACAACAGCGGCAGGAAATGGGCCAGCGTGGCACGCTCGGCGAAGTCGTCGTAGGAGGAGTGCAGAAACCGTTCGATGGTCTCGACCCCGAACATCTCGCCGAACTCGCGGCCGAGATTGGTGGCCGCGCCCTTCATCGCCAACTGCTGGTCGATCGGCAGGGTCTCGCGACGCCAGGTGGTGGTCATGACTGCCTCCGTGGTGGGGCTACGTGTGGGGCTAGCCGGGAAATGCGGTCGGAGAGTTCGTCGAAGGCGGCATCGAAGGCCGCCGCGTCGCCGAGTCGCGCCGGATCGGGAATCGACCAGTGGGCCGCGCCGGAGGAGTCCGAGCCGTCGAGTTCCTCGTGCGCTCGGTCGCACACCGTGATGACGATGTCCCCCGTGCGGCGGACCTGGCTCAGGTGCGTGGGCGTGCCCGGCGCCATCGCGAGCCGGTGCCGCCGAGCTGCGGCCACGGCGCCGGGATGGACTCGCGGGGCAGGGTGGGTGCCCGCAGATTCGGCCGGCAGCGGGCACCGAGCGCGCCACAGCGCGGCCGCCAACTGGGAGCGAGCCGCGTTCTCGGTACAGACGAACACGACTCTGCGGCCGGGCAGCGTCGGTGTGGGCAGGAGGCCGTCGAGCCCGCCCGCGACCAGGGCGAGGTAGGAGCGGCGCCGATCGCCCTCGGACGGCAGTCGGCGCACCACGCCCGCGCGGATCAGTACGCCGACGTGGTGTGCCAGCAGATTCGACGGCAGCCCGAGCAGCGCCGCGAGGTCGGAGGGTGCGGCGTCTCCCAGCGCCAGGGCGTCGACGAGGGCCAGCCGTCCCGGATCGCCCAACGCCTTGTGCACCGCGGCGCGGTGCACAAGGTCGTCGGTTCGTTCAATGTTCATTGACTCAATGATGCTTGAGTAACTATAGGTGCGTCAACAGCCTCAGCAGCAGGCCGATTTCGCGGGCGCCGCAGGGACGCCGTGCTCGCTCGAGGGGACGCAGCAGTCTGCGTCCTGGCTCGGAGCGAGATTCTGTGCGTCGGCCTTCACCACGTAGACCTCCCACGGTTCGTTGCCGGGGCCGTGCACCCAGACCTTGTCCTGCACGGCGTAGCAGCAGGCGGTGTCGTTCTCCTCGATGGTGGCGAGGCCGGACTCGCTCAGGCGGCTACTGGCCGCGGCGACCTCGTCGGTGCTCTCGACCTCGACGCCGAGGTGGTCCATCACCGTCTCCTGTCCGGCCTCGCCCTCGAGCAGGACGAGCTTGAGCGGCGGCTCGGCGATCGCGAAGTTGGCGTAGCCGGGGCGACGCTTCGCCGGTTCGGTGCCGAAAAGCCTGCTGTAGAAGGCGATGGAGGCCTCGAGGTCGGAGACGCGGAGGGCTAGCTGGACTCTGGACATGTCGTGTCCCGTCTGCCCCGGGCGGGGCGGTGGTCGGACCGGATCAACCGGAAGTTCGCATGGCCCGAGGTTGCATCCTGGATCGACAGATGTCAATATCGACCAACGCCGAATTCGACGGCCGTCGATGGAGAAATCGCGATGGAGTTCCTCAATTCGCAGTGCTGCAGTCCGATGACCCGCGAGCCGCTGGCGGCCGACCAGGCAACCGAGCTGGCCGCCGCCTTCAAGGCCCTCGGCGATCCCGTCCGGCTGCGGCTCTTCTCCCTCATCGCGTCCCACGCCGACGGCGAAGCGTGCGTCTGCGACCTGACCGGCGACTTCGACGTGTCCCAGCCGACGATCAGCCACCACCTCAAGGTGCTGCGCGACGCCGGGCTGCTGACCTCCGAACGCCGGGCGAGCTGGGTCTACTACCGCGTCGTCCCGGACGCCCTCGCCGCCCTGGCCACCCTGCTGGCCGTCTCGACCGAACCGACCCGAAAGCGAACCGCCTGATGCTCAGTCTTCCTCGCCGCGCCCTGGCGGAGTTCGTCGGCACGGCCATGCTGGTCGCCGTCGTCGTCGGTTCGGGCATCATGGCCAGCCGGCTCTCGCCCGACGACGTGGGGATCCAGCTGCTGCAGAACTCCGTGGCGACCGCGTTCGGCCTCGGTGCGCTGATCCTGGCCTTCGGGCCCGTCTCCGGCGCGCACTTCAACCCCGTCGTCTCCGCGGCCGACTGGATTCTGGGCCGCCGAACCGGCACCGGACTCGCCGGGCGCGACGTCGGCGTCTACGCACTCGCGCAGACCGCCGGGGCCATCGCGGGCGCGATCCTGGCCAACGCCATGTTCGACCTCGCCGCGGTGGACTTCTCCGGCAAGGACCGTTCGGACGGCAACCTGCTGCTCGGCGAGGTGGTCGCCACCGCCGGCCTGGTGTTCCTGATCTTCTCCCTGGTCCGGTCCGGTCGGGCCTCGTTCGCGCCCGCCGCCGTCGGCGCCTACATCGGCGCCGCGTACTGGTTCACCTCCTCCACCTCCTTCGCCAATCCCGCCGTCACGGTGGGACGCGCCTTCTCCGACACCTTCGCCGGCATCGAGCCCGGTTCGGTGCCGGGGTTCGTGGTGGCGCAGATCGTCGGCGGTCTGCTCGGCCTCGGCCTGCTCGTCGCGCTCTACCCGCATCCCGAGACCGGCGCCGGGAACGCCGTCGTCCCGCACCTCGACGACTCCAGCGACAACGCCGTCGCCGCACCCATCTCGCATTGAACCGCTCGAAAGGAACGTCGTGACCGACAAGCCCAGCGTCCTGTTCGTGTGCGTGCACAACGCCGGCCGCTCCCAAATGGCGGCCGGGTGGCTCGCGCACTTCGCCGGCGACCGCATCGAGGTGCGTTCCGCCGGCTCCGCCCCGGGCCACCAGGTGAATCCCGCGGCCGTGGAGGCCATGCGCGAGGTCGGCATCGACATCGCCGCCGCGACCCCGAAGATCCTGACCGTCGAAGCCGTCGAGGCCTCCGATGCCGTGATCACGATGGGCTGCGGCGACGCGTGCCCGATCTTTCCGGGCAAGCGCTACGAGGACTGGGTGCTCGAAGACCCGGCGGGCCAGGGCATCGAAGCCGTGCGAGTGATCAGGGATCAGATTCGCGTGCGCATCGAGGCGCTCGTCGAGGACCTGCTGACGGCCTGCCGGTAGAGATCGGCGGGCCGCCTCCGCCACGACGTTGAACAATGGGCCGCATGAACACCGCGCGGTCCATCGCCCTGTTCTTCGCCGCGGCCCTCGCCGAGATCGGCGGGGCCTGGCTCGTCTGGCAGGGCGTGCGGGAGCACCGGGGCTGGGTCTGGATCGGGTTCGGCGTGATTGCGCTCGGCGTCTACGGTTTCGTGGCCACGCTGCAGCCCGACGCCAACTTCGGGCGCATCCTCGCCGCCTACGGGGGAGTCTTCGTCGCCGGGTCCCTGCTGTGGGGGATGGCCCTCGACGGTTTCAAGCCGGACCGCTGGGACGTCGCGGGGGCGACGATCTGTCTGGTCGGCGTCACCCTGATCATGTACGCGCCGCGGGCCGCCGGCTGAGGTCCAGGGCCGCTCCGACCGGCGCGGCACGACCACTGCGAGTCCTCCGACGCGGCGTCCCGATTACGGTTGGCGACGCCGGTCGCGCGTCGGCATCAGCCAACAGAGAGTGTTTCGATGAGTCATCCCCACCCGGAGTTCGGCCCCCCGCCGGCTCTGACCGACGGCGGACTGCGCATCGTCGCGCTCGGCGGCCTCGGCGAGGTCGGCCGCAACATGACGGTGTTCGAGCACGCGGGGCAGTTGCTGATCGTCGACGCCGGGGTGCTGTTCCCGGAGGAGCACCAGCCCGGGGTCGACCTGATCCTGCCCGACTTCACCTGGATCCGGCGCCGGCTCGACAAGATCGTCGGGGTCGTCCTGACCCACGGTCACGAGGACCACATCGGCGCAGTGCCGTACCTGTTGCGCGAACGCGGCGACATTCCGATCTACGGCTCCCGGCTCACGCTGGCGCTGCTCGCGGCCAAACTGCGCGAGCACGGCCAACACCCGCCGATGCACGAGGTCGTGGCGGACGGCACCCGCCACCGGCTCGGGCCCTTCGAGTGCGAGTTCGTCGCCGTCAACCACTCCATCCCCGACGGCCTCGCGGTCGCGATCCGTACCCCCGCGGGCCTGGTTCTGCACACCGGCGACTTCAAGATGGACCAGTTCCCCCTCGACGGGCGCCTGACGGACCTGCGGGCCTTCGCGCGCCTCGGCGAAGAGGGTGTGGACCTGTTCCTCGCGGACTCCACCAACGCCGAGGTTCCGGGGTTCGTCGCCTCCGAACGCGATCTCGTGCCGGCGATCGACCAGGTGTTCCGCACGGCCCCGCGGCGGATCATCGTGTCCAGCTTCGCCTCGCACGTGCACCGCATCCAGCAGGTCCTCGACGCGGCCGTCGCCAACGGCCGAGTCGTGGCCTTCGTCGGCCGGTCCATGGTCCGCAACATGGGCATCGCCGCGGATCTCGGGTACCTGAAGGTGCCACCGGGTCTGCTGGTCGATGCCAAACAGCTCGCCGATCGGCCCGACAACGAGGTGGTGCTGATCTGTACCGGCTCCCAGGGCGAGCCGATGGCGGCGCTGTCGCGGATGGCCTCGCGCAGCCACCCCGACATCCGGATCGGCCCCGGAGACACCGTGCTGCTGGCCAGTTCGCAGATTCCGGGCAACGAGAACGCGATCGGCCGGGTCATCAACGGCCTCACCCGCTGGGGCGCCACCGTGGTGCACAAGGGCAACGCCAAGGTGCACGTGTCCGGGCACGCCAGCGCCGGAGAACTCGTGTACTGCTACAACCTCGTCCGGCCTCGTCACGTCATGCCCGTGCACGGGGAATGGCGCCACCTGGCCGCCAACGCGGCCCTGGCGATGCGCACCGGGGTTCCCGCCGAACGGGTCCTGCTCGCCGAAGACGGCCTGGCAGTCGACCTCGTCGGAGGCAGCGCGTCGATCACCGGCAAGGTTCCGGCCGGCTACGTCTACGTCGACGGCACCACCGTGGGCACGACCACCGAAACGCATCTGAGGGACCGTCGGACCCTGGCTTCGGAAGGCATGTTGACCATTGTCGCGATCGTCAACGCCGACACCGGCCAACTCGTGGAGACCCCGGACTTCGTCACCCGCGGCTTCGTGGAGGGCGAGGTCGACTTCGAAGCACTCGTGCCGGTGCTGGAGAAGGCGCTGGCCGAGGCGGCGGCGGAGGCGATCGGCGACGCGCGCGACCTCGAGGAGCGTCTGCGCCGCGCGGCCAGCCGGTGGATCCAACGCCGCCACCGACGCACGCCGCTCATCGTTCCCGTCGTCGTCGACGCCTGAGACTGGAGCGCGATGAACCAGTCCCAACTCGCCGACACCGACCTCGGCCCAGCCGAGGAGGGCGCCCGGCGGCGAACGTTCGCCGTCATCAGCCATCCGGACGCCGGCAAGTCCACCCTCACCGAGGCCCTCGCTCTGCACGCTGCCGCGATCAGCCGCGCCGGGGCGGTGCACGGCAAGTCCGGACGGGCCGGGGTCGTGTCGGACTGGATGGAGATGGAACGCGACCGCGGCATCTCGATCACCTCCGCCGCCCTGCAGTTCGAGGTCGACGGAACCGTGGTCAACCTCCTCGACACCCCCGGGCACGCCGACTTCTCCGAGGACACCTACCGGGTGCTGACCGCCGTCGACTCCGCGGTCATGCTGCTCGACGCGGCGCGCGGGCTCGAGGCGCAGACGCTGAAGCTGTTCGAGGTCTGCCGCCGCCGCGGGGTCCCGGTCATCACGGTGATCAACAAGTGGGACCGTCCCGGGCTCGACGCGCTCGCGCTCATGGACGAGATCGAGCAGCGCATCGACCTGCGCCCGACTCCGCTGACCTGGCCGGTCGGCATCGCCGGGGACTTTCGGGGGGTGCTGGACCGACGCACGGGCGGGTTCGTGCGCTTCACCCGTACCGCCGGCGGCGCGACCCGGGCGCCGGAGGAGTTCGTCGACCCGGACCGGGCCGCCGCCGAGGAGGGCGCGGCCTGGACCACCGCGGTGGAGGAGTCCGACCTGCTGCACGCCGACGGCGCCGATCTCGACGTCGCGGCCTACCTCGCCGGGCGGGCCACCCCGACCCTGTTCGCCTCGGCCGTGCAGAACTTCGGAGTCGGCCAACTGCTGTCCACCCTGATCGAACTCGCCCCGCCGCCCGGCCCGCGGACCGCCGTCGGGGGTGCCGTGCGGGAACTGGACGAACCGTTCAGCGGCGTGGTGTTCAAGGTCCAGTCCGGGATGGACCCCCGCCACCGCGACCGCCTCGCGTTCCTGCGGGTGTGCACCGGCGTCTTCGAACGCGGCAGCGCCGTCGTGCACGGTCAGACCGGACGGGCGTTCACCACCAAGTACGCCCAGCAGATCTTCGGCCGCGACCGCGAAACCGTGGAACTGGCCTACCCCGGCGACGTCGTCGGCCTGGTCAACGCCAACGCCCTGCGCGTCGGAGACACCCTGTACGCCGGGCCGCCGGTGGTGTATCCGCCGATGCCGACCTTCGCGCCCGAGCACTTCGTCGTCGCCCTGCCGCAGGACTCCGGCAAGTACAAGCAGTTCCGCAGCGGGGTGGAACAACTCCACCAGGAAGGCGTGGTGCAGGTCTTCCACTCCGAGTCCCGCGGTGCGGCCTCTCCGGTGCTCGGCGCCGTCGGCCCGATGCAGTTCGAAGTCGCCGCCCACCGCCTCCGTCACGAGTTCAACTCCCCGTCCCGCTTCGAGCCGCTGCCCTACACGGTCGCCAGGCGCACCGATGCGGCCACCGCCGCCCTCCTCGCCCGCCGAGGCGGGACCGAGGCCCTGACCCGGCCCAACGGCGAACTCGTCGCCGTGTTCCTGGACAGGTGGCGCCTGGACTCGACCCAGCGCGAGTTCCCCAACGCCTGCCTGCTGCCCATCGTCGACGGGTAGCAGGTCCGAGTTCGTCGGGGGTGCCGGGCGGCAGTGCTGCTCGTCGAGGCCGCCGATCGGCGCTGCTAAGGTGAGGCGACGCAGGCACCGTGCGTTGTCATCCCTTTAAAGGCCGTCCAGAGAGGCGGGGAAGGGGTTCGCCTCAGATGTCCGTGCCCGAAAGTGGGTCCGCACCGCCGCTCGGCCGTCCCGTTCTGGACGCCGCCGACATCCGCCGGGCGTTGACCCGCATCGCCCACGAGATCCTCGAGCGCAACAAGGGCTCGGAGCAGATCGTGCTGCTCGGCATCCCGACCCGGGGGGTCGCGCTCGCCCGGCGCCTCGCGGAGCGCATCGCCGAGGTCGAGGCCGGCGAGGTCCCCTTCGGGTCGCTGGACGTGACGATGTACCGCGACGACATCGCCCTGCGACCCGCCCGTTCGCCCTCTCCCACGGAAGTGCCCTCCAGCGGCGTCGACGGCCACATCGTCGTCCTCGTCGACGACGTGCTGATGTCCGGTCGCACGATCCGTGCCGCCCTCGACGCCCTGCACGATCTCGGCCGTCCGAAGGCCGTCCAGCTCGCGGTGCTCGTGGACCGCGGCCACCGCGAACTACCCATTCGCGCGGACTACGTCGGCAAGAACCTGCCGACCTCGCTCGCGGAGTCGGTCGGAGTTCGGATCGAGGAGGTCGACGGAATGGACGCGGTGTTGCTCGGCAGCAAGGGGGCGAAGTGAAACACCTGCTCTCCGCCGGGGACCTCACTCGCGACGAGGCCGTCCAGATCCTCGACACCGCGGTCGAACTCGCCCGCCTGGCCGACCGGCCGATCAAGAAGCTCCCCACCCTGCGGGGACGCACCGTGGTCAACCTCTTCTACGAGGACTCCACCCGCACCCGCACCTCGTTCGAACTCGCGGCCAAGCGCCTCTCGGCCGACGTCATCAACTTCGCCGCCAAGGGCTCCTCGGTCTCCAAGGGAGAGAGTCTCAAGGACACCGCGCTGACCCTGGAGGCCATGGGCGCCGACGCGGTCGTCGTGCGGCACCACGCCTCCGGCGCCCCGCACCGCCTCGCGACCTCCGGCTGGATCAAGGGCTCGGTCGTCAACGCGGGCGACGGCACGCACGAGCACCCCACGCAGGCCCTGCTCGACGCGTTCACGATGCGCTCGCGCCTCGGCTCGCTCGACGGCCGGCGGGTCTGCATCGTCGGGGACATCCTGCACAGCCGGGTGGCCCGGTCCAACGTGCTGCTGCTGTCCACCCTGGGCGCGGAGGTCACCCTCGTCGCGCCGCCGACGCTGCTGCCCGTCGGCGTGGCGACCTGGCCGTGTTCGGTGTCCTACGACCTCGACGCGGAGATTCCCAAGTCCGACGTCGTGATGATGCTCCGGGTCCAGAACGAGCGGATGAACGCGGCGTTCTTTCCGAGCGCGCGGGAGTACAGCCGCCGGTACGGCCTGGACTCGGCGCGCATGGCCGCGATGCCCGAGCACGCGATCGTCATGCACCCCGGTCCCATGAACCGCGGCATGGAAATCACCGCCGCCGTAGCGGATTCGCCGCGATCGACGATCGTCGAACAGGTGACCAACGGCGTCAGCGTGCGCATGGCAGTGCTCTACCTGCTGCTCTCGGGCAGCAGCCTCGAAGGCGATGGCTCCTCAGACAGGGACAGTGCATGAGTTATCTGATTAGGGGTGCCCGTCCGCTCGGCGGGGACCCCACCGATCTGCTGCTCGCGGACGGGCGGATCGTCGAGATCGGCGCGGGGCTTTCGGCCGACGGCGCCACGGTGATCGAGGCCGACGGCCTGATCGCCCTGCCGGGTCTGGTGGACCTGCACACGCACCTGCGCGAGCCGGGCCGCGAGGACGCCGAGACCGTGCAGTCCGGCACGCAGGCCGCGGCGCTCGGCGGGTTCACCGCGGTGCACGCGATGGCGAACACCTCGCCGACCGCCGACACCGCCGGCGTCGTCGAGCAGGTCTGGCGCCTCGGGCAGGAGCACGGCTACGCCGACGTCCGCCCGGTCGGCGCGGTCACCGTCGGGCTCAAGGGGGAGATGCTCGCCGAACTCGGCGCGATGGCCACCTCGCACGCCGCGGTGCGCGTGTTCTCCGACGACGGGCACTGCGTCCACGACGCCGTCCTCATGCGCCGGGCCTTGGAGTACGTGAAGGCCTTCGACGGCGTCGTCGCCCAGCACGCCCAGGAGCCGCGCCTGACCGCGGGCGCGCAGATGAACGAGGGCGAACTCTCCGGCGTTCTCGGCCTGACCGGCTGGCCCGCGGTCGCCGAAGAGGCGATCATCGCCCGGGACTGCCTGCTCGCCGCGCACGTCGGTTCGCGCCTGCACGTCTGCCACGTCTCCACCGCCGGCTCGGTGGACCTGATCCGCTGGGCCAAGGCGAAGGGCTGGGACGTCACCGCCGAAGTGACACCGCATCACCTCGTGCTCACCGAAGACCTGATCCGCAGCTACGACCCGATCTACAAGGTGAATCCGCCGCTGCGCACCGCGGCCGACGTCGAGGCGCTGCGCATCGGTCTGGCCGACGGCACGATCGACTGTGTCGCCACCGACCACGCGCCGCACCCGGACGAGGACAAGGACTGCGAGTGGGCCGCCGCGGCCATGGGCATGCTCGGCCTGGAGACCGCGCTGCCGATCGTCCAGCAGGTCATGGTCGACACCGGGCTCATGGACTGGGCCGCCGTCGCCGACCGCATGTCCACCCGCCCGGCGCGCATCGGCCGGGTCGACGGCCACGGCCGCGGCCTCGTGGTCGACGCCCCCGCCAACGTCACCCTCTACGACCCGACGGCCGCCTGGACCGTCGATCGCAACGCCCTCGCGAGCAGGTCTCGCAACACCCCCTACCGGGAGCGCACCGTGCCGGGTTCCGTGATCGCCACCTTCCTGCGTGGCAAGCCGACTGTTCTGGACGGGAAGCTCGCATGACCCGGACGAGAAGGGGACCGGCGCTGCTGGTGCTCGAAGACGGTCGCCACTTCCGCGGCGAGGCCTACGGGCACACGGGGGAGAGCTTCGGCGAGGCCGTGTTCTCCACCGGCATGACGGGGTATCAGGACACGCTGACCGACCCGTCCTACCACCGGCAGGTCGTCGTCATGACGGCCCCGCACGTCGGCAACACCGGCGTGAACGACGAAGACCCCGAGTCCCGCAGGATCTGGGTCGCCGGGTACGTCGTGCGCGATCCCGCCCGCGTGCCGAGCAACTGGCGCTCGCGCAAGCCGCTCGAGGTCGACCTCGACGAGCAGGGCGTCGTCGGCATCTCCGGCATCGACACGCGCGCGCTCACGCTGCACCTGCGCAACTCCGGCGCGATGCGCGTGGGTATCTCGAGTGTTGATACCGACGTCGAGGCCCTGCACGCCAAGGTCCTCGCGGCCCCGTCGATGCTCGGAGCGGACCTGGCCAAGGAGGTCTCGACCCCGGAGCCGTACACGGTCGCGGCGATCGGGCAGAAGAAGTTCACGGTCGTTGCCGTCGACCTCGGCATCAAGGCCATGACCCCGCACCGCATGGCCCAGCGCGGCATCGAGGTCCACGTCGTCCCCGCGACTGCGACGGCCGCCGAAATTCTGGCCCTCGACCCCGACGGCGTGTTCCTGTCCAACGGTCCCGGGGACCCGGGTGTCGCGGACTACGCCGTCGACCTCGCCCGTGGAGTCCTCGCCGAGCGGGTACCGCTGTTCGGCATCTGCTTCGGCAACCAGATCCTCGGCCGAGCCCTGGGTTTCGGCACCTACAAGCTCCGCTTCGGGCACCGCGGCATCAACCAGCCGGTCATGGACCGCACCACCGGCAAGGTCGAGATCACCGCGCACAACCACGGCTTCGCCGTCGACGCCCCGCGCGAGGGAACGACCGACACCCCCTACGGGCGGGCGGAAGTGAGCCACGTCTGCCTCAACGACGACGTCGTCGAGGGCGTCCGCTGCCTCGAGGTCCCCGCCTTCTCTGTGCAGTACCACCCGGAGGCCGCGGCCGGACCGCACGACGCCGGCTACCTCTTCGACCGTTTCGCCGACTTGATGAGCAACAGGAGCGCACATGCCTCGGCGTGACGACATCCGCAGCGTCCTGGTGATCGGGTCCGGCCCGATCGTCATCGGCCAGGCCTGCGAGTTCGACTACTCGGGCACCCAGGCCTGCCGCGTGCTGCGGTCGGAGGGCCTGCGGGTCAGCCTGATCAACTCCAACCCGGCGACGATCATGACCGACCCGGAGTTCGCCGACGCCACCTACGTCGAGCCGATCACCCCGGAGATGGTTCGCAAGGTCATCGAGAAGGAACGCCCCGACGCGGTCCTCGCGACCCTGGGCGGGCAGACCGCGCTGAACGCGGCGATGTCGCTGCACGCGGACGGAACGCTGGCCGAGTTCGGCGTCGAACTCATCGGCGCGAAGGTCGAGGCGATCGAGGCCGGGGAGAACCGCGAGAAGTTCAAGCAGATCGTCGCCGACATCGGCGCCGAGTCCGCGCGCTCGGCCGTCTGCCACACGATGGACGACTGCCTCAAGGCCGCCGAGGACCTCGGCTACCCCGTCGTCGTGCGCCCCTCGTTCACCATGGGCGGCGCCGGTTCGGGCATGGCCTACGACGAAGCGGACCTGCGTCGCATCGCCGGGTCGGGGCTGACGGCGAGTGCCGACGACAAGGCCGGCCGCCGCGGGGAGGTCCTGCTCGAGGAGTCCATCCTCGGCTGGAAGGAGTACGAGCTCGAGCTCATGCGGGACCGGAACGACAACGTGGTCGTCATCTGCTCGATCGAGAACCTCGACCCGATGGGCGTGCACACCGGGGACTCGATCACCGTCGCCCCCGCGCTCACGCTGACCGACCGCGAGTACCAGCGCATGCGCGACGTCGCCATCGCCGTCATCCGCGCCGTCGGGGTCGACACCGGCGGCTGCAACATCCAGTTCGCCGTCGAGCCGTCGACGGGCCGCCTCATCGTGATCGAGATGAACCCGCGCGTCTCGCGGTCCTCGGCCCTGGCGTCGAAGGCCACCGGCTTCCCGATCGCCAAGATCGCCGCGCGCCTGGCGATCGGCTACACCCTCGACGAGATCCGCAACGACATCACCGCTGTCACCCCGGCGAGCTTCGAGCCGACGCTGGACTACGTCGTGGTGAAGGTTCCGCGGTTCGCGTTCGAGAAGTTCCCGCAGGCCGACGCGCGCCTGACGACGCACATGAAGAGCGTCGGCGAGGCCATGGCCATCGGCCGCAACTTCACCGAGGCGCTGCAGAAGGCGCTGCGCTCGCTGGAGAAGAAGGGCGCCACCCTCAGCTGGGCCGGTGAACCAGGTGACGCAGCGTCACTTCTGGAGAAGATCGCCACGCCCTACGACGGCCGGCTCAGCGACGTCGTCGGGGCCCTGCGCGCCGGCGCCACCCCCGAGCAGATCCACGACGCCACCAAGATCGACCCGTGGTTCGTCGACCAGCTCCTGCTGCTGCACGAGGTCGCCGGCGAGCTCATCGAGGCCGACGAGCTCGACCCCGACCTGCTGCGCCTGGCGAAGCGGCACGGGTTCGCCGACTCGCAGATCGCCGAGATGCGCGGCATGCCGGAGGCCGTCGTGCGCGGCGTGCGGCACGCGCTCGGGATCCGCCCGGTCTACAAGACGGTCGACACCTGCGCGGGCGAGTTCGAGGCCCACACCCCCTACCACTACTCGTCCTACGACTCAGAGACCGAGGTCAAGGCGGGCACCAAGCCGAAGGTCGTCATCCTCGGATCGGGCCCGAACCGCATCGGGCAGGGCGTCGAGTTCGACTACTCCTGCGTCCACGCTTCGTTCGCGCTGCGCGAGGCCGGGTTCGAGACCGTGATGGTCAACTGCAACCCCGAGACTGTCTCGACCGACTACGACACCTCCGACCGGCTCTACTTTGAGCCGCTCACCCTCGAGGACGTCCTCGAGGTCGTGCACGCCGAGCAGAAGACCGGCGAGGTCGTCGGCGTCGTCGTCCAACTCGGTGGGCAGACCCCGCTCGGGCTCGCGGCCTCGCTGAAGGCCGCGGGCGTGCCGATCGTCGGCACCTCGCCCGAGGCCATCCACCTCGCCGAGGACCGCGGCGCGTTCGGCCGCGTTCTCGCGCAGGAGAAGCTCGTCGCCCCGAAGTGGGGGACCGCGTTCTCCTTCGACGAGGCCAAGGAGATCGCCGACGAGGTCGGCTATCCGGTGCTCGTCCGCCCGTCCTACGTGCTCGGCGGGCGCGGCATGGAGATCGTCTACAGCGAGGAGATGCTCGCCGACTACATCTCTCGCGCCACCGAAATCTCCGCCGACCGGCCGGTCCTGGTGGACCGCTTCCTCGACGACGCCGTCGAAATCGACGTCGACGCGCTCTACGACGGCACCGAGCTCTTCCTCGGCGGCGTGATGGAGCACATCGAGGAGGCCGGCATCCACTCCGGCGACTCCGCGTGCGTGCTGCCGCCGATCACGCTCGGCAACTCCGACATCGAGCGGATCCGCGTCACCACCGAGGCCATCGCCCGCGGCGTCGGCGTCCGGGGTCTGCTCAACGTCCAGTACGCGATCGCCGCCGACGTGCTCTACGTCCTGGAGGCCAACCCGCGCGCCTCGCGCACCATCCCATTCGTCTCCAAGGCCACCGCGACCCCGCTGGCCAAGGCGGCGGCGCGGGTCATGCTCGGCGCGACGATCAAGGACCTGCGTGCCGAAGGCCTGCTGCCCAAGGAGGGCGACTGCGCCCACCTGCCCTTCGACGCGCCCGTCGCGGTGAAGGAGGCGGTCATGCCGTTCAACCGGTTCCGCACCGCGGACGGTCTGCACGTCGACACCATCCTCGGCCCGGAGATGCGCTCCACCGGCGAGGTCATGGGCATCGACTCCACCTTCGGCGTCGCGTTCGCCAAGTCCCAGTCCGGGGCCTACGGATCGCTGCCCACGTCGGGCCTGGCGTTCGTCTCCGTCGCCAACCGCGACAAGCGCTCGATGGTCTTTCCGGTGAAACGCCTGCACGATCTCGGCTTCGAGATCCTCGCGACCGGCGGCACCGCAGACGTCCTGCGGCGCAACGGCGTGCCGGCCCGCGTGGTTCGCAAGGGCCACCACGGTCCCGGTCCCAACGGCGAACCGACGATCGTCACGATGATCCAGAACGGGGAGATCGCGCTCATCGTGAACACCCCGTTCGGCGTCGGGTCCCGTGTCGACGGCTGGGACATCCGCACCGCCGCCGTCGGTTCGAACACCCCGTGCCTGACCACCATCCCCGGCATGGCCGCCGCGGTGCAGGGCATCGAGGCGCTCCTCCGCGGCGACATCGGCGTCAAGTCCCTCCAGGAGTACGCCGCCGACCTGAACGCCGCCCGCGCCTAGTACGTAGCGTCCGACCAGGTGAGGCCCATGGGCCACCTCCGGTCGGACGTTCCGCAAGGTTCCACGCAACGTCCGACCAAGTGGGGCCCATGGGCCACGGTGGGTCGGACGCAACGAAAGAAGAGGGTGGCGTGAGCGCGGGGCTGTACGAGAAGACGCTGCGTCAGGCGATGTTCAAGATCGGCAAGGGCGACGCGGAAACCGCGCACCACAGGGCAATTTCGACGTTGGCGAAGCTCGGCGCGACGAGCGCCTGCCGCAAGGCGCTGGCCAAGATCCCGACGCCGGGCACGCCGGTCGAGGTGTTCGGGCTGAAGTTCCCGAACGTCGTGGGTCTTGCTGCGGGGATGGACAAGGACGCCGTCGCGATCCCGGCCTGGGGCGCGCTCGGGTTTGGGTTCGTCGAGGTCGGCACCGTTACCTGGCACACCCAGGAGGGCAACCCGAAACCGCGGCTGTTCCGGCTCGTCGAGTCCGAGGCCATCGTCAACCGGATGGGCTTCAACAACCACGGCGCCCGCGCCATGGCGGGCCGGCTCAAGGAACTGGGCAGGGCGCCGATTCCCGTCGGCATCAGCCTGGGCAAGTCCAAGGTCACCCCCGTCGAGAAGGCGACCGAGGACTACCTGAACTCGCTCAAACTCCTGCTGCCCTACGCCGACTACATCGCGGTCAACGTCAGCTCTCCGAACACTCCGGGCCTGCGATCGCTGCAGGACAAGGGCGCGCTCGACGAACTCCTCGCCGCGCTCCGCGGCCACACCGTGACGGCCGCCGGGCCCACGGGTCCCAAGCCGCTGCTGGTGAAGATCGCGCCCGACCTGACGCGCGAGGCCGCCGCCGAGGTCCTCGAGGTGTGCGCCGCCCGCGGCGTCGCGGGGATCATCGCCACCAACACCACGATCGGCCGCGAGGGCCTGGCGCCCGTGGACCAGTTCCGCGGCACGGCCGAGACCGGCGGCCTGTCCGGCCGGCCGGTCGCGGAGAAGTCCCGGAGCATGGTCGCGTTCATCGCGAGGGAGGCCGGCGCCACCCTGCCGGTGATCGGGGTCGGCGGCATCTTCGGCGCCGACGACGCCCAGCGCATGCTCGACGCAGGCGCGCGCCTGGTCCAGGTCTACACCGGCTTCGTCTACCGCGGCCCCCGCCTAGTCCGCGAGATCGCCCGCCTCGACCGGTAGATCCGCCAGCCAAGAACAAGAACAAGGGCATGACTGTGGGGGATGACAACCCCCACAGTCATGCCTCCTCCGAACGAGGGGCCTGCCGGCTAGGACTTCGGCAGGCCGTTTTCGCCGAACTCGACGATGTCGCCGAGCTTCAAGTCCGCGACCTGCTTGCGAATCTCCTCGCCGTCGCCGACCAGCACGATCTTCATCGTCGCCGGGTCGAGGTACTTGGCGAACGCCTCGCGGACCGCGGCGGCGGTCAGCGGGGCGAGCCGCGAGGCACGGTTGGCGTAGTAGTCGGTCGGGAGGCCGAACACGAAGACGCTGCGCACCGTCTGGGCCGCGAGTTCGGTCGTGGCGAACAGCGTCGGCGTGGCGCCGACCAGCGACTGGCGTCCACGTTCGAACTCTTCCGCCGAGACGTCCTCGCTCCGCATCCGCTCGATTTCCCGCAGGATCTCGCCGACGGCCTTGCCGGTGACGGCCTGGTCCACCGACCCGCCGGCCTCGAACGGCGCGGGCCCGCGTCCCCGGGGGAAGCGGGAGTTGACCCCGTAGGACCAGCCCTTCTGCTCGCGCAGATTCTGGTTCAGGCGCGAGGAGAACAGGCCACCGAGTACCTGGTTGCCGACCTGCAGAGTCTCGAAGGCCGGATCGTCGGCGGGCAGGCCCGGCTGACCGATCTGAACGGCCGTCTGCCCCGAGTCGGGGGAGTCGACCAGCACGATCCGCTGGGGGACCGCGGTCGCGGCGCTCGGAGCCGCCGGGGCGGGCGAGGAGCCCGCCCACGATCCGAACGCGCTCTCGGCCAGGTCTCTGGCCTGGTCCACCGTCAGATCGCCCGCGAGGACCAGCGCGGCCTGACTGGGCGTGAACGCCTGGGAGTGGAAGGCGCGCAGATCGTCGACGGTCACCTTCTCCAGACCCGCCTCGGTGCCTACGGGCACGTGCCCGTAGGGAGTTTTGCCGTAGAGAGCGGAGTTCGCGGCGATCGTCGCGGTCTCTTCCGGATCGGCGTTCAGTTGGTCGACCGCGCCGGTCAGGTCGCCGACGACGCGATCGCGGTCCTCCTCGCGGAACGCGGGGGAGCGGACGAGCGTGCCGACGAGGTCGACGGCTTCGCGGGCGTGCGCGGCGAGGGCGTGCACGGTCAGCGAGGTGCCCTCGGTCTCGGCGAGGGAGGCCAGCACGCCGCCGAACTCGGCGGCCCTGGTGGCCACCTGATCCGCCGTCAGTTCCGCGGTGCCCTGCCGCAGCATCGCCGCGGTGAAGGTGGCGGTCCCGGGCCTGTCGGCCGGGTCGGAGGTGCTGCCGTGCCGGCTGACCACGGACGCGGTCACCAGCGGAAGGTTCCGCGACGGCACCAGGTAGACGGGCATGCCGTTGCCGAGTTCGAAGCGCTCGATTGTGGCCTGCTCGATCGCCAGAGCGGGGCCGGGGCTCGGAACCGTCGCTCGCCACGCCTCCGCGGCGGTCTGCGGCTGGGTGACGACCGGCGGTTCCTCCGGGGCCTTCGGGTCGGGCGGCAGCATCCGCTTGCCCGGCTCGGTGTCGACCACCACGCGCCCGTCGTTGCGGAGCTGGTCTCGGGCGAAGGCCTGCATCGCCGCGACGTCGACCTTCGCGTAGCGCGCGATGTCGGTCGAGAGGGAGTCCGGATCGCCGAGCATCGCGCCGTACTGATTGAGCGTCACCGCGCGGGTGCCGAGGTCCTCCAGGCCGCGCACCATCTGCGTGATGCGGGTGTTGCGGGCCGCCTCCAGGTCGGCGGGCGCGGGGCCCTGCGTCCGCAGCTTCTCGAGCTCGGCGTCCACGGCGGTGCGCAGTTCTTCGACGGAGACGCCCGGTTTCGCGGTCACGTTGATCGTGAACACCGACGGGTGCAGGCTCGAGTTCTGCGTCGCGAGCACTTCCTGGGCGATGCGCTGCTCGCGCACCAGGGAGCGGTACAGCACGCTGCTCTCGCCGGTGGCGAGCAGGATCGCCGTCAGGTCCGCCTCGGCGTCTCCGGCGGCGAAGATCGGCGGGGTCAGCCAGGCCATGGTCAGGCGCGGGGCCGGGACGGCGTCGGTCAGCTTCAGCTGCTTCTCGGCGGCGATCCGCGGCGCCGTGATCGCGGGCTTCGGCGGTTCCGCGCCGCGCTCGAGGGAGCCGAAGTGCTTCTGCACCAGTGCGCGAGCCTGGACGGGGTTGAAGTTCCCGGCGATCGCGAGGCTTGCATTGTTCGGCACGTAGTAGGTGCGGAAGAAGGCCCGTACCGCCTCGAGGGTGGCGGACTGAATGTCCTCGTGGGACCCGATGACGCTGCCGTAGTACGGGTGGTCCGACGGAAACAGCTCGTGGTAGACGGCCTCTTCGGTCAGGCCATAGGGCGTCTGCTCGGTGGTCTGCCGACGTTCGTTGCGCACGACGCCCTGCTGGTTGGCGAGCTTGCCCGCGTCGAGAGCGTCGAGCAGGTAGCCCATGCGGTCCGCCTCGAACCACAGCGCGAGCTCCAGCCGATCCGGCGGCAGGTCCGGAACGTAGTAGTTCGTGTAGTCGAAGGTCGTGAAGGCGTTGGTGTAGCTGCCGACGGAGTCCGCGAGGCGGTCCATGTCGCCGTCGGGGATGTGCCCCGAACCCTTGAACATCATGTGCTCGAAAAGGTGCGCGAACCCGTACGAGCCCTCGGTCTCGTCGGCCGCGCCGACGTTGTAGCGAACGCTCGTCGCCACCGTCGGGGCGCTGCGGTCCAGACTCAGGATGACCTTGAGACCGTTGTCCAGCGTGTACTGCTCCACCGGCAGCGAGACACCCGACGTCGACGACGCCGTCTGTTCCCCTGCCGGGTCCGCCGCACCGAGCGGCACCAACAACGCCACGAGTAGACCTCCGAGACCCGCCCAGACCCAAGGCCCGACGATTCCCCTACGCCGCCTGCCTTCGTCCGTCATGGGCCAACGCTAGTGGTGTGTCTCGCAAATAGCTAGCTAGTGATTCGGTATTCTCGCCTCATGAGTCACGCTGCGGCGGCACTGCCGATGACGATGGTCCAGCGCGAGACCTTGGGCAAGATCGCGCGCTCGCAGACGGCGCCGCACCGCGAGGTGGTGCGGGCACGTGCGCTGCTGGCCGCGGCGGACGGTGCGGCCAACGCGCGGATCGCGGCCGAGTTGGGGGTCACGGCCGTCTCGGTCCGTGCCTGGCGCGCCCGGTTCGAGATCGACGGCCTGACCAAGTGGGGCAAGGTCCGCGAAGGCCGGGGACGCAAGGCGAGTATCGACCAGCAGAAGATCGACGAGATCGTGAACCTGACGCTGCATCATGTCCCGGAGGGTCAGACGCACTGGTCGTGTCGCACGATGGCCGAGCACGTCGGGGTCAGCTCGGCGACGGTCCAGCGGATCTGGAACGCCCGCGGCCTCAAACCGCACCGAGTCGAGACGTTCAAGCTGTCCAACGATCCACAGTTCGAGGACAAGCTCATCGACGTCGTGGGGCTCTACCTGGACCCGCCGGAGAAGGCGATCGTCCTCTGCGTGGACGAGAAGTCCCAGATCCAGGCCCTGGACCGCACCCAGCCCTCGCTGCCGATGGTGAAGGGCCGGGGCGAGACGATGACCCACGACTACAAGAGAAACGGGACCACGACGCTGTTCGCGGCGTTGGACGTGGCCACCGGCAAGGTCATCGGCCAATGCCTGCCACGCCACCGCCACGAGGAGTTCCTGACCTTCCTGCGAACGATCGACCGCAACGTCCCCAAGAAGCTCCAGATCCACCTGATCCTGGACAACTACGGCACCCACAAACACCCCGACGTCGTGGCCTGGCTGGCCAAGCACAAGCGCTTCCACCTGCACTTCACCCCGACCTCCTCCAGTTGGCTGAACCTCGTCGAGCGCTGGTTCCGCGAGCTCACCGACAAGAACATCCGCCGCGGAGTTTTCCCCAGCGTCGCGGATCTGATCGAGTCGATCGAGACCTACCTGCGCGTGAACAACGAC
>JBQTIB010000094.1:0-80383 GCA_052389435.1 Sporichthyaceae bacterium | reverse complement strand
CCCGGGGGTTCTTCGCGAGCGAGACGAGCGAGGAACGAGTGAGGGACCCGAGCGAATGTGTCTCCGGGTCGGGAGAAGGCAGGTGGAGTCAAGGTGATGAACAGCCGTGACGCGAAGCGGATGCTCGGCGTGCTGTGGTTCGCCGCCGCATCGATCGGCGTGTTGATCGGGGCGGTGTCGGTCGTTCCCGACGAGCCGCCGAGCCGCCTGCTGTCCGTGCTGCTGATCCTCGCCACCGCACCGTTCGGCCTGCTGCGTCCGTCGATCCCGTGGCTGTGGGGCGCCGTCGTGGCGTGGCCCACCGTCGTACTCGGCGTCCTGAACACCGGTTGGGTGTCGGTGCTGATGCTCATTCCGGCGATGATCGGCGTGTACATGGGCGACTGGATCGCCACGTGGTGGGCCGAGGCGCACCCGTCCGCAGCCTCCCGCAACGCCGATGCCGAGGCCGCGGCGCAGCGCGCGGCCGACGGCACCGCCGTCGCCGAGGACGGCCTGCCGCCCGTGTTGCCGGACCGCTGGTCCAGCAACCTTCCGGGCGACGGCCGCTGAACCTGGGAGTCGGATACCGGATCGAACCTGGGGGAACCGGGGGCACGTCTCGCCCGTCGGACTGGTGAGGATCGAATACACCGGGGGGTGGGCGGTACATGCGGCGTGCGGCGACGGCGGCGGCACTGGCCTTGGCGCTGACGGGCGTCGGTGGCCTGGCGGCCGGAGGCGCGAGCGCGGTGTCGACCTCCGCGCCCGTGGCCGGGGCGGTCGGGCACGACGTGTCGTTCCCGCAGTGCGACAGGCCGCTTCCGGCGGGCGGTGCCTTCGGCATCGTCGGGGTCACCGACGGCCGCGCGTTCGATCCGCCGACGAAGTGCCTGGCGCAGCAGTACGCGTGGGCCAAGACCCTCCCGCACGCACCCGGTGTCTACGTGAACACCGGCAACCCCGGGCCGCAGAGCAGCCGTTGGGCGAAGACGGGCGACGGTGCACCCGCCCTGTGCCTGGACCCCACGTCCTACGTCGATCCGGGCTGCGCCTACAACTACGGCTGGCGCTCCATGGAACACGCGACGAAGGTCGCGAAGGCCGCCGGGGTCGCAACCAACCACACGTGGTGGTTGGACGTGGAGGTCCTGAACAGTTGGGACGGCGACGGCGCCACCAACGCCGCGAACCTGCAGGGCGCCTACGACTACCTGCGCGGCTGGGCCAAGGTCAAGGAGGTCGGCATCTACTCGACCGCGTTCCAGTGGACCCAGATCACCGGCGGATACGGCGCGTCGAACGCGGGAACCTACCGGCTGGGCTGGGCCAAGTACTTCACGCCGAAGTTCGCCTTGGAGGCCGCGCCGCTCTGGCAGGCGGGTGTGGCGAAGCAGGGCAGCCGGACGGGGCTCGAGGTCGCGCGCGAACGCTGCGGCGTCAGCTTCACCGGCGCCAAGGTCCGCTTCGCGCAGTTCGTCGTCGACAATCTCGACCACAACCTGGTGTGCGGAACGCCGAAGGCCACCGACGACCCGTGC
The DNA here is from genome assembly GCA_052389435.1 of Sporichthyaceae bacterium. Classification (GTDB taxonomy): domain Bacteria; phylum Actinomycetota; class Actinomycetes; order Sporichthyales; family Sporichthyaceae; genus JBQTKD01. The sequence goes on along the minus strand of JBQTIB010000094.1, from coordinate 78,863 downwards.
CGGCCGGGAGCGCCGCTTCCCGCCGGGTACAACCCGCGGTTCGGCACCGCCGAGGCGGACCGCATCGTCGGCACCGACGCCAAGGAGATCCTGTTCGGCGCCGCCGGAGCGGACATTCTCGACGGCGCCGGGGGAGCGGACATTCTCTGCGGCGGCAGCGGGCGAGACGACCTGCGCGGCGGCGGCGGCGACGACACGCTCTACGGCAGTTCGAGCAGCGACCTGCTCAACGGCGGGACCGGGCACGACCGCCTCTACGGCGGTACCTCCGACGACACCCTGTACGGAGAGTCCGGCAACGACCGCCTCTACGGCGGCGACGGCGACGACCGTCTCTACGGCGGAAGCTGGGCGGACCGGCTCTACGGCCAGGACGGGCGGGACCACCTCGACGGCGGATCGAGCACCGACGACTGCTCCGGCGGCGCGGACGACGACACCTACCGGAGCTGCTGACCGCTCTGAGAACTACCTGAACGGACGCTGGACGGAACCTCGCTCCGCTGCCACCCGTCGGACCGGCACAGGTGACAACGTCGGTGGGAGCGAGAACTGTGAAGCGTGCCCTTTTCGCGTCGGTGCTCGCGCTGACGCTCTGCGCCGGATGGCCGGCGGCGAACGCCGCCACGGACTCGCACCTGCCCAGGATCGGCTCGGTCGGCTACGACATCTCGCACCCGCAGTGCACCAAGAGCCTTCCGAGCGGCGGCGAGTTCGGCATCGTGGGCGTGAACAAGGGCCGCTCGTTCACCGCCAACCCCTGCCTCACCCGCCAGTACCGCTGGGCCGAGGGCAGGCCGCACGCCTCCGGGGTCTACCTCAACACCGGCAACCCGGGTGCGCAGAGCAGGAACTACTGGTCGGACTCCGGAGACCGGGACCCGGCGAAGTGCGTCCGGGCGTGGTCCACGCGAGACGCCGGCTGCGCCTACAACTACGGCTGGCAGGCCGCCAAACACGCTGCGAAGGTCGCCCTGAACGCCGGAGTCTCGCTGAACCGAACCTGGTGGCTCGACGTCGAGACCGGCAACAGCTGGGTCGGCAGCGGAGTCGCGAACACCGCCTCCCTGCAGGGCGGCTTCGACTACCTGCGATCGCGGGGAGTCGAGGAGGTGGGCATCTACTCCGTCGGGCACATGTGGCTGAAGATCACCGACGGCTACCACGCCGACAACGCCGCGGACTACCGCGCGGCCTGGCGGCCCCACTTCACCCCGAAGTACCGCCTGGAGTCCGCGCCGCTGTGGCAGGCGGGCGGACGGGGCTACGACGGCGCCCGGGCGCGCTGCGCGGTCAGCTTCACCGGCGGTACCGTCCGCCTGTCCCAGTACGTACGGAACAACCTCGACCACAACGTGGTGTGTGCGCGTCCCAGCGCCAGCGCCGTCGGACAGAGGTGTCCCGCGGGCACGTTCTGCGGCGATCGCGGCGACGTCTACGGCGGCCCCCGCACCGCCGGACCGTCCCCCGGCCGGACGCGGGCGAGCTAGGGCGTCGGACTGGCGCTCGGATCGGCGATCGCCGCGACGGGAAGCCCGGGCAGGGCGGGCGCCCTGCCGCGCCAGTAGGTCTCGCGGACCGCGGCCTCCTGGAGGGCGTTGGCGGCGAACTCCCGTTCGGTCCGGGCGCCGTGCTCGACGAGCGCGCCGAGGGCCAGGGCGACGTCGCGTTCGGTGTCGGCTGCGAGCCTGGCGGCGGCCTGCGGCGTGCGGACGGCTCCGCCGGCGATGCGATACGCGGCCGCAGCCTCGACGGGGGCAGCGTCGGCCGCGACGATCAGGGCGCGCAGGCGGTCCCGCCGGACCCGATGCACGTCGAGGGCGTTCAGCGCGGTCCGCCGCTGTTCGCCGGCCGTCTGCGCGGCGACGACGCCGTAGCCGTACACGGCGGCGTGCTCGGTCGCGAGCACGGCCTGCAGGGCGTCGAGTTCGGTCATTCGCCACCCGCCAGATCGCGCAGCAGCGACGCGTGCGCCGCCTCGGCCCCGCCGATCCCGGCCACGAGGCGCGCCAGCGACGCCGAACGCAGGTCCTGACACTGCGACACCCGCCTGGCCGCGGCCGACTTCTCGGCCGCCGCCAGGCCGCGCAACAACGCGGCGCGACTGCGCCCCGGACCGGGCGTCGGGCTCGGCGTGGCCTCCGCCGCGGGACGCCCCAGTTTCTCCAGGTGCGCCTCGTGCGCCGCGCGCAGCGGTGCGAGTTCGCCGGCCAACTCGGGTCGATCCGCCACCGCCGCGTCGTATTCGCGCAACAGCGCCACCGTCTCGGCGCGGGCGGCGGCGAGCGTCGGAGCGTCCGGGTCGTTCGGAGCAACGTCAGGTGCCCGGCCGGACGGCGGCGGTGGACTGTCCGAACAGGCCGTCAGCGCCAGGGCGAGCGCGCCTGCGACCGCTCCACGGCGGGTGGGCCGCCATCCGTGCTCGGCCGGGGGGTGCTTGGACACCGTTCGACGCTACAGGCACGCCAGGTCCGCGCTGGCGAGCGAGCATCCCGGCGGGCCGTGGGAGGGCCCGCCCGTCGACGTCGCGGTCGGCACGGGGCGCGCGGGCCACTAGGGTTGGTCCTCGAGCCGAACCGGACAGTGGGGTCGGCGGACGATCGGGCCGAACAACAGAACACCGCGACGGGAGGTGCTCGGCATGGGTGCGAGCGCCGAAGCCGACAGAGTGCGCAGCGTTCTCGAGCCGGTCCTGGCCGAAACGGGCGTCGACCTCGAACAGGTCGAAGTCGCCCCGGCCGGTCGGCGCCGAGTGCTGCGGATCGTCGTCGACAGGGACGGCGGAATCGATCTGGACGCCGTCGCCGACGTCAGCCGAACGGTGAGCGCGGCGTTGGACGAGGCCGAGACGATGGGCGAAACGCCCTACGTTCTCGAGGTCACCAGCCCGGGCGTGGATCGGCCGCTGACACGGCCCGCCCACTGGCGGCGGGCGAGCGGCAGGCTGGTGCGAGCGGTGCTCAAGGACGGCTCCACGCTCACCGGCAGGGTGCGCGACGCGGACGACGCGGGAGCGGACCTGGTGCTGGTGGAACGCGGGGAGTCCCGCCGCCTGGACTTCGGCCAGATCGCCCGGGCCCACGTGCAAATCGAGTTCGCGCCCGCCGGCGCGGACGAGGACTAGCCAAGACAACTTTCCCGGAGGGTGCGCAATGGACATCGACATGAGCGCCCTGCGGGCGTTGGAGCGCGAGAAGGACATCTCCTCGGGGCTGCTCGTCGCCGCGATCGAGTCGGCCCTGCTGATCGCGTACCACAAGACCGAAGGCGCCTCGCAGCACGCGCGGGTCGACCTGGACCAGGCCACCGGGCACGTCGTCGTCATGGCGAGCGAGGTGGACGAGGACGGCAACGTCGTCGGAGAGTTCGACGACACCCCCACGGGATTCGGCCGGATCGCCGCCACCACGGCGAAGCAGGTCATCATGCAGCGCCTGCGCGACGCCGAGGACGAGGTCACCTACGGGGAGTACCTGGGCCGCGAGGGCGACATCGTCTCCGGGATCATCCAGCAGGGCCGGGACCCCAAGTCGGTGCTCGTCGACCTCGGCAAACTCGAGGCGATCCTTCCGCCGCAGGAGCAGGTGCCGGGCGAGGCCTACACGCACGGCACGCGCATCAAGTGCTACGTGGTCGGGGTGAAGCGGGGGATGAAGGGCCCGTCGGTGACGCTGTCGCGGACGCATCCCAATCTCGTGCGCCGCCTCTTCGCCCTCGAGGTGCCCGAGATCGCCGACGGCACCGTCGAGATCGCCGGCCTGGCCCGCGAGGCCGGCCACCGCACCAAGATCGCGGTCCGTTCGACGCGTTCCGGAGTCAACGCCAAGGGCGCCTGCATCGGCCCGATGGGTGCCCGCGTGCGCAACGTGATGATCGAACTGCACGGCGAAAAGATCGACATCGTCGACTGGTCGGAGGACCCCGCCCAGATGGTCGCCCACGCGCTGTCTCCGGCGCGGGTCAGCAGCGTGGAGGTCGTGGACCTCGCCGCTCGCTCGGCACGGGTGATCGTGCCGGACTACCAACTGTCCCTGGCCATCGGCAAGGAGGGCCAGAACGCCCGCCTTGCCGCCCGTCTCACCGGTTGGCGCATCGACATCCGCCCGGACACCGAGGGCGTTTCCGCAGACGCTCCGAGCGCCGAGGCGGACGCGCTGCCTACGGAGTGAGTAGACTGAGCCCCGGTGGTCTCGCGGGACCGGGTGTTGGCGTGTCCACAGGGGCATTCGACGGCGCACAGCGAACGTGCGTGGGCTGTCGGCAGCGCTCCGGAATCGCGGAACTACTGAGACTGGTCGTGGAGGACGCCTGCGTCGTCCCCGATCCTCGGCGCAGGTTGCCGGGACGCGGAGCGTCCCTTCACCCACGAGCCGAGTGCCTTACCCTCGCCCTGCGCCGTCGGGCGTTCCCGCGGGCCTTCCGGCTCCCGGGGCCGCTGGACGCATCGGCCGTGGAGGACTTTCTCCGCGCCGACGAGCAGAGCACCGAACAGCACTAACTGTCAGCCGTATATCGGAAACGGGTGGATTGCGATGAGCGCGCGATGAGTTCTCAGCGATGAGTACGCAGCGATGAGCACCACAACCAGCTAACGGTCCGAGGCTGCCCCGGACCTGAAGGAGAACAGTGGCCAAGGTCCGGGTCTACGAACTCGCCAAGGAGTTCGGTGTCGAGAGCAAGGTCGTCATGGCCAAGCTCCAAGAGTTGGGAGAGTTCGTTCGCTCGGCGTCGTCGACGATCGAAGCTCCCGTAGTTCGCAAGTTGAAGGACGCCTTCCCCGACGCGGCTCCCGCCGCGCCCAAGCGCCGACCGGCTCCGACCCCGGCGCCGTCGCCCAGCCCGGCGCCGGCTCCCGCCGAGGCCGCTCCGGCTGCTGTGGCCCCGGCCGCGCCCGCTGCTCCGGTTCCGGCGCCCGCGCCGGCTGCCCCCGCCCCGGCCCCCGTTCCCGCGCCGGCGGCGAGCGTTCCGGCGCCCCCCGCACCCTCCGCTCCGGCTCCGGCGGCGCCCTCGGCGCCCGAGGTCGAGCGGCCCGCTGCCGCCGCCGCGCCATCCGCACCGCCGGCCTCCGCTCCGCCTGCCTCCGCTCCGGCGGCGCCGGTGGGCGAGGGCCCGCGGCCTGGACCGCGTCCGGCGGGTCCGCGCCCCGGCAACAACCCCTTCACCTCCGGCTCCGCGTCGGGCATGGCCCGTCCGACCCAGGCGCGCGGTGCGCGCCCGGGTGGACCGGCCGGGGGTCCCGGCGGTCCCGGGGGCCCCGGCGCGCCCGGCGCTCCCGCCTCTCCGGGCGGTCCCCGTCCGGCCTCTCCGGGCGGTCCGCGTCCCGGCGGTCCGCGTCCGGGTGCTCCGAGCCCCGGCCAGATGGGACCGCGCCCCGCGGGTCCGGGTGGTCCCGGCGCGCGTCCCGGCGGTCCCGGCGCTCGCCCCGGCGGCGGCGGCGTCGCCGGTCGTCCCGGTGGCGGTCCCGGTGGCGGTCCCGGCGGTCGTCCGGGTGGCGGCGGCTTCGCCGGTCGTCCCGGCGGTCCCGGCGGCGGTGGCGGTGGCGGTTTCCGTCCCGGTGGCGGCACCGGTGGTCCTCCCGGCGCGGGCGGCGGCGGCTTCGCCGGCCGTCCCGGCGGTGGCGGCGGCGGTCCGCGCGGTCGCGGCGGCACAGCGGGCGCCTTCGGCCGCCCGGGTGGTCGGCCGGCCAAGGGCCGCAAGTCCAAGAAGCAGCGGCGTCAAGAGTTCGACAACATGCAGGCCCCGTCGATCGGTGGCGTGTCGCTGCCGCGCGGCATGGGCCAGACGGTCCGGCTCTCCCGCGGTGCCTCGCTGACCGACTTCGCCGAGAAGATCGGGGCCAACCCGGCCTCGCTCGTCGCGGTGATGATGCACCTCGGCGAGATGGTGACGGCCACTCAGTCCGTCGGCGACGAGACCTTCGAGCTCCTGGCGCAGGAGCTCAACGTCGTGCTGGAGATCGTCTCTCCGGAGGACGAGGACCGCGAGCTGCTCGAGACCTTCGGCCTGACCCACGGCGAGGACGAGGGCGACGAGGAAGACCTCGTCATCCGTCCGCCGGTGGTCACGGTCATGGGTCACGTCGACCACGGCAAGACGCGTCTGCTCGACGCGATCCGCAACTCCAACGTGGCCTCCGGCGAGGCCGGTGGCATCACCCAGCACATCGGTGCCTACCAGGTCATCGCCCACCCGGGCGAGGACCGGGAACGTGCGATCACCTTCATCGACACCCCGGGTCACGAGGCGTTCACCTCGATGCGTGCCCGTGGCGCGCAGGTCACCGACATCGCGGTGCTGGTGGTCGCGGCCGACGACGGCGTGAAGCCGCAGACCATCGAGGCGCTCAACCACGCGCAGGCCGCCGGCGTGCCGATCGTGGTGGCCGTCAACAAGATCGACAAGGAGGGCGCGGACCCGACCAAGGTCCGTGGCCAGCTCACCGAGTACGGCCTCGTCGCCGAGGAGTACGGCGGCGAGACCATGTTCATCGACGTCTCGGCCAAGCAGGGCATCAACATCGACGGTCTGCTCGACGCGATCGTGCTGACCGCCGACGCCGCCCTGGACCTGCGGGCCAACCCGAACCAGGACGCGCAGGGCGTGGCCATCGAAGCGCACCTCGACCGCGGTCGCGGTCCGGTCGCCACGGTGCTGGTGCAGCGCGGAACGCTGCGCGCAGGCGACTCGATCGTCTGTGGCGACGCGTTCGGTCGCGTTCGCGCGATGCTCGACGAGCACGGCGACTCCGTCGAGGTGGCGGGCCCGTCCCGTCCGGTGATGGTGCTCGGTCTGACCTCGGTGCCCGGCGCCGGCGACAACTTCCTGGTCGTCTCCGAAGACCGGGTGGCGCGGCAGATCGCCGAGCGGCGCGAGGCGCGCGAGCGCAACGCCCTGCTGGCCCGCCAGCGCAAGCCGCGGGTGGCCCTGGAGAACTGGGCGGAGTCGGTCGCGAGCGCGCAGCGCGACGAACTGCTGCTCATCATCAAGGGCGACGTGTCCGGCTCGGTCGAGGCCCTGGAAGAGGCGCTGTACAAGATCGAGGTTCCGAACGAAGAGGTGCACCTGCGGGTCATCCACCGCGGCGTCGGTGCGATCACCGAGTCCGACGTGACCTTGGCGTCGGCGTCCTCGGCGATCATCATCGGCTTCAACGTCCGGGCCGAGGGCAAGTCGCGCGAGCTCGCCGAACGCGAGGGCGTGGAGGTCCGGTACTACACGGTCATCTACTCCGTCCTCGAGGAGATCGAGGCCGCGCTCACCGGAATGCTCAAGCCGGAGTACGAGGAGATCCAGCTCGGTACCGCGGAGGTCCGGGCCACGTTCTCCTCGTCCAAGTTCGGCACGATCGCCGGTTGCCTGGTGCGCAGCGGCATCATCCGCCGCAACACCAAGGCCCGCCTGATCCGCGACGGGGCGGTGGTCGCTCCGAACCTGACCATCGACTCGGTCCGTCGGGAGAAGGACGACGCCACCGAGGTCCGCGAGGGCTTCGAGTGCGGTATCAACCTCGGGAACTTCAACGACATCAAGGTCGACGACGTGATCGAGACCTTCGAAATGCGCGAGAAGCCCCGCAGCTAGCAGAAACCTCGTTGCGTCCGACCAACTGAGGCCCAGGGGCCACAGGCGGTCGGGCGCACCGCGTAGGTGTGGGCGGGAAGGCCCGAGTTCGTCGGGAGTCTGAGCGTCGACGTCCTGCTCGGGGACGTGCACACGCTCAAGGAGAAGCGCGGTGTGGTCCGTCCGATCCTGGCCGAGTTGGTGCGCAAGTTCGCCGTCTCGGCTGCCGAGGTCGGGGATCAGGACCTGCACCGCCGGGCGCTCATCGCGGTCGCGGTGGTGGCCTCGGACGCCTCGCACTGCCGCGACGTGCTCGACTCCTGTGAGCGGCTCGTCGCCGGCCGGCCCGAGATCGAAGTTCTGAGTGCACGTCAGAAACTGTACGGAGAGGATGACTAGCGCATGAGCTCGCCCGCTGCTCAGGCCCGGCACCGCAAACTGGCCGACCGCATCAAGGTGATCGTCGCCGAGCACCTCGAGATGCGGGCCAAGGACCCGCGCCTGGGGTTTCTCACCATCACCGACGTGAAGCTCACGGGCGATTTCCGCGAGGCCACCGTGTTCTACACGGTGTACGGCGAAGACGGCGAGCGCGAGGCGACGGCGGCCGCTCTGGAGAGCGTCAAGGGCGTGCTGCGCACCGAAGTCGGCAAACGCACCGGGGTCAAGCACACGCCGTCGCTGACGTTCGTGCTCGACGCGCTGCCGGACACGGCCAAGTCGATCGACGACCTGCTCGCCAAGGCCGCGGCCGCCGACGCCGAGGTGCACCGGCAGGCCGAGGGCGCGACCTACGCCGGCGAGCCCGACCCGTACCGCCACCCGGCCGAGGACGAGGAAGAGACCCCGACCGAGGACCGCGGATAGGTACTAGAAGAGGGACGGGAACCCGAGAAGCCGACTCGATCCCGCCGACCCGGTGGGATCGTCGAGATAGCCCCAGGAGCTACACAGCTCCAGAAGCTCGGCCGGCGGTTCTCCCGGTGGCAGCGGCCGAGGCGGCTGCACCCGACCGGTGCGGATCTTCTCGCGCCAGTCGCCGAGGCCGGCCTTGAACTCGTGGGGAGCGGCGCGGCCGTAGTCCAGCATCGTCGGCTCCCACTCCAGGTCGAGGAATTCGCACAGGCGCCGGGTCTCCGCCGCGGGGTCGGCGGTCAGGTTCTCGTACCGCACGGTGATTCCGGGCAGGTGGGCGCGCGCCTCCTCGACGGCGTTCATGATCTTGAGGCACTTGGCCAGATTCTCGTCCCAGCCGCGCCGCCGGGACTGGGCCTCGTGCCAGGAGTGCACGGTGGTGACCGGGTGGCGCAGCAGAAAGACGAAGCGCGCCTCCGGCCAGCAGCGCACCAGGCGACGCCAGCCGAGTGCGTTGTTGGGCGTCTTCTCCACCAGCACCGACTTGCCCGCGAGGTCCAGTTCGCGATGCAGGACGCGGTCCCAGAGGAGGTGCTCGAGTTCCAGGTCGGTCAGGCCGAGTTCGGCCATCGCCGACTTGGTGAACTTCGAGCGCGTCTGGGCGCCGAGCGCCGTCAGATGCAGTTCGTGCGGCGCGTGGATCTGGGAGTGGGCGTTGAGCATCAGCCGCAGGAGCGTCGATCCGGATCGGATCGAGCAGATGACGAAGACGGGGCTGGGCACGAGTCGCCCGCCGTGCGCCGGAGCCCAGTCCGCCCCGCTCGGAGGTCGGCGAACCCGGCGAAGCCGTCGCGACCCGCGAACGTACGATGGCTGCAGTTCGACCCCGGCAGTCACCGCCAGCGCCCGGTTGATTTCCCTCCGCCAACCCATGGCAGGACGGTAGTGGCCCTGCCTGGGACGGTCCTGTGACCCGGCGTCAGCGGTGCCGGCAGTCGAGGAGATCAGTGGTGAGCGGCGGCAAACAGCCCGGGCCGGGCGGACTGCTCCTGGTCGACAAGCCGGCGGGGATGTCCTCCCACGACGTGGTCGGCCGGGTTCGCCGGCTGGCCAACACCCGCAAGGTCGGGCACGCCGGGACTCTGGACCCGATGGCCACCGGACTGCTGCTGGTCGGCATCGAGCGCGCCACCCGGATGCTGGGCTTTCTCTCCGGGCGGGAGAAGACCTACCTGGCGACCATTCGGCTGGGCCAGTCGACCGACTCCGACGACGCCCAGGGCGAGATCCTGACGCGGGCGGACGCCGGTGGCGTACTTCTCGACGACGTGCGCGCCGGGGCGGCGAAACTGACCGGCGAGATCGCCCAGGTTCCGACCACGATCAGCGCGATCAAGGTGGACGGGCAACGGGCCTACAAACTCGCCAGGGCGGGGGAGGCGGTCGAACTCGCCGCCCGCCCGGTGACGGTGTACCGGTTCGAGATCGGCGAGGCCCGCCGCGGTGCGGGGGTGCTCGACGTCGACGTCGAAGTCGCCTGTTCGAGCGGTACCTACGTACGCGCGCTGGCGCGAGACCTCGGATCGGACCTGGGAGTGGGTGGGCATCTGACGGCGCTGCGCCGCACCTCCGTCGGACCGTTCGACATCTCCGCCGCCCACACCCTCGAGGCTCTGGCCGACCGGCTCGAGGTCGTGCCGCTGGCCCAGGTCGCCGCGGCGATTTTCCCCCGTCGGGATCTCGACGAGGTGGCCGCCGCCATCGTGGCGCACGGCGGCTGGATTCCCGCGCTGCCCGATTCGCCGGAGGGACCCGTTGCCGCGTTCGCCCCCGACGGCAGGCTGCTCGGTCTGCTCGAGGACCGGCGGGACCGTTCGTGGCCGACGGCGATGTTCGTCGGCCCGGGCGACGTGCCCCCGCCGCCGAAGGCCACCTGAGCCTGCTCTCCTACGATGAGCCTCGAGCGAGGGAGGGCTGTGCGGGTCTGGCGCGGGTTGCACGAAGTCGGCGAGGTCGGCCCCAGCGTGGTCACCATCGGCAACTTCGACGGAGTCCACCGCGGGCACGCCCTGCTGTTGCGGCGGACCGTGGGCTACGCGCGCGAGCGCGGCCAGCTTGCGGTCGCGTTGACCTTCGACCCGCATCCCATGGCCGTGGTCCGCCCCGACCGCGCGCCGCTGCTGATCACCACGATCGACGATCGGGTTCGCCTCCTCGGGGAGGCCGGCGCGGATGCGGTGCTGGTGGTCCCGTTCACCCCGACGGTCGCCGCGCTGGCGGCGCGCGACTTCGCCCAGACGGTGCTGGTCGACGCGCTGAAGTGCACCATGGTCGTCGTCGGCGCCGATTTCCATCTCGGTCGCAACGCCGCCGAGAACGTTCCCGGGCTGCGCCGGCTCGGCGAAGAGCTCGGGTTCGGGGTGGACGCCGTCGAGGTGCAGACGGACGCCGAGGGGCGCTTCTCCTCGACGCGCGTCCGCGAACTGTTGGCCGAGGGCGACGTGGTGGGCGTCGCGAACATCCTCGGGCGCGACCACCACGTCACCGGCGCGGTGATCGAGGGGGAGCGGCGCGGCCGCGAGTTGGGCTTTCCGACCGCGAACCTGGCCTGCCCGCCGGGCCTGGCACTGCCCGCCGACGGCGTGTACGCCGGGCGTCTGGTCGACCCGCAGACCGAGGCCGGAACGGCTCTGCCGGCCGCGATCTCCGTGGGCTCCAACCCCACCTTCGGCGGCGGGCTGACCCGCCGCGTCGAGGCCTTCGTCCTCGACCGCGTCGGCCTGGACCTGTACGGCCACGAGGTCACCGTTTCCTTCGTCGCGAAACTGCGCGACATGACGGCCTTCGACTCGGTCGCCGCCCTGGTGGAGCAGATGGACCGCGACGTGGCGGACACGCGCCGTCTCGTCGCCGGCTGAGTCGACGACGTGCCCTTCGACGCCCGCGACGCGGCCGGGAAGGCTACTGGCCTCGGGGCAGCTTCACGACCCCGACGAAGAAGTCGTCGATCTGGCGGACGACCTGGATGAACTGGTCGAAGTCGACGGGCTTGGTGACGTAGGCGTTCGCGTGGCGGCGGTAGCTCGCGATCACGTCGTCGTGGGCGCCGGACGTGGTCAGCACGACGACCGGGATGAGGCTGAGCGCCTCGTCGGACTTGATCTCCGCGAGGACCTCGCGGCCGTCCTTCTTGGGCAGGTTCAGGTCGAGCAGGATCAGGTCCGGCGTCGGGGCGTCGGCGTACTTGCCCTCGCGGCGCAGGAAGGACAGAGCCTCGACGCCGTCGGTGACGACGGTCAGGTTGTTCTTCACCTTGTGCTCGGCGAAGGCCTCCTGGGTCATCAACACGTCGCCCGGGTCGTCTTCGACGAGCAGTACCTCGATCAGTCGCGCGTTCACGTTCCCGCCCTTTCCGTCGGCATGTCCGCCGGCAGCGTCCAGTGCACCACGGTGCCCACCGCGCCCTCCGGTCGGTCGGTTTCCAGCCAGATGCGACCGCCGTGGTACTCGACGATCTTCTTGCACAGCGACAGGCCGATTCCCGTCCCCTGGTACTGGTCCTTCGGGTGCAGCCGCTGGAAAATCACGAAGACGCGGTCGGCGTACTCGGCCTCGATGCCGATGCCGTTGTCCGTGCAGGTGAAGTGCCAGACCTCGTCTTCGCGCACGGCTTCGAGGCGGACGTGCGCAGGGCGATCGGGCGCGCGGAACTTGATTGCGTTGCCCACGAGGTTCTGGAAGAGCTGGGTCAGCAGCGTCTCGTCGGCCTGCAGCGTCGGCAGCTTCCCCACGTCCACCTGCGCGCCGGACTCCGCACGCGCCGTTTCCAGGGCGGACAGCGCGCGCTCGGCTGCGGCCGAGCAGTCGACCGGAGCCATGCCCTCCGAGGTGCGCCCGACCCGGGAGAAGGTGAGCAGGTCGTTGATGAGCTGCTGCATGCGCTTCGCGCCGTCCACGGCGAACTCGATGTACTGGTCGGCTCGGTCGTCGAGCTGACCGGAGTAGCGGCGCTGCAGCATCTGGCAGAAGCTGGCGACCTTGCGCAGCGGCTCCTGCAGGTCGTGCGAGGCGACGTAGGCGAACTGCTCGAGCTCGTCGTTGGACCGGCGCAGGTCCTCGGCCTGCTCGGCCAACTCCACGGTCTGCGCCCGCACCTCGGCCTCCGCGGTGCGGGAGGCGGCGAGCGCGGAGACCATCCGCAGCCGCATCGCCTCGACGTCGGCGGCGAGGGCCTCGATCTCCAGGGGGCCGGTCACCTCGACCCGGTGGTCGAACTCACCGTCCGCGACGGTGCGAGTCTCGCCCGCGAGCCTGTCGACCGGGCCGAGGACCAAACGACGCAGCGCCAGCCACAGCGCGACGCCGGCGACCAGCAGCAGCGCGAAGGTCGCGAAGGCCAGCACGGTCAACCGCGTCAGTCCGTCGCCGAGCCGCTCCCGGGCGCTCGCACGTTCCGCGCCGAGCTGCTCGGTGAGGTTCACCAGCTCCACGCGCAGCACGTCGAACAGGGCCTTGCCCTCGTCCTGGTCGACCTCCGGGGCTTCGGCGGCCGCCGTGGCACGGGCGGTCGCGATGGCGGGCTCGGCGAACTCCGTGCGCCACGCCTTCGCCGCCGCGGACACCGCGTCCAGTTGCGCGACGATTCCCGGGCCGACGCGGTAGTCCCGAATCGCGGTCGAGGCGGCGGCCTCGGCTCGCTGGCCGTTCTCGTAGGGCGCGAGCAGGGCGTCCTCGCGGGAGATCAGAAATCCGCGGACTCCCGTCTCCTGGTCGAGGAAGGCGGCGCGCAGGTTCTCCGCCTGCAGCCGGGCTGGACTCGCCCGGTCGGTGAGCTGGGTGGCCTCCTCGTCCAGACTTTCCAGGGCCAGCAGCGTCGCTCCCGCGCCGGTCGCGAACAGCACCGCGGCGATCGCGAGCACGAGGCGCAGCCGTGCTCGCAGCGTGCCGGCGCGCCGGTTCACCGGCGCTCGGCGTCGGGCGTGAGCACGACGACGGCGAGGTCGTCGCTGAGCGGGCCGCCGTTGCAGGCCAGGACCCGTTCGATCACCGCGTCGACCCACTCCGTCGGGTCGCCGTGTTTGGCGCGCATCTCGACCATGAGGGCGGACATGCCCTCGAGGCCGAGCCGGGTGCTCGATCCGGGCTCGACCATGCCCTCGAAGATGCCGTCGGTGAACAGGGCGAGCTCCCACCCCGGCGGGAGCGCGATCTCCTCGGGCGCCCACGAGAAGCCGTCGAGGATGCCGAGCGGGGGACCGGCCGACATGTTCAGCGGTCCCAGGCCGAAGACGATCGGCGCAGGGTGACCCGCCAGGTAGATCCGGGCGGAGGCGCTGTCGTTCGCGATGCGCACCATCGCGACCGTGGCGAAGACCTGGGACTCGTCGCGCTCGTGGCAGTGGACCTGGTCGAGCAGGGGCAGGATCGCCTTCTCCTCGGTACCCGCGAGCACCAGCGTCCGCCAGGCGACGCGGAGGCACACCCCGAGCGCGGCCTCGTCCGGTCCGTGTCCGCAGACGTCGCCGATCAGCGCGTAGATGGTGCCGTCCGGGCACTGCACGACGTCGTAGAAGTCCCCGCCGAGCAACGCGCGGTCCCGGCCGGGCCGGTAGCGCACCGTCACCCCGAGGGCCTCGTCTCGGGTGATCGCGCGCGGCAGCAGGCCTCGCTCGAGGCGGGCGTTCTCGTTCGCGCGGGCGCGGGAGTCGGCGAGTTCGCGGGCGGTGTCCGCGGCGGTGCGCCGTTGGAGGGCGTACCGGATGGTCCGCGCCAGCAGATCGGGATCGACCTGTGCCTTGGCGAGGTAGTCCTGGGCGCCGCGGGCCACCGCCTCCACGCCGCGGGCCTGGTCGGCGAATCCGGTCAGCACGACGACGGACGCGCGCGGTGCCGCCTCCAACACCGCGTCCAGGCCCGAGAAGTCCACCGCGTCGGGCAGTTGCAGGTCCAACAGCACGCAGCGCGGATTGCCGTCGAGCAGGGGCAGTGCCTCGCGGATGGACTGCACCCAGGTCAACTGCAGGCTCGGCTCGGCCATCTCGAGCATGTCGCGTACCAGCGTGGCGTCGCCTGGGTCGTCTTCGATCAGCAGGACGTGTAGATCCCGATCGCGACCGTGCGCGGAAGCCGTCTCCACCGATCTCCTGACCCCGATGCGCGCCCGCTCTTTGGGCGCGAGGCGCATGCTGTCACGCGTCGCCGGCAACACGACAGCGGAGGGCGGGTCGGCAGGAAGGTTGCGCGCCCGTCGATCGAGGGGCCGGGTCCCGTCGCGGCGCCGAGTACCGCAGGATGGTGTCGACCCGTCGTCGCGGTCCTACCGGCCGGAACGGCCGGCGAAGCGCGGCGTGGACGTGGTCGACTGGGCCGACGCGTACGAAGGAGGGCACGTGAGTCCAGGCGGCATTCCCTGGCCGGACCTGTCGGGACGCCACCACTCGCTCACGGTCGAGCGGGACATGGCCGCCGCGCCCGACGCCATCTACCACGCCTGGACCGACGACCTCGGGCGGTGGCTGGCCGCGCGCATCTACGTACGCGCGGAGGTCGGAGCGCCGTTCTGCTTCGAAACCGACTTCAACGGACGCCGCTACCACCACTACGGGCGCTTTCTCGCGCTCGAACCCGGTCGCAAGGTCGTCATGACCTGGGTGACCGGCCCGTCCGGAACGGGCGGCGCCGAAACGGTGCTGAGCCTGGACCTCAAGCCGAACGGCGCCGGAACCCACGCTCGGCTCACCCAGGCCGGGTTCCTCACCGACCAGGCCGCCAGCGAGCACGAGCACGCCTGGCACGTCGGACTCCGCAACCTCGACGCCCTGCTCACCGGGGACTGAACGCCGCGCCCGGACGGCGCCGGTGCCGGACCCGGGGTCGCGCGCTGGTAGCCTGAGCGCCGCCGTTTGATCGGCCGCGGATTCATAGTGCCCGGGTGGAACTGCCCCGGTGCGCCGCGCAACGACCCCGAAGGAGCCGTGAGGCACAGCTATGCCGCTCGATTCTGCCCAGAAGAAGACGATCCTGGCCGAGTACGCCCTGTCCGAGAACGACACGGGCTCCCCGGAGGCCCAGGTCGCGATGCTCACCAAGCGCATCACCGACCTCACCGAGCACCTGAAGAAGCACAAGCACGACCACCACAGCCGCCGTGGGCTGCTGCTCCTGGTCGGTCGTCGTCGTCGGCTGCTGAAGTACCTGGCCGCCACCGACATTGCGCGCTACCGCGTCCTGATCGAGCGCCTCGGCCTGCGCCGATAGCCGCTCGGGCGCACTGTCCGTGCGCCCGTAGGAAACCGTAGGAGCCGGTCGGCAAGCGAGGGACGTCCTCGACGCCGGTCCTCGGTAGTGGCAAACGGAGCATGCTCCGGATGCCTCGATCGCATACCGATCGACGACGTCGCCGCGAACCCGGCCGCCTCCTCCAGAACACAACAAGGAGGGGCGCCCGTGGAGGGTCCCGAAATCACTTTCGCCGAAGCAACGATCGACAACGGTCCGTTCGGCACTCGCACCATTCGCTTCGAGACCGGCAAGTTGGCCATGCAGGCCGCCGGTTCGTGCGCCGTCTACCTCGACGGCGACACCATGGTTCTGTCGGCCACCACGCACGGCAAGTCGCCGCGGGAGAACCTCGACTTCTTCCCGCTGACCGTCGACGTCGAAGAGCGCATGTACGCCGCGGGACGCATCCCCGGCTCGTTCTTCCGTCGCGAGGGCCGGCCGTCCGAGGACGCGATCCTCACCTGTCGCCTCATCGACCGGCCGCTGCGCCCGACCTTCGCCAAGGGCCTGCGCAACGAGATCCAGATCGTCGAGACGGTCATGGCGCTCAACCCCGACGACCTCTACGACGTCATCGCCATCAACGGCGCCTCGATGTCCACCCAGCTCTCCGGCATCCCGTTCTCCGGTCCGATCGGCGCCGTGCGCGTCGCGCTCATCGGGGACCGGTGGGTTGCCTTCCCGCGCCACTCCGAGCTGACCAAGGCCGTCTTCGACATGGTCGTCGCCGGTCGCGTCCTCGAGGACGGCGACGTCGCGATCATGATGGTGGAGGCCGAGGCCACCACCGAGACGATCGACCTGATCGCGGAGGGCGCGACCGCGCCGACCGAGGAGGTCGTCGCCGCCGGTCTCGAGGCCGCGAAGCCGTTCATCGCGCAGATGTGCAAGGCCCAGCTCGAGGTCGCGGCCAAGGCCGCCAAGCCGACCGCCGAGTTCCCGATCTTCCTGGACTACGCCGACGACGTGCTCGAGGCCGTCACCGCCGAGGCGAGTGGCCAGCTGGCCGCCGCGATGGCGATCGCCGGCAAGCAGGAGCGCGAGGCCGAGCTCGACCGCATCAAGGACGACACCAAGGCCAAGCTCTCCGCCCAGTTCGAGGGTCGCGAGAAGGAGATCTCCGCGGCCTTCCGCTCGGTCACCAAGAAGACCGTTCGCGGGCGCATCGTCAAGGACAAGATCCGCATCGACGGCCGTGGGCTGCGGGACATCCGCTCGCTGCAGGCCGAGGTCGAGGTCATCCCGCGCGTGCACGGCTCGGCGCTGTTCGAGCGTGGCGAGACCCAGATCCTGGGCGTCACGACCCTCAACATGCTCCGCATGGAGCAGATGGTCGACACGCTCAACCCGGAGACCCGCAAGCGCTACATGCACAACTACAACTTCCCGCCGTACTCCACCGGCGAGACCGGACGCGTGGGTTCGCCCAAGCGCCGCGAGATCGGTCACGGCGCCCTCGCCGAGCGGGCGATCCTGCCCGTGCTGCCCAAGCGCGAGGAGTTCCCCTACGCGATCCGTCAGGTGTCCGAGGCTCTCGGCTCCAACGGCTCGACGTCGATGGGCTCGGTCTGCGCCTCGACCCTGTCGCTGCTGAACGCCGGCTGCCCGCTCAAGGCCCCGGTCGCCGGTATCGCCATGGGTCTGGTGTTCGAGGGCGGGGAGTACGTCACCCTCACCGACATCCTCGGCGCCGAGGACGCGTTCGGCGACATGGACTTCAAGGTCGCCGGCACGAAGAACTTCGTCACGGCGCTTCAGCTCGACACCAAGCTCGACGGCATCCCGTCCTCGGTGCTGACCGGGGCGCTCACCCAGGCCCGCGAGGCCCGCCTGCACATCCTCGATGTCATGCAGGAGGCCATCTCCGGTCCGGACGAGATGAGCGAGTTCGCGCCGCGCATCATCACGATCAAGATCCCGGTGGACAAGATCGGCGAGGTGATCGGCCCGAAGGGGAAGATCATCAACCAGATCCAGGCCGACACCGGCGCCGAGATCTCGATCGAGGACGACGGCACGATCTACGTCGGCGCCACCAACGGCCCGGCGGCCGAGGCGGCTCGGAACACGATCAACGCGATCGCGAACCCGACGATGCCCGAGGTCGGCGAGCGGTACCTGGGCACGGTCGTCAAGACCACGACCTTCGGTGCCTTCGTCTCCCTGGTCCCCGGTCGCGACGGCCTGCTGCACATCTCGCAGCTGCGCAAGCTCGCGGGCGGCAAGCGGGTCGACAACGTCGACGACATCATCGCCGTCGGCCAGAAGCTGCTCGTCGAGATCGCCGAGATCGACCAGCGCGGCAAGCTCTCCCTCGTCCCCGTGGTCGTGGGTGGCGACGAGGGCGCCGAAGGCGACGCCGAGACCGAAGCGGCCGAGTGACTTCGGCACAACTGAGCGCGGTCCAGCAGCGTCCGGGTACCACCCGGACGCTGCTGTCCGCTTCGGCCGACTCCGGCGGCATCCGCCGCACCGTGCTGCCCGGCGGGCTGCGCATCCTCACCCAGGAGATGCCCTCGGTTCGGTCGGCCACGTTCGGCATCTGGGTCGGCGTCGGCTCGCGCGACGAGGGCCCGACCCAGGCCGGGTGCACGCACTACCTCGAGCACCTGCTGTTCAAGGGCACCAAGCGCCGCGGAGCGCTGGACATCTCCTCCGCCGTGGACGCCGTCGGGGGCGAGATGAACGCCTTCACCGACAAGGAGTTCACCTGCTACTACGCGCGGGTCCTGGACCGGGACCTGCCGCTGGCGATCGACGTCATCGTCGACATGGTCACCTCCTCGCTGATCGCCTCGGCGGACGTCGAAAGCGAACGCGAGGTGATCCTGGAAGAGATCGCCATGCACGCCGACGACCCGACCGACGCGGTGCACGACGAGTTCGCCACGCAGCTCTGGGCCGGGCATCCGCTCGGCCGGCCGATCCTGGGCACCGAGGCGTCGATCGAGGGTCTGTCCCGGACCACGATCGCGAACTACTACCGCCGCCGGTACACCGCGCCGAACATCGTCGTGACCGCTGCGGGCAACCTCTCGCACCGCGAAGTCGTCAAGGCCGTGACGAAGGCATTCAAGGCGGCGGGCGCCCTGGGCATCGACGGCACCTCGCCGTCGGCGCCGCGTGCCGCCGCGCGCACCCGCCGCAGCAGCGGGGGAGTGCAACTGTTCAACCGCCCCAGCGAGCAGGCCAACCTGGTGCTCGGGGTACCCGCGCTGAACCGCACCGACCCGCGTCGCTTCGCCCTCGGCGTGCTGTCCACGGCGCTCGGCGGCGGGATGAGCTCGCGGCTGTTCCAGGAGGTGCGCGAGAAGCGCGGCCTGGCCTATTCCGTCTACAGCTTCGCCTCCCAGTACTCCGACGCCGGCATGTTCGGCGTCTACGCCGGCTGCCTGCCGAAGAAGGTCGACCAGGTTCTCGACGTGTGCCGCGACGAGCTCGCCAAGGTCGCGGCAGACGGCATCACCGACGACGAACTGCTGCGCGGCGCCGGTCAGCTCAAGGGGTCGATCGTCCTGAACATGGAGGACAGCGGCTCCCGGATGAACCGGCTCGGCAAGGCCGAACTGGCCTACGGCGAACTCCTGTCCGTCGACGAGGTGCTCCGGCGCATCGACGCCGTGAACCCGGACGAGGTACGTGCCCTGGCGGCCGAACTGCTGGCCTCCCCGCGCACGCTGACCGTCGTCGGCCCCTTCAAGCCCGGGCGCGTATTCGCCGCGTAACGCGAATCTCGGGGCTGGGCGCCGCTCGGCTGGTCCGCCGACGGCAAGGCGCTGCTCGTGCGCTCCACCGAGAACGAGTACGACAAGCGGGTGGAGCCCGGTCTCGTGATCGTCACCGGCGCCGCCGCGCTGCGACCGATCGGCACCATCCCGTACCTGCGGATGCAGACCGCGTCGTGGGTGCGCGGCCTACCCGTCGGCTGGGGAAAGCCCTTCCTCTGCACGTCGAAGGACCCAGACGAACTCGGCGGCCAGGGCGAAATCCGCATGCGCAAGGATGCCGCCATGACGATCGGTGTGGCAGTGCTCGGCGCGGCCGGGAAGATGGGCCAGGAGACGTGCGCCGCGGTGCGCGGGGCCGCGGACCTGAAGTTGGTCGCCGAGATCGACCAGGACGATCCGATTTCGGCGATCGTCGACGCCGGGGCGCAGGTGGTCGTCGACTTCACCCATCCCGGCGTGGTGATGGGGAACCTGGAATTCGCCATCGCCCACGGCATCCACGCCGTCGTCGGCACGACGGGGTTCGACGCGGAACGTCTCGCGACGGTGCGGGGCTGGCTCGACGCGAATCCCGGCGTGGGCGTGCTGATCGCGCCGAACTTCGGCATCGGGGCGGTGCTGATGATGCGCTTCGCGGCCGCGGCGGCCCGGTTCTTCGAATCCGTCGAGATCGTCGAACTGCACCACCCGGACAAGGCCGACGCCCCCAGCGGCACCGCCGGGCGCACCGCGGAGCTGATCGCGGCCGCCCGTCGCGACGCAGGCCTCGGACCGCAGCCGGACGCCACCCGCAGCGGCCTGCCCGGTGCCCGCGGTGCGGACGCCGACGGCGTTCCCGTCCACGCGGTACGGCTGCGGGGGCTCGTCGCGCACCAGGAGGTGCTGTTCGGGAGCGAAGGCGAGACGTTCACCATTCGCCACGATTCGTTGCACCGCTCGTCTTTCATGCCGGGGGTTTTGTTGGGGATTAGGAAGGTCGCGGCGGGTAATGACGGCCTGACGGTCGGACTCGAATACTTCCTAGATCTCGAGTAGACCGGCGGCACGACCCCTGAAAACCACACGCGCAACACTGGAAACACTGACCACATTAATAACTGACTTCGCGTCAGGACCCCTGTGAGATCTCTCCGGTTTGCGCCGCGAGTCATGTTTTGCGGCTTACGTGGCTGTGTTTCGCCGGTATCGTCCCCTTACCCACCCCGAGGCGTTGTTTCGCCATGACCCACGAGGTTGTCCAGATGTCCCTGCGCCCCCGCCGTCTCGTCGCGGCCGCCGCCGCTCCGGCTCTTCTTGCCGGCGTGGTCGTGGCTGCGCCTGCCACCGCGGCCCCGGCTGCCGAGGAACCCAAGTACAAGGGCGCGGCCTACGCGCTGCAGACCAAGGTCAGCATCGGCGGCGAGACCCTTCTCGACCTGATGCTCCCCGACATCGTCACCTTCCCCTCCGGTGGCGAGCAGAACCTGCTCGGCCTTCCGGAGGAGCTCTCCGACCTGGCCACGTTGAAGGTTCTCAACGCCTCCGCGGACGTCAAGGACGCCAAGCTCCTCGCGAACTCCAGCACCGCCGGACTGTCGGTCCTGTCCGACGTCGTCGGCGCCCGCGTGCTGAACTCCGACTGCGTGGCGGACAAGCTGAAGGTGAACGGCGACTCGGAGGTGGCCGGGCTGACGCTGCTCGGCACCAAGGTGCCGGTCGACCCGGGCCCCAACTTCAAGATCGAGATTCCCAAGGAGCTCGAGGCCCTCATCTCCGGCGGGATCACCGTCGACGAGCAGAACAAGCTGCCCAACGGCGGGCTGCAGGTCCGTGCGCTGCACGTCGAACTGGTCATCGCCCCCGATGCCCTCGGCGCGGCGCTGAAGTCGACGCTCGCCTCGGTGCGGGCAGTGGCCCGGCAGGTCGCCACCGCGGTCGAGTCGGTGACCGGTCAGTCGCTGGACGAACTTCTCGCCAAGACCGGGAACGCCACAACCGAGGACGCCAAGGCCACCGGCGGCGCCAAGGCCGACCGCAGCGTGCGCGCCGAGACCACCCGGGCCAAGCACGCCAAGCCCGCTCAGGCCGCCACGACCGAGGCGGTCGCCAAGCCCGCCGCGCCGAAGCACGCGAAGGCGGCCTCCGTCGCCACCGACCAGGCGTCCGTCGCCGAGCAGTCCGCCGCGACCGAGCAGTCCGCAGCGACCGAGCAGGCGGCCACGACCGAGACCGCGAAGGCCGACGAGGCCTCCGTCGCCCGGACCCAGGCCGCCGAGCAGGCGTCCGCGGACGCGGCGCTGGCCGAGCGCGCCGAGCGCGGCGCCAAGCCGGCCGCCGAATCGGCCGCCGAGTCGAGCCGGCAGGCAGAGGAGCGCGCCGCCGCGGCTCGCGCCGAGGCCGCCACCGCCCAGGGCAACGCCCGCGCCGCCCAGGCCACCCAGGTTCAGGCCGCCCGGGACGCGCAGGCCGCCAACGTTGCCGAGCAGCGCGCCGCCCGTACCGCCCAGGCGCCGGCCGCCGAGCAGGTCGCCGCGACCGAGCCGAAGACCGTTGCGGCGCAGCAGGCCGAGACCGAGCGCACCGCTCCGGCCAAGGCCGACGGGGCCGCGCTGCGCACCGCGGACCGTACCCAGGTCCGGGCCGCGGCCCCGGCCGCCGAGAAGGCGGACGAGGTCTCCGGGCTGATCGCTCTCGACATCGTCGTCAGCGAGGTCAACTGCACCGGCGCCAAGCTGGCCGTGAAGAAGGAGGAGCCCAAGCGGGTCCTCCCGAAGACCGGTGGCGGCGGCTACGCCGACGACATCGCGGTCGCTGGCCTCGGCCTGCTCCTGGCCGGTTCGGCCGCCGCCTTCGTGACCCGTCGCCGAGGCGGTCGTCACTCCCGCTAGTCGGCTCGCGACGGGCGGTGCCGACACGAGTGTCGGTGCCGCCCGTCATGCTGTGCACGGCACATCGACGGAGACGAGGGGTACGGGGCGAATGACGACGGTCGCGCGCGAGGATGCACGGGTGGACTCCGAGGAGATCGTCTTCCGTAGCGAGATGACCGTGGAGTTGGTCAAGGCCAACGCCTCCGACGCGGACATCCTCTTCGCAGCCCGGGTTTCGACCAAGGGCGAGCAGTCGCTCGAGGACGTCGACGCCGATGCCACCCGCTCCGCCGGCCTGATCCGCTACCTGATGCGCGACCGGCACGGCTCGCCGTTCGAGCACAACTCGATGACCTTCTTCGTCTCCGCGCCGATCTTCGTGTTCCGCGAGTTCATGCGACACAGAATTGCCTCGTACAACGAGGAGAGCGGACGCTATCGGGAACTGCGCCCCGTCTTCTACGTGCCGGGCGCCGAGCGGAAGCTGCGCCAGGAGGGCAAGCCGGGGGCGTACACGTTCGTCGACGGCACCCCCGAGCAGCACGAGGTCGTCGTGCGCGCAACGCAGGACTCCTGCCGCCAGGCGTACGCGGCCTACCGTGAGATGCTCGCCGCCGGCGTCGCCCGGGAGGTCGCGCGCATCGTCCTGCCCGTCACCACGTACTCCTCGATGTACGTCACCATGAACTCCCGCGCGCTGATGAACTTCCTGTCGCTGCGCACCAAGCACGAGGCCTCCAAGGTCCCGTCCTTCCCGCAGCGCGAGATCGAAATGGTGGCCGAGGAGATGGAGAAGCACTGGGCCACCCTGATGCCCCTCACCCACGAAGCCTTCTGCAGCCAGGGCCGCGTCGCCCCATAACGCCGGTTGCCGTCCTACGCGGCGACCCCTTCGGATAATTTGAGAGCCATGTCTGCGACACCCTTCGGCCGCGTGCTCACCGCGATGGTCACCCCGTTCGACGCCAACGGCGACCTCGACCTCGACGGCGCCGCGAAGCTGGCGACCGAGCTGGTCGAGAACGGCCACGACGGCCTGGTGATCAACGGGACCACGGGGGAGTCGCCGACCACCTCGGACGCCGAGAAGGAACGCGTTCTGCGCGCCGTCGTGGAGGCCGTGGGGGACCGCGCGCACGTCGTCGCGGGCGTCGGCACCAACGACACCCGCCACACCTGCGAACTCGCCGAACAGGCCGAGAAGGCCGGCGCCTCCGGGCTGCTCGTCGTCACCCCGTACTACAACAAGCCCCCGCAGGAGGGCCTGTACCGGCACTTCACCACGGTCGCGGACGCCACCGGCCTGCCGGTGATGCTCTACGACATCCCGGCGCGCAGCGGCGTTCCGATCGCCACCGAAACCCTGATTCGGCTGGCCCAGCACGAGCGCATCGTCGCGGTGAAGGACGCCAAGGACGACCTCGGGGCCTCCAGCGTGGTGCTCGCCACGACCGACCTCGCGTACTACTCGGGCAGCGACCTGTTCAACCTGCCGCTGCTGTCCATCGGCGGCGTCGGCTTCGTCAGCGTCGTCGGGCACTTCGTCGGCCCGCAGCTGCGCGAGATGGTCGACGCCTACGTCGCCGGCGAGGTCGTCCACGCTGCCGCGATCCACCGGGACCTGCTCCCGATCTACGCCGGCATCTTCCGCACCCAGGGCGTGATCCTGGCCAAGGCCGCACTCAACCTGCAGGGTCGCCCCGCCGGCCCGGTGCGCTCGCCGCTGGTGGACGCGACGCCCGCCGAGATCCAGACGCTGACGACGGACCTGGTGGCCGGAGGCGTACGGATCGCATGAGTCACCCCCATCCGGACCTAGGTTCGCCACCGCCGCTTCCCGAGCACGGACTGCGCATCACCCCGCTCGGCGGCCTGGGCGAAATCGGTCGCAACATGACCGTCTTCGAGCACCGGGGCCGGCTGCTCATCGTCGACTGCGGCGTGCTGTTCCCGGAGGCCCACCAGCCCGGCGTCGATCTGATCCTGCCGGACTTCCAGTCGATCGAGGACCGGCTCGACCTGGTCGACGCGATCGTGCTGACGCACGCCCACGAGGACCACATCGGCGGCGTTCCGTACCTGCTGCGCCGCAAGCCCGACATCCCCCTCATCGGCTCGAAGCTGACGCTGGCGTTCATCGAGGCCAAGCTCCACGAGCACCGCATCCGCCCCTACACCCTCCAGGTCAAAGAGGGGGACATCGAGCGGCTCGGCCCGTTCGAGTGCGAGTTCCTCGCGGTCAACCACTCGATCCCGGACGCGCTCGCCGTCGGCATCCGCACCTCGGCCGGGCTGGTGCTGCACACCGGCGACTTCAAAATGGACCAGCTCCCCCTCGACGGTCGCCTCACCGACCTTCCCGGCTTCGCGCGCCTCGGTGCCGAGGGCGTGGACCTGTTCATGGTCGACTCCACCAACGCCGAGGTGCCGGGCTTCATCCCGAACGAGCGCAGCATCACCCCGGTGCTCGACGGAGTGTTCCGCAAGTCGAAGCAGCGGATCATCGTCGCGTCGTTCGCCTCGCACGTGCACCGCGTCCAACAGGTGCTCGACGCCGCCGAGGCGCACGGCCGCAAGGTTGCCCTCGTCGGCCGTTCGATGGTCCGCAACATGGCGGTGGCCCGAGAACTCGGG
This sequence comes from Sporichthyaceae bacterium, assembly GCA_052389435.1. GTDB lineage: Bacteria > Actinomycetota > Actinomycetes > Sporichthyales > Sporichthyaceae > JBQTKD01. The sequence continues at coordinate 53,956 of JBQTIB010000094.1, read as the reverse complement.
TACCTGAAGGTGCCGCACAACCTGCTCATCGACGCCAAGACGATCGACGACCTGCCGCCCGAGCGCGTCGTGCTCATGTGCACCGGCTCCCAGGGCGAACCGATGGCCGCGCTCTCGCGCATGGCCAACCACGACCACGCGATCCGGATCGTCCCCGGGGACACCGTGATCCTGGCGTCCTCGATGATTCCCGGGAACGAGACCGACATCGGCCGGGTGATCAACGGCCTGAGCCGCCTCGGCGCCACCGTGGTCCACAAGGCCAACGCGCTCGTGCACGTGTCCGGGCACGCCTCGGCCGGCGAACTGATCTTCGTCTACAACATCGTCAAGCCGCGCAACGTCATGCCGGTGCACGGCGAACCGCGCCACCTGCGCGCCAACCGCGACCTCGCGATGCTCACGGGCGTTCCCGAGGAGCGAATCGTCATGGCCGAGGACGGGGTGGTGGTCGACCTCGTCGACGGCGTCGCCTCGATCGTCGGCGCGGTCCCGTGCGGGTACATCTACGTCGACGGCCTGTCGGTCGGCGACGTGACCGAGGCCTCGCTGAAGGACCGTCGGATCCTCGGCGAAGAGGGCTTCGTCTCCGTGTTCGTCGTCGTCGACGCGAACACGGGGAAGATCGTCGGCGGTCCCGAGATCTCCGCCCGCGGCTCGGGCATCGAGGACGACGCCCTGCAGGCCGTTCTGCCGCGCATCGTCGAGTCCATCCACTCGGCCGCCTCCGAAGGCTCCGTGGACGAGTACACCCTCCAGCAGATCGTGCGCCGCGTCGTCGGCCGCTGGGTCAACGAGACCTACCGCCGCCGGCCGATGATCGTTCCGGTGGTCGTGATCGTCTGACGTTCCCCGCGTGAGGGTTTCACGCGTTCGGCGGTATTCGCGGTGGCCCGCGGAGTGCGAACGTGGACGAACCAGCGCAACCAGGGGAATGGGAGGCTCACCATGGGGCGTCCGCTGCTGAAGTTCTCCAGCTTCGTCAACGGCCGAGAGGCCGAGGTGACGGTCTACGAGGACCACATCGAGTGGGAGGGCCACGCGGCCGATCCCGCGCCGGAGGGGGAGTCCACCGGACGCCGGGCCGCACGCCGTGCCGCTCGGCCGGAGTCCGGAAGCCTGCCGTTCGACCGGCTTTCCAGCGTCACCATGTGGCGCGCGACGGCGCACAAGGCCGTCGTCGGCGTCGCCGCCGCGGGGGAGGTCGTCGAGCTTCGGGTCGACCACGCCGTCGCCGCGGCGCTGGCCAACGAGCTCAACCGGGGCATGCTGGCGGCCGCCGCCCGCGGCCCCGAGATCGTCCTGCCCGGTCAGCGCAAGGCGTCCGCCGCCGAGCAGGTGCAGACCCTCGGCGTGCTGTTCGCCGCCGGCCTGCTCTCGACCGACCAGTTCGAAACCGAACGCGACGAACTGCTCGCGCAGGTCTGAGTCCTCCAGCCTCCGTACCGATCCCAGGATCGGTACGGAGGCTGCACCCGTCCGCACGACCCAGCGCTCCCACATCGTGGTCGCCGGCGCCGTACAGCCGCCGCGACTGCCACACCCATGGGAACGGCGTGGCAGCTGTGGCTGATGTGACTCCTGAGTTAGCTTTCGGCCATGGCCTCCCGCACTACGAAATCCGGCGGCACCGCGACGAAGAAGCGGCCGACCGCCGGCGAGGGCCGCAGTCGGCCCACCACCGCCAAGCCCGCGCACGGCACCGCCGGCAGCGTCCTGAATCCACCGGGCAACCAGAAGACCCGGGCGCGGCGCATTGCCGCGTCCCAGCTCAAGGTGAACCCGTTCCTCGGCCTCGTGTGCGGGATGTGGGTCCTCGTCGAGGGCGTGTACCTGGGCATCGCCCGGGCGCTGGGTGCGGGGGTGCGGCGCCTGAACTCCTCCGCGCGCGAGCTCGACCCGGCGCACCGGCGCGACGGCCTCGGCCTGACCCTGCTCGGGCTGGCGATCGTCGTCGCCGCCGCGCAGTGGTGGGGACTGAGCGGCGCCGTCGGCCTGGGCATCCGGGCGATCGTCGGCGGGAGCCTCGGCACGCCCGGTCTCGTCGCCCCGCTGGCCCTGGTGGGCCTGGGGATCTACGTGCTGCGCAACGCCGGCGCCATGGAGGCCGGTCGCCTGGGCATCGGCTCGGCCGCGCTCGTCGCCGGTGCGACCGGCATCGCGCACCTCGCGAACGGCAGCCCGCGCCCCGAGGACGGCCGCGAGGCCGTCCGCGAGGCCGGCGGCACCATCGGCTACCTCACCGCGCACCCGCTCGCGAGCGCCACCGCGCCGATCGTCGCGGGGACGCTGCTCGCCCTCGTGGGCCTGTTCGGCTTCCTGGTGCTCACCTCCACCCCCATCTCCCGCATTCCCGAGCGTCTGCGGGTGCTCGCTCGACCGCTCGTCGGCCCGCCGGCCGAAGAAGGCACCGATCACGACGTCGAGGGGGCGTCGTGGCAGGAGCCGGACCACTTCGGTGGGCAGGTCGACGACGAGCCGACCAAGCCCAAGCGACGCCGCCGCACCAAGGCGGCGGCGTCGGAGGCTGCGGTGTCCGAGGACGGCGACGAGCCGTTCGAGACCCCCGTGGTCTCCGCGGAGCCCGCGCCGAAGCGGGGCCGCAGGCTTCCGGCTCCCGCCGCGGCGGCCGACGACTTCGACGACCTCGTGCTCGGCGTCCCCGGGCTGGACGAGCCGGTGGTCGAGCGGGCGATCGAGTACGCGCCGGCTGCCGTGACCGCAGAGGACGTCGTCGACCTCGGTACCTCCGCCTACGTCGGCAGCGTCGACTACGACCTGCCCGAGCAGGCGATCCTGGGTTCCGGCCCGCCCGCCAAGGCCCGCAGCGCCGCGAACGACGCGGTCGTCGCGGCACTGACCAAGGTGCTCGAGGACTTCGAGATCGACGCCAAGGTCGCCGGCTTCACCCGCGGCCCGACGGTCACCCAGTACGCCGTCGAGGTCGGCCAGGGCGTGAAGGTCCAGCGCGTCGTGGCGCTGGAGAAGGACATCGCCTACGCGGTCGCCAGCGCCGACGTGCGCATCCTGGCCCCGATCCCGGGCAAGTCCGCGATCGGCGTCGAGATCCCGAACGTCGACCGCGAATGGGTGACCCTCGGCGACGTGCTCCGCTCGCCGGAGGCGCGGAACAACCCGCACCCGATGGTCGTGGCGCTCGGCAAGGACGTCGAGGGCCGCATGGTCTGCGCGAACCTCGCGAAGATGCCGCACATCCTGGTCGCGGGCGCCACCGGCGCCGGCAAGTCCAGCTGCATCAACTCGCTCATCGTCTCGATCCTGATGCGGGCCACGCCCGAGCAGGTGCGCCTGATCCTCATCGACCCCAAGCGGGTCGAGCTGACCGCCTACGAGGGCGTGCCGCACCTGATCACCCCGGTCATCACCAACCCGAAGAAGGCCGCCGACGCCCTCGGCTGGGTGGCCCGGGAGATGGACCTGCGCTACGACGACCTCGAGCACAGCGGCTTCAAGCACATCGACGACTTCAACGCCGCCGTCCGCGAGGGGCGCCTCGTCCCGCCGCTGGGCAGCGAGCGCGTCTACACGCCCTACCCGTACCTGCTGGTCGTCATCGACGAGCTCGCCGACCTGATGATGGTCGCCCCGCGCGACGTGGAAGGCCACATCCAGCGCATCACCCAGCTCGCCCGCGCCGCCGGCATCCACCTGGTCATCGCGACCCAGCGCCCGTCGGTCGACGTCGTCACCGGTCTGATCAAGGCCAACGTGCCCTCGCGCCTGGCGTTCGCGACCTCCTCGCGCACCGACTCCCAGGTCATCCTCGACCAGCCCGGCGCAGAGAAGCTCGTCGGGCAGGGCGACGGCCTGTTCGCGCCGATGGGCTCGAACAAGCCGATCCGCATCCAGGGCGCCTTCCTTCCGGAGAGCGAACTGCGCGAGGTCGTCGAGCACTGCAAGAAGCAGATGACCGCCGTCTACCGCGACGACGTCACCGCCGCGCCGGTGGAGAGGAAGGAGATCGAGGACGTCGGCGACGACCTCGACCTGCTGTGTCAGGCCGCGGAGCTGGTCATCACCACCCAGTTCGGCTCGACCTCGATGCTGCAGCGCAAGCTGCGCGTCGGGTTCGCCAAGGCCGGGCGCCTGATGGACCTCATGGAGAGCCGGGGGATCGTCGGCCCGTCGGAGGGCTCCAAGGCCCGCGACGTGCTGATCGTGCCCGACGACGTGGACTCGGTCCTCGCCGGACTGCGCGGTGAATAGTCTTCCGCGCCAGATGGCGCCGGCCATCGAGATGGAGGAGTCGGTCCTCGCCATCGGCGAGGCGCCCTCAGCGGGCCGCTGCATCGACCTGGCCCCTGGGGAGTCGATCGGGCAGGCCCTGCGCGAGGCTCGCCTGGAGGCGGGGTTGACCGCCTACGAGGTCGCCCAGAGCACCCACATCCGTGCGGGCCGAATCATGGAGATCGAGGCCGACGACTTCGACGCGTGCGGCCCGGCCGTCCTCGCCCGCGGTCGTCTGGCGGCGATCGCGCGTGCGGTGGGGGTCGATCCCGCGCCGTTGCTGGCGGCGTTCGACGCACGGCAGGCAGCCGAGACGGCTCCGCGCGTCGTTCCGGACACGCCTCGGGAGCGGCCCGCCGGGCCGAACTGGACGGCCGTCCTGCTCTGGGCCCTGGGAATCGTGGCCCTCTACCCGATCGCCCTGCTGTTCGCCCACGTCCTGGGCTGAGCGCAACCGCACATGTCGGGTGCGAAGAGGCGGGCAGCGGCAACGTAGGCTGGACCCTCGTGACCCCTCCACCGCGGCGCGCGCGTCCCGCCGACGCCGCAGGCCGGCGTAGCGGATCCCGCAGGCGCGGCCGCGAGGGCACGGGCGCCCCGCAGATCGTCGAAGCGCCGCCGTCGGTGTCCCTGGTGACCATGGGCTGCCAGCGCAACGAGGTCGACTCGGACGAACTCGCCGGGCGCCTCGCCGCCGCCGGCTGGAACGTCTCGGAGGACACCGAGGCCTCCGACGTCATCGTCGTCAACACCTGCGGCTTCGTCGAGGCCGCCAAGAAGGACAGCATCGACGCCCTGCTCGCCGCCGCCGACATCACCGACGGCGCCAAGGGCCGCGCGGTCGTCGCCGTCGGCTGCCTCGCCGAGCGGTACGGCAAGGAGTTGGCCGAGGCCCTGCCCGAGGCTCGCATCCTGTCCTTCGACGACTACGGCACGATCTCCGACCGGCTTCACGACGCGCGCGCCGGCGCCCTGCACCAGGCGCACACCCCGCGCGATCGGCGCACGCTGCTGCCGTTGACCCCGGTCGAGCGCCCCGCCGCCTCCGCGGCCGTCGCCACCCCGGGGCACTCCGAGCGTTCCGGCGGAAGCGCCGTCGCGGACTTCGAGTCCTGGGCCGGTCCCGGGAACGGCCCGCGCCCCGTCCGTCGGCGGCTCACCGGCGGCCCGGTCGCGCCGTTGAAACTCGCGTCGGGCTGCGACCGGCGCTGCACCTTCTGCGCCATCCCCACCTTCCGTGGCGCGTTCCTGTCCCGCCCGCCGGTCGAGGTGCTCGAGGAGGCGGCCTGGCTCGCGTCCGAGGGTGTGAAGGAACTCGTCCTGGTTTCGGAGAACTCGACCTCCTACGGCAAGGACCTCGGGGACCTGCGCCTGCTCGAGCGCCTGCTGCCCAAGCTCGCGGAAATCGACGGCATCGAGCGCGTGCGCGTGAACTACCTGCAGCCCGCGGAGATGCGGCCCTCGCTCATCGACGTGCTCACCAACACCGACGGCGTCGTCCCGTACTTCGACCTGTCCTTCCAGCACTCCTCGGGCTCAGTACTGCGGCGGATGAAGCGCTTCGGCGACACCGGCCAGTTCCTCGACCTCATCGGCGCCATCCGCGCCCGCGCCCCGCTGGCCGGCATCCGCACCAACGTCATCGTCGGTTTCCCCGGGGAGACCGAGGACGACGTCGCCGAACTCGAGGGCTTCCTGATCGCCGGGCGCCTCGACACCGTCGGGGTGTTCGGGTACTCCGACGAGGACGGCACCGAGGCCGCAGCCTTCGACGGCAAGCTCGACCCCGAGGAGGTGGCCGCCCGCGTCGAGCGCCTCAGCCGCGTGGTGGAGGAGCTCACCGAGGCCCGCGCCGCGGACCGGATCGGGGAGCGACTGCACGTGCTCGTCGAGACGCTCGACCCGGGGGAGTACCCCGGCGAGGAGCAGTTCGGACCCGCCCGTGCGGAGGGCCGCGCCGCGCACCAGGCGCCCGAAGTCGACGGCGGGGTCGTCCTGATCGGGGGAACCGCCGCCGTCGGCGAGTTCGTCGCGGCGACGGTGATCGGCAACATGGGCGTGGACCTCGTCGCCACGCCGACCAACGGGCTCGATGAACTGACGCCGGCTCAGGCCGCCGGCGCCTCGTTCGACCTTGCGGCGAGGTGAGCACGCTGACGCAGGATCACCTGGGCGACCCGAGCACGTCGGTCAATCCAGTCAACCTGCCGAACGCGCTGACGCTGCTGCGCCTGCTGCTCGTCCCGATCTTCCTCGTCGTGATGTTCGCCGACGGTGGGCACTCCGACGGCTGGCGCTGGGCTGCCTGGACGGTGTTCGCCGTGGCGGCGTTCACCGACACCCTCGACGGGCGGATCGCCCGCAAACGCGGCCTGGTCACCGACTTCGGCAAGATCGCCGATCCCATCGCCGACAAGGCCCTGTCCGGCGCCGCGTTGATCTCGCTGTCGATCCTGGGCGACCTGCCCTGGGCCGTGACGATCGTGGTCCTCGCGCGCGAAGTGGGCGTGACCCTGCTGCGGTTCTGGGTCATCCGCCACGGGGTCATCCCGGCCAGCCGCGGCGGCAAGGTCAAGACGATGCTGCTCGGCTTCGGCACCGGGTTCTACATCCTTCCGTTCACCGGCGTGGGTCACGACATCGCCGTGGTCCTGATGAGCGCCGCCGTCGTCGTCGCGCTGGCCACCGGTGCCGACTACGTCATGCGTGCGCTGCGGCTGCGTCGGGCGGCAGCGCCGGCATGAGTCCGCGGGTGGAGCTGATCACCGTCGGAGACGAACTGCTCTCCGGCCTGGTGCTCAACTCGAACGTGGGCCGCGTGGCCGACGCCCTCGGCGGGATCGGGCTGCGCCTGGAGATCGTGACCGACGTCCGCGACGACGTCGCCGAAATCGTCGCCGCCCTGAACGCCGCCGCCGCCCGCGCCGACGTCGTGGTGTGCAGCGGGGGCCTCGGGCCCACCGGGGACGACCTGACGCGCGACGCGATGGCCGTCGCGGCGGGTGTGCCGCTGCGGCGCTGGCCCGACCTCGAACAGACCGTCCGCGAGCGGTACGCAGGCTGGAAGCTCCTCGCGCCCGACGTGGCGCTGCGTCAGGCCGACGTCCCCGAGGGCGCCACGCCCCTTCCGAACTCGCGCGGCAGCGCGCCCGGGCTGCGGATGGACCTCGGCTCGGCCGTCGTGTGGGCCCTGCCGGGAGTGCCGTCCGAACTCGACGCGATGCTCGCCGAGCACGTAGTCCCGCGGCTGGCCGAGGAGGTCGGCGCACCCGCGCTGACCACGACCTCGATCCGCGTCTCGCTGACCGGCGAGTCCGCGATCTCGCAGGCCATCGAAGACCTCGAGCGGGCCGGGACCGTCTCGTTCGCCTACCTCGCGGCCCCCGGCGACGTGCAGGTTCGCCTCACCGGGACTCCCGAGGCGGTCGCCGCGGCCACCGCCTCCGTGCAGGAACGGCTAGGGCCCGCCGCCTACAGCACCGACGGCGCCACCCTCGCCGTCGTCGTGCACCGCCTGCTCGCCGCCGCCGGCGGGACCGTCGCCGTCGCGGAGTCGCTCACCGGCGGGATGGTCGGCGCCGCGCTCACCGAGCCCTCGGGGGCCTCCGCCACGTTCGTCGGCGGATCGATCGTCTACGCCACCGAGGCCAAGGCCGCGCTCGGCGTCGACGCCGCGCTCCTCGCCGCCCGCGGTCCCGTCGACCCCGACGTTGCGCTCGCCCTCGCCCGCTGCGTCCGCGAGCGGTACGGCGCGACGCACGGGGTCGCGACGACCGGGGTGGCCGGACCGGACCCGGTCGGGCCGCTCGAAGCGGGCACGGTCTACGTCGCCGTCGACGACGCCGCGGGCGGCCGGGTGCTGCGCCTGGCCCTGCCGCCGCGGCGCGATCTGGTCCGCACCCTGTCCGTCGTGCACGCCTTGGACCTGGTGCGACGGCGTCTGCAGGGGATCGAGCCGCACGATTCCTGGATCCATCGGGGGAACACGTAACGGTCCGGGCCCCGTCGCGCAAGGTTGCGGGGTACGGTTGTTCCAGCGGTACAGAGGAAGTCAACCCGAGGAGGCTCGCCGTGGTGCTCTTGCGACGCCTGCTGGGCGACGTCCTCCGAAACCGCCGGCAGGAGCAGGGCCGGACGCTGCGCGAGGTCTCCGCGTCCGCGCGGGTCTCGCTGGGCTATCTGTCCGAGGTCGAACGCGGACAGAAGGAAGCGTCCTCCGAGCTGCTCGCCTCCATCTGCGACGCCCTCGAGGTGCGCATGTCCGAGTTGATGCGCGACGTCGCAGACCAACTGGCCCACGCAGAGCTCGCCTCCGGCAACGTTCTCGCGCTCGAACCGGTCGCCGCTCCCGTCACGGACTCGGCCGCCGAGGTCGTCGTCGCGGCCTAGCGCCGTCCTCCGTCGGCCCTTTTCGAGTCCTCGCCTGCTTTCCGGGTAGTTGCCCGTCGTACCCCGACGGAAGGAACACCCATGTCTGCCGACCTACTCCTGGTCATCGCCCTCGCTGCAGGCGTACTCGCAATGGTGCTGTTCATCGCCCTGAACGGGCGCAAGACCCGCAACACCATCAGCCGCGAACACGCCGAACGCATCGGGCAGGAGGGCGCCGAAGGTCTGCGCCGCGCCCAGGCACGTCACGACGAACACGGCTGACGGTCGGTTTGCGTCCGGGCGCGCAGGGGAGCGCCAGAACTACCCGACTCTTGGAGAGCAGATGTCCAACCACCGCAGTCCGCTGAACGAAGCCGATCAGAAGATCGTCGCCGAGGCGTTGCAGGGAACGCTCGTCGACCTGATCGACCTCGCGCTTCTCGCCAAGCAGGCGCACTGGAACCTGGTCGGCCCGCGGTTTCGCTCGGTGCACCTGCAACTCGACGAGGTCGTGGCAATCGCCCGGAACCACTCCGACGCGGTCGCCGAGCGCTGCGTGGCGATCGGCGTGCCCGCGGACGGGCGGGCCGCCACCATCGCCGAGGAGTCCGGAGTCCCACAGGTGCAGCCAGGATGGGTGGCGGACGATGCGGTCGTCGCGGCGTTCGTGGAGATCCACGGCAGCATCGTCGAACGCCTGCGCACCCGGATCAAGGACACCGACGAGCCCGATCCCGTCAGTCAGGACCTGCTGATCTCGATCACCGCAGACCTGGAGAAGGCCTGGTGGATGTGGCAGGCCGAAAATGTCACGCCGGTTCAATCCTGACGCTGCGTCAGGGCAGGTACTGCTCCCGGAGCGCGACGACGATGCCGCCGGACACCGTGACGTAGAACAGTCGAGCCTCCAGGCTCGGGTAGGCGGCGAGCTTCTGCAGGGTGACCTCGAGGTTCTTGCGGGAGTTCCCCGTCTCCTCGGCGGACAGCGTGTTCACGGTGATCGGGGCCGAGCCGGAGATCGGCAGCGTCCGCAGCACTGTGCTTCGGTTGCGAAGCCAGATCTCGTTGGGCGGGGGGATCTGGGCGGCTCGGTCCTCGGTGGCCGCCTGCGTAGCCGCCGTGCCGGTGAAGAACTGCACGACGTCGACGGTGATCGTGCCGACGGCGACGTCCACCGCCGTGAGGTAGACCGGGTGCCGTCCGTCGGCGAGCGTGCCGGTGGGTTCGGCTGTTGCGCCGAGCGTCGCCGTGGGCGTCGGCAAACCGCTCGGGTCCGTCGGTGTGGGACTCGGGGAGAACGCGTCGGTGGGCGCCGCTGCGGGCGTCTCGATCGGCGGCGCCGTCAACAGCGGGAGCTCGTCGAAGGAAGGCCGATCTTCACCGCCGCAGGCGGCCAGCAGGACGAGCGTTGCGGCAACCGCCGCCACGCCCCGGATTCGGAACACCGCCCGATTCTCGGGCATGCCGGGGGCCCGAGGGCGCTGGCGCGCCGCGTCCTGGGCTAGGCCGGTTGGCAGCGCGGACACCAAAAGCTCCGCCGCTCCTGGCCGCTCGGGCCGAACTCCTCGGTCTGAATGCGTGCGCCGCAGCGACGGCAGGGCTGCCTGGCCCGCTCGAACACCCACTTGTCCCGCCCGCGGCGGGTGTCGCCGGTGGTGGACTGCTCCGGTCGGTCCCGGTTGGCCAGCAGCAGGCGTTGCGCACGGTCGACGATCCGGTCGAGGTTCGGCACGTCGCAGACCGGCGTGCGGGGGTGAACCCCCGACAGGAACAGCGTTTCCGCGCGGTAGAGCGTGCCGATGCCGGCGAGGTTGCGCTGGTCGAGCAGTGCCTCGCCGATCGTGCGACCGGGCTCGGAGCGCAGACGTCGCAGCGCCTCGTCGGCGTCCCACGTGGGCCCGAGCAGGTCCGGCCCGACGTGACCGACCACGGTGTCCTCGGCGATCGTGTCGACGATGTCGATCACGGGCAGGCGATAGCCGATCGCCTTGGTGGCCTGCGTCGTCAGGATCACGCGGATCTGGAAGTCCGGGCCGCCGTGCGGGGTCGCGGCCAGCGGATACAGGTGCCAGGTTCCGTCCATGCGGAAGTGCGTGTGCAGCGTCTGGCCGGTGTCGAAACGAAACAGCTGGTGCTTGCCGAGGGAGACGACCTCCAGGACCGTGGCTCCGGCGAGGTCCACCGCGGCGTACTGCGGAGCGCGAAACTCCGATCCGGTCAGTCGCTTCCCCGCGAGGGCGTCGTTCAGGCGCCTGCACGCCAGCCAGACGGTGTCGCCCTCGGGCACCCGCGCCACCTCCGGATCCGTTGTCTCCACGCCTCGACCGACGATACGTCCGAGCGACTACACCCCTACGGCGAGCACGTACCCCGCGGCGAAGGTGCCGGCGTTGCTTGCGGTGGTCGGGCCTTGGCGCATCCGCGCTCTGCCCCCGGTTGCAGGCCGTCGTCGTAGGGCGTCATGCGCGAAGCCGCAAACCGCGAGGCGTGGCTCGAAAACCGGCCGCCTCGAGGGCGGCGACGAGCGGCGAGCCGTGCACGGAGACGCCGTCGGCCCGTTCGACCGTGAGCTTGCCGAGTGCTCCCTCCCGGACGGCGAGGGCGAGGGCGTCGACGGCGGGTTGGAGGGTGGACTCCTCCTCGGTCCAGGTCAGCAGGGTCTTGCCGCCGCGCTCCACGTAGAGCGCGAGGCGGCCCTCGACGAGAACGACGAGAGCGCCGGCCTTGCGCCCCGGCTTGTGCCCGGAAGCGGCCTCCTCGGGGCGGGCGGGCCAGGAAAGTGCTGCCCCGTAGGGGTTTGCGGGATCGGTGGCGGCCAGGACCAGCGCACGCGGACCGGTCGGGCCCCTGCCCCTGCGCGGGCCCGCCTCCGCCCAGGCGGGCTCTTCGGCGCCGTCCTTGGCCGCTTCGTTGGACGTGGCGCGCAACCTGTCGATCGCGCCGGCGGCGCCGAACTGTGCGGCGCCGAGACCTTCGACGAAGTACCCGCGCCGGCAGCGCCCGGCCTCCTCGTAGGCCGACAGCACCTTGTAGACCGCGGCGAAACCGCCGGGGGTCCGTTCGCCCATCACGGCGCCGCGGGTCAGCACGCCGTGGCGGTCCAGCAGGACCTCGGCGGCAGCCTGCGCGCGACGCGTGGGATCCGGGTCCCGCTCCGGCAGCAGCGACCAGCGGCCGGCGACGGTCGGCGGACCGGTTCGGGTCGGCAGCGTGGGGCGGCCCAGGCTCGGGCGGCGGCCGGCGGTGTACCGAGCGCGGGGTGCGGCGGTCTTCGTACGGTGCGATCCGCGGCCGCCGAGGAGGGTGCGCAGCGGCGCGAGGGTGTCGTTCGTCAGCCGCCCGGCCCAGACGAGGTCCCAGATCGCGTTCGCGAGCGCCGGGTCGTCCGTGTCGACGCCGCTGCCCGCCAGCGCCGTGCCGACGCGGTCGGCGAGGTTGCGGAAGAACAGTGCGTTGCCGCCCTCGAGGGCGTCGAGCACCGCGGCGTGCAGGGGGCTCGCGGCGACTTCGGGGTCGATCTCGGGCAGCAGCAGCGCAGCGGTGTCGGGCAGGTGCAGGGAGATCCAGCCGTCGTCCCCGGGCAGCGACCCGTGGCCCGACCAGATCACCTCGCCCGCGGTCGTCAGCGCGTCGAGCAGGTCCGGCCGGTAGCCGACGACGCGGACCGGCAGGACCAGGGACTCCAGCGCGGACGCCGGAACGGCGGCGCCGGCGAGTTGCTCGACGATGCGCAGAACCCCGTCGACGCCGTGCAGGGACGCGGGGCCGACGTGCTGCCACGCCGGTAGGAATCGGGCGAGCGCGGCAGGCTCGACGGGCTCGATCTCCTGGCGCAGCACGGCGATCGACCGGCGCCGCAACCGGCGCAGGACCTCGGTGTCGCACCACTCCGTGCCGGTCCCGCCGGGGCGGAACTCGCCCTCGACGACACGGCCGGCAGCGGCCAGCCGAGCCAGGGCGGCCCTGGCCACAGCGGTGCCCAGACCGAAGCGCTCGGCGAGGTCGGCGAGCTGGAACGGACCGTGGGTGCGGGCGTAGCGGGCCAGTAGATCCCCGAGCGGATCCGCGACCGGCTCGGTGAACGCGACGGGCACGCCCACGGGCAGGGCGACACCCAGGGCGTCGCGCAGCCGACCGGCGTCCTCGATGCCGGCCCAGTGCTCCACGCCGGCGATGCGGACGCGAATGGTCCGGCGGTCCGCCTCGAGTTCGGCGAGCCACTGCGCGGTGCCGCCGCGTTCGACGACCTCGGCCGTGCGCAACGGGCCGAGCTGGCGCAGCAGATCGGCGACGCCCTCGAGGTCTTTGACCCTGCGGTCCTCGGCGAGGCGCTGCAGGCCCGCCTCGACGGACTCGACCGCGGCGGAGTCGAGGAGCTCGCGCAGGTCGGCCTGGCCGAGCAGCTCGGCGAGCAGGGTCTGGTCCAGCGCCAACGCGGCTGCACGTCGTTCGGCCAGCGGAGAGTCGCCCTCGTAGAGGAAGGCGGCGACGTATCCGAACAGCAGCGAGCGGGCGAAGGGCGAGGGCTGCTGGGTCTCGACCTCGACCACGCGAACCCGCCGGTTGGCGATGTCGGTCATCAGCTCGACCAGGCCGGGAACGTCGAAGACGTCCTGCAGGCACTCGCGCATGGTCTCGAGCAGAATCGGGAACGAGCCGTACTCGCTGGCCACCGAGAGCAGTTGCGCGGAGCGCTGGCGCTGCTGCCACAGCGGCGAGCGGCGGCCCGGATCGCGGCGGGGCAGCAGCAGGGCGCGGGCGGCGCACTCGCGGAAGCGGGAGGCGAACAGCGCCGAGCCCCCGACCTCGGCGGTCACGATGCCGTCGACCTCGGCCGGGTCGAGCACGACCGGAAGGCTTGCCCCGTCGGGAAGTTCGTCGACGTCGGGCAGGCGGAGCACGATGCCGTCGTCGGCGTGGATGGCCTGTACGTCCAGGCCGTACCGCTCCCGCAGCCGCCCGGCCACGGCCAGTGCCCAGGGTGCGTGAACCTGCGCGCCGAAGGGGGAGTGGACGCACACGCGCCAGTCGCCGAGTTCGTCGCGGAAGCGTTCGACGACGATCGTTCGATCGTCCGGAACGTGCCCCGTCGCCTCCTTCTGCTCCCGGAGGTAGGTGAGCAGATTCCCGATGGCCCACTGGTCCAGGCCGGCGGAGGCGAGGCGTTCGGCGGCCGCGTCGGGACCGAGCCGGTTCAGCTCGCGCAGGAACGCGCCGATGGCGCGGCCGAGTTCGAGCGGGCGTCCGGCGGCGTCGCCCTTCCAGAACGGCAGGCGGCCGGGTTGGCCGGGGGCGGGGGAGACGAGGACCCGATCGTGGGTGATGTCCTCGATGCGCCAACTGGAGGTGCCGAGGGTGAAGACGTCTCCGACGCGGGACTCGTAGACCATCTCCTCGTCGAGTTCCCCGACGCGGGAGGCCTTCTCGCCGACGAGGAACACCCCGAACAGTCCGCGGTCCGGGATGGTGCCGCCGCTGGTCACGGCCAGCCGCTGCGATCCGGGGCGGCCCTTGAGCACGCCGTTGACGCGATCCCACACCAGCCGGGGCCGCAGTTCGGCAAACGAGTCCGATGGGTACCTGCCCGAAAGCATGTCCAGAACGGCCTCGAAGGAACTCGCGGGCAGGTCGGCGAAGTTCGCGGTGCGGCGCACGAGGGCGGCGAGTTCGTCGACCGGCCATTCGTCCATCGCCGTCATCGACACGATGTGCTGCGCGAGCACGTCGAGCGGGTTGCGGGGCACCCGCAGCGCTTCGATCTGACCTGCCGTCATTCTTTCGGAGACGACGGCGGCGGGCACCAGGTCCCCGCGGTGCTTGGGGAACATCACCCCGCGGCTGACCGCGCCGACCTGGTGCCCGGCGCGGCCGATGCGCTGCAGGCCGCTGGCGACGCTCGGCGGGGACTCGACCTGCACGACCAGGTCCACTGCACCCATGTCGATGCCCAGTTCCAGGCTCGAGGTGGCGACGACGGCGGCGAGCCGCCCGGACTTGAGTTCCTCCTCGATGATCGCCCGCTGCTCCTTGGACACCGAGCCGTGGTGGGCGCGGGCGAGGACCTCGGTCACGCCGCGGGAGACTCCGCTCTGCGCCATGAGCTGCGCCGGGGGCCTGGTGGCCCCGGGCTCCGCAAGCTGCTCCCCGGTTTCGCGTTCCCAGGCGACCTCGTTCAGGCGCTGGGTGAGTCGCTCGGCCAGGCGCCGGGAGTTGGCGAACACGATCGTCGAGCGGTGCTCGGCGATGAGGTCGGCGATGCGTTCTTCGACGTGGGGCCAGATCGAATTCCGCGGCGCGGCGCCGGCGGCGGAGCCCTGGTGCGCTTCCTCGGCAGGTGCGCCGAGTTCGCGCATGTCCTCGATGGGGACGACTACCTTCACCTCGATGACCTTGCTCGACGGCGGCTTCACGATCTCCACCGCGGCCGCGCCGCCGAGGAATCGAGCGACCTCCTCGACGGGCCGCACCGTCGCGGACAGGCCGATCCGCTGGGCGGGTCTGTCCAACCGGGCGTCGAGGCGCTCGAGGGTCAGCGCGAGATGCGCGCCGCGCTTGGTGCCGGCGACGGCGTGGACCTCGTCGACGATGACCGTCTCGACGCCCTCGAGGGTCTCCCGCGCCTTGGACGTCAGCATCAGGAACAGCGACTCGGGCGTGGTGATCAGGATGTCCGGCGGCCGTTGCGCGAGCTTCCGGCGCTGATCGGCCGGGGTGTCCCCGGAGCGCATCCCCACCTCGATCTGCGGCTCGGGCAGCCCGAGCCGCCGCGCGGCCTGACCGATGCCGGCCAGCGGTCCGCGCAGGTTGCGCTCGACGTCGACCGCGAGGGCCTTGAGCGGAGAGACGTAGAGGACGCGGCAGCGCCGGTTGACCTCCGCCGGCGGCGGCTCCTTGGCCAACCGGTCCAACGCCGCCAGGAAGGCCGCCAGGGTCTTGCCCGACCCAGTGGGCGCCACGACCAGCGCGTTGCGCCCGGCGCCGATGGCCGCCCACGCTCCGGCCTGCGCGGCGGTCGGCGCCTCGAAGGCGCTTTCGAACCACGCGCGGGTCGCCTCGCCGAAGCCGGCAAGTGGGTCGGGAGAGCTCACGCCCTCCATCCTGCATGCCGCCACCGACAGATGCGTTCGCACGAAGCGCTGTACAGCGCTGTTGGCGACGGATTCGGGGCCGGGGGCCCGGTTTCGTCGCAAGGAGCGCTGTACAGCGCAACTGGAGAGGGCCGAAACGCCGAACGCCGGCCGCCCCGAGGGGCGACCGGCGTTCGGGCTGGCTGTGAGGATCTACTCCTCGTCGAGGCCCATCCGACGACGGCGGGTGAGCGCCGCGCCGGCCATGAGAAGGGCGAGGCCCGCGGCGACGGTGCCCGCGGTCGCGCTCTCGTCGCCACCGGTCTTCGGCAGCGCCGGCGGCCGGTTGACCTTCTTGACCTCCTTCTTCGGAGGTGCGGCCTTCTTGACCCCGTCCGCGTCGGCGCCGTCGCCGACGGAGATGCCGCCGCCGTCGCCGCCGTCGTTCGGACCCGGCAGGAAGCCGTTGCCGCCGTTGCCGGCCGAGATCAGGCCGGACTCGCCGCCGGAGCCGCCGTCGCCGGGGGCCGTGCCGTCGCCGCCGTCGCCGCCGTTGACGACGTTGGTCAGGCCGCCGTCGCCGCCGATGCCGCCGTCGCCGTTCGGGCCGGAGCCGTTGCCGCCGTCGCCGCCGTCGGCGAGCTTGACGATGCTCGCGTCGCCGCCGTTCTCGCCGTCCTGGCCGGAACCGGTACCGCCGTCGCCACCGTTGCTGGTGGAGACGAGCGACGCGGTGCCGCCGTTGCCGCCGTCGTTGCCGGAGCCCGCGGAGCCCTGGCCACCGTCGCCGCCCTTGACGACGGTGCCGTCGCCGCCGGAGCCGTCGTCGCCGCCGCCGTTGCCGCCGTTGAAGGCCTTGGCGATCGGCTGCGTCTGAGACGTACCGTCCGAGGACGTGCCGCCGCTGTCGCCGCCGTTGGCGACGTCGACCGCGCCCGGGCCGCGGCTGGTGCCTTCGGCACCGCCCTCGGCACCCGCACCGGCGCCGTCGCCGGCGTTGCCGAGCGAGACGATCGGGTTGTCGGCGTCCTTGCGCTCGGCGCCCTTGGCGTCCTCGGCGTTGAAGGCCTCGATCAGTTCGCCTTCGGCGTAGGTGCCCTTGTCGTCGTCCTCGGTGCGGCTGGTGCCGTCGGCGTTGCCGCCGTCGCCGCCGTTGCCGATCGCGACGCCGGGGGAGTTGCTGGCACCGGGCGACTCGCCGCCGCCGGGACCGCCGTTGGCGAGGCCGAGAACCGGCGCGTTGCCGTTGCCGATCTCGATCAGGTGGGTCTTGCCGTTGTCCGCGCCGTTGAAGACCGAGATCAGCGCGCCGTCGCCGGTGCCCTGCTTCGGGGGCTTGCGGTGCTTGCCGGGGCTCTTCTTCGCCTCGCCCTGGCCCTTTTCGTTGCGGCCGTCGCCGGCGTTGCCGACCGAGACCGGGCCACCGTTGCCGCCGTCGCCGTCGCCGGCGGAGTTGCCGCCGTTGCCGACCGAGGCCAGGCCGCCGTCGCGGGTCTTGCCCTCGTGGGTGCGGCCGTTGCCGTCGTTGCCCTTGGCCTTGTCGGCGGCCTTGTCGTCGTTCTCGCCCTTGCCGCCGTTGGCGGCGCGTGCCACGGAGCCGTCGCCGCCGTCGCCCTTGCCGTTGCTGAAGGCCTGGCCGCCGTTGCCGAGGTTGAGCAGCGACGGACCACGGTCCTTGTCGTCGTCGGAGCCTTCGGCGGCTCCCTTGCGCTTGTCGTCGCCGCCGTTGCCGACGGTCGCCGCCGAGCCCTTGCCGTCGCTGCCGTTGCCCGGGCCTGCCTCGCCGCCGTTGCCGGCGTCGACGACGTGGCCGGTGCCGCCGTCGCCCGTGCCGCCACCGGTGGACTTGCCGCCGTTGCCGGCGTCGAGGATCGCGCCCGCGTTCAGCGGAGCGTCGCCGGAGCCGCCGGTGCCGCCGTCGCCCGGGGTGTTGGCCTTGGAGGCGCCGTCGTTGCCGTCGCCGACCTTCACCCCGGAGCCGTCGCCGCCGTGGTCGGCGCCGCGGTCGCTCTGCCCGCCGTTGCTGGCTCCGGCGACGCGGCTGTGGCCGCCGTTGCCGGACTCGGAGCCCTTGTGGTCGCCGCCGTTGCCGGCGTCGACCGCGGTGCCGTGGCCGCCGTTGCCCGCGGAGGTGCCGCGCTCGTCGCCGCCGTTGCTGACGCCGGCGACCTTGCCGTCGCCGCCGTTGCCGGTGGCCTTGCCGCGCGCGTTGCCGCCGTTGCCGACGTTCGCGACGCCGCCGGAACCGCCGGAGCCGCCCTGCGGGCCGCTCTCGCCCGGGCCCGCGACGGGCTTGGCGGTGCGGGTCGGAGCGCCGGTCTCGGTGAGCGCGACCGGGTCGTTGGTGGAGGTGGTGACCGAGGTCTTTCCGCCGAGGTTGTTCAGCAGGTAGATCAGGCCGCCGTCGCCACCGGAGCCCTCGGACTTGGCGGGCTTGGGCTCCTGGTTGAGCAGGTCGAGCGCGTTGCCGTCCCCGCCCGAGCCCTTCCCCTTGCCGCCGCCGGCGGAACCCTGGACGATCGTCAGCAGGCCGCCGTCGCCGCCCGTGGTCTCGTCCGCGGTGGCGATCGAGGCGTCGCCGCCGGTCAGAACGGTGATGAGCGTGCCTTCGCCGCCGGACTCCGACGGGCGCGGATCGGCGACGTTGTCCAGGATGGACACGACGTTGCCGTTGCCGCCGCTGGCGGGCACTGCGGCCTCGCGCAGCGGGCCGTTCAGCAGGCTCAGGATGCCGCCGTCGCCGCCGGTGCCGCGACCCTCGGTGCCGCCGTCGCCGCCGTCGCCGAGCTTGATCAGGCTGCCGTCCCCGCCGGGGCCGGGGTCCTTGCTGTTCTGGGCCGGGCCGCCGGGAGCGCCGTTGCCGAGGGAGATCAGACCGCCGTCGAGGAGGTCGCCGTCGCTCGCGGTGGCGATCGAGGCGTTCGGGTCGCGGGGCTTGGTGTCGCCGAGGGCGATGAGCTGACCGTCGCGCGGGGACGGGCCGAGAGAGTTGATCAGCGAGATCAGGCCGCCGTTGCCGCCGTTCGCGTCGTCGCCCTCGCCGCCGTCCGCGCCGTTGCCGAGGGCGAGGAACTCGCCGTCGCCACCCGCGTTGCGGTTGCCGCCCGCCGCGGCGCCGTTGCCGAAGGACAGCAGGGCGGTGTCGCCGGGGCTCGCCGTTGTGATCGAGCCGCCGTCGCCGCCGTTGCCGAGCTCGATCAGCCCGCCTTCGGAGCTGCTGTCACCGGGCTGGGCGATCCGCAGGAAGTCGCCGTCGCGGCCGTCGCCGAGGGTGATCAGGCCGAGCACGTCGAGGCCACTGGCGGCGAGGTCCGTGCCGCTGGTGGACACGTCCGTGCCGCCGCCCACGCCGATCGGCAGCGCGTCGCCGCCGGAGGACTTGCCGCGCTCGTGCTTGCCCTCGAACAGGGCCAGGACGGTGCCGTCGCCGCCGGCGTTGTCGCCGTCCTTGGTCGACGGGCCGAACAGCCCGAGCAGGCTGCCCTCGCCCTTCGGGTCGCCCTTGCCGGGTTCGGCAATCTTGAGGAGCGTCGGGTCGCCTCCGCTCGCACCGACGTCGCCGACCGCCGGGGCAGCGGGTGTGGCTGCGCTTGCGTGGGAAACACCGGCCGCCTGCAGCAGCACGGTTCCGGCGCCGGCGGCGGCGGCGAGCGTGAGCGCGCGCACCATCGGCGTCGTGCTCCGCTGGCGCCGGTGCTTTCCGGTTGGCGCCCAGCTTGAGCGAACGTTCATTGATCCTCCAGGTCGAAATCCATTACGCAGCCGCTCGGAATCTAGCCGGAACATCACGAATGTCCATATCGACGCACGGATGTCGGCGGCCAGCTGCAGTCGGCAGACGGCAAACCTGGGCATTACTGCCCAATCTGCGCGATTGAACTCAGCGGCGTTGATCACACCTGTCGCGGTAGCGTTCACGCGTATGCGGGGGAATCAATCTGGTAGTTCCCTGGGAGCACGGCAAAGTGCGCCCGGGGCGGAGGAAATGTCACTCTTGCGTGCTCGCGCACTCACTAAGAGTTACGGATCTTTCACCGCCGTCGCTGGAATCGATTTCGACGTCCCCCGCGGCGAGGCATTCGGATTCCTCGGACCCAATGGCGCGGGTAAAAGTTCTACATTGCGAATGATTCAGTGCGTTTCGCCACCCACCTCGGGCGTGTTGCGAGTGCTCGGCAGGGATCCCGTCCGAGACGGCCCCGAGATTCGGTCCAGGCTCGGGGTGGTCCCGCAGGAGGACACACTCGACACGGAGTTGACGGTTCGGGAGAACCTCGTCGTCTATGCCCGCTACTTCGGCTTCTCCTGGGCCGCGGCGAGGGCCAAGGCCGCGGAGTTGCTCGAGTTCGTGCAGCTCGCCGATCGCGCCGAGGCGAAGGTGGCCACCCTCTCCGGCGGGATGAAGCGCCGGTTGACCATCGCCCGCGCGTTGGTGAACTCGCCGGAGCTCCTCCTGCTCGACGAGCCGACCACCGGCCTGGACCCGCAGGCCCGCCACGCCGTGTGGGACCGCCTCTTCCGCCTCAAGCGCGAGGGGGTGACCCTGGTCCTGACCACGCACTACATGGACGAGGCCGAACAGCTCTGCGACCGGCTCGTGGTGATGGACGGGGGGTTGATCGTCGCGGAGGGCTCGCCCCGGCAGCTGATCGAGCGGTACAGCAGCCGGGAGGTCGTCGAGCTGCGCTTCGGCGGCTACGCCCCGGACCCCGCGCTGTTCGCCGACCTCGCCGAGCGGGTCGAGACCGTCGCTGACCGCGTGCTGCTCTACGTCGAGAACGGCGACGCCGTCGCCTCCGCCGCCGCGCACCGGAACCCGGCGCCGGTCGGCGTGCTGGTGCGCCGGGCAGGTCTGGAGGACGTGTTCCTGCGCCTGACCGGTCGGACGCTGATCGACTGATGAGCGAGCCGAAAGCCCCGCACCCGGCCCGCCGCGCGTTCGACTACTGGTGGATTCAGCACCGGCAGTGGTGGCGCGTCGGCTTCGTCGTGAGCCTGCTCAGTCCCACCCTCTACCTGGCCGCAATGGGCTTCGGCGTCGGCGGCCTCGTCGACGACGGCAGTGGCCGCGAGATCCTGAACGGAACGTCCTACCTGGACTTCCTGGCGCCGGGACTGCTCGCGGCGATCGCCATGCAGACGGCCATGGGGGAGAGCAGTTGGCCGATCGGCAACGCCGTGCGGTGGAGCCGGAGCTACCACGCGATGATCGCCACCCCGCTGCGTCCGCGCGACGTTATGGCGGGACAGCTGTTCTTCGTCGCCTTCCGCGTGGGACTGGGCGCCGCGGCCTTCCTGGTGGTCGCGACGGCCTTCGGCGCGTGGGGTTCGCCGTGGATCGTGCTCGGGCTGCCCGCGGCGGTGCTCTGCGGGCTGGCGCACGCGGCGCCGACCGCGGCGTTCGCCGTCGGCCGCAAGCACGACCACGCCTACGCGGGCCTGCAACGGTTCGTGATCATCCCCATGTTCCTGTTCTCGGGGGCCTTCTTTCCCGTGACCCAGCTGCCGGAATGGGGGACGGCGGCTGCCTACGCGACCCCCCTGTGGCACGGGGTCTCGCTGTGCCGAGACCTGTCCGGCGGGCAGGCCGAGGTCGGAGTTTCCCTCGGCCACGCCGGGTATCTGGGCCTCTGGCTCGTGGTCGGCGCCGTGCTCGCCGCCCGCGCGCACGCGAAGGCGCTGGTCGCGTGAGTCCGGCCGCGGAGGTCGCCCGGGTGCCGCGCTTCGGTGCCCGGCTGGTGTTCGAGCGCAACCTGATCAGCCACCGTCGCGCGTGGCTGGCGATCGTCTCCGGCTTCTTCGAGCCGCTGTTCTACCTGCTGTCCCTGACCGTCGGCGTGTCCGCCCTCGTCGGCACCGTCCAGGGTCCGGGCGGGCGGGCGATTCCCTACGAGGAGTTCGTCGCGCCGGCGATGATGGGAGCCGCGGCCATGAACGGAGCCGTGTTCGACGCCTCCTACAACCTGCACTTCAAGCTGCGCAACGCCAACGTCTTCAAGGCCATCCGGGCCACGCCGCTGACCGCGCGCGACATCGCGATCGGCGAGATCGGCTCGTCCATGGCCCGCGGGGGCATCTACTCGACGGTGTTCGTGCTGGTCATGCTCGGGATGGGGCTGATCTCCTCCCCGTGGGCGATCCTCGCGGTGCCGGTCGCGCTGCTGATCGGCTTCGCCTTCGCCGCGATCGCCGCGGCGCTGACCACCTGGGTGCGCCACTGGGGCGACCTGGAGTGGGTCGGCGTGGCGTTGATCCCGCTGTTCCTGTTCTCCGCGACCTTCTATCCGGTCTCGCGCTACCCGGACGCCGTCGAGCCCTTCGTGGCGATCAGCCCGCTCTACCACGGGGTCGTGGTGCTGCGGGGGCTCACGACAGGGGAGGTCGGACCGGGCCTGCTCGGCCACGTGGCGGTGCTGCTGGTCCTCGGCGTCGGCGGACTGTGGATCGCCTCGCGCCGGCTGGAGAAGATCCTGACGGGTTGAGCGGTCAGGGCAGCTGGGCCCAAATCATCCACGGCGGCCTGGGTCGGGCGATGGTGTGGCCGTTCGCCCGAAAGAAGCCGCGGACGACCTCTCCCCGCGCGGTCTGCTCCTCCCAGGAGCCCCCGCCGGCGGCGCAGAACTCGAGGATCTGCACCCGGTAGTGGTCCCGGCGGCGGTAGGAGTACGTCTGGCGATCGAAGATCCGCTCGATCAACTCGGCGGGCGAGTCCCCGCACCAGGCGCAGAACTGCGCGAGGACCAGGTTCTCGGCGGCCGATCGGGATTCGCTTCGCCAGGCGAGGACCGCGGGGTCTGCCTCGTCCAGTGCCGCCGGGGTCGACTCGACCGGCCGGGTCGGCGTGGGGTGGGTCAGATAGGCCAGGCGGTCCGCGACGCGCTCGGCCGAGCGGGCGGCGGTGGCGGCTCGGATCGCGGCGTCGGTCACCCGTGCAGCGTAGGCGTACCGACCCAGCCGGCCGGTTGCGAGTGCCAGGTGTCCGAGCGGCGCGCGCGGTCGTAGACGTACTCGACGGTCGCCGGCTCGAGAACCGTCGGCAGGCGACGCAGTCCGCGGACGAGCGCGCCCCGCGGGATCACCAGGACGTCGTCGGGCGCGCGGCTCACGTCGAGATCGGCGATCGCGATCGGCACGACGACGCCGGTGACCACGACGGGGAAGCGGCACGCCTCGCTCAGCAGTCGGGCGGCGCGGGCGGCCTCGTGCCGGGAGTTGCGCACGTACGGAACGCGTCGGCCGTTGACTCCGACGTCGTCGCCGCGCACCCACATGCGGGCTCCCGGGTGGTGCTTGGCGTTGAGGGTGAAAACGCCTCCGGGACCGACCAGCACGTGGTCGATGTCCGAGCCACGGTCGCCGACCTCGACCGCGTGCAGAACGCGCCAGGCCGGGCCGAGCCTGGCCAACTGCGCGGCGACGCGCCGCTCGCCCCTTGCGCCCAGACGCCACGCGCGTTCGTCGGTGTGGACGCCGATCAGGCGGGCGAGCAGCGTCCGGGTCGGAGCCGCCTCGCGAGCCGCGACCGCCTGGGCGTGGGCGGCCGCCCCGGGCCGATTCTCGGCCAGATCGTGCCAGGGCCGCTCCTCGGCGTGCCCGGTCGACTGCCGGGGAATCGACGGGGCGATACCGGTCGGCACCTGCTCTCTCATGTGCCTGGGATCGGTGCCCGGGGTGCTCCACTTGATGGGGTGCGACCTGCCGGGATGCTGTGAACCGCCCTCCGATCGCCCCCGGTGCGGCGCGCGGCCCCGCGAGCGTCGGCGCTCCCTCGGCGCACCGGTAGGATGCGTCGGTCCGGCGCCTCGTGCGCCGGGGGGGCCATGCAGACGTAGACCCAGGAGTGACCGGTGTCCGGAAAGCAGTCAAAGACTTCACGCGCGTCAGTCCGCGCCGGTGCAGGTGGCGCCGGCGGCGGCATCAGCGCCCTGGGCGAGGTCAAGTTCTTGATCCCGCTCAACAGTGGCAAGAACGCCTACGTGCGCAACATCTCGACGGGCCAGAGCCCGAACCTGAAGACCAACTCCGAGGCCTTCGTCGAGCTCATCCGCACCCTCTCGGCAGCCGGTCAGGGCGCGAAGATCCGTGCCGAGATCGAGGCGCTCGCCGCCTCGGCGCCCGAGGACGGCTGGGAGGCCACGCTCAAGCGGCTGGAAGAGGCCGAGGCGCTCGGCGCCCCCGCCTAGTACGCAACCCCTCGAACCGGCCGCGGCCCCGGTGGCCGCGGACGGTTCGCGTTTTCGGCGCCTACGCTGTGCGCGTGCGCCTGACCGACTTCTGGGATCGGATGGAGCGGCAGTTCGGTGCCGCCTACGCCGAGTCCTTCGCCCGCGACTACGTGATCGGCGAACTCGGCGGCCGGACCGTCGTCGAGGCCCTTGCGGCCGGCTACGAGGCCAAGGTCGTGTGGCGGGCCGTGATCGACGCCCTGGAACTTCCGCGCACCCTGCGGTGACACGCCACGCCGCAGCGTGGCTTCGTGGTGTCGAACGGGTGTTCGATATAGGGTCCATCCAGTGCCGAAACGGCGGCGTCGAGACGGACCGACCGAAAAAAGTGCCCGCGTTCGCTCGCAGGCTCGCGAAACTGTCGGACCCCTTCTCTAACGTCCGCGGTACATCGGCGCACGCGACCGGCGACTGCGCATCACACGAGGACAGGCAGGCGACACATGGCTCCCACCGCGAAGAGCGAGAACGACAAGGGCAAGGCCCTCGACAGCGCGCTCGCGCAGATCGAGCGCCAGTTCGGCAAGGGCTCGGTCATGCGCCTGGGCGACGAAACGCGGGCTCCCGTCGAGGTGATCCCCACCGGTTCGGTCGCTCTGGACATCGCACTCGGCATCGGCGGTCTGCCGCGCGGCCGCGTCGTGGAGATCTACGGTCCGGAGTCCTCCGGCAAGACCACCGTCGCCCTCCACGCGGTCGCGAACGCCCAGAAGGCCGGCGGGGTGGCCGCGTTCATCGACGCCGAGCACGCACTGGACCCCGAGTACGCCAAGAAGCTCGGCGTGGACACCGACTCGCTGCTGGTTTCCCAGCCGGACACCGGCGAGCAGTCCCTCGAGATCGCCGACATGCTGATCCGCTCCGGCGCGATCGACATCCTCTTCATCGACTCCGTGTCGGCCCTGGTCCCGCGCGCGGAGATCGAGGGCGAGATGGGCGACTCGCACGTCGGCCTGCAGGCGCGGCTGATGAGCCAGGCCCTGCGCAAGATCACCGGTGCGCTGAGCAACACCAACACCACCGCGATCTTCATCAACCAGCTGCGCGAGAAGATCGGGGTCATGTTCGGCTCGCCCGAAACGACCACCGGTGGCCGGGCGCTGAAGTTCTACGCCTCCGTTCGCCTGGACGTGCGTCGCATCGAAACGCTCAAGGACGGCTCGGAGCCGATCGGCAACCGGACCCGCGTCAAGGTCGTGAAGAACAAGGTGGCCGCGCCGTTCAAGCAGGCCGAGTTCGACATCATCTACGGCCAGGGCATCAGCCGCGAGGGTGGCTTGATCGACATGGGCGTGGAGCAGGGCTTCGTGCGCAAGTCCGGCGCCTGGTACACCTACGAGGGCGACCAGCTCGGGCAGGGCAAGGAGAACGCCCGCACGTTCCTGCGTGACAACCCCGACCTCGCCGACGAGATCGAGAAGAAGATCAAGGAGAAGCTCGGCATCGGTCCGCAGCTCGACCGCGAGGCGAACGACGGCCCGCCGGTCGACTTCTAGTCCGCGATGCCGTTCCTCGAGCGAGGCTCTTCGGGTGCGCCCTCACGGCGCACCCGGCCGGACGCGCGCCGCTCCGACCCCATCCGGAACGGTGCGCGTCCCGACGAGGCGCCGGCGTCAGTGGAGGCGGCACCTCTCGAGGCGACGCGTGGCGAACGCGGGTCTCGGCGGAAGGGGAAGTCCGCCGAGACCCGAGAACCACGACAGCCCCGTACCGCCCCGCCGGTCCCGGCCGATCCGGCGGCGCGGGCCAGGGACATCTGCCTGCGGCAGCTGACGATGGGTCCGCGGACCGCGGCCCAGCTCGGTGCCGCGATGGCTCGTCGCGAGATCGACGAGGACACCGTCGCCGCCGTCCTGGAGCGGTTCACGGAGGTCGGTCTCATCGACGACGCCGCGTTCGCAGCCGCGTGGGTGGAGTCTCGGCACGCCGGCCGCGGTCTGGCCCGCCGCGCGCTCGCGCAGGAGTTGCGCCATCGCGGGGTGGCGGAGGAGCAGGTCGTCGTCGCGGTGGCCGAGCTCGATCCGGAGCGGGAGGCGGCCACGGCGCGCTCGCTCGCCGAACGGCGCCTGGCCGCCAGCCGCGGTCAGGATCCCGCGGTCCGGTTCCGGCGCACTGCGGCGCTGCTCGCCCGCAAGGGCTATTCGCCGGGACTGTCCTACCGGGTCGTCCGCGAGGCGTTGGAGGCCGAGGCCGAAGACGCGGGCGAGTCCGTCCCCGGCGAAGTGTTCGACGCCGCCGCGGCCACGCTCGAGTCCTGAGCGGTCAGGCGCCGCCGACCGCGCCGCCACCCATCGCGTTCCCGCCCGCGGCGGCCTGCGCCTGTGCGACGGCCTCGCGGCTGTACCGGCGCGACTGCCGACGCGAGAGCCAGGTCGCGAGGCCTTCCAGCAGCAGGTTGAGGGTCACGTAGATGGCGGTCACGACGATGGCCGTCGGGATGATGTTGAAGCGCGAGTCGTAGATCAGGCGACCGACCCGGACGAGTTCGGGGTAGGCGATGATGAACCCGAGCGCGGTGTCCTTCAGCGCCACGATCGACTGGCTGACGATCGCGGGCAGCATGATGCGGGTGGCCTGCGGCAGCAGCACGATGCGCATGATCTGACGTTCGGTCAGGCCGATGCCCTCCGCCGCCTCCCGCTGGCCGCGAGGCACCGCCAGGATTCCCGCGCGGAAGATCTCGGCGAGCACCGCGCCGTTGTAGAGCGTGAGGGCCAGGACCAGCGGCGCGAGCGTGCCGAGCTGGCCGACGCCGAGGATGTCGGCCGCCCACGGCTGCAGGCGGGCCTCCCAGCGATCGCCCAACCGGGCGAAGTCGTCGGAGAAGCCGAAGAACAGGAACAGGATCAACAGCACCACGGGGGTGGCGCGGAAGAACTCGACGAAGGCCACCGTCGGCCACCGGATCGCGCGCACCTTCGACAGGCGCCCCGCCGCCAGCACGACGCCGAGGACCAGGGCGAAGAGCACGGCGAACAGCGCGGCGCGGACGGTCGCGCCGAGCCCGCGGGCCAGGGCCCGCAGGATCCCGCTGTCCTTGAACGGCGCCCACTTCTCGCCGTCGAACTGCCCGGTGTCGTTCAGCCGCCAGCCGATCCAGGCGAGCAGGCCGGCGAAGGCGAGGATGCCGACGGCGCCGCCGATGCGGGCTCGGCGCCTCGCCCGCGGCCCCGGCGCGTCGAAGAGAACCAGGCTCACGACGCGAATCCTCGGTACGTGCGACCTCGAGCGTCCGGTAGGCCTCGCGGCGTCGGAGGCAACGCGATACGAAGTCGGAGGAGCGCGCTCATCTGACGATCGCCAATCGCCGTTCGAGCAGTTTCGAGCCGCCGGCGACGATCGCGACCAGGAACATGTAGCCGAACGCGACGCCGAAGAACAGCGGGTACAGGGCGGTGGGGTTGTCCCGCAGCAGGCCGGACAGTTCGAACGAGGCCTCGGCGACGCCGAACGCCTCGGCCACGGCCGTGTTGCGGATCAGCGCGACCTGCAGGTTCGTCAGCGGCGGGATCACGGTCCGCGCAGCCTGCGGAAGCACGATCAGCGTGAGGTTCTGACGAAACGTCATTCCGAGCGCGCGGGCAGCCTCGGCCTGGCCTGCGCTCACGGCGTTGATGCCCGAACGGATCGCCTCGCACACGAACGCCGCGGTGTAGACCGTCAGCGCGATCACGGCGAAGCGGAAGAAGGAGCCCTGGATTCCGATCGCCGGCATGCCGAAGGTGATCCACACGAACACCAGGACCAGGGGGGTGTTGCGGACGATGGTGACGAACGCCGCCGCGCCGCCCCGGAGCACCGGCACCGGACACACCCGCAGCGTCGCGAGGACCGTCCCGAGGATCAGCGAGCCCACTCCGGAGAGCAGGAACAGCTTGACCGTGACCCAAAATGCGCGCAGGAGGTCGGGAACGCTGTCGAGCAGTACGTCCACGTCCCGGCCCCCTGCGCGTCCCGGCTAGGCCGAGCAGGTCGTGTCGACGGTGGGCGGCGTCGGCGTCGGGTTGCCGGACTTGCCGAGGGTGTCGGTGTAGGCCTGGGCCCAGGCGCCGTTCTGGAAGGCCTCCTTGAGCATTTCGGTCACGAAGGCGCACATGTCCCGGTCGCCGAACTTGAAGCCCACGCCGTAGCGCTCTTCGCTGAACGGCTCGCCGACGATCTTCAACTGGTCCGGCTGGCGCGCGGCGTAGCCCTGGAGCACGGCCCCGTCCGTGGTCACGGCGTCGACCGCCTTGTTCAGCAGTTGGGTGACGCACTCGGTGTAGGTGCCGAACGGTGCGGGCTGCGCGCCGTACTTCTCCTGCACGGTTTTGATCGAGGTCGAACCGGTGACCGAGCAGACCTTCTTGCCGGAGAGCTGGTCCGGCCCGCTGATCGAGGAGTCGTCCTTGCGGACGAGGAGCTGCTGGCCCGTCAGGTAGTACGGTCCGGCCTGGCTGACGACCTTGCGACGGTCGTCGGTGATCGAGTACGACGCGACGACGAAGTCCACGGTGCCGTTCTGCAGGAACGGCTCGCGGTTGGAGGAGATCGTCTCCTTGTACTCGATGTTCTCGATGCCGAGCTCGGCGGCGATCAGCTTCGCGATTTCGATGTCGAAGCCGGTGACGTTGCCGGTCGCCGGGTCCTTCTCGCCGAGACCGGGCTGGTCGAACTTGACCCCGAACACGATCTTGTCGCGGTCCTTGAGCGCCGCCACCGAGCTGCCGGCCGGGAACGCGTCGGAGTTGCTGGTCGCGGTGACCGTCGGGTCGGCGACGATCTCGTCGTCCGGGTCGACCGAGGAGGTGTTGCTCTCCGCGCAGGCGGACAGGGTCGCGAGGAGGACGGCCGCGGCGGCGACGGACAGCCTGCGACGGATCTTCGTCGTGTGGAGCGGGCTCATGGAGCTTCCTTTCGGGCGGTGGTGCGCCAGCGGGGTGGCGGGATCAGTGGGCGAGGATCTTGCCGAGGAACTCGGTGGCGCGGGGGCCGCGCGGCGTGCCGAAGAACTCCGCCGGGGGAGCCTGTTCGACGATCGCACCGTGGTCCATGAACACGACCCGGTCCGCGGAGGCGCGGGCAAAGCCCATCTCGTGGGTGACGACGAGCATGGTCATGCCGCCGGAGGCGAGCTCGCGCATCACGTCGAGGACTTCGGAGATCATCTCCGGGTCCAGCGCCGAGGTGGGCTCGTCGAAGAGCATGAGCTTGGGGCCCATGGCGAGCGCGCGGGCGATGGCGACGCGCTGCTGCTGACCGCCGGACAGCTGCGCGGGCAGCTTCGCGGCCTGGTCGGCGACGCCGACGCGGGTCAGCAGTTCCAGCGCCTTGGCCTTGGCCTCCTTCTCCCCGACCCCGCGGACCTTGATCGGTCCGAGGGTCACGTTGTCCAGCACGGACTTGTGCGCGAAGAGATTGAAGGACTGGAAGACCATCCCGACGTCGGCGCGCAGCTTCGCGAGCGGCTTGCCCTCGGCGGGCAGCGGCTGGCCGTCGACGCGGATCGTGCCGGAGTCGATCGGTTCGAGGCGGTTGATCGCGCGGCACAGCGTCGACTTGCCCGAGCCCGACGGGCCGATCACCACGACCACCTCGCCGCGCGCGACGGTCAGGTCGACGTCCTTCAGCACGTGCAGCGCGCCGAAGTGCTTGTTGACCTTCTCCATGGCGACGAGCGGCACCGGCGAAGCGGGTACCTCCGCGCCGCCCTGACTACCGTCGGCAATCACGTGGCCACGCTATCGGGTGTCCGACGCGTTGGCGTATCCAAGATCTGTCCGCATATCTCCTCCCTCTACCCCTACGCGCGGGACGTGAATGAGGTTCCGGAGCAAAGGGCGGCTTAAGCTCTCCGCGTGGTTCGCACTCATCGCCCCTCGCCCGTAGGCACCCCCTCGTCCGGGGTCGACGCGCGCACGTACCAGGTCCGCACCTACGGGTGCCAGATGAACGTGCACGACTCCGAG
Source organism: Sporichthyaceae bacterium (assembly GCA_052389435.1). Lineage (GTDB taxonomy): Bacteria > Actinomycetota > Actinomycetes > Sporichthyales > Sporichthyaceae > JBQTKD01. Next base: position 24,097 of record JBQTIB010000094.1, on the reverse strand, counting down.
CGCCTCGCGGGCTCGCTCGAGGCCGCCGGGTACGCCCGCGTGGCCGAGGGCGAGACCCCGGACGTGGTCGTGTTCAACACCTGCGCGGTGCGGGAGAACGCCGACAACCGCCTCTACGGCAACCTCGGGCACGTCGCCTCGATCAAGGCGGCGAACCCGGGCATGCAGATCGCCGTCGGCGGCTGCCTCGCGCAGAAGGACCGCGGCGAGATCGTGCGGCGGGCGCCGTGGGTCGACGTCGTCTTCGGCACCCACAACGTCGGATCGCTGCCGGTGCTGCTCGAGCGGGCCCGGATCGCCGAAGAGGCGCAGGTCGAGATCCTCGAGTCCCTCGAGGTGTTTCCCTCCACGCTCCCGACCCGCCGGGACTCCGACTACGCGGCGTGGGTGTCGATCTCGGTGGGCTGCAACAACACCTGCACCTTCTGCATCGTTCCGTCGCTGCGCGGCACCGAGAAGGATCGCCGCCCCGGAGACGTCCTGGCCGAGATCGAGGCGCTCGTCGGCGAGGGGGTCCTGGAGGTCACCCTGCTCGGGCAGAACGTGAACTCCTACGGCGTCGAGTTCGGCGACCGGTACGCCTTCGGCAAACTGCTGCGCGCCTGCGGGGGCATCGAGGGCCTCGAGCGGGTCCGGTTCACCTCCCCGCACCCGGCCTTCTTCACCGACGACGTCATCGACGCGATGGCCGAGACTGCCAACGTCATGCCGTCGCTGCACATGCCGCTGCAGTCCGGATCGGACCGCATCCTGAGGGAGATGCGCCGGTCCTACCGTTCCGCGCGCTACCTCGGGATCATCGATCGGGTCCGCGCCGCGATGCCCGACGCCGCGATCACCACCGACCTCATCGTCGGGTTCCCGGGGGAGACCGAACAGGACTTCGCGCAGACCCTCGAGGTCGTCGCGGCCGCGAAGTTCGCCTCCGCCTTCACCTTCCAGTACTCCAAGCGCCCCGGCACCCCGGCCGCGGACCTGCCCGACCAGATCCCGCAGCAGGTCGTCACCGAGCGGTACGGGCGCCTGGTCGAGTTGCTCGAGCGAATCTCCTGGGACGAGGCCAAGAAGCAGGAGGGCCGCGCGGTCGAGGTCCTCGTCGCCGCGGGGGAGGGCCGCAAGGACGACGCCACGGCGCGCCTGTCCGGCCGCGCGCGGGACAACCGCCTCGTGCACTTCGCACCCAACCCCGACGCTCCGGCGCCGAGGCCCGGCGACGTGGTGACCGCGACCGTCACCTACGCGGCTCCGCACCACCTCGTCGCCGACGGCCCGACGAGCGCACCCCGCCGCACCCGCGGCGGAGACGCGTGGGAGGCCGCCCAGGTCCGTCCGGAGGTCCCGGTGAGTCCGGGAGTTCTGCTGGGCATGCCGAAGGTCGGCATCCCGACCGCGTAGCGAGTTCGCAGCGTCCGACCAGCGGAGGGCCATGGGCCACCTTCGGTCGGACGCAACGCTTGGATTCTTCGACTGTCGGCCGACATAACTAGGATCCGTGCGTGGCCGGGCGCATCAGGGACGAGGACATCGCGCTGGTGCGCGAGAAGTCCGAGATCGCCGACGTCGTCGGGGCCGTCGTAGGGCTGCGCAACGCCGGGGGCGGGTCCCTGAAGGGCCTGTGTCCCTTCCACGACGAGAAGACGCCGTCGTTCAACGTCAACCCGACTCGAGGCTTCTTCCACTGCTTCGGGTGCGGCGAGGGCGGGGACGTCATCGACTTCGTCATGAAGACCGACCACCTGAGCTTCGCCGAGGCCATCGAGCGCCTCGCGGGCAAGGCCGGGATCGTCCTGCGGTACGAGGAGGGCGGGTCCGCCCCGCGCCAGTCCCAGGGAACCCGCACGCGCATGGTCGAGGCGCACCACGCCGCCGCGGCGTTCTACGCCGAACGGCTCGCCACGAGCCCGGACGCCGCGCCCGCCCGTGCGTTCCTGTCCGAACGCGGCTTCGACGCCGCGGCCGCCGCGCACTTCACCTGCGGGTTCGCGCCGCGGGACTGGGACTCGCTGGTCAAGCACCTGCGCGGGCTGCGCTTCACCGACGAGGAAATGGTCACCGCGGGCCTCGCGCGGACCGGCCAGCGCGGGCTGCTGGACCGGTTCATGGGCCGCCTGCTCTGGCCCATCCACGACGTGACGGGAGACATCGTCGGCTTCGGCGCGCGGCGCCTGTTCGACGACGACCGCATCGAGGCCAAGTACGTCAACACCCCCGAAACGCCGATCTACAAGAAAAGCCACCTGCTCTACGGACTGGAGCTGGCGAAGAAGGAGATCAAACGCCGCGGTCAGGCCGTGATCGTCGAGGGCTACACCGACGTGATGGCCTGCCACCTCGCCGGGGTACCGACGGCGATCGCCACGTGTGGCACCGCCTTCGGGGTCGACCACGTCAAGGTTCTGCGTCGCCTGCTCATGGACGCCAGCGAGTTCCGCGGCGAGGTCATCTTCACCTTCGACGGAGACGAGGCGGGGCAGAAGGCCGCGCGCAAGGCCTTCGACGAACAGGACCAGCACTTCACCACCAAGACCTTCGTCGCGGTCGAACCCGACGGACTCGACCCGTGCGAACTGCGCCAGCACAGGGGAGACGCGGCCGTTCGGGACCTGATCGCCGCTCGGGTTCCCCTGTTCGAGTTCGCGATCCGCGGGGTGCTCGACCGCCACGACCTCGACTCCGCCGAAGGCCGGGTCGCGGCCATGCGGGCCGCGGTGCCCGCCGTCCTGGGCATCCGAGATCGCGCGCTGCGCCACGAGTACGGCCGACGGCTCGCCGGCTGGCTCGGCATGGACACCGAGACGGTCTTCGGAGTGCTCGCCAACGCCGCTCGCGGCGGCAGCGCCTCGACCGAGGCGCCGGACCGGCGGCCCGCCCCGAAGAACGCGATCGCCAAGCCCGATCCGCGCGATCCCGCCCTGCTCGTCGAACGGGAACTGCTCAAGCTCGCGCTGCAGTACCCGCAGTTGCTCGGGCCGCACTTCGACGCGCTCGAGCCGAAGGCCTTCCGCGCTGCGGCCCACGCCCTGACCCACGCGGCCATCGCCGCGGCCGGCGGCACCGTGGTCGGAGCCGCGGGCGAGGACTGGATCGTTCGGGTCCGGGAGCAGGCGACCGTCGAGGAGGTGCGCTCCCTGATCACCGAACTCGCCGTCGACCCGCCGCACACCCCCGAGGTGCCGACCCGCCGCTACGCCGCCGAGCAGTTGGCCGCGATTCAGGTCGCCGCCGTCGGCAAGGAGATCGAAGAACTGCGCGGCCGCCTGCAGCGGGTGAACCCCGTCGAGCGAGCCGAGGAGTACAACCGGCTCTTCGGCGAGCTCGTCGCACTCGAACAATTCCGCCGTGGCCTGCGCGAACGGCTCATCGACGGCCTCTAGTACGTGCCGCGCAATCGGGGCAAACCGGGCGTGGACAGGTGAAAGCAACCCATGGCCGTACGTGTGTTTTGTCAACTCGGCCTCGCTCGTGCGCGGCCGCCGACACACTGAGGACACGTTCAGAAAGCGGTGCCGGGGGCGGGGGAACGCCAGCCCGGCAGCGACGAAGGACGTGGTCGGCGAGCCTGCGAGCCGGCCCGTTGAGTTCGGTCCTACTTGCGATTCGTTCACGCCCAGGGGGGTGGTCGTGGCCCGCGCCACGTCTTCCGAAACGGCCGAGGCCCAAGCCGGCGCCGGGCCCGCACTGGGCCGCGTGCCCGCCGCCGCCGAGCCCGGAGATTCCGCCGAGCCCCGTGCGGAAGCAGCGGAGGCAGGTCGCAGTCGGTTGCGGAACATTCCGGCTCCGGCCGGCCGCTCCGCCGGGACCGAGGCCCCTGCCGCCGAAGGGGTCGTCGCCGACGAACCCTCCGCCGTCGAGCTCGAGGCCGAGGAGGACGAGGCCGAAGAGCAGGCCGTGGCCAAACTGGCCGACAGCTCCGCTCCGGCCACCGACCTGGTCCGCCACTACCTGCGCGAAATCGGGCGGGTGCGCCTGCTGACCGCCGTCGAGGAGGTGCAGCTCGCCCGTCGAATCGAAGCGGGCGTGCTCGCCGCCGAGAAGCTGTCGCTGGACACCGCCATGGACCCGCGCCTGCGCACCGAGTACGCGATCATCGAATGCGACGGCGCCGCCGCCAAGCGCGCGCTGATCGAGGCGAACCTGCGCCTGGTCGTGTCCATCGCCAAGCGCTACGCCGGCCGCGGCCTGCCTTTCCTGGACCTGGTCCAGGAGGGCAACCTCGGACTGATCCGCGCGGTCGAGAAGTTCGACTATGCCAAGGGCTACAAGTTCTCCACCTACGCCACGTGGTGGATCCGCCAGGCAGTGACGCGATCGCTGGCCGACCAGGCCCGCACCATCCGCGTTCCCGTCCACGTGGTCGAGATGATCAACAAGATCATTCGCCTGCAGCGGGTCATCCACCAGGAAACCGGCCGCGAACCGACGCCGGAGGAGATCGGGCAGAAGCTCGACCTCACCACCGAGCGCGTGCTCGAGGCGCTGCGCTACGCGCAGGACCCGGTCTCCCTGCACACGCCGATCGGCGAGAGCGAAGACTCCGAACTCGGCGATCTGATCGAGGACGGCGAGGCGCCTTCGCCAGCTGACGCAGCGTCAGTATCCATGCTGAGGTCGGATCTGGAACAGATCCTGGAAACCCTCGGCGAGCGGGAGAAGCGCGTGGTGAAGATGCGCTACGGCCTGCACGACGGCAACCCGCACACCCTCGAGGAGGTCGGCCAGATCTTCGGCGTCACCCGCGAGCGGGTTCGCCAGATCGAAGCCAACACCCTCGCCAAGCTGCGCCACCGCCCCGCTGCGGCGGAGCTGCGGGAATACCTCGCCTAGTTCCCGCACCTCGAACGCGAACGCGCCCGCCTGTCGGCGGGCGCGTTCGTAGGTTCTGGACCAACGTCGCAACCGCGGGGCCGCCCCCAGTGCGCGGCCTCACGCCTTCGACCGTCGCCGGTCGCGACGCCGGTCGGTCCGGGGACTAGAGCTTGGAGGGAGCCGCTCCGGGCATTCCCATGCCGGGCACCGACGCCTCCGGGTGCGCGCGCATGTTCGGCGGACGGTTCTGCTCCGGTTCGTCGTTGCCGATCGTGCCAACGCCGACCGGGTCGTGGGGAGCGCCGTTGGACTTGCCGCTGCTGCCGGGGACCCAGTCCGGGGCCTTGTCGGCAACGGTCTCGACGACCTTGTTCTTGGCCTCCTTGAACGCGTCCTCGCCCCGGTGGGCCACCGCGCCTGCAGCCTGGGCCACCGTGGGGTTGTCCTTGGTGCGCTGCGCGATTCGGACGATCTGGTCGTAGCGCTCACGGCCGGCTCGTGCACCGAGGACGAACCCCACGCCAAGGCCGAGTACGAACGGGATCTTCAGCATGGGACTCCTTCGAAGTGGTGATGCGCTTCGAACTACCCCGAACCGGCGAGGAGATTCCTCACGCGACTCGCCTAGCCGAATCCGCGCGAGAAGCACGCTCCGCGTGCGCTAGTCTTTCCGTCGTTCCGCCGGGACCACGCCCGGTAGACAATCCCCTGTAGCTCAATTGGCAGAGCAGCCGGCTGTTAACCGGCAGGTTACTGGTTCGAGTCCAGTCGGGGGAGCAGCTCACACGGCGGCCTCCGGCCGCGGCGCTCTTCTGGGACGCCTGCTCTTGTTTCGCTCCGCGGCCGGGCCTGCGCGCTCGGCGCTGCGCCGCCCAATCCCTCTGCGCCTGCACCCGGCGGCGGGCGCAGATCGCAGGCTGGGGCCGGGCGCCCGCGGACGCCGGGTGCCCAGGCCCCCGATTGGGGTGGGTGACCTGCGACTCGCCGTGCACTCCGTCACCCCTGAGGAGATTCGTCGGGGGCGCGGTACAAAATGTTGCCTGTGACGGCAGGGACCCGGTGGCGCACCAGTGCGATCCGCGTCCATTCCGTCGTCGTGGAGATCTGCTGGCGCCCGGCGCCGGACGAGGCCGCCGAGGTCTTCCACGAAGTCGTCGACCTCGACGACGGGCGCGTGGTCGTCCTCGTCGGCCACGCCTCCGGCGGCCCGCGGGCGGTCGACGTCGTCGACCAGATGCGCGGGCCGCTGCGCCGCGTTCTTCGGGAGGAACCGGATCCGGCCGTCGTGCTCGCCAAGCTCGACGCGCTGCCCGCCCTGACCTCCGAGGCGGCCGTGGTGGCCTGCACCTGCGCGCTGGTGGACCCGGCGAACCGGGCGGTCTGGGTCGCCGGTGCGGGCGAACCGCCGGTCGTGTTGGTCGACGGAGTGGGCGTCGAGGCGATCGCCTCGCCGGACGGTGCTCTGGGCGCTGCGATCGTCCGCCGCGACGTGCATCGCACCCTGCGCGACGACAGCGCCGTGTACCTGTGGACCTCCGGCCTGCTCGGCGAATCCCGCCGGGTGGAGGAGGAGCGGCTCGGCCACCTGCTGGAGACGACCCGGGGCCTGAACGGCGCGAGCGCGTGGGCCTCCGAGTTCGCCCGCCGCGCGGCCGAGCAGTTCGGCGAGCCGCCGGGCGAGGCGGTCGTCGCCTCGATCCGGCTGGAACCGGCCCCCGCCGCGGTGCCGCTGCGGCTGGATCCGCCGCCGCAGCCGCAGTGGGTGAACCTGCAGGTCCACATCGACCCTGCAGACCTGCGCACCCGGGGCCTGCTGCGCATCCTGGGACGGCTGACCAACCTGGTCCGCGAGGTCGAGTTGCACGTCGAACTCGTCGACGTGACCTCCCGTGCCGAAATCACCGAAGCCGCCGGGGTGCTGGCGACGCCGACGATCCTGCGCGACGGACCCGGACAGCCCGTCCGGGTCACCGGCTGGTTCGACTCTGCGCGGGCGCTGGGCAAGGCACTGCAGCTGCCCATGGAGGCGCCCGACCCCGAGGACGACCAGGGCTGACGGGCGGAGTCCGGCGGTCAGTCCCGCAGAACCTCGATCCCTGCGCGGAGCATGGCACGCGCCCGCGGCAGGTCGGGCAGCACCTCGTCGATCGCCTCCATCCCGAGCCGGGCGGCGGCCAGCGGTACCCCGCGGGGGACCAGGATTTCCCCGAGCCAGACGGCGAAGTCGACGAACAGGCTCGGGTCGTCGACGAACAGGGCGGCACCGAGAAAGTCGAGAATGTGCCCGAGGTCCTCGACGGTCCGATCGAGCTGATGCCGGTTGTAGGTCGCCATCGGTTCGAACAGCTCGCCCAGCCGTGCATGGGATCGCTCGACGAGGGTTTGGCGCATCGCCGCGAGCTGCTCCGTCGCGTCGTCCGGGGCCGGCAGCGGTGGCGCCGGAACGGTGTAGGTGGGCCACGTCGGATCCGAGAGCACCTCGACGGCGGCCGCCGCCGTCGGCGCCCACGCGTTGGCCCCGAGCGCGCTCGCCCAACGTCCGCCCGCGCCGAAGCCGCGACCGCCGACGATGACGGGGATGCCGGCCCCGCGGGAGGCCTCGATCATCGACCGCACGCGCGGCAGCGACGTCGAAATCGAGCACGAAATCGCGGTCAGGTCCGGCCCGACGTCCTGGAGCTGCTGGGCAAGGTGCGGGGTGGGAATCGACGCTCCCAGATAGTGCACCCGCCAACCGGCCAGGCGCAGCGACTCCGCCAGCACCCGAGCGGGCAGGGCGTGCCACTCGCCCTCGCCGCAGGTGACCACCGCGCTGCCCTGGGCCGGGGCGTCGATCTCGGCGGCGAGGACGGCCAGGACGTCCTCGCCGATGCTGGTCGCGATGTGCTCCTGGGCGACGGACCACTCGTTGGCGGCCCACTTCTTGCCGACCTGCACCTGCGCCGCGCACACCAGGCTGCTGAGGATCTCTTCGACGCTTGCACCGGAGTCCCTGGCCTGGCGGGCGACCGCGATGGCGGTGGCCCGATCGCCGCGGGAGAGCGCGTCCCAGTAGCTGCGGGACGCCTCGTCGAGCACGGTGGGAGCCGCGGTCACCGACACGATCCTTCTGGTTCCTCGCTCGTCCCTCGCTCGTCGCACTCGCTCAACCACACGATCGCTCGAGCTCCTCGCTCGTCCCTCGCTCGTCGCACTCGCTCAACCACACGATCGCTCGAGCTCCTCGCTCGTCCCTCGCTCGTCGCACTCGCTCAACGCGCCACCACCTCGTAGCGGTCCAACCCCACTCCGCGGGGCCTGTGCTCGCCCTGCGGGATGCGGGCGTGGGATCTGTCGTGTTCGGGGGAGCGCATGTAGTTCACGAACGCCTCGTGGTCGCGCCACCAGCTGACCATCAGGTAGGCCTGCGGGTCGCGAACGTCGCGCCAGACCTCGAGCCGCAGAAAGCCGTCCCAGCCTTCGACCTCGCGCAGTCGGTTCGCGAAGGCCTCTTCGAGCACCGGCCCGGAGCCTTCGGGCACGCGCAGTCGGCTGGAGACGACGTAGTCCCCGACCCCACGGCCTCCCGCGCCCGCCGAGCCGGCGGGGGCCGTGGTGCGCGCGGGTTCGCCCGCCGGCTCGCTCATGCACCCTCCTCGGCTCGGATCGCCAACAACGCGATGTCGTCGTGGGCGCCGCCGCCAAGATATTCGAGCACCATCTGTTCCAGGCGTTCCGTGGTGGCCTGGGCGGGCATGCCGCCGCAGGCGCCGAGCATCGCGACCAGGCGTGCCTCGCCGAGCAGTTCCCCGCGCACGGTCGCCTCGGTCACCCCGTCGGTGTAGAGGAGCAGGGTCTCGCCGGGGGCCAGGCGCAGGGTGGCGGTGCGGAACCGGGCCTGCGCGAGCATGCCGACGATCGTGCCGCCGGTGTCCACCGGTTCGACGGTCCCGTCCCGGCGCAGCACCAGCGGCCGAGGGTGCCCGCCGTTGCTCACCCGCACCAGGACCGAGCCGTCGTCCTGCGCCTCGAGCCGGCCGTGGATCAGGGTGACGAAGCGCGTCCCGTCGATCTCGATCATCGCGCCGTTGACCAGGGCCAGGGCCTGCGCCGGATCGGACTCGACCAGCACCGCGGTCCGCAGCGACTGGCGCACCTGCCCGGTCAGCACCGCGGCCTCCACGCCCTTGCCGCAGACGTCTCCGATCTCGAAGGCCCAACCCCCCGCCGGGACCCGGTACACCTGGTAGAAGTCGCCGCCGATCTCGGTGGCCTCGGCCGCGGGCCGGTACCGGGCGCCGACCTCCAGCCCGGGAACCGAGGGGAGCGTCGGAGGGATCAGCGCGTTGCGCAGGGTCCGGGCCAGTTGGGTGCGCTCGTCGTAGACGCGCGCGGCGCCGACGGCCGCCGCGCTGCGCCGTGCGACCTCCTCGACGAGAACGAGATCGGGCAGGGGGAAATCGGACCCGGTGCGCGCGATCGTGAACGTGCCGAGGTCCTCGCCCGCGGCCCGCAGCGCCACGGAGGCGGTGTAGACGGGTCCGCCGGCAAGCAGTGCGGCCGCCGTCGCGGCGTCGGCGCCCAGCGCGACGAGGTCGGCGACCTCGCTCCACACGGTCCGACCGAGGCCGGGAACGGGCGCGCCGGGAACGTCCCGGTGCTCCGGCCGCCGCGGCGCGCCGCGGGTGCACAGGCGATCTCCGACCCGGATGGCGCACCACGAGCCCAACCGCGGAACGGCGAGACTGGCGAGGTGACCGAGGATGCGGTTGAGGTTGAGCATCCCGGTCAGGCCCGCGCCGACGTCGGCCAGAAAGCGCGCGTCGGAGTCGGCGGCCGACTCCAGGTAGGCGGCCTTCCACCCGTCGGGCAGCTCGAGGTGGTTGACGTACACGTTGTGCACGCCCGCCAAGACCGCCTGCTCGAGGCGTCCGACCACCTCGACGTGGGCACCCAGCAGTTGCGCGACGGCGGAGTTCGCATACCGCACGACGCCGGTGGCGTCGCTGAGCAGCACCGGGCTGGGATGCCCGGCCAAGAGCGCGTAGACGTGCCGCGCGGTGAGGTCCTGCGAGTGCGAGGGGCCGAGGGCCGCCCCGCCGGGCGCCGTCAGACGGCGCTCCGCACCTCGTACGCCACGGCCGGGGCGGATTCGTACCGCTCGGAGGCGGCGGCGCGCCGATCGGCGAGGTTCACCAGGTCCGCGTCGACGCTGTTCACGTCCGGCAGCGGCAGGCTGAACCAGATCGCCTTGCCGTCTTCGAGCGGGGTGACGCCCCAGTCCTCGGAGATGGTCGCGACGATCGTCATCCCGCGGCCGGACTTGGAGTCCTCGGCCGCCGTCGTGCCCAGTTCGCTGCTTCCGTCGACGACGGTGACGATCACCTTTTCGGCGACGTCGATGCGGACCGCGAACTCGGTGCCCGCGTGGCGGACGGCGTTGGCGATCAACTCGCTCACGCCGAGGCTCGCGTCGTCCACCAGGGTCGGCAAACCCCAGCGGGTGAGCGCGTCGCGAACGAAGTGCCTCCCCGCCCGCACGCCGGACAGGTCGCACTCGAATCGAAATTCCGAAGAACGGGCGTTCGTCATGGTTATCGCCCTCTATCCGCGGCCGTGCCTGCGTGGTCGGAGTGCACGTGGCCGTTGACAGCAGCCTGCACGCTTGGGTACTGGGGAAGCAACTCTTCCAGCCCACAAATCTCGATGATCCTGCCGATCATGTGGTGCGTGTAGGCCAACCGGAGCCAGCCTCCCTTCTCGGTGGCTTCCTGATACCCCGCAACGAGCGCGCGTACCACCGATGAGTCGGCGAATGTGGCGTCGATCATGTCGATGACCACTCGCCCGTCGCCGGCCCGAACCGCCGCGAGCACCTGCTCGAGCAGTTCGGTGTCGCCCGCGTCGCATTCGCCGGCGACTACGAGCACTGCGGGCTCGTCGTCGAAAGCATCCTCGCGTTGCACTGTGCCGTTCCCCTTCATGGTCAGGAGCGACGGTGGAACGCGACCGCCACACTCCCTACGATAGGCAACTCGCCCGGGCACCGGCTGTGAGAGTGCGGCGAGTCTCAGCGTTCGACCCCGTTAGAGGGGTCACACACGCCTGCGCGCCGGTGCAGGCACGGGTTCGGCGCTCGATCGACTCCGGGGCCGACCGGCGATCTCGGACCCGAAAAATCCGCCGTTGCCGGACGCCGACCGATGGCCGGATGGCCTGCGGGCCCCGCGGATGGACGCCTAGGGCGCCGCCACGTCGGCCTCCTAGGCTGCACGCTCGTGCGTCCCGGCAACGCTCCAGCCGCAAAGCGGTGCGGCACGCGTGTGGCGCGACGGCCCCAGCCGCCGCCGACGAAAGGGGCGAAACAGCGGCTGCACCTGCTTTGATCTGCGGAAACACCCTTCCAGGGGCGGTAGCTCAGCTGGTTAGAGCAGGGGACTCATAATCCCTGGGTCCTGGGTTCGAGTCCCAGCCGCCCCACCACGCCGGACGCTCGGGCGCGTCGCGCCGTTCGCAGCGGGGTGCCGCTCGCCTCGTCTGCCCTCTGCCTCCGTTGGAGGCGAAGGCGGCATGATGCCGGTGGGGCACACCCTGGCCGCGTCTGGAGGAAGCCCACGTGAACGGCGGGCGGTCGGGCCGGTCCTACGACGTCATCGTCGTGGGGCTCGGTGGCATGGGCAGTGCGGCGGCCTACCACCTGGCCCAGCGCGGTCGCCGGGTCCTGGGCCTCGAGCGCTTTGCGCCGGGCCACGACCGGGGATCGAGCCACGGCGGACCGCGCATCATTCGGCTCGCCTACTTCGAGGACCCGGCCTACGTGCCGCTGCTGCGTCGGGCCTACGACCTGTGGCACCGCCTCTGCCGCGACGCGGGCGCCGACCTGATGACGCCGACCGGAGGTCTGCTGCTCGGGGGGCCCGCCAGCTCGACCGTGGCCGGCGCGCTGGCCAGCGCCGCGCAGTGGGGCCTGGACCACGATCTGCTCGACGCCCGCGAGATCCGGCGTCGTGTTCCCACCCTGGCGCCGGCCGACGACACCATCGCGTTCTTCGAGGCCGTCGCCGGCCTCCTGCTGCCCGAGGCGAGCGTGCGGGCGCACGTCCGGCTGGCGCAGCAAGCCGGTGCCGAGTGCCGTTTCGAGGAACCGGTGCTCGGCTGGGAGGCCGCGGCCGACGGCGACGGAGCGAGCGTGCGCACCGCGGCGGGGACCTTCCACTGCGAGCGGCTGGTCCTCTGCACCGGCGCGTTCGCCGGGCCGCTGCTGGCGGAGCTGCAGATTCCGCTGACCGTCGAGCGGCAGTTGCACACCTGGTTCGCCCCCCAGGCCGGTGTCGAGCAGTTCCTGCCCGATCGACATCCGGTCTGGATCTGGGAGGCGGAAGAGGAGACCAGCGGCGCCGGAGTCCCCGGCCTGGCCTACGGATTCCCGGCCCTGGACGGCCCGGCGGGAGGGGTGAAAATGAACGTCGTCCTCGACGCGGACTCGTGCAACCCCGACGCCGTCGACCGCACCGTCGACGTCGCCGACCTCGAACTCGTGGCCGCGCACCTGCGCCGGCGCCTGGCGAGCGATCCCGGCCCGCTGCTGCGTGCGCAGCCCTGCCTGTACGAGAACACTCCCGACCGGCACTTCGTGCTGGGGCCGCACCCGCATCGTCGCCAGGTCCTGGTGGCCGCCGGGTTCTCCGGGCACGGATTCAAGTTCGCGACCGTTGTAGGGGAGATTCTCGCCGACCTCGCCGTCGACGGGTCCACCGCCCATCCGATCGCCCTGTTCGACCCGAATCGGATGGGGTAGTCGGGGCACCGACGTCCACGATCAGGGCACGCGACGAGCGTGACCCGGGAGGCCAGTCATCCACCAGGAACCGCACGGATGCCCGAGTTGCGGCTCTGCCGCGCCGGACGCACCGCCCCCGGGCGGCGTGCTCGTCGACCTCCCCGCCGCCCGCCCGCAGGCTCGCCCGGTTTCGGGCCGCCTGCTGTACGTGCTGGTCTTCGTCGTCGGCACGGCCAGCCTCGGCGCGGAGATCGCCGCGGCCCGGCTCATCGCGCCGTTTTTCGGCGCCTCCACGATCATCTGGGCGAACACGATCGGCGTCGTCCTGGTCGCGCTGTCGATCGGCTACTGGCTGGGCGGGCGCCTGGCCGACCGCTATCCGAATCTGCGCTCGCTCGGCCTGGTGGTCGTCGCCGCGGCGGTGCTGATCGCCGCCGTGCCGTTCGTCGCCCGACCGTTCCTGGAATTCTCGGTCGCCGCGCTCGACGGAATCGAGGCGGGCGCGTTCGTCGGTTCGCTGCTCGCCGTACTCGTGCTGCTCGCGCTGCCGGTCGTCCTGCTCGGCACCGTGTCGCCCTGGGCGATCCGGCTCGCCATGGACTCGAGCGACGTCCTGCACGCCGGCCGGGTCGCGGGACGGCTCTACGCGCTCTCCACCGCCGGGTCCCTGTTCGGCACCATGCTCTCGGCACTGGTGCTGATCCCGTTCGTCGGCACGCAGCGGACCTTTCTGGCCTTCGCGTTCGCGCTGGCCCTGGTCGGGACCGTCGGCCTCGGCCGCATCGCCGCCGCGTTGCCGACGCTCCTGGCGGCCGCAGTGGGTCTTCCGCCGGGCACGGTGAAGGCCGACGGGGACGGCCGAGTTCTCTACGAGGCCGAGTCGCGCCAGCAGTACGTCCGGGTGGTGGAACAGGCCGACGGCGACCGAATCCTGGAACTCAACGAGGGCCAGGCGGTGCACTCGCGCCTGCCCGCCAGCGGCTACCTGACGAACGGGTACTGGGACAGCTTCCTGGTGCTGCCGTTCGCGGCCGCCGCGCAGGCGCCCCGGCGGGTGGCGGTCCTCGGCAACGCCGCGGGCACGCTGGCCCGACAGTACGGGCGGTACTGGCCCGACAGCCGGATCGACGGAGTGGAACTGGACGCCACGGTGTCCCAGGTCGGCTACGACTACTTCGACATGGGCTCGAACCCCAGGCTCCGCGTCTTCGACGACGACGCCCGGCCGTGGTTGCGCAAATCCGCCGGCGGCTACGACCTGATCGTCGTGGACGCCTACCACCAGCCCTACATCCCCTTCTACCTGGCCACGAAGGAGTTCTTCGCGCTCGTGCGCGAGCGGCTCGCCCCCGGCGGAATCGTCGCGGTCAACGTGGGCCACCCCGAGGGCCAGAACGAACTCGAACGCGCTCTCGGTCGGACCATGGCCGAGGTGTTTCCCACGGTGGTCCGCGCTCCGGTGGAAACGCTCAACACCGTGCTGATCGGCACCGAGGCGGAAGCCTCGGGGCCGAACCTGGCCAACGCCGCGGCGGGCCTGCCGGTCGAGCTCGCCGCGCTCGCTCGCGACGCCGCCGCGCGGATCGGGCCGCGACTGCCGGGCGGCGAGGTGTGGACGGACGACCGCGCGCCGGTCGAGTGGCTCACCGACAAGTCGCTGCTCGGTTACGCCACGGACAACTGAGTAGCAGTCAGAAAAGGTCGTTGATCTTCTCGAGGAGCTTGTAGATCCCGTAGCCGAACGGGACCAGGACCCACAGCCAGGCGAGTACGGCGAGCGGGCGCAGTTTCGGGTCCATCCCGGGCGGGGCCGTTGCGGTCTCCGACGACTCGGTGCTCATGCGATCGCCTTCTCTCCGGATGCGTTCGCGGGAACGGGCACGGGTTGCTCCGTCGGCTCGTGCCACTTGGGATCGACCGGCCGGATCAGTTCGTTGCAGACGAACGCGACGACGAGCAGGCCGATGACGATCGCGAACGCCGGGGTGTAGACGTCCGGCCCCGTTGCGCCGCCGTTGATCCGGTTGTCGGCGATGTTGTTGACGATGATCGGCCCGAGGACGCCCGCGACCGACCAGGCGGTGAGCAGCCGGCCGTGGATCGCGCCGACCTGGTAGGTGCCGAACAGGTCCCGCAGGTAGGCCGGAACCGTCGCAAAACCCGCGCCGTAGAAGGACAGGATCAGCATGCAGGCGACGATGAACAGGGCCTTGTTGTCGTTCGTCGTGGTCAGGATGTACGCGTAGAGCAGGCAGCCCACGCCGAGGTAGATCCGGTACATGTTGCGCCGGCCCAGCACGTCCGAGGCCGAGGACCACAGGATCCGGCCGAGGGAGTTCGACAGCGACAGGATCGCGACGAAGCCGGCGGCGGCCGCCGCGAGCTCGGCCGGGGAGCCGCCCTCGCCGGGGAAGAAATCCCGGTAGATCGGCGCGGCCCGTTCGAGGATGCCGATGCCGGCGGTGACGTTGAAGCAGAGCACCACCCACAGCAGCCAGAACTGCGGGGTCTTGACCGCGTTCTTCGCCGACACGTTGTTGCGGGTGACCAGCGCCCGTTCGGGGCCGGGCTCCCATCCCGCCGGCTTCCAGCCCGGCGGTGGGACGCGGATGAGCGAGTAGCTCATCACCATGAACACCGCGTAGGCGCACCCGAGCACCAGGAAGGTCTTGGCGATGCCGTCGCGGTCCGGGGCGACCGCGTTCGGACCCGTGCCGACGACGGCGTCGAACTTCTGCAGCAGTTGCGTCGTGAGCGGCGAGGCGATCAGCGCGCCGCCGCCGAAACCCATGATCGCGATGCCGGTGGCCAGTCCCGGGCGGTCCGGGAACCACTTGATCAGCGTGGTGACCGGGGAGATGTAGCCGATTCCGAGGCCGATGCCGCCGACGAAGCCGTACCCCGCGACCACCAGCCAGTACTGGTCCGCGGCCACGCCGACCGAGGCGACGAGCAGGCCGCTCACGAAGAAGGTCGAGGAAACCGCCATCGCCCATCGCGGACCGCGCCGCTCCACCTGCCGGCCGAACAGCGCCGCGGAGACGCCGAGCATGACCATCCCGAGCTGGAACGGCAGCGCGGAGAGCGTTCCCGGATGGTCGCTGTCGGTCAGCATCGTGGCCTCGAGCGGCTTCTTGAACACGCTCCAGGCGTAGGCCTGCCCGATCGCCAGGTGCACCGAGAGCGCGGCCGGTGGAATCAACCACCTGCTCCACCCGGGCGGGGCGACGATCCGATCCTGGTCGAAGAACGCCATGCGCATGCTGGGCTCCAGCCACGAGCGACCACGGCAGTTGGTTGCGCTTGGCGGACCGTATCGACGGCACGGCGGTCACGTCGACGAACGGCGGATTCGGTATCCCCGAACGGGGGTGGCGATTGCGCGCGGCGCTCCGGTGCCGAGCGGCCCTAGCCGCCTACCACCACTCGGTCTTCAGGCTGCCGTCCGCCTCGAGGGTGGTGTCGGCTGCGGCGGAGGCGCGAGGGGGGCCGGCAAGCCGCTTGGCGACGGCCGGTTTGCTCGCCACCGCGGAGCGACCGCCGACGGAGTTGACGAGCACGCCGTCGACGCCGCGGGCCCGGGCCGCCGCCACGGAGTACGGCTTGCCCTCGACGGTGTAGACCTTCTGGCCCTTCTTGTGGGCCTTGCGCACGAGGGCCTTGGTGACCGTCACGTTGTAGGGGATCAGGACCGGATGGTTGGTGCTCCAGCCGATCGGGTTGTTGAAGACGAAGCCCAGGCGTCGGGCGCCGGCTCGCTTCATGGTGGCCAACTCCGCGCGGGAGCTCGCGATCACCGTGACGCGGTTGCCGAGGCCGTGGCCGCGCAGGGTCTTCACGACGACCTTGGCCTGGCGCGCGCTCGGCTGCTTGACGTGCACGAAGACCTTCGAGGTGCCCCGCCGCTGCAGGAAGGTCAGCGCCTGGCTGAAGGTCGGCACCCGCTCGCCGCGGAAGGCTCCGCCGAACCAACTGCCCGCGTCGCACTTGCGGAGCCGGCTCCAGGTGAAGCTTCGGACCGTGCCGGTGCAGTTGGTGGTGCGGTCCACGCGCAGGTCGTGGAAGACCACCGGGACCCCGTCCCGGGTGAACTGCACGTCGAACTCGACGCCGTCGACGTTGTTCCGCAGCGCCGAACCGAAGGCGGCGAGGGTCGACTCCGGGGTCAGGGAGTTGCCGCCGCGGTGGGCGATCGTCTCCCCGCGGGAGTCGGCGCTCGCGCCGGTGGCGCCCAGGCCGGTGGCGGAGGTGGCCAGGACGGCGACGACGGCGAGACGTCGGCCGGCGGTGCGTCGAACGGTGGTCAAGGTCGGCTCCAAACGTGAGACGTCCCGCAGTCGGGGGGATGCGGCGTCGAAGTCGATCTTGCGGTCTGCAGCGGCGGGCTCGGCCCGATCGGCCGGAAATATGCCTCGGTGTTGGCACATCGTGGGAAATGCGAGAAGGAGTCAGGTGGCTACTTGGAGTAGCCGTGACTGGACTCGCGGGCACCGGCGGCCTTGATTCGATCTTGGTTCCCGCCCTAATCGCAACAGGGGCAACTTGCGCAACAGTGGTTTCGGTTGGCTCGGGTGGAGGAGGACTCATGCTCAGGATCGTTGGAGTGTCGATGGCGGCGCTGCTGGCCGTCCCACTGGCGATCGGCGGTGTCGAAACCGCCGCCGTCGCCGAAGGTCCGGCGCGCGCGGTCGACGGCTCGCCGAAGATCGGCGGCGACGACGGACCGCTCGGCACCGGCAAGCGCAAGAAGGAACGCCACCGCGAACGGGGCAGCAGCGTGGCGGGGATCGAGCCGGGCGACAACGTGCTGGAGGAGGGCCAGAACAGCGTGCCCGACACCAACGGCATCGGAACCGGCAACGGCGACGGCCCCCTCGGCACCGGCTGACGGACCGGCGCTCGGCGACTACCGTGACCGCTATGTCGGATCCGCCCGAGTCGCCGGAAGGCGGTGGAAAGCCAGGATGAACGAGGACTCGGACTGGTGGACCACGGCCGTCGCCGAGATGGACACCGTGACCGTCCGCGGCTGGTGCATCGACGGCGCGGCCTCCGGTGCGCTGGTCGACTGGTGCTGGTGGGAGGGCGTCCAGGCCACGGCCGGCTGGGAACGGGCTCGAATCGAGTTCGCCGCCTTCGCCGAGGACGTGCGGGACTGGGACTGATCCCAGCTTCCGGCGGGTGCTACTTGGTGCCGAAGATGCGGTCTCCGCAGTCCCCGAGACCGGGGCGGATGTACCCGTGGTCGTCGAGTTCGCGGTCGATCGCGACGGTGTAGATCGGCACGTCCGGGTGGTGACGCCGCAGGTTCGCGATCCCCTCGGGTGCGGACACCAGGCTCACGAACCGGACCGATCGCGGCCGGGTCTCCTTGACCCGATCGACGGCCGCGACCGCGGAGTTGCCCGTGGCCAGCATCGGGTCCAGGACGATCGCATCGCGCTCGTCCATCTCCGAGGGCATCTTGAAGTAGTACTCGACGGCCACCAGCGTTTTCGGGTCCCGGTAGATCCCGACGTGCCCGATCCGCGCGCCGGGGACCACGTCGAGCATGCCGTCGAGGAATCCGTTGCCGGCCCGCATGACGGAGACGAAGACGGTCTTGCGCCCGTCGATCATCTGCCCGGTCGTGGTCTCCAGCGGCGTCTCGATCTCGACCGCCGTCGTCGGCATGTCGCGGGTGACCTCGTAGGCCATGAGCATCGCGACCTCGCGCAGGAGGCGACGGAAACTGTTGGTGGAGCGGTCCTTCTGGCGCATGAGGCTCAGCTTGTGCTGCACCAGCGGGTGGTCGACGACGTGCACGTTCGGATCCGACACCGGCACTCCTTCGTGGATCTGGTGGGGGGTCTAGAACACCGTGCCGTCGCCGGCCAGGGTGACCGGGGGTGGTCCGCCGGGACGCAGTTCCGCGGCGATCGCGCGGCCCGCGGCCCAACTGCCGCCCTCGAGCAGGCTCGCCAGCGGCAGGTCCCGGCCGAGCCGCTCGCGGACCGACGGTGCGGTTTCGTCGAGCAGGGCCACGGTCAGCGCGCGCCATTCGACCACCCACGGGTCTGCCGGGCCGTAGGTGCGGGCCGACCAGTCCGGCGCGCGCGGCGCGATCAGTCCGGTGTCCAGCAGCAGCCCCCCGTTGCGGTACTCCGGCAGGCCGGTGAGCTCGTTCAGATCGGTGACGGGAACCCCGGCCCACTCGAAGGGTTCGACCAGGGAGTAGGTCAACCACTGGCTGAGCTTGTGGAACGGCACTCGGCCGGTCGGGTGCTCCCAGACGTCGCCGAGGGGCCAGTCCCGCCCGTCCGCTTCGAGCCACTGGCCGCTGGGCCAGATGGAACTGAGGCCGTCGAGCAGCGCACGCAGGATCTCCGCGGCGGACACGGTGATCCGATCGTCGGTCAGGGTGTTGAACAGCCCGCCCGGTCGGCCGCCGAACGCCGGCGCGTCCAGTGCCACGGCGAGGCGACGTACCAGGTCGACCCGTCCTTCGAGGCCGAGGAGGGGATTGTGCGGGCCGACCTGGAACACCCACCCGAGTTCCTCGACGTCGATCCGCGCGAGCGCCGCCGAATCGACCCGATGCGGGTCGTCGGGGTCGTCGGAGAAGGTACCGACGAGGAAGGCCTCCAGGCTCGCGATCGCAAGACCCTCCGAACGGGCGAGGGTGGCCCCGGTCGCGTCGAAGAAGGACCAATCGGGTCCGGCGCCGGCGTCGAGCAGCACGCTGACGACCGCCAGGTCGATCTGCGCCTGCGGCGACAGGACCGGCACGCGCTCGCCGAAGTGGCGCCACCGCGAGTGGTAGGGCACTTCGAGGTCCGGGAACCGGGCCGCGGTCGTGGTCGCGATCCGGTCGACGACGTCCGCCGTGCGGGTCTCGTCGAGGGCGAAGTGCGGCGAGTTGCCGTCTCGGACGTAGGCAAGCACCTCTGCGCAGCGCCGGCGGACGGTCGCGACCTCGCGCAGTTCGGCGACGACCGGCGGGACGGGCCCGAACGGGCCTGGGTCAGCGTCCGTCATCGGCGCGTTCGGTGAGCAGGCGGCCCTGGACCTCGGACAGGCGGGAGGCGTCGGGGATCTCGCCGTCGGTGAAGTACCCGGCGGCCTTCTTGGCCTCCATCTCCACCCGGGCGTCGGCGGGCACCAGCGCGTCGGGGATCTTGACGCGCTCGCGCACCTCGATGCCGCTGCCGACGATGGCGTCGTACTTGTCGTTGCTCATGCTGACCAGGCGGTGGATCACGCTGATCCCGAGCCAGTGCAGGACGTCGGGCATGAGCTCCTGGAAGCGCATGTCCTGCACGCCCGCGACGCACTCGGTGCGCAGGAAGTACTTGTCCGCGCTGTCCCCGCCCTGCTGGCGTTTGCGGGCGTTGTAGACGAGGAACTTGGTGACCTCGCCGAGCGCCCGGCCCTCCTTGCGGCTGTAGGCGATCAGCCCGACGCCGCCCTGCTGCGCGCCCGCGATGCACTCCTCGATCGCGTGCGTGAGGTAGGGCCGGCAGGTGCAGATGTCCGAGCCGAACACGTCCGAACCGTTGCACTCGTCGTGCACGCGGGCGGTCAGGGTGACCGCGGGGTCGGCGAGGTCCTTGAGCCGGCCGAAGACGTAGAGGGTCTGGCCGCCGATCGGCGGGAGGAACACTTCGAGGTCGCCGCGGGTGACCAGTTCGGGGTACATGCCGCCGGTCTCCTCGAACAGCGCCCGGCGCAGCGCGGCCTCGGTCACACCGAACCGCTGGGCGACCCCTGGGAGCCACCAGACCGGTTCCAGGGCCACCTTGGTGACCATCGCGGAGCCGTCTTCGAGCAGGAAGCGTCCGTCGGGCGCCAGGCGGCCCTTCTCGATGGCGTCGCGCACCTCGGGCAGGTGGACGTGCGCCTGCGTGACGGCGATGGTCGGGCGAATGTCGACCCCGGCGGCGAGTTCGTCCGCGAACACCTCGGCGATGCGCGCGCCCCACGGGTCGATCGAGACGATCGCCTGCGGGTTGCCCCACGCCGGATACGGGCCGGTGGCGTCGGTGGGCGCGGTGTCGGTGAGGTCGGCGCGGTGCCCGCGCACCAACGTCCCAGCGGCGACGGCCAGCGCCCGGTACACCCCGTAGCTGCCGCTGTGGGTGCCGATCACGTTGCGATCGCCGCGGCTGGCGGTGGTTCCGACGACCGGCCCACGCTCGCGCGGGTCGCCCGCGCCCCAGACGATGGAGGGAACGGCTCCCTGCGTCGGGTGCGAGGTCAGGCGGATGTGCGTGGTCCGCGGGCCGTCGGCCACGGTCTCCGAGTCGTTCCCTGTCATCGCTGCTGCTCCCGGCCACGAAGGCGGAACTCGAACGTTGTCCAGGCCAGTGTGGCGCGATCATGGCCGTCCGCGTGGGAGGACGGAAAACGTTCGCCCGTGGCGGCTACATCTGACTATTCATCACAAAAGTAGACGTACACGTCACACGTCTTCGTCGTTGCGCCTTCGCACTACTCGTAGTTCGATCAGTGCACCGAGCGATACCGGTGGCGCGAAAGTCGGCGCCCTTGGCCGGCGCTCGGAGCGGGGGGCGCGACCGCGTCGGGATGCAAGGGACGGCAGCCCGATGTACGGCGAGTGAACAGCGCGCCTTGCCAGGCCCGGTCGGGCGGCACGCGCCGCCCGACCGGGTTTCTCGGTTCGGGCAAGATCGAGGCGTGGAGATCCTCGGCAGCCGCGTTCTCGTCCACCCGACCGACCCGGAGCGTTCGCGTCGGTTCTACCGCGACGTGCTCGGGTTGGCGGTGGCTCGCGAGTTCGGCGACCCGAGCGATCCCGGGCTCGTGTTCTTTCTCGGCCAAGGGCTGCTCGAACTGTCCGGCCGCGCCTCGCAGCCTGCGGGACAGAACCTCGCCGTGTGGCTGCAGGTCCGCGACGTGGCCGCCGAACACCTGCGGCTCGCCGCCGCCGGAGCCGCGGTGCTGCGCGAGCCGCAGACCGAGCCGTGGGGGCTGATCGAATGCTGGATCGCCGACCCCGACGGCCTGCACATCGTGCTCGTCGAAGTCCCGGCCGACCACCCGCTGCGGCGGGACGTTCGCGGCATAGCGCCCTGAAACCGGCGCCGGAAAGGCGAAAAGGGAGCCTGCGGCTCCCTCGGTTTCAAGGTATAGCGGAGGGGGGCTCTTGCGGCAAGGCCCCGGCGATCGCCCACACTCGCAGGCTGGACCCCAGGATCGATCGACCGAGGTGAGCTCCCTGACCAGTGCGTTTGCTCTGCCCGCCCAGCGCGATGCGAAGGCCGACCCTTCGCTGATCGGCGTCGACGAGCGGCACTTCGTTGCCATCGGCGCGACGTTGGAGGAGTCGATCGCCGACCTCGCGCAGCGGCTGCAGGTCGAGCTGGCCGCGCCCGGCGGGCGCGGGCGCGCGGCGTCGGACCGGGACCAGGAGGTCCACCGGCTCAGCGCCCGGCTGCGCGCGCTGCGGCGCTTCGGGCTCGACCTGTGCCTGGGTCGGATGGTCGCGGAGGGCGGCGAGACGCTCTACGTCGGGCGGCTCGGCCTCACCGACGCCGACGGGCGGCGCCTGCTGATCGACTGGCGCTCGCCGGCCGCCGAGCCGTTCTTCGGCGCGACGCACGCCAAACCGATGGGGCTGGCCAGCCGGCGGCGCTACCGGTGGAACCGCGGGCGGATCGTCGACTACTGGGACGAGGTCTTCGGCGACGAGGGACTCGAGGGCCACGCCGCGCTCGACGACCAGTCCGCGTTCATCGCCAGCCTCGGCGCCTCGCGGTCCCCGCGAATGCGCGACGTGCTCGCGACCATCGCGACCGACCAGGACGCGATCATCCGCGCCGGGTCGCGCGGGGCCCTCGTCGTCGACGGGGGACCGGGCACCGGCAAGACCGTCGTCGCCCTGCACCGCGCGGCGTACCTGCTCTACTCCGACCCGCGGCTGAAGCAGCAGGACGGCGGGGTGCTGTTCGTCGGGCCGAGCCGGCCCTACCTGAACTACGTCGCCGACGTCCTGCCGAGCCTGGGCGAGGAGGGCGTGCGGACCTGCACGCTCGCCGACCTCGTTCTCGAAGGGGCCACGGTCGCTCCCGAGCCGGATCCGGCAGTGGCGCGGCTCAAGCAGATCGGGGACCCGACCAAGGCCCTCGACGCCGCGGTGCGGATGTACGAGGAGGCGCCCACCTCGGCGACTTCGTTCGAGACCGACTGGGGCAGCGTCCGGCTGAGCGTCGAGGACTGGCAGGGCATCTTCGCGGCCGTCGACGCCTCGGCGCCGCACAACTACGCCCGCGACGGCATCTGGGACGAACTCGTCGCCGTCGTGGTCGAAAAGCTCGACGACCCGGAGAACGAGGTCACCGAGGAGCGGGTCCGTCGCGCGCTGCAGCGCGAGGAGGACCTCGTCACCGTGGTCAATCGGGCGTGGCCGCTGCTCGACCCGACCGACCTGGTCGGGGACCTCTGGACCGTCCCGGCCTACCTACGCAAGTGCGCCCCGTGGCTGAGTCCCGAGGACGTGCGGACCCTGCGGCGCGAGGATCCGACGGCCTGGACCGTCGAGGACCTCCCGTGGCTGGACGCCGCCCGGCAGCGGCTCGGCGACCCGGACGCGGAACGACGCCGCGCCCGCCGCGCCGCGGTGCTGGAGGCCGAACGGGACCGGATGGCCGACGTGGTCGCGAACATCCTCGACTCCGACGACGACGGAGAGGGCGCCATCACGATGCTCACCGGCGCGGATGTGACCGGCGCCCTGCACGACGAGGGCGTGCTGCGCATCGCCGATCCCGACGCGCTCGCCGGGCCCTTCCTCCACATCGTCGTGGACGAGGCGCAGGAGTTGACCGACGCGCAGTGGGCGATGCTGCTGACGCGGTGCCCGTCGCGCAGTTTCACCATCGTCGGCGACCGGGCGCAGGCCCGGCACGGGTTCGCCGAGTCGTGGCGCGAACGGCTCAACCGGATCGGGCTCGATCGGATCGACATCGCCTCGCTCGGTGTCAACTACCGCACGCCCGAGGAGGTCATGGTCGAGGCCGAGCCGGTCATCCGCGCGGTGCTGCCGGACGCCAACGTGCCGACCTCGATCCGCAGCACCGGGATCCCGGTCCTGCACGGCAAGGCCGCCGAGCTCGACGCGATCCTGGCGACGTGGCTCGCCGAACACGCGGAGGGCACCGCCTGCGTCATCGGGGATCCGAGCTTCGCCGAGACCGCGCGCGTGCGGTCGCTGACTCCGGAGCTGTCCAAGGGGCTCGAGTTCGACCTCGTCGTACTGGTCGATCCGCAGGCCTTCGGCAACGGCGTGGAAGGCGCCGTCGACCGCTACGTCGCCATGACCCGGGCGACCCGGCAGCTGGCGGTCCTCATTAGCTGACGATCCGTCAGATATTGGCCGGCGTCCTCCGGCGTCGAGGCGACCGAGCGGACGGCGCAGGCGGGCCCCCCCCCCCGGGCGGGGGGGCGGGGGCGCCGGCGGGGGGTGGGCCAAACCCGCGGGGGCCGGCGCGGGCCCGGCGCCCCGCCCCCCGCCCGCCACCCGGCCCCGCCATT
>JBQTIB010000093.1:0-4049 GCA_052389435.1 Sporichthyaceae bacterium | reverse complement strand
GCGGGGGCGGGCGCGTCGTCTGCGCGGCCCTCTCTCTTTTGCTCTCTCTGGTTGCGGCGGGCCCTCGCGGCTCCCCCCCGCGGCCCCCCCCCCCCCCGCCCCCCCCCCCCCCCCCCCCCCCCGACGGTGCGGAGCCCCCCGACTGTTAGGCCGTGCGCTCTACGGGGCGGAGCGAGCGGTCGGTGATGGAGCGCGGGCCGCGGCCGATGGCGACCATGCCGGACTGCACGAGCTCCTTGACTCCGTACGGCTCGAGCATGCGCAGCAGCGCGTCGAGCTTGTCGGCGCTGCCGGTGGCCTCGATCGTGACCGAGTCGGGCGAGACGTCGATGACCTTGGCGCGGAACAGCTGCACGGTCTCCAGAATGTGCGAGCGGTTGTCGAGGTCTGCGCGCACCTTGACCAGCAGCAGCTCGCGCTGCACGGAGGTGGCCGGTTCGAGCTCGACGATCTTGATCACGTTGATCAGCTTGTTCAGCTGCTTGGTCACCTGCTCGAGCGGGTTGCCCTCCACGTTGACCGCGATCGTCATGCGGGAGATCTCCGGGTGCTCGGTCGGGCCGACGGCGAGCGAGTCGATGTTGAAGCCGCGGCGGGAGAACAGGCTCGCGATGCGGGCCAGGACACCGGGCTTGTTCTCGACGAGAACGGACAGGGTGTGAATCGTCATGGCTCAGGCCTCTTCTTCTTCGCTGCGGTCCCAGACCGGCGCGAGGCCGCGGGCGTAGAGGATCTCGTCGTTGCTGGTGCCGGCGGCGACCATCGGCCAGACCATGGCGTCCTGGTGCACGACGAAGTCGATGACCACGGGGACGTCGTTGATCTCCATCGCCTTGCGGATCGTCGCGTCGACGTCCTCGGCCTTGTCGCAGCGCAGGCCGACGCAGCCGTAGGCGTCGGCGAGCTTCACGAAGTCCGGGATGCGCTTGGACTGCAGGTCGGTGTTGGAGTACAGGCTGTCGTAGAACAGGGTCTGCCACTGGCGGACCATGCCGAGGCTGCCGTTGTTGATCACGGCCATCTTGATCGGGATGTCGTTGATCGCGCAGGTGGCCAGTTCCTGGTTGGTCATCTGGAAGCAGCCGTCGCCGTCGACGCCCCACACGACCGCGTCCGGGCGACCGACCTTGGCGCCCATCGCCGCCGGCACCGAGTAGCCCATGGTGCCCAGGCCACCGGAGTTCAGCCACGTGCCGGGCTTTTCGTACTTCACGAACTGCGCGGCCCACATCTGGTGCTGGCCGACGCCGGCGCAGTAGATCGCGTCGGGTCCGGCGATCTCGCCGAGGCGCTCGAGCACGTACTGCGGGGAGAGCGTGCCGTCCTCGGGGTGGTCGTAGCCGAGCGGGTACCGGTCGCGCAGCTCGAGGACCTGCGTGCGCCACTCGTCGTAGTTGCCGCGGTTGTCGGCGTCGTGTTCGGCCTTGATCGCGACGATCAGGTCGGCGATGACCTCGCGGGCGTCGCCGACGATCGGGACGTCGGCGTGGCGGTTCTTGCCGATCTCGGCGGGGTCGATGTCGGCGTGGACGACCTTGGCGAGCGGGGCGAAGGAGGACAGCTTGCCGGTGACGCGGTCGTCGAAGCGGGCGCCGAGGGTGATCAGCAGGTCCGAGCGCTGCAGCGAGCCGACGGCCGCGACGGTGCCGTGCATGCCGGGCATGCCCAGGTGCAGTTCGTGGCTGTCCGGGAACGCGCCGCGGGCCATCAGCGTCGTGACGACGGGGATCCCGGTGAGCTCGGCGAGAACCTTGAGTTCGGCGGAGGCGCCGGCCTTGATCACGCCGCCGCCGACGTAGAGCACCGGGCGCTGCGCGGCGACGATCATCTTCGCGGCCTCGCGGACCTGCTTGGCGTGCGGGCGAGTCACCGGGCGGTAGCCGGGCAGGTCGATGCTGTCCGGCCAGTTGAAGGTGGTCTTGGCCTGCAGGGCGTCCTTGGAGATGTCGACCAGGACCGGGCCCGGGCGGCCGGTGCTCGCGATGTGGAACGCCTCGGCGATCGCGCGCGGGATGTCGTCGGGGTTGGTGATCAGGTAGTTGTGCTTGGTGATCGGCATCGTGATGCCGCGGATGTCGGCCTCCTGGAAGGCGTCCGAACCGATCGCCGCACTCGGCACCTGGCCGGTGATCGCGACGATGGGCACCGAGTCCATCATCGCGTCGGCGAGCGGAGTCACCAGGTTCGTCGCACCCGGCCCTGAGGTCGCCATGCAGACGCCCACTCGGCCGGTGGCCATCGCGTAGCCCTGGGCGGCGTGCCCGGCGCCCTGCTCGTGGCGCACCAGGATGTGGCGGATCTGCTTGGAGTCGAACAGCGGGTCGTAGGCGGGAAGGATGCAGCCGCCGGGGATGCCGAAGATGTTCTCTACGCCGGCGGCCTCCAACGAGCGGATCAGCGACTGGGCGCCGGTGATCGTGGGTTCGGTGCCGGGGTCTGCCATGGCGTTCTCTTCTCCTCGGACGATCGGTGCATGTCTGTCTGTCTCGTCAGCGGTGCGGGCACAAAAAACCCCTCGCGCCCGGAGTGGTGGGCGAAGCGAGGGGTGGCGCGCAGGCAGACGCGGGCGTCAGCTTGCGCGCTCGCGTACTACGTTCGTGAACAGAGACACGGGTGAACCGTCCCCGATTGCGCCGTCCGATGTCAAGTCGGGTCGGAACGCAATCGTTGCGGCTACGCAGACATATGGGTGGATTCGCAGCAGAGCTTGACCGATCGTTTTGGCCCGAGGTGCGGGGGCAGCGGATAGACCCGCCCGCCGTGTTCGTTGGAGAGTTCATGAAGAAGCTGCCCGTCCTCCTCGTCGCGCTGGCTTGTCTGGCCGCCGCCGGCTGTACCGCCGACGACTCCGAACCCGCCGCGCAGGCGCCCGGCGAAGGCCCGTTCGCGGGCCTGGAGTCCGCCGCTCCGATCTCGCCGTCGGCCTCACCCGTCGCCGCCAGCAGGCCGCTCGACCCCAAGGTCGCGGCCACGCTGACCACCGGGCTCAGGGGACCGTGGGGGCTCGCGGCGCTGCCGGATGGGACCCATCTGGTCTCGCTGCGCGACGCCGCCGAGATCGTGCTGGTCGGCAGGGACGGCTCGCGCACGAGCGTCGGAAGGGTTCCCGGAGTGATGCCGGGCGGCGAAGGCGGCCTGCTGGGAATCGCGATCGGTCCGGACTTCGACTCCGAGGCGGCGGTCTACGCCTACTTCACCGGGGTCGTCGACAACCGCATCGTGAAACTGCCCTACTCCGACGGAAGGCTCGGCGAGCCCACCGTGATCCTCAAGGGCCTCGCGAAGTCCAACATCCACAACGGCGGCCGCATCGCGTTCGGCCCCGACGGCAAGCTGTACGCGGGGACCGGCGACGCCGCCGATCGGCCGTCCTCGCAGGACCCGAAGTCGTTGAGCGGCAAAATCCTGCGGATGAATCCGGACGGCTCGACGCCGTCGGACAACCCGACCTCGGGGTCGCTGGTCTACTCCCTGGGCCACCGCAACGTGCAGGGCATCGCCTGGGACGACGACGGCAACCTGTGGGCCGCGGAGTTCGGCCAGAACACCTGGGACGAGCTCAACCTGATCAAACCCGGCGCGAACTACGGCTGGCCGGAGGTGGAGGGCCGCGAGGGCCGGGAGGGATTCGTCGATCCCGTCGCGCAGTGGCGGACGAACGAGGCCTCCCCCAGCGGCATCGCCGTCGCGGGCGGCTCGATCTGGATGGCCGGCCTCAAGGGCGAACGCCTCTGGCAGATCCCGATCGTCAAGGGCGGCAGGAACCCGCAGACCGGGCCACCGAAGGCGCACTTCCAGGGCGACTACGGCCGCCTGCGCACCGTCCTGGCCCAAGGCGAGGGCCTGCTGCTGATGAACAGCACCACCGACGGCCGCGGCCGCCCGGGCAACGACGACGACCGGCTCTTCCGCGTCGAACTGAGCTAGAGCGTGTCCCGTGAATGACGGGCTCCGGGTGCGTTAAACCTGGCAGATGCGCGATAGACACGACCTGACCGACGAGGAGTGGGCCCGGATCGAGCCGTTGTTGCCCGATCGCACCCCGCGGC
>JBQTIB010000092.1:0-36597 GCA_052389435.1 Sporichthyaceae bacterium | reverse complement strand
AACAACCATGGCGGATGAGGTGCGCTTTTGGCTCTGGACACCGCGGCCGCGACCGCGCCAGGGGGGCGGAGGCCGCCTACGACCGAGTTTGGGTCCGGTCGGTGCGGGACTGATGCGCACCGACCGGACCCTAACCAAACCCCCGGGGAGGGTGCGTGGTGCTGCGTCGGCCGCAAGCGCAGAAGGTCGCCCGACGGACGGTCGCTCGCACACGAACTCGTCCGAACCCTTCGGCGCCCGGTTGCCCGAGCCCTGCACCACACACCTCGTCCCCGTGTTGTGCCTCGGCCCGAGTCCCGTGGATCCCGGCCGGAGCCTTGCTGGGGGTGCTCGTCGGCGCCTCCCGCGGCCCCGACGGGAATAACTTAGGTTAGGCTTACTTGCATTGGCAAGCCCCTGAGGCGGGAATGTGAGCTACCTGGCACTCGGAGGGCATTCGTCCAGTTCGGCGCCCCGACGGACGGCATCGTGGAGCGCCACAGCCCCCGCCCGCCGCCATCGGGTCCCCCCAGCACCACCGGTGACGGCGAGAAGTTCTCTAGCGCAGGTCGCCGTTCTGCTGCGACGGAACGCCGCGGCGCACCTGCGACGCCGCGAGCAGCGCCCGGACCTCGCTCTCCTGGAAGCGGCGGTGACCGCCCAGGGTGCGGATCGAAGTCAGCCGCCCGGCCTGCGCCCAGCGGGTGACGGTCTTGGTGTCCACCCGGAACGCCGCGGCCACCTCGGCCGGGGTGAGCAGGCGGGTGTCGGTGGTTTCGTCAGCCGGAGTCATGTTCATGCGGATTCGACGGTGCTCGTCCCTTTCCGGTTCCCTTCGGGCATCTGGGAATTTCCCGGCGGGTTTGGGGGAGTTGCACACCCGCGACCGCTGGGGCGTCGGCCGGCTCCGTACGCGGTGGCGCCGAGCGGCGTGGGACGATGGGCGACGAGGAGGGCTCGCATAGTGGCCTAGTGCGGCGGTCTTGAAAATCGCTATCAGGGGTGACTCTGATCCAGGGTTCGAATCCCTGGCCCTCCGCCCCTTCGAAAACGCCGGCCGGGGGCTGGGAATGGACCCAGTGATCGGCGCATTGCCCCATGGACAGCGCAGTTTGGTGGGGCGCGAGACCGTCGCCGGTAGCCGGTTCTCCGGGTTCGGCCGAAGGACCGACGACGTTCGAACCGGGAGAGGGAGTTCACCACGGGCGAGCGCCGCGTCCAACGGAGCAGTCGCCAACCCGGCGAGTGGAAGTCGAGTCGAGGAAGAAGAGGGATGCGCATGGCTCGGAGCGGTCTCCCGGCTTTCGTCGGCCGAAAGCGCGCGATGGCACGCAGCGCGGCGGATCTCGCAGCCGCGGGCGAACGACACCACCGACTCGCCGCGGCCCTGCACACCCACGAGGTGGCCGCCGAGATCCTCGAGCGGATCGACCTCGATCCGGCCGGCGTCCTCGATCGCAGGGTCCCCGCGGGCGAGCGCCTCTACTTCGTCGTCGACGGCGTGAGCCTGCTCGAACCCGCCTCCACGCCGGACGCGCCGGCGATCCTCGTCGAGGACGGCCAGTTGGTCGTGTCGAACCGTGCTCTGCGCTTCCGCTCGGAGCGGGCCGCCGCCGAGTGGCCCTTCGACCGGGTGGTGGGACAGCTCGACGGCCGCCGCTGTGTGACGTGGGCCCTCGAGGACGGCGGCGCGCTCGACGGCGTCGGCGGTTCGCGGGTGGCCGCGGTGGCCGCGCGCGCCGGTGGCCTGTGGGGCGTCGGCCGGATCGCCGAAGCCCGGGAGTATCTGACCTCGATCGTCGATCAGACCCGCCGGGAGATCGAGGCGATGCGCGCCGAACTCGCCCTGGCCCCGAAGCCGAAGACCGCGAAGCTCCCCGCCTAGCCCGCCGCCTTCACCCGCGCCACGAGCTTTTCGGCCAGGGCGGCGAGTCGGGTCAGGCCGAACCGCGCGGTCTGGCGGCTTTCGGAGGTGTCCAGCCACACCTCGGTTCGGTCGACCAACGCCACCAGGGCGTACCCGGTGCTGAAGGACTCGTCGGATTCGTCGTCGCCCTCGAAGGTGGCGACGATGCGATAGGCGACGGCTCGATCGGCGCCGGCGACCTCGACGTCGACCGCGTCCACGTCGAGCTCGACTCCGTCGGGGGCGATCTCCAGGAAGGCGTCGCGGAAGCAGCGCGGTCCGTTCGCGCCGCGCAGCAGGTTCAGCTCGGACCGGGCCTGCTCGCGGGTGCGGGCGACGCGGCTCGAGGAGCTGACGTCCACGCCGTCCTCGGTGTACACGTGGCCGTAGTCGCGGGCGCGGTAGTCGAGCGGCGCAGCGTCGAGGCAGTCGCTGAGGGTGCGCTCGACGAGGCGGGCCGAGGCGTCCCGCGTCTGGGCGATGCGCTTGGCGCCGGGCAGGTCCGTCGCGAGCAGCACCCCGGCGGATGCGAGTCTCCGCGCGGCGCTCGCGCCGTCGGGACTGGCCGTCGGCACGGCGGTCGCACTCGCCGTCGGGCTTCCGGTCGGGGACGGCGACGCGGAGGTCGAGGACCGCGGCAGCGCGGTCGGACCCAACAGTTCCAGCCGTTGCGGGACGGGCGTCGGCGGATCCGAGGGTCCCGCGACCGCCTCGTCGGAGTCGCCGCCGCAACCGGCCAGCACCAAACCGGCGGCGAGCGCTATCGGAGCGAGCCGTCGAGCGTTCACGTGACCCCCAGATGTGGGTAGAGCGTCACGCCGCAGTTTCCTCCTGGACGCTTCCCGAAGATCGAAACTGCGCGGTGACGCGCCGAGATCAGGAAGCCGTGGGGCTGGGGGTGACGCCGCCGGACGGGCTCGGCGTGACGGTCGGCGTGGCCGTCGCGGTCGGCGTCGCGGTTGCGGACGGTGTCGGCGTCGCGGTCGGGAGCGGGGCGTTGGGGTTGCGGACGCGCTTGGCGCTGACGTCGGTCAGCGCGGTGAGCCGGGAGAGCGCGTACGTCGGGGTGGCGAGTTCCTCGTAGGTGGACTGCCAGATCAGGGTCTGACCGACCCGGGCGACGACCTGGAAGCCGCTGATGCGCTTCGATTCGCCCGGGATCGTGGAGCCGAGCGTGACGCGGTAGGCGACGACCTCGTCCGCGCCGGGAACGGTCGCCGGCACGACCTCGATGACGACGTCGCCGCCGCTCGCGGCGATCGGCTCCCGGAAGCAGCGCGGGCCGTCGGAGCTTCGCAGCGCCGCCATCTCGGCGGTGGCCTGCCCGACGTCGACGGTCACGTCGGCGTTGCTGCTGATCTCCACGGCGTCCCGGTCGAAGGTGCGCCCGTTGTCGCGGGCCAGGTAGGGCGTCGGCGTCAGCTTCATGCACACCCGGCGGGCTTCCTCGCGGTTCTCGTCGCCCTCGCCGAAGCTACGGGTCGTGCTCGTCCAGCCCGGCAGGTCCGAGGGCAGCAGGACACCGGCGGCCGCGAGCCTGAGGTCCGCGGCCGTCGCGCTCGGCACCGGCAGCGACGTCGCGGACGGGCTCGTGGACGCAGCCGGCGGCGGCGGTGCGGCCAGTGGGTCCTTCGCGTCCCCGCCGCAGGCCGCGAGCACGAAGGCGGCGGGCAGGGCGAGCAGGGCGACGCGCACGGAACCTCCATCGATCGGGCACGCCGAGTCTCGCAGCGGCGTGTTGGCAGTGGCAACGAACCCCGGGGAGTGTCGCCTACTCCGCCGCGGCGGTGGGGGCGGCGAACTGTGCTCGGTACAGCCGCGCGTAGGGACCTGCCGACGCGAGCAGGCTCGCGTGGTTGCCCTGCTCGACGATCTGGCCGTCCTCCATCACCAGGATCACGTCGGCGTCGCGGATCGTCGACAGGCGATGCGCGATCACGAAACAGGTCCGGCCCGCCGCCAACGTGGAGGTCCCGGCCTGCAGCAGCAGTTCGGTGCGGGTGTCGACGAAACTGGTCGCCTCGTCGAGCACCAGGATCGGCGGGTCGGCCAGGAACGCCCGGGCGATGGTGACGAGTTGCCGCTCGCCGGCCGACAGGTCGGTGCCGTCGGCGTCCAGGACCGTGTCGTAGCCGTCGGGCAGGGACCGGACCAGTGGGTCGAGGTGACTGGCGCGGGAGACCGCGACGATCTCTTCGCGCGTGACTCCGGGCCGACCGTGTTCCCTTCGGTCAACGGGCTCAGTCGCCTCGGCAGAGCCGAACCGCTCGTTGCTCGCTGGTTCGCTCTCCTCTCGGTTCAATCGCCCGTAGGCGATGTTCTCCGCGATGGTGCCGCCGAAAAGCCAGGTGTCCTGCAGCACCATGCCGACCGATTGGCGCAACTGCGGTCGCGGCATCGTTGCGATGTCGACGCCGTCGAGGGTGATCCGGCCCGCGTCGAGTTCGTAGAACCGCAGCAGAAGGTTGACCAGGGTGGTTTTTCCCGCGCCGGTCGGCCCGACGATCGCCACCGTGGCGCCGGCCGGGACCGACAGCGACAGGTCCTCGATCAGCGGCCGGTCGGCGGAGTACCGGAAGCGCACACGCTCGAACTCGACGGCTCCGCGGACCGGTCCAGGCCACGGCACCGGCGGCGGATCGGCGCTCTGTTCGCCGGCGTCGAGAAGATCGAAAACCCTTTCCGCCGAGGCGATTCCGGACTGCAGCAGGTTCGCCATCGACGCCACCTGCGTCACCGGCTGGTTGAACGTGCGGGTGTACTGCACGAACGCCTGCACGTCGCCGAGGCTGAGCGATCCGCTCGCCACCCGCAGGCCGCCGACGACCGCGACGGCGACGTAGCCGAGGTTGCCGATCAGCTGCATCGTCGGCCCGATCACGCCCGAGAGGAACTGCGCTCGGAACGAGGAACGGTAGAGCTCGTCGTTGCGTTCGGCGAAGACCGCGGCCGCCTCCGGGCCGCGGCCGAACACGCGGACGAGGGCGTGTCCGGTGTACATCTCCTCCACGTGGGCGTTGAGCTTGCCCGTCGTGGACCACTGCTTCACGAACTGCGGCTGCGATCGCCGGCCGATCGCCTTGGCCGCACGAACCGAGAGCGGAATGGTCACCAGGACGACCAGCGCGAGCAGCGGGGAGATCCAGAACATCATCGCCAGGACGCCGACGATCGTCAGCAACGAGGTCAGCAGCTGACTCAGCGTCTGCTGCAGCGTCTGGGCGATGTTGTCGATGTCGTTGGTGACGCGGGACAGGATCTCGCCGCGCGGATGGGAGTCGAAGTAGCGTAGTGGCAGGCGTTCCAGCTTCGCCTGCGCGGAGGCCCGCAGCCGCAGGACCAGCCGCTGCACGATCGTCGCGACGAGGCGGCCCTGGGCGAGGGAGAACAGACAGCTCAGCGCGTACACGCCCAGGGTGATCCCTAGGACCGCGGCCAGGCCCGAGAAGTCGACGCCCTGACCCGGCGTCACATCCACGTTGCGTACGAGGTCGGCGAGCTCGCCCCGGCCGGACTGCTCGAGCGCCGCGACGGCCTCGTCGTCGGTCAGGTCCGCGGGCAGATCGCGCGCCACGATCCCGCCGACGATCAGGTCGGTTGCCCGGCCGAGGAGCCAGGGCCCGAGCACCGAGAACAAGATCGCCGCCGCTGCGCAGACGATCGCCGTCAACGCCAGCGCGCGTTCCGGGCGCAGCATGCGGATCAGCCGCAGGCCCGAGGCCTTGAAGTGCAGCGATTTCTCCGTCGGCATCGCGGCCAGCAGCGCCGCGTTGCCCGGACCCGCGGGACCACGCGCGCCGGGTGGAGCGGGACCGCGCGCGGGAACCGTCGGCTGCTCGGATTTGCTCATCGCGCCAACCCCGGGCGTCCGCTCAACCGTGAGCTATGGGTCACCCTTGAGCGGACGTCGTGCGAACGAGGCGTGCTCATCGGCCCGCCTCCGACGCGCTCAGCTGCGACAGCACGATCTCGCGGTAGGTGGGGCTGTCGGCCATCAGTTCGTCGTGGGTTCCCGTGGCGACGACCTGCCCCGCGTCGAGCACGACGATGCGATCGGCCGTGCGGATGGTCCCGACGCGCTGGGCGACGACGAGGACCGAGCAGCCCGCCGTCCAGGACACCAGCGCGGCGCGCAGGGCGGCGTCGGTCGCGTTGTCCAGCGCGGAAAAAGCGTCGTCGAAGACGTAGACGTCGGGCCGTGCGATCAGGGCGCGGGCGATCGCGAGCCGCTGACGCTGCCCGCCGGAGACGTTGGAGCCGCCCTGGGCGATCGGCGCGTGCAGGCCGCCGGGCATGGCCGCTACGAACTCCGCCGCCTGCGCCGTCGTCAGCGCGGCCCACATGTCCTCCTCGGTCGCGGCCGGGTTGCCGAACGCGAGATTGGAGGCGACGGTGCCGGTGAACAGGTACGGCCGTTGCGGGACGAAGCCGACCGTGCGGGCCAGGACGGAAGGGTCGAGGTCGCGTGCGTCGACGCCGCCGACGAGCACCGAACCCTCCGTCGGGTCGATCAACCGCACGATCAGCGAGCAGAGCGTCGTCTTGCCCGAGCCCGTGCCGCCGACGATCGCCGTCGTGCCCGTGCGCACCATCGAGAGGTTCACCTCGCGCAGCACGCCGATCTCCGCGCCCGGCAGGCGCAGGGTGACTCCGCGCAGTTCGACGGTTCCCGGTTCGGGCATCGCCGTGATCGGCGTTGCCGGGGCGGCGACCGACGGCTCGGTGTCGAGCACCTCGACGATCCGCTCCGCGCAGACCTCCGCGCGCGGCATCATCGCGAGGGTGAAGGTCGCCATCATCACCGCGAACATGATCTGCATCAGATAGCTGAGGAAGGCGGTCAGGGCCCCGAGTTGCATGTCGCCGTCGTCGATGCGGTGGCCGCCGAACCAGAGCACCGAGACGCTCGCGGCGTTCACGATCAGCAGCACCAGCGGGAACATCAGCGCGAGGAGACGGCCGACGCCGAGGGCCGCGTCGTGCAGATTGACGTTGGCGTCGGCGAAGCGCTCCCGCTCGAGTCCGTCGCGCACGAATGCGCGGACCACCCGCACGCCGGTGATCTGCTCGCGCAGGATGCGGTTGGTGGCGTCGATGCCCGACTGCGTGCGACGGAACAACGGGCGCATGCGCCGGACCAGGACCGCCACGGTGACCACCAGGGCGGGCAGCACGGCGAGCAGAACCGCGGACAGCGGTACGTCCTGGTGCAGCGCGAGGGCGATGCCGCCGATCGCGGACACCGGCGCCGGGACGGCCATCGTGAACGCCATGAGCAGGAAGCCCTGTACCTGGGCGGCGTCGTTGGTGCTGCGCGTGATGAGCGACGGCGCGCCGAAGCGGGCGAACTCCGCACCGGAGAAGGACTGCACGCGGTCGAAGACGGCGGCCCGCAGATCGCGACCGACGGCCATCGCCACCTGCGAGCCGACGTAGACCGCGCCGATCGCGCAGACCACCTGGGCCACGGTCACCGCCAACATCGCGGCGCCGACCCGGACGATGTGCCCGGTGTCGCCGCGGACGATGCCGTTGTCGATGAGATCGGCGTTGAGGGTCGGCAGGTACAGGGCCGCCAGGGTCGAGGCGAACTGCAGAACGACGATCCCGGCGAGCAGGCGGCGATGCGGCCGCAGGCGCGCGCGCAGCAGCCCGATCAGCACACGCACCCCCTCGGCGTCGGCACACCGGTGTACCGCCGAGCTCCCATTGTTCCGGCCGGCCGAGCCGACGATCGTCCATCCCGCCGGTTGATGGACAATCCGCAACATGATCGAGGTCGAGTATGCAAGTCCCGGGGTGCGCGTTGTGCGGATGGCGAGCGGACCGGTGTCCGCACTGAACACGGAGTTCCTCGTGGCGCTCCGCGAGGCGGTCGCCGCGGCGGCGTCCGCCGGCGACGCCCTGGTGCTCACCGGCACCGGCAAGGCGTTCTCCGCGGGCGTGGACCTGCGCACCTATCTCGACGGCGGGCCGGCCTACGTCGAAACGTTCTGGCCGGCCCTGTCCGGGATCTTCGAGGACCTGCTGCGCTACCCGCGCCCGGTCGTCGCGGCGATCAACGGCCACGCCATCGCCGGCGGCTGCGTGATCGCCTGTTGTGCCGACTACCGGCTGATGTCGGCCGGGACGATCGGGGTGCCGGAACTGCTGGTCGGGATTGCGTTTCCCTCCACGGCGCTCGCCGCGCTTGCCCTGACCGTCGGGACGGGCGCCGCGGCGCTGGTGAACACCGGCGAATGTCTGCGGCCCGAGGCGGCTCAGGCCCGCGGCCTGGTGAACGAAACCGTCGCTCCGGAAGATCTGCTGGACCGGGCCCTGGTGCTCGCCACGCGCATGGCCGCGATTCCGCCCGCGACGTTCCTGCACACCAAGCGCGCGCTGCGCCGCGGCGTCCTGGACGGGCTCGGTACGCCGGCGAGCGATTCCTCGGACGTGTTGGCCAAGCAGATCTGGGCCTCCCCGGAAGGCCAGGGGGCCGTGGCCGCGTACGTCGAGGCGACCATTCCCCGCAAGTCCTGAGGCAGCGGGAATGCGCCGGGCGGCTCGCCGATTGGGATTCACATGACGATCGAACTGGGCACGTACGGCATCTGGCGCTTCTACCGGGACCTGTCGCCGGAGTTGGCCAAGCGGATCGAGGATCTCGGCTACGGCGCGATCTGGATCGGCGGTTCGCCTCCCGGGGACCTCGCGCTGGCCGAGTCGATGCTCGACGCGACCGAGCGCATCGCGGTCGTCACGGGCATCGTGAACATGTGGTCGGTGCCTGCCGCCGAAGCCGCCGAGTCCTATCTCCGCATCGAGAAGGCGCACCCGGGCCGGTTCCTGCTCGGCGTCGGCATCGGGCATCCGGAGCACACCGGTGAGTACCGCAGCCCGTTCGCGACGATCGTCTCCTACCTCGACGAGCTCGACGCGGCCGGTGTCCCGAACTCCGCCGTCGTGCTCGCAGCGCTCGGTCCGAAGGTGCTCGAGGTCGCGGCCAGGCGCACCGCCGGCGCGCACCCGTACCTGACCACCCCGGCCCACACCCGCGAGGCGCGCGAACTCCTCGGCCCGGGCGTGCTGCTCGCGCCGGAGCAGAAGGTCGTGCTGGACACGGACGCGGAGGCGGCCCGCGCGATCGGCCGGCCCATCGTCGAGAAGCCGTACCTGGGCCTGCGGAACTACCGTTCGAACCTGCTCCGCCTCGGCTGGGCCGAGGCCGACCTGAACAACGGCGGCAGCGACGCCCTGATCGACGCGCTCGCCGTGCACGGCACCGCCGCCGAGATCGTCGCCGCGCTCCGCGCCCACGTGGACGCGGGCGCGGACCACGTCGGCATCCAGGTCCTCACCCCGGCGGGAGCGGATCCCGTGCCCGCTCTGACCGAGATCGCCGCGGCGCTCGGGCTGCCCTCAGCCGGTTAGCGCGGGGTTGGCGGGCGACGGGTCCAGATCGTCCGCCTTCAGCGGCAGCGGCGCCCAGACGGCCCGCTCCACCCGG
The DNA here is from genome assembly GCA_052389435.1 of Sporichthyaceae bacterium. GTDB lineage: Bacteria > Actinomycetota > Actinomycetes > Sporichthyales > Sporichthyaceae > JBQTKD01. Next base: position 27,223 of record JBQTIB010000092.1, on the reverse strand, counting down.
AAGCGGACGCGGCGGCCGGTGCCGTCGTCGTCTCCGGCCACGCCGGGTTCCGTCCACTCCACCGCGGCCGTACCCGAGAGGTGCAGGGCGCGCCGGTCCTCGAAGTCGAAGAACAGCAGCGCGGCCTCGGGGTTCTCGACGATGTTCCCGAAGCTGTTGAACATGTTGTTGCCCTCGTAGTCCGGCCACCACAGGGAACCGTCGGAGTCCACGCGCACGAAGCCGGGCTGCCCGCCCTTGTGCGAGGTGTCCGCGCCGCGTTCGGGGTGAACGGTGCCGAGAAAGAACGTGTCGGCGTTCTCGACGAGCCGACGAGCGGCTTCGTCCAGCGCATACAGGGAGCCTGACGGTCCCTCGGGTTCGCCGGTGTCGGCCTCGATCGCCAACGAGCGGCCCTGGATGTAGGACGGGCAGTTTCCGTAGGCCTCGGCGACCTCGACGCGAATCCCGAAGGGCTCGGATTCGGCGACGACGCCGTTGACGCGGAACCTGTTCCGAGTGGGGAAGTGGACCGCGATCAGCCCCGCGGGACTGCCGACTCCGATCTTCGCCAGCGGGCCTTGGCGCGAGGCGTGGACGTCGAGAGTGGATGCGTAGGCGCGCAGGAATCCGGCCGGGCCGAGGACCGGCGTGGTCCACAGTCGGCCGTCGGGGTCGCGGGCGGTGAGCATCGCGAGGATCCGCTGCCCGAGGAAGGCCGCGGGACGCCCGTCGAGACGGGCCGGCCCCAGCATGCCGACCAGGCGGGCCGCGTCCTCCGCGACGCCCGCGCGCTGTTGCACCAGCAGTTCGCCCGGGTGGAAACCAGTAGTGGTCATGTCTCGAGTGTGCGCCCTTCGTTCTAACCTGTCAAGTGCTATGTGCAGGTTAGTCGGTTCGAGACTTGGCGTAGTGCCGGGCGGCCTTGGCGCGGTTGCCGCAGGTGGCCATCGAGCACCAGCGGCGTTGGCCGCGGGCGCTGGCGTCGTGGAAGTGCAGGACGCACTGCTCGTGGGCGCACCGACCGAAGCGGCCGGTCCCCGCCGCCAGCAGGTCCGCGTAGTCGAGGGCGGCCAGCCAGCCGGCGCGCGCGGCGGGATCGTCGGTCTCGGCTTCGGCGACCACGCCCGACGCCGTGACGACGGGGCGCCGGAAACCCCAACCCAGCACGGCGTTCAGGGCCGCGCGTGCCGACGGGGAGTCCGGCGCGCCGATGTGCTCGCGGATCGCGGTCCGGGCGGTGACCAGCGAGGCGCGGGCGGACTCGGTGGTCGGGCAGTCGATGCCCTGCAGGTCGATCCACGCGCGCGCGCCCTCCACGTCGGCCAGGGCGTCGACGAGTTCGCCGTGCTCGATCCACAGCGTGTTGACCAGGTCGATGGCCAGGGGTTCGCCGTCGAGGATTCGCACCGTCCGCATGAAGCGATCTAACCACGGATGAGCAGTTGACAAGTTAGATCTAACCAGTGAAAGTACGTGTGTCAGTTAGAACCGACTTCGAGGAGATCCCGATGACCACCGCCACCGCCGCTGCCACCGCCCTGTCCGTTCAGCCCGGCCACGTCGGCCTGAACGTCACCGACCTGGCGCGCTCCCGCGCCTTCTACGCCGAGGTGCTCGACCTCGAGACGCTCGGCGAGAGCCGCGACGCCGAGCGCGAGTGGGTGTTCCTCGGGCGCGACGGCCAGGTGCTCGTCACGCTGTGGCGCCAGTCCGAGGGCGAGTTCGCCACCGCGCGGCCCGGCCTGCACCACCTCGCGCTGCGGGTCCCCGGCGTCGCGGAGCTCCACGCGCTGCAGGAACGCCTCGCGCGCCTCGGCGTCGAGCGTCGCTACGGCGGCGTCGTGCTCCACCAGGAGGGCGCGGACTCCGGCGGCGTCTACTTCTCCGACCCGGACGGCATCCGCCTCGAGGTCTACGCGCCCGAGGGCGTCTCGGCCACCGGCGCCCCCGCGCCCGGCCACGGTCCGGCCTGCGGCCACTTCTGAGTCCGCGTCGGAAACGAAGGGAGAACGTCGTGGCACTGTCCTGGCAGCAGGGCCCGCTCGCACCGGCGGCGGTGGGCCGATTCCTCACCGCCGCCCCGCTGCCCGAGCGTCTGCTCTACGTCGAGCCGCTCCGCCGCCGGATGCGCGTGCGGTTGGGCGGGGAGTGGATCGCCGACAGCGAGGACGTTCTGCTCCTGCACGAACCCGGCCGCTACCCGGTGGCGTACTTCCCCCGGCACTCGGTCACCGGGCCGCTGAAGGAGTCCGACCGGCGCACCGAACACGCCGACTTCGGGCCGACGACGTGGTTCTCGATCGGCGAGGTGCCCAATGCGGCCTGGGCGTACGCGGACCTGCCGGGCCACGCGGCAGAGCTCGCCGGACGCGTAGCGTTCGTGTGGCGCGCGATGGACGGGTTCTACGAGGAGGACGAGCGCATCCGCGGCCACGCGGCCGATCCGTACCACCGCGTCGACATCCGCCGCTCCTCGCGCCGGGTCGTCGTCCGACTGAACGGCCGCGTCGTCGCCAACACCGTCGCCGCTCAGGTGCTCTACGAGACGGGGTTCGCGCCGCGCTGGTACGTGCCCGTCGCCGACGTCGACGAGGCGGCCCTGACGGCGACGGCGGACCAGACCTTCTGTCCGTACAAGGGCGTGGCCGACCACTGGCAGGTCGAGGGAGCGTGGGCGGGGGCGTTCTCCTACCCGGACCCCTACCCGGAGGCCGACCGCATCCGCGGGCACCTCAGCTTCGACCCCGATGCGCTCGACGTCACGATCGACGGCGTCCCGCTGCGCGCGACCACCGGGCAGGCGGTGCTACCCGACGGCTCGGACCGCGCGCTCGGCGCGGCCGAGGGTCTGGTCTGACGATCACTCAGGTAGACGGCCCGACTGGAAAATCCGTGGCCGTGCGGCACATTGCGTTCTACCGTTGGCATCGGCGGGCCTGCCCAGCAGCGAACCGGGACTTCCCGGGATCGTCCTGCGCTTTGGGAGGCCCGGACCTGGTAGCGACTGTCGATCGTCGGGTTCGACTCCCGTCTTTCGGCCGTCGGCGACCGCCCTGCCCGGCAACGGGCAGACCTGCCTCGGCCCTGCGCCCGCCACCCCCGGTGAGCGGTCCCGCCGCGGCGCGTCGGGCGGCGCCGGCGGCCTCGCGGCAGTGGGCGCCCGAACGCGGCGCCGAACCGCCGGAGGGAGGCGAGGAACGTGCTCACTCGAAGCGTCGTACGGGACTGGGAACGCGCGGTGGTGCTGCGCCGCGGCGCGGTGCACGGCGTGCTCGGCCCCGGCCGGCACCGACTGCGGTGGAACGACGAGGTCCGGCGGATGGACGTCCGCGAGCGCGGGTACTCCCTGCCGCTCCAGGAGGTGCTTACCGCGGACGCCGTGGGGCTTCGGCTCTCGGTCAACGCGGTGTGGCGAATCGTCGACCCGGTCGCGTACCTGACCGTCGCGGACGAACCCGAGGCGCGACTGCACGTCGCGCTGCAGCAGGCCGTCCGGCGCCGGGTGTCCTCGGTGACCCTCTCCGAGGCGCTCGCCGCCCGCGAGGCGCTCTCGGCCGGGCTGGGCGACGAGGTCGCCGCCGTCGTCGAGCCGCTCGGTCTCGCGGTCCTGTCCGCCGACGTGCGGGACCTGACCCTCCCGGCCGAGATCCGGCGCGCCGTCACCGAGGTGCTGTTGGCGCGGGAGCAGGGGCGCGCGGACCTCGAGCGCGCCCGGTCCGAGGCCGCGGCATTCCGATCGCTCGCCAACACCGCGCGCCTGCTCGAAGAGCATCCGGTGCTGCTGCACCTGCGAACCCTGCAGACCGGTCCGGTGTCGCTCGTGGTGGCAGGGCCGGGCACGCCGCCGGTGGTCGTGGCGCCCGGTCGCTGAGGGCGGCGCGGTCCCGTGGCTACGAGGCCGCGTCGACCCGTGTCACCAGCTTGGCCGCAAGCGCGGTCAGGTCGGCGAGCTTGTACGCGGGGGTCGCCGATTCCTCGGCGGAGTTGAGCCAGATCATCGTCTGACCGACGAGCGCCGCGATCTCGTACCCGCTGAACACGATCTGGCCCGCGGGACCTGCGAACTCCGCGGCCAGACGAAAGCCGATGGCGTCGTCGGCGCCCTGAACCTTCGGCTCGACGACCTCGACTTCGAGCTTCGCGTCGGGCGGGAAGACGGTCGCGAGGGCGTCCCGATAGCAGTCGGCGGCCTTGTCTCCACCGAGGGCGGCGAACTCCGCGGTTGCCTGCTCGGCTGTGGACGTGACGTCCGCGTCCGAGCTGACCTCGACGGTGCCCTTGGTGTAGGTGAATCCCAGGTCGCGGTGCAGATAGGGGGTGAGGGCGAGGTTCAGGCACTCCTTCGCAGACTTCTCAACGGCGTCGTCTTCCGCGTCCTGCGTCTGCGCCGCCTTGGTCCACCCGGCCAGGTCGGCGGAGGTGAGCACGCCGGCCTTCGCCAGCGTCTTGGCGGTGGACAGACTCAGGGCGGCCCCGGGGGCGGCGCTGCTGGAGGGGCTCGACGTGGCGCCCGAGGTGATTCCCGCCGTCGGCGAGGTGCTCGGCGCGCCGATCGGGCTCGGCGGAGTGCTCGGCGCCGAACTCACGGGCGGCGCGGCGGCGTCCGGCTCGTCGTCCCCGCCGCAGCCGGCGAGAACCAGAACGGCGCACAGCGTCGGCGCGGCGAGACGGCGGATGCCCACTGAACCTCCAGTTTCGATTCGGTCGGGCGGAGTTTCGCAGGCGGATCCCGGTTGAGGCAACGACACGAATGGACCCTGACCCTGCCGTCGAACGAATGGCACGCCGACCGCGTCCTAGGGGAGTCGCCGTTCGAGGAGTTCGCCATGCCCCATCGCAGTACCGTCGCCGCCGCGGCCTTGACCGTCGCGCTGGGTCTATCCGGCTGCGGCGTCGCGGATCGGCCCGACGCCGTGGCACAGGCCGCGCCGGCGGCCAAGCCGTACGACGGGCCGCTGGACGGAAAGAACGCCGCGGCGAAGGCGCTCGAGTGCGACGGCAAGGTCTTCCGCAAGAGCATGGGCCTGAATCCGGACGAGGAGATCGAGAGCGCGAAGACGCCGGAGGGCGCGCTGGCCAACTGGGACGGCGACGCGATGCCGTTCTCCCACCCCATGGCCCGCGACGGCTACGGGCTCGCCGCCCGCACCGCGGACCGCGCCATGTTCACCTACTCCTTCGAGGGCAAGGTTCGATCGGTCGCCATCGCGGTGAAGGACACCGATCCGAAGACCTACCTCAAGGGGTGGGGCGTGCTCGACGCCGCCTGGTGCGACCCGGCCGAGTTCCCCGCGGATCTCGACGCCACCGGCTACTGGGAGATCTGGACCGATCGCGACGGCAAGCGCGTCCCCACGACCGTGCTCCACTCTGGACCGGGCTCGAAGCACTGCGCCTGGGAGTCGGCGACCTTCATCTTCCTGTCCGATCGGACCTGGTACGTCCGTGACCCCGAGGGTCTCTTCGTGCGCGAACAGAGCTCCGCGAAGCCTCTCCTGAAGGCGGCGTACGACGCCGACGCGGAGTTGCCCGCGGCCGCCAAGGACACCGGCTATCGCCGCGACGGCAAGCGGCTCTACCTGACCGAGAACGTCGCCTACCTCCGCTACGCCGACCACGTCGAGGCCTGGCCCCGCGCGACCAAGGGCTGGGGCTGCGCCTGAGCTACTCGGGGCCGAACGTTTCGAGGCGCCGGCGTAGCGCTATCGGGCCGGGTGCGCGGTCCGGTTCCGTTCGCGGAGCCACAGGTACAGCGGCAGGCCGACGGAGGCGCCGGCGAGCGCGCCGCCCGCGACGGCGGCGCGCTGACGTGGCGTCAGGTCGTCGGTGACGACTGCCAGAACGAGCAGTACGACGACACCGACGAGCACGTCGAGGCCGAAGAACGTGCTGATGTCGTTGGCGAAGAGCTCGTCGAGCAGGCGCGGCACGGCAAGGCCGTGGTCGAGCAGCCACGGGACCGCGGCCGCGTAGGGCACCACGATCCCGGCGGCCAGCAGGGCGAGGAACAGGCGTTCGCGGGTTCGTCCTTGTTGGACGTATGTCCAAGACATCCGTACACTATGGAGGCGGAGCTACGTCGTCGTCAACGGGGAGTCGCATGCCGCGGGTCAGCGCCGAACAGCGTCGGCTGGACTTCGTCGCCGTCGCCCTCGACCTGCTCGTCGAGGAGGGTCCGGCCGCGATCACCGCGCGCCGGATCGCCGACCGAGCCGGCGCCTCGCTCGGTACCGTCCACTACGCGTTCCGCGACATGGACGAACTTCACCAGCTCGCCGCCGCGGAGCTGCTGGGCCGGGTGAACGTTGCGCTCGCTGCGGTCCGGACGGACGCCGGAGTGGCCGTTGCGGTCGAGGACGTCCTGACCGCCTGGTGGCGTTGGGTCCGGGGGTCCGAGGGCGCGGCCCTCGCGTTCGCCGAGACCCTGGTCGCGCTGATCCGGTCCGGCAACTCGGCCGGAACCTCGGGCGCCGCGCACTCGCTGGTCCTGGAACTGCTGCGCAGAGCCGCCGAACACGACACCGAGCCGTCGCGGATTCCCCTCCCCCAACTGGCGAATCTCATCCTGATGGCCGCAGACGGACTCGGCCTGGTCCACTTGGCCCGAGGAGATTCCCGGCAGACGGCCCGCGACCTCAAGGCGATGATCGCGGCGCTGCAATCGCTGGTCTGAGATACCGCCGAAAGGCGGATGTCACGGGTCTTGCGGCCGGGAGTAGCGTGCCGAGGCATGACGAACATCGTGCACACGTCGTACGACCTGGTCATCGAGCTCGAGAACACTCCGGGCGCGCTCGCCAAGGTCGCGGACGCCGTCAGCGACGCCGGCATCAACATCGCCGCGGCCACCTGCCTCGACGACACGCACAACGCCGAACTCCACATCCTGGTCCCGCACGCCGAGGCCGCCAAGCACCTCTTGGGGATCTCGCACCTGGAGGTCACCCGAGAGCGCGAGGTCGTCGTCGTCGACGTCGACGACCGACCGGGCGCCCTCGCGGAACTGACCCACAAGATCGCCGCGGCCGGCGTGAACCTCGACCTCTGCTACGTCGCGATCCGCGACCGCGTGGTCTTCGGCTCTCCCGATCTCGACGCGCTCAAGAAAGCCCTTGGCCTGTAGGGCCGTCGACAGATCGCACAGACGAAACGGGTGAGGCGACCTCGGCGCCCCACCCGTCTCTGATGTTCGTTCTCTGGCTATTCGTCGACGGCTAGCCGTTCACCTGGAAGGCGAAGGTGCGCTCGTTGCCGGAGCAGTCGACGACCTTGAACTTCTGGCCGTCGATCGGGTAGTGCTGCGAGACCGACAGCGAGGTCACGCACGCGTTGCTGGAGTAGGTCGTCGTGGCGTGGAACTGGTCCTTGTACTGCACGACGCGGCGGATGCCGTTGGCGTCGGTCACCTTGGCCTTGCCCATGCCGGTGTAGCTCATCGAAGTCGGCGAGTCGGCGGACAGCCCGCCCGGGCCCGGCTGCGGGGCCGGCGCGGCCTCGGCGGAGGCGGCGAAGAAGCCCGCGGCGAGCAGTGCGACGGCGGTGGTGGCGACGGTGGTCTTGGCGTTCATGGTGGTCTCCCCTGGTGTCTCGCCGCCCCGCGGATCGGTGCGGCGTCCTGGGGCAATTCCACGTCCGCCGGTCCGGGCGGGCACGAGTAAGAGTTACTCCACCGACTGGAGGCGAGTACTCCGCCGAGAGTCCTACGATCGAGCCGTGGGCCACGCGACCGGGCTGGGACTGCTCGACACCGCACTGCTGCTTGCGGTGGACGCCGAGTCCGGAGAGTCGGGTGTACTCCGCCAGAGCCATCGGGCTCTGCGTCGGCTGGAACGGGAGTTTGGTCAGAACGCCGCGGATGCCTACGTCGCGATGGTCGAACTGGCACAACCGTGGAGGTCGAATCTTCCGCTACTGGAGGGCCACGGCAACTTTGGAGCGCCGGGCAACGATCCGCCCGCCGATGCGGAGTACACCGAGTGCCGGCTTTCGCCTGCTGGTCGTGCGGCGGTCGCGGCCGAGCGAGGGTCTGGCCCACCGATCCCGTTCGACCTGGTCAACGGCTCGATGTTCCGCGGTGGGGTTCGCCCGCCGTACGCGCCGGAGCGAGTGGCCGAAGCCGTGCTGCGAGTCGCGAGGGGCGGCGAAGCGGAGGCCGCCGCCTGGACGTTCGACAGGCCGGACTTTCCGGGCGGCGCCACCTGCTACGTGGCTCGCCATGCCCGCGAAGGGGATCTGAGTAGGGGACGGCCGTCGTCCTTTACCTTCCAGTCGACGATCCGCGATGCGGGACCGGGGCGATCGCCCGGACTGGAGATCGTGGCTCTACCGCCGTACGCGAATCCCGACGAGGTCTGTCTGGCCATCGTCGACTATGCGACCAAACTCGGTGCAGCCGCGCCGTTGCACTGCCTCAACGACTTCAGCAACGAAGCCGGCGTGCGGATCGAATGCCGTGCTTGCGCGGGTGCCTCGCTGGACGCGTTGCGGGCCTTTTTGATCGCGGCACCTGGGGTCGTCGTGCATCTCGACGTCCGCCTGTCCGCCCCAGCGGGGGACCTGCTGACCGGATGGATCGACCATCACGGTCCGGACGCTGCCGCGGCAGGGGCGGAGGTGCTGCGAACGCTTACAAGCGAGGGCTAGAAGTCCCTCGTCCATCGCTATGTGACCATGGTCTGTGACCATGGTGGTATTCTGGAGCGATGGAGCACACCATCGCGGCGGGGGAGTTCAAGGCCCGGTGCCTGGCCCTGCTGGACGAGGTTGCGCAGTCGCGAACCGAGTTGATCGTCACCAAGCACGGCAGGCCGGTGGCCAAGGTCGTGCCCATCGCGCGCCCCGCCCCGACCGCAAGCTCGGTGACGCTTGTTGCCGAGGATGACGACGACTACTTCTCGACCGGCGAGTCGTGGGATGCCGACCGCTAAGGCCGTCCTGCTCGACACCCATGCCCTGCTGTGGTGGAAAGCGGGAGAGGATCGCCTGTCGAAGAGAGCAAAGGCAGTCATCGCGCAGGCTTCGACGCTCTTCGTGAGCCCCCTCTCGTGCTGGGAGGTCGGGATGCTGGCCGGCAAAGGCCGCGTCGTGCTGGACCGACCGGTCGCGGAGTGGGTGGCAGACCTGATGGCAGAGGAGCGCCTACGCAGCGCGGGGTTGTCACCGACCGGAGCGGTCCGCGCCGCGAATCTGACGCCGCTTCAGGGGGACCCGATCGATCGGATGCTCACCGCCACCGCGATGGACCTACGGATTCCGATCGTCACCAAGGATCGCAAGATCGCCGACTACGCCGCCGAAAGCAATCTGTCGGTGATTTGGTAGCACCGCGGTCCGCGGACCGGGCCGGCGGTCACTCGACCGGACCGGGTGCGTCCTGGGTCGATCTACGGACAGGACGCGGTACCCGAATCCGAGCGCGCCGCGCAACCACGCCTTTCGGCGCGCCTCGCCCGCCTCTCCGGCGGCGCATCGGCGGCGGAAGCCTGGGATTCCCTTCCTGCAACGGGCCGAGCCTGCACTTACGTTGATGTAGTTACAAATATCGAACTCGCCCACGACATCTAGTGGCCGGAGGGCCACCGGCGCGTGTCGGCGGTTATGTCGCGGTATCTGCGGCGCGTCGCGGTCGTTCTGCGGCGTGTCGGCAATTACGTCAACTCGCGCGGATGCGGACCGACGTTCCCGAAGCTCAGGCGTGGCGCGCGTTCTCGGGCGTCGTGTCGCGAACCGACGGGCAGCACGATTCGAAGGATGCTCGGGACGCCAACCGCCGCCACCGAAAGTTTCGGGAGCGGTGTGCGGGCGACCTGGCAGAGTCGCGCCATGGCTCACCGTGTGCTGGAGGTCCTGTCCGCTCACCTGGCCCGGGCCGACACCGGCTGGAGCATGGGCTCGCCCGGGGCCGTGGCCGAGTTCCTCCGCACGTCCGACGAGCCCGTGACCGCCCGCCCGGGGGAGATGGTGAGCGGCCGCGGCGGGATTCGTCTGCGCCCGGAGGCCGACGTGCGCCTGGTCGCGTACGAGACGCCCGCGGGTCCGCACGGGCACTGGAACCACACGGTCGCCCTGTGCGTGCCGACCGCCGCCGCCGGCCCGGCGCGCACGACGGTCACCGACCTCGGTCCCGACGGGGAGGCCCTGCGCGAGTGGGACCGCGCCTCGCACCTGGTCGACCTGGGGCTGGGCCGGCCCGCCGTCGACGTCTGCGTGCGCGTCGCGGACCCCGACCTGCTCGCAAGGCTGCGGGCGGCCGCGGGCACCTCCCTGTTCGACGACCCGCACCTGGTGGGCGCGGTGATCGCCGCCGGTCCGCACCGCGTTTTCACCACCGCCTGCGGCCGGGTCGAGGTCTACTCCCCGATCCCACCGTCGGACGGCCGGTCGCCGGACGGCCCGCACACCCACCTGCTGCCGAAGCTGCTCCGCGCCGGGCGCACCCATCCCGCGACGGCGCCGATCCCGGAGCGGTACCTGCCGGTGGCGGCGTTCTACCCGGCCCACCCCGTCGTCGACCGCACCGGGACGCCGCGCTCCTGGGACCAGACGGCGCACGACGCCTTCGCCGTCCTGCTCGCGAGCTTCGGCGACGCAGAACAGTTGCGGCTGAAGGACGCCACCTGGCGGGCGGCGCGCGAGGGCACGCCGCTCCCGGCCCCGGTCGACCCGCCGGGTCGGGCGGCCGTCGCCGTCGCCCTGCGGCAACTGGTCCGGTTGGAGCCCGAGCGCGCGGCCGCCGTGGCGGCGCTGGGCGGGCAGCCGACCGTCGCCGACCTGCTCGACCCGGACCGCGACCGGCACGGCGGGTGACGCGGCCGGCGGCAGGGACCCGCGAAGCCTGAAAGAATGGTCCCGCCACCTGCGTCCCACGGGCGCACGACGTACCGAGGAGAACGTCCCTGATGAGCACCGGGTCCGAACTGATCATCGAGCGTTACCTCAACGGTCTGAACGGCCAGCGTCCCGACCCGGCCGCCGTCTCGTTCTACGCCTCGCTGGACCAGGTCGCCTCGGTCGACCCGGAGATCGCCGGACGGATCGTCGCGGAGCTGCGGGACCAGCGCAGCAACGTCAAGCTGATCGCGAGCGAGAACTACTGCTCCCTGGCCGTGCAGCAGGCGATGGGCAACCTGCTCACCGACAAGTACGCCGAGGGGTACGCGGGCCACCGCTTCTACGCCGGGTGCGACAACGTCGACGTCATCGAGGCGCGCGGTGCGGAGCTCGCCCGCAACCTGTTCGGCGCCGAGTACGCCTACATCCAGCCGCACTCGGGCATCGACGCGAACCTCGTCGCCTACGCGGCGATCCTCGCGACCCGCACCGAGGCCGACTTCCTCGGCGAGCTCGGCCTCAACTCGGTCGCCGGCCTGTCCGAGGAGCAGTTCTCCGACCTGCGCGAGAAGTTGCACGGCGCGAAACTGCTCGGCATGGACTACTACTCCGGCGGTCACCTGACCCACGGGTACCGCTTCAACATCTCCGCCCGCATGTTCGAGGCGCACGCCTACGCCGTCGACCGCGAGACCGGTCTGCTCGACTACGACGCGCTGCGCAAGCAGGCCCACGAGGTCCGCCCGCTCATCCTGCTCGCCGGGTACTCCGCCTACCCGCGCGCGATCGACTTCGCCAAGATGCGCGAAATCGCCGACGAGGTCGGCGCGACGTTCATGGTCGACATGGCGCACTTCGCGGGCCTGGTCGCGGGCAAGGTCTTCACCGGGGACAACGACCCGGTCGCGCACGCGCACGTCGTCACCTCCACCACGCACAAGACGCTGCGCGGTCCGCGCGGCGGCATCGTGCTCGCCAAGGGCGAATACGCCGACGCGATCGACAAGGGCTGCCCGGCCATCCTCGGCGGTCCGCTCGCGCACGTCATGGCCGCCAAGACCATCGCGCTGAACGAGGCGTCGAAGCCGGAGTTCGCGACCTACGCGCAGAACATCGTCACCAACTCCCGCGCGCTGGCCGATGCGCTCGCCAAGCGCGACATCGTCGTCGCCACCGGCGGTACGGACAACCACCTCGTGCTCGCGGACGTGCAGAAGTCCTTCGGTCTGACGGGTCGTCAGGCCGAGTCGGCGCTGCGCGCCGTCGGCATCACGCTGAACCGCAACTCCCTCCCGTTCGACGCGAACGGCCCCTGGTACACCTCGGGTCTGCGCCTCGGCACCCCGGCGATCACCACGCTCGGCATGGGGGTCGGCGAGGTCGAGGAGATCGCCGACGTCATCGCCACCGTGCTCAAGGCGACCGTGGCCGTCGTTACGGACGGCAAGCCGTCCAAGGCGAAGTACACGACCGCCGACGCCGCCGCGGACGAGGGCCGTGCGCGCCTGACCGCGCTGCTCGATGCGTTCCCGGTCTACCCCGAGCTCGACCTGTCCCTCGTCGCCGGCGCCTGATGGAGGTTCTGGCAGAGGTTCATCCGATAGTTCAGCACGGAACGCCGGTGCTGCACGCCCCGTGCGAGCCGGTCGCGGTGTTCGACGATGCGCTGATCCAGTTGGTCGCGGACATGTTCGCGAGCATGTACGAGGCCGAAGGCGTCGGGCTCGCGGCCAACCAGATCGGCGTGAACGCCAGGGTGTTCGTCGTGGACTGTCCCAACGCCGCCGGCGAGGACGTCGTCGCGCACGTGGTGAACCCGGTGCTGATCCTCCCGCCGGAGCCGTGGGACTTCGACGACGACCCCGAGGGCTGTCTGTCCGTCGCGGGCGGCTACTACTCGCCGGTGAAGCGCCCGTCGACGGCCGTCGTCGAAGGCGTCGACGTCTTCGGCGACCCGGTTCGCATCGAGGGAACGGGTCTGCTGGCCCGCTGTCTGCAGCACGAGACCGACCATGTGAACGGCATCGTCTACCTCGACCGGCTCGACCCGCAGCGTCGCGCCGTGGTGCTGGACCACTACGCCCGCGGCGTGCCCATCCCGGGGGAGGAGTGGGAACTCGACGACTCCACCGACTGCGACTGCGGCCACGAGCACTAGCGCTTGGGCGCCTTGAACGTCAGTTCGCCCGGCGCCTGTGCCACCGGGGCGCCGGCCCGCAGCCAGGCCGCGACCCGAGCCAACTGCTCCGGGCGCCGGATCTCGCCCAGCCACAGCGGCTTGCGGCCCGAGCCCACGACCACGACGACGTCCGCGTTCTCGCACGGGCCGAGGCACTCCGAGGCACGCATTCGATGACCCGCGGCGTCGCACGCCTCGGCGAGTTCGAACCACGCCTCGTCCGGCGTCGGCGCGCCGGGCCCGAACGGATGCCGCTTGTCGGGGTTCCCGCAGCAGCAACCGCGGCAGACGGTGACGGTGACCCCGCTGCGCGGCGGAGACGGAGGGCGGCGATTCATCGGCGCGCGACCGTATCAGCCGCCGTCGCGCGGTCCCGCCGGCCGGTTCCGGGGAATTTGTCCAAAGTCCCAGGTTTGGGATTGCGCGATCACGGGAACTCCCCCACGGGGCCGACCTTTTGGACGCCTGGCCGCCACGGGGGTGGCCAGTCCTCAGAGGCGAAAATGCTTCGGGCCGTGCGGCCGCGCTCACAGGGCGTGGCGCACGGCCCGTCGCGTTCAACCCGGCGGAAGGGGGCGCAGCCCGATCGGGTTGCCCGCCGGCAGCGCCCCACCCGCGACCAGGGCCGCGGTGATCGGGTGCGACAGCTCCACGAGCCGCTCGCACCCCGCCTCGCCCAGTTCGGACCAGGACGGCATCGCCGCGCGGTCGGTCGAGCTCTCGACGAACCCGCGCACGTCCCTGCCCGCCGCCGTCAGGTCGCCCGCGGCGTTGAGCAGTCCGCGGGCTCGCAGCGATTCCTGGGCTGCGATCCACTCCGCCGCCGTCCAGCCGCGGTAGTTCCGCAGAGACTCCCCGTCGACACGGCCCTCGGCCGCGAACGCGACCAGCGCCTCGGCCGGGCTCAGGTCCGCCGCCACCAGCGCCGCGACGTGCCCGTCGCCCCGCGACTCCCGCAGCACCGTCTGTGCGTGCCACAGCACCAGGTGCGCCTCGTCGGGCCAGGCCAGCGCCGCGTTGGCCGCGCCGAGCGGGCGGCCGGCGGTCGGTGCCGCCAGCGCCGCCCGGCGGGCCAGGCCCGCGGCCTCGGCCAGTTCGATCGTGTCCACCAGCGGCCCGAGCAGGCGGCGAAGCGCGGCGTCCAGGCTCTGGAGGCGGGCGGCGAGGTAGCCCTCGGGGCTTGCGGCCTGCCACGCCGCCGGGACGGCCCGTTGCACCCGATCGGGCGCGAAGCCGTAGAACGTCGCGCGGACGAGGTCGGCGGACACCGGGCCCAACGGCGCCGCGCGTAGGGCGAAGTAGCTCATCCACCCGCCCTTGGCGCCGAGGGCGTCGGTGGCGGCGCGCGACTCCGGCGCGAAGTAGACGACGGCGTGGACGGGCTCGAGGGCCTGCCACATACGGCGGGGTCCGGTCATGTCGCCATTGTGGTCCGCGGGATGCGCGAGGAAGGGCCGGCACCGACGAATGGGGACCGCGGTCGACGACGTCGGCTTGAGAACCACGGAGCCCGGCGGCCTTGTTGGCCGCCGGGTCCGGGCTCAGATCCCCTTGTAGTTCAGGATCTGACGTAGCGTGTGCTTGATTTCGACGAGGTCGGTCTGGTCCGCCATCACCTTGTCGATGTCCTTGTACGCCGAGGGAATCTCGTCGATCAGCGACTGCGCGCGATCGGACAGCCAGGTCCGGTCGCCCATCTGCTCGGCGAGGTCTGCCGCGGTGTACTGCTTGCGTGCCGCGGTCCGCGAGAGCCGGCGACCCGCGCCGTGCGAGCAGGAGTTCCAGCTCAGCGGGTTGCCCTTGCCCTCCACGATGTAGGACCGCGTCCCCATCGAACCGGGGATGATCCCGAGCCGGCCGGCGTCGGCCTGGATCGCGCCCTTGCGGGTGATCCACAGCTCCTGCCCGTCGTGCACTTCGGTCTGGGCGAAGTTGTGGTGGCAGTTCACGCGGGAGATCTCCGTGCCCCGACCGATGTAGCGCAGCACCTCCACGAGCGCGGCGTCCATCATCTGGTCGCGGTTGCCCTTCGCGTAGTCCTGCGCCCACAGCAGGTCCTTCACGTAGGCGTCGAACTGCGGGGTGTGCTGGGTGAACCACGCGAGGTTCGGGTCTTCGAGCGGGATGCCCATCGCGCCGAGCTGCTTGGCCTTGGAGATGTGCGACTGCGCCAGCTGGTTCCCGATCCCACGCGAGCCGGAGTGCAGCACGACCCAGACCATGTCCCGCTCGTCCAGGCACACCTCGAAGAAGTGGTTGCCCGAGCCGAGCGTGCCGAACTGCACCAGCGCGGTCTCCTGCTGCTTGGACGTCAGGTCCGTTGCCGGCTTGCGGTCCCGCATGAAGGTGTAGGCCTTGTCGTGGACCTGCTTGTGGCCCTTGCCGACGCCCGCCGGCACGGTCTTCTCGATCCGCGGCATGAGCCGGTCGAGCGAGTCCGGCAGCTGGGAGGCGTGCACGTCGAGCTCGGCCGCGATCATGCCGCAGCCGATGTCGACGCCCACCGCGGACGGGATGATCGCGCCCTGGGTGGGAATGACCGACCCGACCGTCGCGCCGATGCCCACGTGGGCGTCGGGCATCAGGGCCACGTGACCGCCGAGGATCGGCAGCCGCGAGGCCTTCTGCGCCTGCACGACGGTGCCCTCGTCGATCTCGGAAGCCCAAGAGATCAGCTTCGAGTTGATGGTGTTCGGCATGTCGCTTCCTCGGTCGGGGTTCCTGTTGATTCTTGCCTCGTCGGCGCGACTTGAACGCGCGACCCCCGCCTTCGGAGGGCGGTGCTCTGTCCACTGAGCTACGACGAGTTCCTGTACGCGTGCCAACGGGAGGACTCGAACCTCCGCCCCCGGTTTCGTAGACCGGTGCGCTTTCCACTGCGCCACGTCGGCAGGAGGCCCCGGTGTCCGGGGCCTACAACTACTGACGTCGTCGGGTCATGGCTCTACGGTGCCCGACAGTCGTGCCCTCGCGCCATCGGATATTCGGCTGAGAAGCTGAAGGCATGGACTCGGAACTGGAGCGTCGCAAGGTCGAATCGCGGCTGGAGATCGTCGACGCCGTGGTCTGGGCTGCGGAGCATGGCCACGAACTTCTCGACGTGGTGGGCGTTTCGGAGACCGTCGACGACGCCCGTCGGGCGCTGATGCGTTCGTACGGATTCAACGAGCTGACCGCCACCGCGATTCTCGATACCCAGGTTCGGCGGTGGTCGCGCCGCGAGACGCAGAGGCTTCGCGACGAACAGGCGGAGATGCGGTCGCGGCTCCGGGAGCTCGGGAGCTGACGGGGTGACCTACGAGCCGCTGCAGCGGCCGGCGGTGGTCGAGGTGCCGGTCCGTGGCCGCAGACCGTGGCAGGCGCCGGAGACGGGCTGGTCGACGTACGCGGGTCCGCCCGCCTTGAGCCTCGACCGGCGCGAGGTGTTGCTGCGTCGTCTCCGTGAGCTGTTGGCCGAACACGACCTGACGCCGATGCAGGCATTCGGCGGTTGGCGCTACAGGCTCGTCGCCGAAGGTCCGGCGGCGTCGGTTCTGCTGGAGCAGGCGGAGCGCACCGCTACCGCGAAGCGCCATTGGTGGGGCTACGACGTTCTGTGGCGCGGAGCCGACGGGCGAGCGGTGCTAGCGGGTGCGGATCCCGACGGCAACGACGTGCATTTCCTCGCTTGGGGCCCTGGCGCCCGTGAAATCCTGGAAGGCGTCGCGGATCTGCTCGCCGCGCACGCCCCGGCAACACTCGAACCACGTGATCAACCGGTCTTCGTCCAGGACTCGGGTGGGGACGTTCTGGTGTTCGCCGACCTATCGGCTGCTGAGGGCGATCTGGAGGGCGTCGACGTCGAGGACGGCGAGTACCCGCGGCTCTACGCCGTCGACGGACACCGGGTCGTCGTGGCTACGGACGGCCAGGCAGTGAGGTTGACCGTCACCGACGAGCTCGACCGCGAGGGTCTGGTGACGATGCTGCGCGAGTACCAGGCACGCGTGCCGATGAGCAGTCCGGCCGACAGGCCGTTCGCGGTGGCGAACGAACTGCTGGCTTGGGAAAGCCGGCTGAAATGGCGACGCCGGATCCGATTTAGAAGGGGCATTCTTCGTACTCGGGGAGTTTGATGTCGGCGAGCTCGGCTTCGACGCCCATCGGCGTGGGTGGCCGGGTGCGGTAGACGCGGCCCGTTGGAGTCGTCCACGTCAGTGCACCGGACCCGTCGGGGTCTTGGGTCACTTTCCAACCGGGTAGGTGGCGGACGGTGTGGTGGCGTTCGCAAAGCGCGGCGAGATTGATGCGGATGGTCAGGCCGCCGATGGAGACCATCCGGGTGTGGTCCACATCCGCCTTGTGGGCGGGGCGGTGGCAGCCGGGCCAGCGGCAGCGTTGGTCGCGGGCTTCGATGTATTCGCGCATGCGGGCGGAGGGTTCGCGGATGTGGGCTCCGACGTCGAGGACGTGGGAGGTGTCCGGGTCGGTCAGGCTCTGCCTTCGGTCGGCTCGCAAGCTCGCCGACGTGCCGCCAGGTGGAGTCGGCGGCGAGTTCGCGGCAGATCTCGGCGGGGATCGGGCCGTGGCCCGGTAGGTGCCCGTCCTGGTCGTTCAGGCCTAGCAGGGTTCCGGCCGGGACCAGGACCCGCATCTCGTACTTGACCCGGGATTCGCCGTTGGGGTTGAGGATCAGGTCGACGAGGGTGTCGGCGCGCAGGGCGTCGATCGTCCGGTCGTCGCCCGGTTCGAGGGTGGTCTTGGTGGCCTTGGCGAGGGTGTCGACGACGCCGAAGACGGCGACGGCCTGCTCGGCGGGGAGCAGCGCGCCGAACCAGTACATGCCGTCCTCGGCCGGGGCGATCCAGACCCGGCGGTTCTCGCGAGCGGCCTTCTCCCGCTTCTTGGCGGTGGTCTTGTCGATGCGGCGGGCGAGTTTCCAGGCGATGCGGCGGAGTTTGGCCGGGAGGAGGTCGGGGGCCTTGGGGAGCAGGCCGTCTTCGTACTGCAGGCTCTGCTCGACGGTCAGGGTCCGGGCGGGGCCGAGCATGAGTTGGGCCTTGTAGAGGGTGATGTTCCCGGCGCACAGCGCCGCGAAGGTGCGGGGGAGCCGGGAGCGCAGTTCCGCGGCCTCGCGGATGGACCCGGCGGTGAAGTCGGCGAGGAGGCCACGGCGAGCGCGAGGTCCTCGTAGGCCGAGCGGAGCAGTCGCTCGTAGAGTTCGTCGTCCTCGCCCGCGCGCCGGGAGCAGTCGGAGTCGATCCGGGCCATCGCGGTGTAGAGGCGCCCGTCGATGCGGGCCCTGTCGCGTTCGGCGTCGAGGCAGTCCGCGATCAGCGCGCGCTGGACGTCGAGCCCGTCGTCGTTGGCGGCGTCGGTGGCGAAGATTTCGCCGAGGGTGCGGTACATGAGGCCATTATATTCGAACAAAATAGCGAATCAAAGACCCAAACTCGTGCGGTAAAGGCGATTTCGCGTGGTGACCACCGACGACGGCGACCTGAATGCAATGTCGACCGAAGCGTTGGGTGACCAACGGCGAACGGTGACCACGGTTCCCGGGGGCAAGCCGACCCGGACCGCAGGGCGCCTCAGGCGCCCGAGGACCGGAAGCGGCGCGGCAGCGCCTCCCACAGACCAGCGCAACCACGGCCGCCAACCGCGAGGCGGACCGCGGACCGCAACCCCAAGTCGCCTCAGCCCAGCCGGACCACGAGCCGCAGTCACCGACTTCACCCAGGCGCGACTGCCGCCAGGACCCATCGCAACCAAAGCGCCACCAACCCGCCGCAACCAGCGAGCCCGGCGAATGCGTCCAACCGCAGATGCAACTGCTGCGGCCCCTGTCGGCGTATTAGAGGCAGGACCGCAGATCAGGGGGCAACCAGGTGGACCACACCCGTCGTGACGACGAGTTCCGCGCGTACGTGCAGAAGCGTCGCGTCGAGCTCGTCCGGACCGCGACCCTGCTCGCCGCCGGCGACCGACACGCGGGGGAGGACCTGGTGCAGACAACGCTGAC
The DNA here is from genome assembly GCA_052389435.1 of Sporichthyaceae bacterium. GTDB lineage: Bacteria > Actinomycetota > Actinomycetes > Sporichthyales > Sporichthyaceae > JBQTKD01. The sequence goes on along the minus strand of JBQTIB010000092.1, from coordinate 8,231 downwards.
CAGGCTCTACCTGCGCTGGCCGAAGGTTCGCGAACAGACCCGTGACGCGTACGTCAGACGAGCGCTGGTGAACGCCGCGCTCGACGAACGCCGCCGTCGCACCCGCCACCCCGCCGTCTCCCTGGAAACCTGCCCCACCGCGGAACTGCCGGATCGGCCGACCCACGAAGGGCCGACCGACCAACTGGACGAACCCCTGCGAAGCGCCCTGGCGGCACTGCCCGCCCGGATGCGCGCCGCGGTTGTTCTCCTGCACTGGCTCGACCTCGATCCCGAAGCGGCCGGCGTCCTTATGGGCTGCCGACCCGGGACGGTCAAGAGCCAGGCCAGCCGAGGCGTCGCGAAGCTCCGCGAATGCCTCGCCCCCCACACCGCTCCCGGAGCGCCCCTCCAGAAGGAAGACAGTCGATGAGCGACCTGCGCCCCATGTTCGACCGCATCGCCGGCGACGCCAACGCCGCCGCACCCACCGTGCTCGATGCCGACGTCGCCCGCGGCCGGCACGCCGTCCACGTCCGCCGCACCCGCATCCTCGGCGCCGGTCTCGGCCTCGCGCTGCTCGCCGGCGGCGTCGCGTTCGGCGTCGGCCAGAGCGGGTCCGCCGTTCAGTCGACCGTCGAAGCCGCGCCGATCGTTCAGACGCCCACGCTGGCCTTCGTCTCCTACACGGGCGAGCAGCCCGCCGGTTTCAACGTCGCGATCGTTCCGGACGGGTGGAGCGTGGATGCCGTCGACGAGTACTCGCTGACCATCGTCCCCCCGGGCTTGAACACCCATCCGCAGAGCTTCACGGGCAAGCTGCTCGTCAGCCTCGAATCGCTCGACGCCACCGAGACCCCCGGCGACCGGGTCGACGTCGGCGGCCAGGAGGGCTTCCTCGTCCGCGGCTACGGCGGTGGCGATGCCGGGCAGCTGCGCTGGACCGACGCCAAGGGCAACCGCATGTACGTTCAGTGGCCGCTCGACGCGAAGTGGTCGGACCGGGAGATGGCCGACTTCGCCGCCGGCATCACGGTGACCAAGGCCGCCAAGCCCACCCGGGGCTAACTCGCAAGCGGGTCAAAGAACGCGCACCACGGCGGCGGGGTTGCCGACGGCGAGCACGCCCGCGGGCAGGGTCTTGGTGACCACGGAGCCGGCACCGACCACGGTGTCGGCTCCGATGCTCACCCCGCCGAGCACGATCACACCGCCGCCGAGCCAGACGTTGTCGCCGATCTCGATGGGCGAGCCGGACTCCCACCTCTCTCGCCGCGGGCCGGCCTCGAGCGGATGGTGCGGCGGCAGCAGTTGGACGTGCGGCCCGATCTGAACGTCGTCGCCGATGACGATCGGGACGACGTCCAGTGCCGTGAGGCCGTAGTTCGCGAACGTGCGCGAGCCGATGGCGATGTTCCAGCCGTAGTCCACGTAGAACGGCGGACGGATCTCGGTGCCCTCGCCGACCTCGCCGAGCAGTGCCAGCAGCGCCGCGTGACGCTCTTCCTCGGAGAGGTCGGGGCGATTGAAGTGGTCTGCCAGTGCGCGTCCCTCGGCGCTGGCCCGGGCCAGCTCGCCGTCGACGCGGTACAGCTCTCCGGCGAGCATCCGCTCGCGCATGTCGGACACCTCAGGCCGCCAACGCAGAATGCGCCAGGGGCACCTGCTCGTCGGCGAGGGGCGGACCTGGCGGGGTGCCGTCGCCGAACGGCCGGCCGCCGAGCGCCTCCCGGCCGTGCGGTGTCAGCCACCCCGTCAGATCCGGTCCCGCGGGCACGATCCCCGTCGGGTTGATGTCGCCGTGCACGCAGTAGTAGTGCCGTTTCACGTGCGCGAAGTCCACGGTGTCGCCGAAGCCGGGTGTCGCGAACAGATCCCGCGCGTAGGCCCACAGCACCGGCATCTCCGTGAGTCTGGAGCGGTTGCACTTGAAGTGGCCGTGATACACGGCGTCGAACCGTACGAGCGTGGTGAACAGGCGTACGTCGGCTTCGGTGATCGTGTCCCCGACGAGGTACCGGCGGGTCTCCAGACGCTCGGACAGGCCGTCGAGAGCGGAGAAGAGCCGGTGGTAGGCCTCGTCGTAGGCCGTCTGCGAACCGGCGAACCCGGCGCGGTAGACGCCGTTGTTGACCTCGTCGTAGACGAAGGCCATCACCGAATCGATCTCGTCGCGGTGGCGTTGCGGGTACAGGTCCGGAGCCCCCGGGCGATGGAAATCGCGCCACTGCGTCGAGAAGTCCAAGGTCAGTTGCGGGAAGTCGTTGGTCACGACCTGTCCGCTGGCGACCTCGACCATGGCGGGCACCGTGATGCCCCTGTCGTAGTGGGGATCGCGAGCGAGAAAGGCCTCCTGGAGCCGCTCGATACCCAGGACCGGGTCGCGCCCGCCGGGGTCCTCGGTGAACGACCAGCTGCGCTCGTCGTGTTCGGGTCCGGCGACGCCCATCGAGATGGCGTCCTCGAGGCCGAGCAGGCGGCGTACGACGATCGCGCGGTTGGCCCACGGGCAGGCCCGGGACACGATGAGGCGATACCGGCCCGCCTCGACCGGCCAGCCGTCGCGGCCGTCGGCGGTGATGCGGTCGGACAGATAGTCGGTGTCGCGGTCGAAGGAGTCGGCGGTGACGTAGGAACCCATAGTCCTCGGGTACCCGTCGCCCCCGCCGGGAATCTTGCGGGGACCTTGCTCGTTGGGCGAGCACCCCCTGCCCTTCGACGATGGGAGTCCCTGCGTGACCTTCGACCTTCCTCCACTCGCCCTCCAGGCGGACCGCCTGATCTCGCTGGGACTGCACGATCGAGCCGGAGTGATGGCGAAGGACCTCAAGGCGGCCGAGGGGGAGGGCCTGCTCGTCCTCGCGGTGCCGCCGTCCGTGCTCGTGCCCTTGGTCGAGTGGCAGGGCAAGGCGGGCTTCGTGGTGGCGGACATGACCGACCTCGACCGGTTCGCGCCCATCGACGGCTTGAATCTGCCCGACGCCCCGTTCTACGTCCTCGACGGCCTCGAACGCGGCGACGAGATGGCCAACTGGTCGCCGGACGAGGCGCTCCCGGCGATCCTTGCCGCCGGTCGGACCCCGTTGACGGCGCTCGAGGGCATTTTCTGGCTGTTGCAGAATCCGGCCGTGCTGGAGCGCAACCGCTGCTTCATGACCATCGGTTCCCGGCTGCGCAGACCCGACGGGCGCCTCGACGCCCGCACGCCGGCGCTGTGGATCAGCAACGGCACGGGCCGCGACGGCGCCGCGCGTCGCGACGCTGCGAAGGTCGGCTGGTGCTGGGCGGGCAACCGCCACACCTGGCTGGGGTTCGCCTCCGCCAAGCGCCGGGTGGCCTGCTGAGGTTCCCGACGCGCTGAACTGGGCAGAGCGCTGTCATGTCCCAGGTTCTGTACGTCCTGCACAAGGCTTCCGTGGCCATCGCCGACTGGCAGATCGAACTCGATCGGCTCGGTTTTCCGTTGAAGCTCGACCCCTCGCTCGACCTCGACGACTGGGGCGGGGGCTTCATGCCCGTCCAGCACGACGGAGCGGGCACGGGGTTCGACTTCTCCAGCGACCCGGCAGAGGACCGCGAGGACTGGGCGCCGCAGGTGGCGGCAGTCGTCGCGGACTACCCCACGTGCAGTTCGTTCACCTTCGCGCGCGAGCAGGAGGGGATCGCTGCGCTCGTCGCAGCGGCTGCGCTCGCCTCGTTGGTCGACGGACGCCTCTACGACACCCGGGACGAGGCACTGCTCACGGCGCAGGAGGCCGTCGAGGCCGCTCGCGCGGCCTAGCGCCGCCCGGCGCGGTGGGCGGTGGCTCTCCGCGCTCCGCCGGCGGGACCGGACCTCGGGGGTAGTTGCGCCGGAGGAGAAGATTTGGGCGTGGACCTCCCCGTGGCCGACGTCGACCTGCCGCGCTTCTGGGCGGCGTTGGGCCTCCCGGGGATCGTGGACGTGCACGTGCACGCGATGCCCGACCGCCTGCAGACGAAGGTCTGGGCGTACTTCGACACCGCCGGTCCGCTGCTCGGCCGGGAGTGGCCGATCCTCTACCGGTACGACCTCGCCACCCGCACCGCAATGCTCCGGTCCTTCGGGGTGCGCGCGTTCCCGACGCTGCTCTACCCGCACAAACCCGGGATGGCCGGCCTGCTCAACGAGTGGGCCGCGGCGTTCGCGGCGGACCACCCGGGCTGCCTGCAGACGGCGACCCTGTTCGACGAACCGAGCGCCGCCGCCGACGTCCGCGCAGCGCTCGCCGGCGGCGCCCGGGTCTTCAAGGCCCACGTGCAGGTCGGCGGGTACGACCCCCGCAGCGGCAACCTGGACCAGGCCTGGGGTCTGCTCGCGGAGGCCGGGGTTCCGGTGATCGTGCACTGTGGCAACGGCCCCGTCGCAACCGCGTTCACCGGGCCCGAGATCTGGGCCGAGGTGATGGAGCGTCACCCGACGCTGCCGGCTGTCGTCGCGCACTTGGGCTGGCCCGACTACGAGGCCTTCTTCGACCTCGCCGAGCGCTACCCGAACCTGCGCCTGGACACCACTGGGGTGTTCACCGACTTCGTCGAGCGGGAGTGGCCCTTTCCGGCGGCTGCCCGATCCCGGCTGGTGGACCTCGCAGACCGCATCCTCTTCGGCAGCGACTTTCCGACGATTCCGTACGCCTACGCCCACCAGGTTGCCGCGATCGCGAGCCTCGGCCTGGGGGAAAGCTGGCTGCGTGCCGTGTTCTACCTGAATGCGCTGGCCGTGTGGCCGGAGATTGGACTCCAGTGACGGGCCGCTCCGCGAATCCGGCAGTAGTCCTGCGGCTCCCGGCGGTCGAGTAGTGTCGCAGCGGGCCGGGGACGCGCGCTGGATGCGCGTTGTCACCTGGCGGATTCCGACCGATCCGGTCGACGCCGTGCGGGCTCTCGGCGACGTCGACGAGAAGATCGGCGACTTCATCCGCATCCTGCACCAGCAGAAGGGCTTCCTGTCCGCGCACTGGGGCATGGACGTCGAACCCGGACGCATGGCGGTCGTCAGCTACTGGGCCAGCCGCGAAGCCATCGAGGACGCCGACTTCGTCCTGAAGTACCTCCAGCAGCGCGCTCCCTGGCCGGCTGTGCAGGTCGAGGAGCAGATGCTCTTCGAGCTCGGCTGACGATCGCTCGCCCACGTCGGCCTGCACGACCGAGCCGGCGTTGGAAGCCGAGCGGCCCCGCTTTTGTCCCGCCGGGCGCATGACGCGGGCCCCGGGCTGTGGCAGTGTCGGGACTCCGTGACTCCAGGAGGCAACGTGCAGGCGAGTGCAGTGCTGTGCCGGGAACAGGGTGGCGCGTTCGCCATCGAGGACGTCGAGATCGGCGAGCCACGAGAAGACGAGGTATTGGTCCGGGTCGTCGCCGCCGGCGTCTGCCACACCGACCTGATCTGCCGGGACCAGTGGTATCCGGTGCCGCTCCCGTCGATCTTCGGCCACGAGGGCTCCGGCGTCGTGGAGGCCGTCGGATCGTCGGTGCGCAAGGTCGCGCCCGGTGATAACGTCGTGCTGACCTTCGCCTCCTGCGGCATCTGCAAGCCCTGCCAGAAGGGGCACCCGGCGTACTGCGTCGACCTCTACGCCCGCAACCTCACCGGCGGCCGCATCGACGGCTCGAGCGCGTACTCCGGAGCCGGTGGACGCATCAACGGCCACTTCTTCGGCCAGTCCTCCTGGGCCACCTACTCCCTCGCGACCGAACGCAACGTCGTGAAAATCGACAAGAGCGCCGATCTGCAGTTGATGGGGCCGCTCGGCTGCGGCATCCAGACCGGCGCCGGCGGCGTCTTCAACGTCCTGCGCCCGCTGGCCGGGGAAAGCATCGCGGTCTTCGGCACCGGCTCGGTCGGCCTCGCGGCGATCATGGCCGCGAAGGTTGTCGGCTGCACGACGATCGTCGCCGTCGACCTGAAGGACCACCGCCTCGAACTGGCCAAGGAACTCGGCGCCACGCACGGAGTGAACCCCTCGAAGGTCAACACCGTCGAAGCCATTCAGGACCTGTCCGGCGGCGGCGTGGACTACGCCCTGGAGACCACCGCCGTTCCCGCCGTGTTCGAGGACGGCGTCAACGCGCTCGCGAGCCTGGGAACCATGGGCGTCATCGGCGCCACCGCGCTGGGGGTCAAGTACTCCTTCGACCTCAACGGCCTGATGATCCCGGGCAAGAAGATCGTGGGCATCGTCGAGGGCGACAGCGTCCCGGACCTGTTCATCCCGCGCCTGGTTTCCCTGATCGAGCAGGGCAAGTTCCCGCTGGCGCGTTTGACGAAGACCTATCCGGTGGCCGACGTGAACAAGGCCGCGCACGACACCGAGAGCGGGGAGACGGTCAAGCCGATCCTGCTGATGTAGCCCCGCTGCGGCGGTTGACGCGCCCCGGAGGCGTCGAAAGAGTGCAGTGAATCCGGATCAACGGCGATACGGGAGGCAACACAAGTGAGCGCAGCACCGTTCCACTGGGACTACCAGACCAGGACGCCCCGCGACGACAGCGGGAAGATTGCGGCGTACGACCCAAGCGTCGAGTGTCCTTTCAAGGTCAACTCGATGCGCGAGATTACCCCGAGCGCTCCGGCTCTCACCGACGAGGCGATGGGCTGGCTGGCCTACTGCCACCGGCGGATCACGGTGCTCGCCGCGGGCAAGTGGGGCAAGGACGACCAGGTCCACAACGCCTTCGACAACTTCACCGGCGACCCGATCGACAACTACTACCGCTACGACCTGACCTTCTCCGCCTTCTCGATCGCGCTGATGGCCGAGCAGACCCCGGCCTGGCGCGAGGCGTACACCGACATCCTCGACGTGACCCTGCAGCGGTTCATGGAGTACTGGACCTTCTTCGACTGGATCGAGAACAGCGGCGAGGACCCGAACCGCCTGAACTACCCGGACTGGTGGTACGACGTTCTGATGCCCAAGGGCTTCAAGGGCAAGTACGACAGCCCCGGCTGGGGCGGCAACGGCACCAACGGCTTCGCCTACGACCCGGACCCGGTGCGCGCCAACGGCCACTGCAACGTCATGTACAAGGGCTACCTCTCGCTGCTCGTCGGTCTCTACGGCTACATCTCCGGGGACGACAAGTTCGACCAGCCGTTCAAGATCACCTACGACGACGCCACGTCGTTCGAGTACGACGCCACCCGCCTGACGGAACTGATTGCCAATCAGTTCTACGCCACGCCCAGTGGTCTCTCGTGCGAGGTGACCAAGGCCTTCGGCTGGTGCAACAGCGTCGCGGGCATGGGCCTTCGGCTGCACGACATCATGCACGGCACCGACCACGCGACCGCGTACTACGAGTTCCTGCCGTTCCTGCGCAAGAACTACATGGTCGGCGGCGAAGGCGACGGTCCGATCGAGCGCTACGCGCTCTACCACGACATGTCGCACAACTTCACGCTGAACGAGCCCCAGCACCAGTTCGCGCACAACTTCCTGGGCACCTCGGTCAACGGCGCGGGCTTGGACTCGAAGCTGTTCTCCCGCCTCTACGAGGGCGGCATGCAGCAGTTCTTCTGCCCGCAGGAGGACGGCTCCGCGTGGATCACCGGCATGCCCGGCATGGGGATCGACTTCCACTACGCCACCGCAACCGGTTTCGCGGCGTCCAAGGAGTACGGCGACACCGAGCGCAACGCGGCGCTGCGGAACTGGATCACCAAGACCTACGAGCCGACGTGGGACCCGGAGCTCGGCGAGTTCTACCACCTCATGGGCCTGGGCGAGAAGTGGCCGCGGGCGCAGTTCAACAACTGGCTCGCGCTGGGCTACGTGATCAACAAGCCCGGCCAGTGGGCGGGCATCTTCACCAACCCGAACACCGCGAAGTTCCAGCAGCCGACCATCGTCGGCGTGGACTTCCCGACGGTCCGCCCACGCCAGGCGTACTGGGACGCCGAGCAGCGTGCGCTCGTCGTCTCGATCACCTCGTGCGACAAGGCCAAGCTCGGCGAGCCGACGTCCTTCACGGTCACCAAGCTGCTCCCGGGCAGCAAGTACCAGCTCACCGTCGACGGCGTCACCGGCAACGAGATCCTCGAGCCGCGCGGCGGCGAGATCCGCATCGACACCAAGGTCGGCGCGCACAGCCTGGTACTGCAGCAGCTCCCGTAGCACCGCAACACAGGCGGGGGCGGGACCCCCGGGGGTCGGGGGCCGCGTCCCGGGTTTGGAGTGTAGCGGGGGCCGGCGCCCCGCGAAAGGGGGGGTGTGGGTGACCACCCCCCCCCC
>JBQTIB010000091.1:0-22083 GCA_052389435.1 Sporichthyaceae bacterium | reverse complement strand
GCGCGCTATAGCGCGCACCTGTTCGGACGCAAGCAGGGTTGCGCGGACGCTACCGGCACTCGATTTCGCCGGAGACCACGAAGCGGTAGTTCTGGTGACGGACCGTTAGCACCTTGTGGATCTCACTGTTCTCGCCGAGGGCGGCGTAGAACCAGGTGCCGTCCTTCTCATAGCTCTTGGAGCGATACCGGTCGAGATCGCTCAGCTTGTACCGGCCGTTGTTCAGTTTCGAGCCGATCCAGGACTCCACCGCCAGCAGCGGGCTACGCGGAGTCTCCGAACTGAACACGGGCTCGAGGACGGTCACGCCGCCGGGGCCGCCCGGGCAGATGTCCGCTGCCTTCTCGAGGGCCGCGGTCGGCTGCTCGTTGGCCTGGTGCAGGTCGGGGTCGGCGTCGGCGACGCCCGTGCCCTCGGACTCGAGGTCGGAGTCCGTCACTAGATCTCCGAGGCGGTCGACGTAGGACTCGAGCCACTCGCGCGTCTCGGCCTTGCGCGTCTCGGAGCCGAGCAGGGTCTTGCCGCCGGCCGAGATCTGCGCGTAGACGAACAAGCCGTCCTTGCGCTGGAAGAGCACCCGCACCTGCTCGCCTGCGGAGTTGCCCGTCTCGCTGTAGCGGCTCCAGTTTGCATAGACGGTCCGGCCGTCGGAGTTGGTCAACTCGACGCACCCGTCGACGACCATGCTCTTCTCGACCATCGGTCCGCAGAACTGCGGCAGCAGGTACGCGGTGCCGTACACCGCGCTCACGTTCACCGTGGCCTCGACGCCGGCCGGCAGACCCTCGGCGGAGGGCGAGCCCGGCTTCAGCTCGCCGGTGCCCTTGCCGGTGACGACCTCGAAGTCGCGGCCCATGACCTTCTGCAGCAGTGCCGCGTTGTGCTCGCTGGCGTTCGGGTCGAACTTCTTCGGCGAGTTCGCCGGCTTCGGAGCGTCGACCTCGGCGCCTTCTCCGCCGTTGGGTGCATCGCCCGCCGGCGACACGACCACGTCGGCGGGCGGGGCCGAGCCGAACAGTAGGGCCGCGGTGAGGACACCGCCGGCGACGGACGCGACGCCGCCACTGGCCAGCACCGCGCGGCGGCGCCGCATCCGACGGCCGGCGGGCAGCAGGTCATTGGCGCCCCACGCGGGGGCGGGGCCGTTGGCGCCGAGGCCGCGCATGCGGTCGATCAGGTCGTGCTCGTTCATCGGATCTCCGTCCCAGTAGGTCGCAGTGCGCTCGGCGCCGCCGACAGGCGCGCTCGGAGCGTGTCCAGGCCGCGAGCGGCCTGGCTCTTCACGGTTCCGGTCGAGATGTCGAGCATCTGCGCGACGGTCTCGACCTCGAGGTCTTCGACGTAGCGAAGGACGACCACCGCACGTTGCCTCGGGGGCAGTGCGGTCAGTCCGTCGAGCAGGGCGTCGTCGAATCCGGCGGGCGCGCCGACGCCTGAGTCCGGCAGGAATTCCGTCGCGACCTCGCGGCGCCAGGGACGGCGAGATTCGTCGATGGCGGTGTTGACCACCGTCCGGCGGGCGTAGGACCACGCGCCCTGCTGCCGATCCACCCGCTCCCAGTGCGCGTAGAGCTTCACCAGCGCCGTCTGCACGACGTCTTCGGCCCGCTGCCAGTCCCCGCACATCAGGTACGCGGTCCGGCGCAGCCGCAGCTGCGCATCCCGTACGAACGCGACGAACTCCTCGTCGCGCTGCTTTCCACGTGCCACCGGCCACCCCCTTCGCGCCCTCATACGGGCCGACCCGACCCGCAGGTTGCATGGGTCGCCAACTACTTCGACGCGGTCGGCGGCGGTTGGGACTCAATCCCGAACGAATCGGGTCACCCGCGCGTCCAAGCAGCGGAACCCGAGCTATCGGAGGTCGGATGAGGGCGATTCGAGGGTCGGCTGCCGTCATGGCGCTGGTGTTCGCGATGTCCGGATGCGGCGAGCTCACAGCCGACCCGGTCGCGGCACCGCCCTCCGTCGCGCCGTCGCCGTCGCCTGCTGCCGCTCCGCTGTCGCGGGCCGAGGTGGTCGCCAGCCTTGGACGGCCCGTTGAGCTCGACTGCCGTGGCAACTCCCGCGTCGACGGGATCGTCGACGGCGCAGGCGAAGAAACCTCGCCGCGCACCGCCGAAGCGAGACTGCGGCTGTATCTGCGCCCGTCGCAGCGCCTCGACCCCGACGCCGAACGTTCCCAGGAAGCGAGCTACATCCGCCTGATGCCTCCCGTGCCCAGTTCCGCAACGTTCGTTGGTCTACGGAGCGACGGCTCGGTCTTCGCGGTCGTCGACACAAAGCGCAGCAGCAAGGGCGGCTGGAGCATCTCGGGGTTCCGGCACTGCTCGGACACGAAGGCGCCCTCCCGACCCTCAACCCTCTGACGTTGAAGCGTCGCCAACGAACTGCATCTGGAGGACTTCGTCGAGGCGATCACCAGCAAATCCGTTCTAGCGTCCGAACAGGCGCGCGCCATAACGCGCGCCTGTTCGGACGTCAGCCGTGGTTCAGCAGCAGGACTCGGTGCGCTTGGTGCCGCCCATGGCCTCGATGCCGCCGTCGACACGGGAGAGCCACTCCTCGTTCGGCGCGGTCTCGGTCTCGTAGGAGTCGTGCCAGTTCCACCACTGGTACGGATCCGTCTGCGGGTAGCCCGCGGGCGAGTTCTCCCACTTCTCCTGCCGGCCGAGCGCGGTGATGTCGAGGTAGTCCCAGGTGCCGCCCATGGCCTCGTCGCCGCGGGCGTCGATGGCGTAGGTCCGGTAGACGGTGTCCTCGGTCCGGATGAAGGCGTTGGTGGCGTGCCACTCGTGGGCGCCGAGGTCGCGGTCGAAGTCGTCGACGATGGTCACCCACGGGATGGTCCAGCCCATGCACTCCTTCATCGCGGCGATCTGGTCTTGGGTCCCGCGCGAGGCGAACACGAGCGTGGTGTCGCGGGCGTGCAGGTGCGAGAGGTCCGCGACCTGGTCGGCGACCATCGAGCAGCCGCGGCACGGGCGCTCCGGGAAGCCGAAGACTCCCTCGTCGAAGAACGCGCGGTAGACGATCAGCTGACGACGCCCGGCGAACAGGTCCAGCAGCGAGGCAGTCCCGGAAGGCGTCTCGAAGCGGTAGTGCGAGCCCATCTCCTGCCACGGCATCCGGCGGCGCTCGGCGGCGAGGGCGTCGCGGGCTCGGGTGAGCTCCTTTTCCATTGCCAGCAGGGCATTGCGGGCTTCGTTCCATGCGGTGGCGGTCACGACGTTCACGGTGATGTCCTCTCCTCGTCGGTGTCCGCGGCGCGCTCCACGAAGGCGGTCAGCGCAGCCAGCGGCGAGTCCCAGTCCCGCGCCAGGGCGGCGAGAAACTGTTGGGCGATCTGCATGGGGGCCGAGTTCAGGCGGTAGCGCACGCGGCGGCGTTCGCCCGGTTCGGCGGTGACGAGCTCGACCTCGGCGAGGACGCCGAGGTGCTTGGCGACGCCCTGCCGGGTGATGGGCAGGCGGTCGGCCAGGTCGGTGGCCGTGGCGGGTCCGCCGGCGGCGAGTTCGGCCAGGATCGCCCGCCGCGTCGGATCGGCGAGGGCGACGAAGACCTGTTCGGCGATGGCCTCGAGGTCGGGCGGGACAGCGGTCAAGACGCCTGCGCGTAGGCGACGAGCTCGTCGATCTCGCGCTGCCAGCCTTCGGTGTGCGAGTCGTAGGCCGCCTTGTGGATCGCGTCGGGCAACTGCGCAAACCCGGTCTCGACGACCGTCAGCCGGGTGCCGGCGCCGAGTGGCTCGAGGGTGAACTCGACGAAGGTGCGGCGCGGATCGTCCTCGGGAGTGTCGAAGGCCGACCAGGTGAAGGCGAAGGTCGTCGGGGGGTCGACGTGCTCGACGCGCATCGTCGCGGTGTGGCTCTCGCCGAAGGTCATCGCCATCGCGCCGCCGGGGCGCAGGTCGATGCTCGCGGTGTCGCCGAACCAGGCCGCGAGGCCTTCGGCCGTGGTGATCGCCGCCCATACCCGCGCCGGCGGCGCGGCGATCTCGACGGTGCGCGCGATGCGGTCGGGGAATCCCATGTCGTCCTCCTCAGTAGCAACCTTACAGTTGCGACTGTAAAGCAACCCACTGGTTGCTACAAGAGGTGCTAGCCGGCGCTGCATTCCCGACCTAACGTGGGCCCACCGCAACGGCGCGAGGAGTCCCCCCTGATCGAGCACCCGACCCCGGACGAGGTCGCGCTCGCCCAGGCGGCGGCGCGCGTGGCCTGCGCCGTGGACCAGGGCCCGGCAGCGATCCTCGACGCGCTGCAGGCGGCGACCGACCAGTTCGGTCTGCGCCCCGCCGGCGGGGGCGCGGACATTCGAGCCATGCGCACCGTGGCCGCGCGGGTGCTGGCAGCCAAGGAACTCGACGAGGGCCTGTTCGCGGTCACCCACGAGGCGCTGCACCTGCTCGACGCCGACATGGCCGGAGTGCTCCTCGTCGACGGCGACGAACTGGTGATGCGCGCCTGCGCCGGCAACCGCGAACTCACCACGGCGAAGCTCCGCATGCGCCGCGGGCAGGGCCTGGCCGGGCACGCCTTTGCGACCGGGCAGCCCGCGAAGGTAGACGACTACCTGCACAACGACGTCATCTCCGACCACTTCCACGCACTGGCGATCGCGGAGGCGACGCGCTCCGCGCTCTGCGCGCCCCTGGTCCTGGACGGCGAGGTCATCGGCGTCCTCGAGGTGTGGCGCCGACGCGAGTCGAAGTTCACCGAACGCGAGATCGACCGCATCGTCGGCCTCGCGGAACTGGCCGCGATCGCTCTGCACCACGCCCGTCTCTACGACGAACGCGCGGTGCACCTGCGCGAGGTCGAGGTCTCCCACCGGGTGTTGGAGAACCAGTTCCGCAAGGTCACCCACGCCCTGTCGCTGCAGCAGGACCTCGTGCAGGCATTGCTCGACGGCGAGCGCCTGTCCGGCGTGCTGCGTCTGGTCGCCGCGCGCACCGAGTCCGCGGTCGTGCTCTACGACTCCGACTTCGAGGTCCGCGCCGCCTACCCCACCACCCTCGATCCGGCGGCCCTGGTTCCGGTGCTGCGTTCGGCGCTGCGCACGGTCGCCCCGTCGGCGAAGGGCACGGTGTGGACGACGCTGGACCGCCAGAGCGTCGCAGTCCGCCCGGTGCACGTCGGCGGCGACGTCCTGGGCTGGCTGTGCATGGTGACGGGGTCCGCGGGCGCCGAGGACGGCGTGGAACTCTCCCTCACTCAGGCGAGCCTGGCGTGCGCCCTGCACCACCTCGAGGAGCAGGCCGCGGCCCGAGTCCGCGCCGCGCTGCGCGACGAGGTCCTGCTCAGCCTGATCACCGGCAGCACCGAGGAACGGCGGGCGGCGACGGCTCGTGCCAAGCACGTCAACGTCGACCTGCGCGGCGATCTGCGCGTGTGCGTCGCGACCTTCGCCCGGCTCGCGGAGATGGGCGAGGCCGAAGGCTGGACCGGCGCGCACGGCGAGCGGGTGCGCCGCCGGCTGCTCGCGGTCTGCGAATCGGCGCTGCAGGACACCGGCTGGCTGCGTCTGGCCGCGCGTCACGGCGACACCGTGGTGGCGCTGGTGCGCGCCGTCGCGGTCGACGAACTGCGCGCCGTGTTGCAGGACTGCGTCGAGGTCGTCGAGAAGGAACTGCCCGGCGTGGGAGCCGGTTGGGGGGTGGGCGCGACGCGCTCGACTCCCCTGGACCTGGCCGCCGCGTGGAACGAGGCGTGCACCGCGACCCGCGCCCTCGGCGTCGGCGCCAACCGCGCCGTCGCCCTGCACGAGGACCTCGGCATTCTGGGCCTGCTGCTCGCCGGTCCCGGCAGCCTGGACCTGCCGCGCTTCGTCGCCGAGACCCTCGGCCCGGCGATCGCCTACGACGAGTCCCACGGCACCACGCTCGTGGAAACCCTGCGCACCTATCTCGACTCGGACTGCTCCCAGCAGGACACCGCGGCGAGACTGTTCGTCCACCAGAAGACGGTGAAGTACCGCCTGAGCCAGCTCCAGAAGCTGACGGGCCTGGATCTGAGGCACCATCACGACCGCATGCGCGCCGACATCGCCGTCCGCGCCGCCGACCTGGGCTGATCGCGACGACGCGCGACCTGACGTCCGCCAAAGGGTGAGCTATGGGTTACGGCGAAGCGGACGCCGTGCCTACACGCACCTGGCGTCCGCTGAAGGGTGAGCTATAGCTCACGGTTGAGCGGACGCCCCACGTTTCTTCGCTAGCCGAGCGCTTCCCATCCCACGACGCCATCCGCAAGGTCGCGGACCGAGGCCAGCAGGCCGAGGCGGTTGGCCTTCACCGCCGGGTCCTCCGCCATCACCATGACCGCGTCGAAGAACGCGTTGATCGGACCCACCAGGGCGGCGCCCACGGCGGCGAAGCGATCGAGGTCGGCCGGGGCCGCGTCTGGCCGGCTGCGGCCCTCGCCGGCGTCGCCGAGTTCGGCGCGGGCCTTGGCGACCGCGTCGGCGAGGCCGCCCTCGGCGGTCTCCGCGAACAGCGCGGCGTCGTAGGTGGCCGGAGCCTCGGCCGGGACGATGCGCCGGACGCGCAGCACCGCTTCGACCAGCGAACCGAACGCTGCGTCAGATGCCAGCCCGGCCAGGGAACTCAGCGTCGCGTCGGCGACCGTCGGGCGGTCGGAGAGCGGCAGCACGGCCTGCACGAGCCGGTGCGGGTGGCCGGCGTCGAGCAGGGACTGCTCGTAGCGGCCGGCGACGAACTTCGCCGCGGTGGCCAACTGCTCCGCGGCGACCTCGACGGGCTGCCGTTTGGCCGCGGCCGCGAGAGCGCCGGACACGGTGATCCCGGCGAGCTGCGGGTGCGCCCGCAGGATCGCGAGCGCGCCGAGGGCCGCCCGACGCAGCGCGAACGGGTCCGAGGAGCCCTTCGGCTCCGCCCCGATCCCGAACAGGCCTGCGAGGAGATCGAACCGATCGGCGACGGCGAGCAGCGCGCCGGGCAACGACTTGGGCAACGAGGCCCCGGCCGAGCGTGGCATCTCCATCTCGTGCAGCGCGTGCGCGACCTCCGGGGTCTCCCCCGCGCGGATCGCGTACTCGCGCGCCATGACGCCGGCGAGCTTGGACAACTCGACGACCATTTCGGTGGCGAGGTCGAACTTCGCGAGCTCGCCCGCCCGGGCCAGCGTGGTCTTCTCCGCCGCGGAGAGCTCGACGGAGCCGGAGAGTTCGGCGGCGGTGGCGGCGATGCGCGTGGCGCGGTCGTCCATCGAGCCGAGCTTGTCGGCGAAGGTCAGCTTGTCCAGCCGCGAACGGAAGTCGGCCAGGGGGACCTGCAGGTCGGCGCGCCAGAAGAACGCGGCGTCCTCGTATCGGGCGCGGAGCACGGCCTCGTTGCCGGCGCGAACCGCGTCGTGATCGCAGGCGCCGTTGGCGACGGCGACGAAGTGGGCCTGCAGTTCGCCCGAGGCCGAGCGCACCGGCAGGTAGCGCTGGTGCTTGCGCATGACCGTCACGAGGATGTCCGCGGGCAGTTCGAGGTAGCGCTCGGCGAACGAACCCAGGATCGGGTTCGGGGACTCGACGAGGTTGGTGACCTCGTCGACTACGTCCGCCTCGCCTTCGACGTCCACCGTGAATCCGACGGACGCGGCCAGTTTCTGAGCCCCCGTCACAATGCCGGTCCGCCGGGCGGCGGTGTCGAGCACGATGTCGGCACCGGCGAGCACCGCGGCGAACTCCGACGCCGAGGGCACGGACAGGATGGGGCTGTCGGCATTGCGGTGCACCCAGGTCTCGCGGCCGCTGGACAGGTTCGAGACCTGGAACGGCACCACGGCCTCGCCGAGAAGCGCGAGGATCCACCGGACCGGGCGGGTGAAGGACAGGCCCGGCGCGTTCCAGCGCATGTTCTTCTCCGAGCGCAGCCCGGAGACGATGGCCGGGAGGATCTCGGCGAGCACCTCGATCGCCGACCGGCCGACGACCTCGACGCTGACGCCGACGTATTCGATCCCGTCTTCGAGCGTGATGCGCTCGAGTGCGGACGGGTCGACGCCCTGCCCGCGGGCGAAGCCCTGCGCGGCCTTGGTGAGGTTGCCGTCGGCGTCGTAGGCCGCGGAGACCTTCGGGCCCTTGGTGGTCTTGCGGGTGTCCTCTTCGCGGGCGGCGACGTCGGCGACGGTCGCGACGACACGACGCGGCGTCGCGTCGACCGTGATCTCGCCGTAGGACAGGCCGGTTCCGGCGAGGGCCGCAGTCAGTGCGTCGCGCACCGCGGCAACGGTGTTGCCGCACTCGTGCGGCGGCATCTCCTCGACGCCGATCTCGAAGACCAGCGGCGCCGGGTCGGTGGGCACGTTCCCGGCCGTGGCCAGCGGCGGCGCCTCGGAGATCGCCGGCACGCCGAGCGGGTTGCCGAGTTCGGCGCGCTTTTCGATCCACAGTTCGGCGACGTCGCGGGCCAGACGCTGCATGGTGCGGAACGCGGCCGCGCGGTCGGTGGTGGACACGGCGCCGCGGGCGTCCATGACGTTGAACGCGTGCGAGCACTTCAGGACGTAGGACTGGGCGGGCACCGGCAGCTTCGCCTCGACCATGCGGCGGGCCTCGCCCGCGTAGAGGTCGAACAGCGCCCGGTTGGCGGCGACGTCGGCGTCGTCGAGGTAGTACCGGCTCATCTCGTACTCGGCCTGGCCGAACGCCTCGCCGTAGGAGATGCCGGGGGCGTAGGCGATCTCCTTGAAGTGCCCGACGCCCTGCAGCGCCATGAGGATGCGCTCCATGCCGTAGGTCAGCTCGACCGGAATCGGGTCGAGGCTCTGGCCGCCGACGGCCTGGAAGTAGGTGAACTGGGTGATCTCCATGCCGTTGAGCCAGACCTCCCAGCCGAGCCCCCAGGCGCCGATGGCCGGCTGCGCCCAGTTGTCCTCGACGAAGCGGATGTCGTTGGCGCGGGTGTCGACGCCGAGCGCCTCCAGCGAACCCAGGTACTGCTGCTGCGGGTCGCCGGGCTCGGGCTTGAGGATCACCTGGTACTGCGTGTGGCACTGGATCCGGTTGGGGTTCTCCCCGTACCGGGCGTCGTCGGGGCGGACCGACGGTTCGACGTAGGCCACGCGCCACGGCTCGGGACCGAGCACCCGCAGGAACGTCGCGGGGTTCGCGGTACCGGCGCCGACCTCGGTGTTCATCGGCTGGACGATCATCGCGCCGCGCGCGGTCCAGTACTCGGTGAGCCGAAGGAGAGCGTCCTGCATGGTCAACACTTGGCCGTCACGTCCTGGGTACTAGACAAGATGGCGGGCCGCCCCCGCCGGCGGTTGCGAGTCTAGTGACGCGGCGTCCAAAGACTCCTCTTCTACGATGGCCGTCGGCCGCCCGTCCCCCGGCCCGCGAAGACAGTGGAGATCGCCACCATGAACAGCCGACGCGCCCTGGCGCTGACCGCCACCTCGGCCCTGCTCCTCGCCGGGTGCGGCGGAGGCGACGACGAGGACGAGGCGCAGGCCACCACCGGCATCACCTCGGGCACCCCGGGGGCACGAATCTTCGGCGGCTCGTTCGCCAACGTGAAGGACGCACCCGAGGGGGTCGGCGAGGTCGCCGGCACCGCCGAGATGATCCTCGCCGAGGGCAAGACGCGGGTCAGCGTGCTCGCCACCGGCCTGGACAACCGCGGCGTCTACATCGGCCACGTCCACAACGACGTGTGCTCGGCGGCCGACCCGGGCGGCGCCCACTTCAAGTTCGACCCTAACGGCGGGGATCAGCCCCCCAACGAGATTCACCTGCCGATCCAGTTCGAGCTCACCCGCCAGGGGGAGAAGAAGAGCGGCATCACCTCCGACGTCACCGTGGACAGGGAGGCCGGCGCCGAGGCGAAGTCGGTGGTCATCCACCTCAAGCGGGCCCGCGGTGCGGGGACCGACGAGGCCACGCCGCCGAAGATCTCCTGCGCCGACCTCAAGCAGGGCGGCGGGCTCTAGGCCCACCCAGCGGGCGCTACTCGCAGACCGTGCCGTCGCCGTCCGCGTCCCGGTACCAGGCGTACTCGGGGTCCTTCCCGGAGACGTAGGGGCCGTAGCCCGCCGCGATGGCGTCCTTGCAGTAGGGGAAGCGCGGGTCGGTCGCAGCCTGCGGCGCGGGCTTCGGGTCGGGCTTGGGAGCGGGCGCCGGCGTCGACACCGCTCCGCGCCCGGGCGGCGGCACGACCAGCTTCCCCGCGTCGAACGCGGACTGGTCCGGGCAGTCTCCGAGCACGCGCGAGATCGCGTCCCTTTCGGCGGCGGTGATCCACAGGTCGTACTTGGCCTTCACGGCCACCTGCCGGGCCACGTAGGTGCAGCGGTAGGACTTCTGTGCCGGCAGCCACGTCGCGGCGTCGCCGGCGCCCTTCTGCCGGTTTGCCGAGGAGTCGACGGCGAGCAGGTTCGCGGGGTCGTTGCCGAAGGCGATGCGCTTGGGCTCGTTCCAGAACTGCGCGCCGGTGGCCCAGGAGTTCGCGAGCGCGACGACGTGGTCGATGTCCACCTCGTTCGCCCCGCCGCGTTCGAAGGCGATGTTCGTGCCCGTGTACGGGTCGGGCGCGAGTAGGCCGGAGGCGATCACGCAGTCCCGCGTGCCGGGCTTGACCACGAGCGCGCGCAGATCGCGGCGCAGCATGTCGTTGCGGGTGTCGCACCCGTTGCGGTCGACGTCGGCCCAGGCCTGGCCGTACCGGTCCCGGTCGTAGCCGGTCATCGGGGCGCGGCCCTTGACGGCGAGCGTGGCCAACTGCGCCAGCGCCGTGCCGCCCGCGGACGCCTGGCTCGAGGGTGCCGCGGGGTCGGCGGGCTCGGCCGGCGGACTCGGCTGTCCGGAACCCTCGACGGCCGACTCCTCGACGGCCGACTCCTCGGCGGCCGACTCCTCGCCGGCCGGCGCCGAGGCCACGGGTGCGGCGCTCGGCTGCTCGCCGGCGACCTGCGCCGGCGGCGGCGCCACCGCCTCCTCCGAGGAACAGCCGCTCAACGCGGCCGCGACCAGCAGTGCCGTCAGCGCAGATCCGTATCTCCCACCCACACGGCCATCCTGACGCGGTTGTCCGGCCCTCGCCTCCTCCGTCCGGCCACGACGCGCCGGCCGGACGTACCGAATGTCGCCGGATTCGCCCGTGGAGGGGCGCGTGGTCTAGGCTGGCGCGGTTCTCCCTCGCGGGAGGACGTCAGCAATGCGCAGGCTGCCCGATCGTGGGGCGCCCAGGGAGTGCAGCACGACGGCCTCGAGCCGTCGGAGGTCCCCCTTCCACCCGTCGAAAGGCGGACCCGGGAGACCGTCGCTGCACTATTCGGCTTGCCTGAGCACCGAATACTGCAGAGACGGAAGAAGTAGACGTGGCTAACCAGTCCCGGCCGAAGGCCAAGCTGTCCCGCGCCCTGGGCATCCCGCTGACCCCGAAGTGCGTGAAGTCCTTCGAGGCGCGCCCCTACCCGCCGGGCATGCACGGCCGCGGCCGCAAGCAGACCTCGGACTACAAGACCCGTCTGCTCGAGAAGCAGCGCCTGCGCGCCCAGTACGACATCTCCGAGACCCAGCTGCGTCGCGCGTTCGAGCACGCCCACGCGCACACCGGCAAGACCGGCGAGGTGCTGATCACCGACCTCGAGACCCGTCTCGACGCTCTGGTGATGCGCGCCGGCCTGGCTCGCACCATCTACCAGGCCCGCCAGATGGTCACCCACCAGCACATGGAGGTGAACGGCTCCCGCGTGGACCGTCCCTCCTACCGCGTGCAGCCGGGCGACGTCGTCGCCGTCGCGGCCCGCAGCGTCAACAAGAAGAACTTCCAGGTGGCCGCGGCCGGCGCCAACGCCGCCGAGACGATCCCGCCGTACCTGCAGGTCAACCACGGCGACCTGAAGTTCCGCCTGGAGCGCCCGCCGGTCCGCAGCGAGGTTCCGGTCGTGTGCGACGAGCAGCTCGTCGTCGAGTACTACTCCCGCTAGCAACGACGAAGCGCCCCGGTCCCGCCTGGAGGGACCGGGGCGCTTCGCGTTGTCGGCGGTGCACCCGTGGGGCGGGGCACCGTCTAGGACGCGACGGCCTCGCGCGACCTGCGGCCGAAGCGGAACTTCCCGCCCACGAGCTTGCGGACCAGGCCCGGGCTGAACAGCGCGACCGGCTGGGCCAGGCCCCACTGCACGCGCAGCAGGTTCTGGACGACCTCGGGATCGCTCTCGGCGACGGTCAGGATCTTGTGCATGAGCTTGTCCATCTTGGCCAGGAGCTCCGGGTCCTCCGGCGGGGCGGCGCAGAGGCGGTCCACTCCCTCGGTCAGCGCCCACTCCCCGGCCAGCAGCTTCCCCGTCTCGGCATACCAGCGGCGGGGCAGGTCTCCGTCGCCCTTGGCCAGGCAGTCGCGCAGGAGCAGGGCCTCGCGGGCGGCCGTCGTCATGCCCTTGCTGTGCACCGGGTTCTGGCGGTAGAGCCCGTCTCCGATGGTCAGCAGGCCGGTCGGCGGGTCGGCGAGTTCGTCGTAGCGGCACCACACGCTCGCGGGGAAGTCGAACACCGCGGGATGGGACCACTCGGCCGTCGAGACCATCCGGAACCAGGGCGCGGGCAGGATCGCCTCCACGAACGCCAGCAGGCCGGCGCGGTCGGTGGGCGGTTGGTTGCCGCTGTAGCCGAGGCAGGTCAGCTGCCACTTCCCGCCCTCGACCCGGCTGACCGCCAGTCCGCTCGGGCGCGTCAAATGGGGTCCGTCGAGCAGCACCGGGACAACCTCGTCCGGGATTTCGGCGGGCACGAGCGTGACGGTGACCTGCCGGACGTCGATCTCGATCGACTGGCGCTCCGGGTACGGCAGGCCCGCGGCGGGCTGCAGGGCGCCGCCGGAGGCGTCGACGACGAGGTCGGCGTAGAGGCGTTCGGGTCCGTCCGCGGTGGCGAGGACCAGGCCGGTCACCCGGCCGTCGTCGGCCACGAGGTCGATCACGGTGGCACCCGGACGCATCAGCACCCGCTCGGACACCCGCGCCCGCAGGTGGGCCTCGAGCAGCGGGCGGGTCGGGAGGTACCAGTCGGCCGGCAGCGGCGCGCCGGTGGCGAGCAGGTGACCCCCGACGTCGAGCCGCGTCTGCGACAGCTGGCCGAGAACCGGCGTTCCGGCAGCGGCCAGATCGGCCAGCAGGCCCGGGTTGAGCTCCTCCATGATCGCGGAGGCCGACGGCATGAACAGATGCCACTGGGCGGCCTGCGCCGTACCCGCGCGGGGCTCGCCCCGGCGCGGAAACTCGTCGCGTTCGACGAGCGTCACGTGCTCGTAGAAGTCCGCCAACACTCGGGCGGCGAGCAGGCCGGAAATCCCCGCTCCGACAACCACCGCATGCGACCTAGCCATCATGGCCTCCCCTCGTCAAGACCGACCTCCACGTTCTCCCGACGCCACCGAGGGGGACTAGTGCCGTTCGTCATCCGGCCCGGCGAACTTGATCAAGGTTTCCCCACGGCTCCCCCGAAGTTGGCGACTTTCCGTCTGCTCGTCCACGGCGGAATGCCTCTCCCATCGCGACGCGCAGAAATCGGGCGTCCTTCCGGCTCGGAAACCGCCGGCCCAGAAATGGCAGACGCAGCCGGCCCCCGTGGACGAGCGAAGCGGCGACGCACCGTCGATTGGGGGGAGGGGGCGAACGGCCCGGATGGATAGGGTCCGAGGCGTGACGACGCTGCGGATTTCCCAGGTACTCGGCGGCGCGGCCGCCGTTGGCGACACGGTGACCGTGAAGGGCTGGGTGCGCACCCGGCGGGATGCGAAGGCGGGGCTGTCCTTCCTCGCCGTGCACGACGGATCGTGCTTCGCGACGCTGCAGGTCGTCGCGCGTCCCGAGCTCGCGAACTACGCCGACGAGGTCGCTCGGATCACCACCGGCTGCTCGGTGATCGCGACCGGCACGGTCGTGGAGTCCAAGGGCAAGGGGCAGAGCGTCGAGATCGACGCGAGCCGCGTCGAGGTCCTCGGCTGGGTCGAGGACCCGGACACCTACCCGGCGGCGGCCAAGCAGCACACCTTCGAATACCTCCGCGAGATCGCCCACCTACGGCCGCGGACCAACACCTTCGGCGCCGTCGCGCGGGTGCGGCACTGCCTGTCGATGGCGGTGCACCGGTTCTTCACCGAGAACGGGTTCTGCTGGATCCACACCCCGATCATCACCGCCAACGACGCCGAGGGCGCGGGCGCGATGTTCCGGGTCAGCACCCTGGACTTCGCGAACCTGCCCCGCACGCCGGACGGCGCGGTCGACTTCGGCCAGGACTTCTTCGGCCGCGAGGCGCACCTGACGGTGTCCGGGCAGTTGAACGTCGAGACGTACTGCATGGCGATGAGCCGGGTGTACACCTTCGGTCCGACCTTCCGCGCCGAGAACTCCAACACCGCCCGCCACCTCGCCGAGTTCTGGATGATCGAGCCGGAGATCGCCTTCGCGGACCTCTCGGCCGACGCCGACCTCGCCGAGGAGTTCCTCAAGTACCTCTTCCGCGCGGTGCTCGACGAACGCGGCGACGACCTCGCGTTCTTCGCCGAGCGCGTCGACTCCGAATGCATCGCCCGCCTGGAGAGCTTCGTGGAGTCCAGCTTCGAGCGGATGAGCTACACCGACGCGATCGCGGCGCTGGAGAAGGCGGTCGCGGGCGGTCGGAACTTCGAGTTCCCGATCTCCTGGGGCGCGGACCTGCAGTCCGAGCACGAGCGGTACCTGACCGAGGAACTCGTCGGGCGGCCCGTCGTGCTCATGGACTACCCGAAGGAGATCAAGGCGTTCTACATGCGCGCCAACGACGACGGCCGCACGGTCGCCGCGATGGACGTGCTCGCGCCGGGCATCGGGGAGATCATCGGCGGCTCGCAGCGCGAAGAGCGCCTCGACGTCCTCGACGCGCGCCTGGACGAGATGGGCCTGAACCGCGACGACTACTGGTGGTACCGGGACCTGCGCAAGTACGGCACGGTCCCGCACGCCGGGTTCGGTCTCGGGTTCGAACGGACGATCGTCTACGCCACCGGCATGGGCAACGTCCGCGACGTCATCCCGTTCCCGCGAACCCCGCGCAACGCGGACTTCTAGAAGCGATCTCCCTCGCCGACGCTCGGGGGCGGGACGTTGGCCGTCCCGGCGGCGCATCGCGAACCGCGCCGTACAGCGCCGGCCGCGACCGCCCGCTAGGGCACGCGGGCTACGCGCGGGGCGAAGGCGGCCAGGGTCGTGGCCGCGGCCGCGGCGCCGTTGCGGCCCGCGGACTGCAGGGCCAGCCAGTGCTCCTGTCGCGCGATAGCGGCCTCGGTGGCGTGCGGGAACTCCGCCGCCAGGCGCTCGCCGTGGCCGCCGGCGTCGACGGTCGCGAACAGCCAGCCCAGGCCGACCTCGCCGGGGCCGGCGTGGTGGTGGCCGTTCAGGGCCCAGTTCACGAAGTGCTCGCAGTTGTTCTCGACCCGGTGGTAGCGGTTCTCCCCGAGCCGCAGCCGGGCGCGCGCGGCGGCCTCGAGACCGGAGAACAGCGCCGGGCGGTAGAGGTCGCGATCGCCGCCGATCGAGTACTCGTCGCGGCCCGCGCTCTGGGCCAGCGGACGGATGCGGACGCCGTCGTCGTCGTTCTCCACGACGAGCCCCTCGCCGAGGTAGAGCGCAAGGTGGGAGTAGCCGCGATCGACGACGACCAGCGTCCCGACGGCGAGCGCCGTCGCGCGCGGATTGCGCTGTCGCGGGATCTCGCCCGCACGGTTGGTGAACACATCCGCCCCCTGGGCTCGGCCCATGTACTGGCCGGCCGGCGGGGTGGTCCCCACCGACCTCGTGTTCAGTGTGGGGCTGGTGTGACGAAGATCGTGGGAGGTGGGGCCGGAATCATCCGTTGGTGCCATGCCCCGGCGCCGTTCGGACGAGGCGGCGAGCACGGCGGCGGAGGGGTCGACGGCATTCCTGCCGAAAGCTGGCGCCTGCCCGTGGAGCTGCGGGCGTCCTTCCACAGGTGCGCCGCACCAAACCGCCCTTAACGATCACGGCGGGACAAAGCTCCGCCGTTCGGACCGCCTGCCCTCATTCGTTCGGACGGTATGTGTGGAATCCCCGGCGGGGCCGTGAGTAGATCCCCTACAACTTGTGGACAGGGGGACAGCCGCCCGAGGCGAGCGAAGCGAGAGCGCGAGGAACGAGCGCTTTCGCTTCCGAGCCGGTGGAGAGCTGTTGAGCGGAGCGATCACGCGGTTGTTGCCGGGGGGCATTGAGTTGGACACGAAGGAACTGCGTCGCGCCTACGCGACGCTCGGCCTGGACGATCGGGCCTCGCTGTCGGACGCGCGCACGGCGTATCTGACCTGGGTCGACCTCGTGGCCGAAACTCCGCTGCCCGCCGAATCCGACGACGAGCCCGCGACGGCGGGCACCACCGACCTGCTGCACCACGAACTCGACCTCGCCTGGCACGCCATCGAAGAGGCCCACAAGGCCGGGGTTCTGTTTCCCCGTCAGGCACGGGGCTGCCAGGCCTGCGGCGCCATGCCCGCGGTCCGCGTCACGACCCACTTCGTCGGACCGGGCCGGCTGCGCCGGCGCCTGTTCACCGAGTCCTCCGTGCTCTGCCGGGACTGCGGACTCGAGGCCGCCCGCGCCGCTCGCCGCGTCGGCCTGCGCTCGGGCTGGCTCGGCCCCATCGCCAACCTGCGGGCACTGACCCGCAACAGCACCGAGGTCGCATTCCTGAGCCGCCTCAAGCCGAGCACCCGTCCGGGTCGCCGGCCGCCCGCCGCCACGGAGCCGCAGCGGGCTCCCGGCCTCGTCGGCAACCGCGCCGTGGGCGCGTTCGCCGGAATCGCCGCGGTCGTGCTGACCGTCGGCGTCGTGTTCCCGACCGGTGGCGGCAACGAGGCGCCCGCGAACGCCCCGACCACCACGCAGGCGAACACGCTCGGCGGCACCGCCAAGGGCTGACGGAGCCGAGTTCTACGCCTGGGCGTAGAACTTGTCCAACACGTCGGCGTACTTCGTCTCGACGAAGCTCCGGCGCACCTTCATGCTCGCCGTCAGTTCGCCGGAGTCGACGGTGAAGTCGTCGGCGATGACGGCGAAGTCCTTGATCGTCGAGAAGCTCGGCAGGTCGGCGTTGACCTCGGCGACGCCCTTGGCGATCTCGGCCCGCAGCTCCGGGTCCTGCGCGAGCGCGGCGAGGTCCTCGGACTTGCCATTGGCCTTGGCCCAGCCCTTGGTCACGTCCGGCTCGAGGGTCACCAGCGCGACGCAGAAGTTGCGCAGGTCCCCGTGCACGACGACGTTCGCGACGTAGGGGCAGGTGGCCTTGAGCCTGCTCTCGATCGGCGCCGGGGCCACGTACTTGCCGCCGGAGGTCTTGATGAGTTCCTTCTTGCGGCCGGTGATGCGCAGCCGGCCGACCTCGTCGAGCTCCCCGAGGTCGCCGGAGGCGAGCCAGCCACCCTCGAGCAGCGTCGCGGCCGTTTCCTCCGGCAGCCCGTGGTACCCGCGCATGATGCCGCGGCTGCGGAACTGGACCTCGCCGTCGGCGGCGATCCGGACCTCGGTGCCGGGCATCGGGGCGCCGACGGTGCCGAAACGCGGCGAGCCGACGCGGTTCACGAAGCTCGCGGCCGAGGACTCGGTGAGGCCGTAGCCCTCGTAGATCGGCAGGCCGGCGCCGTCGAAGAACTCCGCGATCGCCGGCGAGAGGGGCGCGGCGCCGGAGATGAACGCCCGGATCCGGCCGCCGAAGCGTGCCCGGATCTTGGCGAACACGATCCGGTCCGCGACGGCGAGCTGCGCCGCGACGAGCGGCGACGGGGACTTGCCCTGCTGCCGCGCCCGGCTGGCGGCGATGCCGAGGCCGCGGGCCCAGCCGAACAGCTTGAGCTTGACGCCGCCTTCGTTGCGGACGGTCGAGACGATCGTGTTGTGGATCTTTTCGAACACGCGGGGCGCGGCGGCGACGACCGTCGGGCGCACCTCGGCGAGGTTCGCGGCGATCTTCTCCAGGTTGCCGTCGATGACCGTCGGGCAGCCGTTGGCGATCATGATGACCTCGAGGGCCTTGCCGAACGAGTGGGCCATCGGCAGAAACAGGAAGTGCAGGTCGTCCGGACGCGCGAGGTCCAGCGCGCGGGAGGCCTCGGCGACGTAGACCCAGTTGTCGTGGGTGAGCTCGACGCCCTTGGGCACTCCGGTGGTCCCGGAGGTGTAGATGAGGGTGGCCAGCCGGTCCGGGGCGATGCCCGCGATGCGCGCGGCGTAGGCCTCGGGAGCCGCGGCCGGGTGCGCGGTGCCCTGCGCCAGCAACTGATCGAAGGTCAGAACCCAGTCCCCGTCGCCTTCGCCGTCCACGACGACGACGTGGCGCACCGAGGGAATCCTGTCCCGCACGGAGCGAAGCTTGGCGACCTGCGCGGCGTTTTCGGCGATCACGATCTGCGAATCGGAGTCGGCGAGGACGTACGCGCACTCCTCCGCGGTGTTCGACGGGTAGATCGTGGTGGTCGCGCCGCCGGCGGCGAGGACCGCGAGGTCGGCGAGGATCCACTCCCACCGGGTGCCCGAGAGGATCGCGACCCGGGTCTCCTCGACGACGCCGAGCGCGACGAGACCCGCCGCAACCTCGCGTACCGCGTCCTCGGCCTGCGCCCAGGTGAGCTTGGACCAGCCGCCCGCCGTCCGGTACTGGAAGGCGAGCCCGTTCGGGGTCTCACCGGCCCGTTGCGAGAACAGCGCCGGGATCGAACCAACCGCTTCCGACGCCATTTCAAGGCCCTCCGTGCTCGCCCGACGACAACTGTCCCAACCCTATTGCGCAGGTCGGGTCCGTGTCGGGTGCGAAGGCTCGGGTTCGGGGTAGGCGCCGGGTGAGCGAAAGGAGCGTCGGCCATGAGCCATGCAACCGACACCCGCCGGGAACCGGCGGAAATGAGCACGGGCGAGCTGTTCGCCGAGCTGTCTCGCACGACGTCCAACCTCGTCCGCGACGAGATCCGCTTGGCCACGGCCGAGCTGACGGAGAAGGGCAAACACGCCGGAGTGGGGATCGGCATGTTCGGCGCCGCCGGGGTCGTGGCGCTGTTCGGCGGTGGGGCGCTGGTCGCCACCGCCATCGCGGGGCTGGCCACCGCCATGGACACCTGGGTTGCGGCGCTGATCGTCACCGTGACGCTGTTCGCCGTCGCGGCCGTGCTCGCCCTGACCGGCAAGAAGCAGGTCGGCGAAGCGACGCCGCCCAAGCCCGAGCAGGCGATGGCGGGCATGAAGGCGGACGTGGAGACGGTCAAGGAGAGCCTGCACCGGTGAGCCGGTGCAGCCGAACAGGCGAGACGAGCGAGATGCCCGAGCGGAGATGTGGATGAGCGAGCAGACCGAAGAGTTGACGGCCGAGATCGAGGCCAAACGCGAGCATCTGGGCGCGACCGTGGACGAACTCACCGACCGTCTGGACGTCAAGAAGCAGGCCGGCGAGAAGGTCGGCCAGGTGAAGGAGCAGATGGGCGAGAGGGCCGCGACCGCCAGGGAGCAGGTCGGCGGAATCGCCGCTCGCCGCGAGGTGCGCACCGGCGCCGCCGCCGTCGCTGCTGCGGGCCTGCTCGTCACCGCGATCAAGACCTACCGAGACTGAGGAGCGCGACGATGGTGAAGACGCTGTACAAGCCAGTCGCACTGCTGCTCGGCCTGCTCGGCGGCATGATCGCGAGCAAGGTGGTGCAGACGGTGTGGATGCGCGTCGGCGACGAGAACGACATCCCGCCCGCGCCCGACCAGAAGGAGGCGCCGTGGAAGACGGTGCTCCTGGGAGCGGCGCTGCAGGGCGCCGTCTACGCAATCGTGAAGGCGGTCGTCAAACGCGGCGGGGCCGTCGGCGTCGAGAAGGCCACGGGCACCTGGCCCGGCAAGACCATGGCCGACGTGGCGGACGCCAAGGCCGCCTGATTCCGGCCGCGGCGAAAGGCCCGGTCCCCCTCCAGCGGGGATCGGGCCATTCGCCTGTCCGGGGGACGCCTGTCCGGGGGACGCCTGTCCGGGGGGCGCCTGTCCGGAGGTCAGTCGCGGAAGATCGCGGCGTAGGTGCCCAGCCCGGTCAGCCGCTCGCCGGCCAGCTCGCCCGCGTCGGTGCGGACCGTCGTGACCTCGCCGGTGTCCGGGTCGAACTCGACCTCGAGCACGGTGCCGAGGCTGTTGCCCGTCTGGGTCAGGGCACGCTTGCCGAGCAGGTCTCGGTCTTCGTGGCAGAGCAGCCGCTCGTCGCCGGAGGCCGTGCGCAGCACGTTCGCCGAGGGGACGGTGACCGCGTCCGGGCCGAAGGCCTTGAGATCGGACCACGCCACCACGTCGGCGTCGCCGGCCTTGCCCAGCCGGAGCGCGACGACGCGCGCGGGACCGGTGTCGACCACCAGGGCCTCCACGCGGGCGACCGTCGCCGCTTCGGAGACGTCGACGACGTCGTGTTTCCCGGCCTGGCCGAAACGCATCACGGGCTCTTCTCCGCTTCCAGTTCTCCGCCCGGCACCTGGCCGGGAGTCAACGAGCCGCCTGCCGCGGACCGGAACGCCGTGACGGCGGCACCGAAGCTGGCGAGGTCGTCGGCCACGTACTCGGTAACCGCAGCGGGCAACATCAGCCGTTCGCCGGACACGGCCAGGGTGGCCGGGACCGGGATCAGCACCAGGCGCCCGTGGCTGGGCAGCGCGGGCCCGGGTTCGATCTCGTAGCCGACGACGTCCGGCGGGCTGGCCGTCAGGTCGACGATCACGTCGCGCACGGTCCCGAGTTCCACGCCGGCGTCGGTCAGGACCGTGTCGGAGAGAACGTCGGCGTGCTCCCGTTCGGCGGCCGGGGCGACTTCCTCGGCCGGGATCGGCGACACGTCGCCGTCGACCATCACCGCCGCGTCCCCCACGCCGCGCACCTGCGCGATGGCGAGCGCGTCGTGCCGCGTGCGGCTGAACAGCTTGGGGTTGTTGAGCGTGAAGCCGCGGATTGCGCCGGCGCTTCGATCGAAGACGACGTCCTTCACCTCGGCGACGCGGTCGCCGCCGAGGGTGACCACCGGGAGCCCGACCAGCCCGGTGGCACGGACCATGCCACCGATGCGTTCGGGGGCTTCGGGCCTGCGCCCGATCATCGGTTGCGCCCGGTGCCGAGCACGCCCCCGCGACGGCGGCGCAGTTGGGCGGCCGCGAGACCGACGACTACCGCGGCGATCAGCAGGATGAGGAACACGATCAGGACGAGGGCATCCACGGGAGTCTCCAAGGGGCTCGGACACGCTGGCCCTACCCGAAAAGCGCCTCCGAACACGCCGAAGCCCCCGACCTGGAGGTCGGGGGCTTCGGATCGGGCTATGCGAACTGACTGAGCGTCAGCCTACTTCTGGGTTGCCGCGTACTCGTCCGCGTAGTCGAACGCCCAGGCCATGCCGTAGGCGTCGTCGCCCATCTCGTCCGAGCCGAGGCCCATGTAGTCGAACAGACCGGTGAGGTCCGGCGGCTGCACGGAACCGTCGAGCAGGCGCTGCACGATCGTGCGCTGGTGGACGATCGCGTTGCGGTCCTCCCACCAGATGCGGCGGCACGGGTCCGAGCAGAACCAGTACGAGTAGTTGTTGTGCACGAGCTTGTAGCCCGGCTGCGCCGGGAACTTCTTCGACGCCGGCGAGGTCGAGGTCGCGAGCGGCAGCTGGCACATGTTGCAGCACCAGGGCAGCGCACCCGGCAGGGTCAGGTCGGGGCGACCGTCGTTGATGTTGTGGATGACGACGTCCCAGTAGTGACCGAAGTTCTCGTCCCACTCCGGGTACTTCTCGTTCAGCCACTCGCGCTCGGCCTTGCCGACACCGCCCGGCGGGTTCCAGAACAGGGTCCAGCGGTAGAACCAGGTACCCAGGTGCAGCGAGTGGTGCCCGTGGTCGAGACCGTCGATGAACTCCTCCCAGAACCACGGCTTCTGCAGGCCGTAGTCCTCGAGCGAGGTGATGAACTGGTCGCCGATCCACTCCTCCATGAACTCCTTGTAGGACTGCTCACGACCCTCGAGCGGGGTGTAGTAGTCCATCGAGGGGCCGGTGGCGATGGCGAAGATGCGGCTGGAGAGCCAGAACGAA
>JBQTIB010000090.1:0-24595 GCA_052389435.1 Sporichthyaceae bacterium | reverse complement strand
GGGGGAGCGGGCCTTGGTCGGGCTGGTTTGGGGGGGGTGGGGCGGCGGGGGGTGGACGCGGGGGCCCCCCCCCCGCGTCGGCCGATGATCTGACTACCCGTTAGCTCATGCCGGTGAGGGTCAGGGTCGCCTGGTAGGAACCCTCGGGCGTGTTGACCGGCATCTCGAGCGTGAGCGCCGCGTCCGCCTGGCCGGAGCCGGTGGCGCCCGGGGCGGTGCTGACCAGCGGCGAGGACGTCGTCAGGCCGGGACCGGACGACTGGTAGCCGGACGGAACCGTGGCGCCGGCAACGAGGCCGGTTCCGGCAACGCTCGGCGCCCAGCCCAGGTACTCGCCCGGGATGGTGCCGGCGGTACCGGTGAAGTCGCTGACCTGACCGGACACCTCGAACAGGTCGTAACAGTCCGCGCCGTTGCCGGTTCGGCTGTCGGTGACCTCGATCGGGTCGATGGCGCCGGTGGAGCGGAGCAGGGTTCCGTCGACGGCGGCCTCGGTCAGGTTGACCGCACTGTCGTCTTCGATCGCCCAGAGGACCTCGCCCGTGCAGTCCACGTTGGGGACCGTGAAGGTGATGGTCTGGTCCTGGGAGCCGGGCGGGGGAGGCTCTTCCTCGCCGGGGCAGTCTTCGGTGACCGGGTCGCAGGGGGGAGGCTCTTCCGTGCCGCCCGCGAGACCGGTAAGCGAGGCGGTGACCGGGTCCACGGGGTCGCCGGCGCCGTAGAAGCCGCCGAAGGCGTCCGAGCCCTCTTGGGTCAGCACGGCCTGCAGGCCGGTGTAGGTGACCGTGCCACCGGACTCGACGACCTCGGTCGTGAGGTTCGGGAACGTCGCGAAGTTCGCGTTGTCCACGTCGGGGTCGACCGGCGTGACGGGGTCGCCGTCGTCGCCGGGGCTCAGGTCCACCACGAGCTTCTTGGTGCCGGTGTCGAGGTCGATGACGACCGCGGGGTTGGCGAACACGAAGTTCTTGAACGGGCTCGGGCCGGTCGGGCCGGTGCTGACCGCGGCGTTGCTGTCCTGCATGGCCACCGAGCCGCCGTACTGGGCGGTGTAGCTGTTGGTGACCGAGTCGTAGGACCCGCTGACGAACGGGAACTCCCAGTACACCGGGATGTTCTCGGCGGGGCTGGTGCCCAACGCGCCAACGGGGCGGGTCGTCGAGCTGGCGGTAGCGCCGCCGGCCGGGACGAGCGTCTGGGTGCTGCCCGCGTGGCGGATGTGGTAGTTCAGCAGCGACTCCTTGAGTCCCCACTGGAGCGAACCGCCGGTGGCGGTGAGGGTTGCTGCGCTGGCCGGAGCCGCGTTGACCATGCCGAGACCGGCGAGGGTCAGGGCGCCGGCTGCCGAGAGGGCGATGCGGCGCGAGCGCCGGGTCCCTGGTCGGTTGGAGATGACTGCCATGGTGGAGTGATTCCGCCTTTCATGTGCGTTCTTGCGGTCGCTGTCCTCAGGGGAGTCGACGGCCGGACGCAGGTGCCGGACGCCGGGAAATCGAGGGCTTCAACCAGCACGACCACTACGGCCGTGCGGATCTGGGTTGAGCCCGGGGGCGTCCGGGGCGCAGGTCGGAAAACCGACCGAGGAGGGGCAACCGCGGCGGAGTACCGAGCGGGCGGCGACGACGCGCGAACGCGCTCCCGGGGGAGCGGCACCGTCAACGCGTCGAGTCACGCCGACCTCTTGGACTACGGCTTCGCGGAGTGGGCCCGCGCGGCAATGGGCTGGTCAGGCATGCCTAACCAAAGTGGCGACCCCACCATGAAGGTCTTTACGACACCTTGTCAACTTAAGGGTCAAGATCAAATACGAGATCTGTGCAACGCCTCGCGGGGCAGGCGCCGACCCGCTGAATCGCCGGGCTCGACGGGGCGGCACAGGTGAGAAAGGGTCGGATTTCTCGAGCGAGCGGTCCGCCGTTCGTGCACCCGCGTGGCCCGCGGGCCTCCGGTGGGCGCTCGCCTCGGCCGGGCTGCGCCGTCCGGGCGTCAGGCTCCTGGAGCGCCGCTGTGCGAGGGCTCGCGTTCGGCCGAGTCCTCGAGTCGCGTCGCCGCGGGACGACCCGGCGCGAACAGGCGCGCGAAGCCCTTGGCGACGGCAAAGGCACCGAGGACGTAGACCGCCACGAGCACGGCCAGCAGCAGTGCGTGTCCCAGCGAACCCTCGTCGGCGACCCTGTCCCAGGTGGCGGCGAGCGGACTGCGCACGCCGGGCAGCAGGGCCACGAACGCGCCCCAGATCGCGCCGATCGCCAGCGCCGCCCGGCGGTCGTCCGGCGGTGCGCTCGGCCCGGCGGCGGCGGGGTGGGTGGGACCCGCGGGCGGAGGACCGACGTCGGCCGGGGGCGGTCCGGTTTCGGGTCGGGCCTCGGGTCGGGGGGTGTGCGCGGTCGCGGTGGCGGCCGCGCCCCCGGGCGGAGCGGTCGCGATGGCGTGCCACTCCCAGCGGGTGGGCAGGCCCGGCCCGTCCTCGACGACGTGCCACTCGCCGGCGGTGCCGTCCGGAGAGGGCGGCTGCTCGGCGGGCACCCAGTCCTGGCGGACGGTGCCGTCCGGCCGATCGACCTGCGCCCAGCGTCCTGTCATGGCAGCGATGATGCCCCGCCTGTGCCGGTGAGGAAAGCCAAGCCTTTGCACCCGGCGTACCCCTCGATGCCGGCGACAACTTGTCGTAAAGTCGACCTGTTGAACATCCGAGGGTTGCATAGGCTGCCCTAATTCGGACGGGACTGTGGGCCTGCTCGGTTCGACGTCCTGGAGGTAGCGATCGTGAAGACCACGCTGGGCGGTCTGGTGGCGGCCCTGGGCCTGTGCGGTGCCGTGTTCGCCGGGGCGCCGAGCGCCCACGCCGGTCAGGGCACGGGCAATCCCACGCTGTCGGTGAACCCGCCCTCCCTCGGTGGCGGCGGCACCGTCACGGTCACCGGCCGGGACTACCTCGTTCCGGCCTACGCAGAGGGCCAGCAGGTCTTCGGCGGGGTCTACGTCTTCTTCGGCTACGTCGAGGGCAGCAGTTGGGGCCCGAGCACGCGGAGGTCTTCGGGGACCCAGGGCACCTTCGGCGGCACGTACTTCTACCCGGGAGAGGGCGGCGGGGCGGACACGCGCTCCAGCAACTCCGGCATGGCGATGGTCTCGTTCACCCGGGGCGGCGAGACCGGATCCCAGACCCAGTTCCACATGGACCGCAACGGCAACTGGACCGCACAGTTGAACATCCCCGGACCGACCTTCACCACCACGCTGCCGACCGGCGGCACCCGGCAGTTCGACTGTCGTCAGGTGCGGTGCGGGGTGTTCACCATCGGCGCGCACGGCAAGACCAGCGCGACGAACGAGAAGTTCGCGCCCATCAGCTTCAACGGCGCCGGCGGTTCGCCGCAGGTCGGGCAGCCGCAGAACTTCCAACAACCGCAGAACTTCCAGCAGCCGCCGATGGGCATGATGCCGCAGCAGCAGTTCATGCCGCAGCAGCCGCCGATGGGCTTTGCGCCGCAGCCGCAGTACCGCCCGCCGCAGCAGTTCGCGGCTCCTCCGCAGCAGGCACCGATCCAGCAGGCCCCGGCCCAGCAGGCACCCGCCGCAGCGCCTCAGGTCGCCACGCCGACTCCCACGCCGACGCCGGCGCGCGTTCCCGAATCGCTCGTTGCCGCTCAGGACGTGCAGACCTCGAGCGCGCCGGCGACCACGTCGCTCGTGCCGGTCAAGGGGGACTCCCGCCTGGACGACGGCGCGCTCGTCGCGGGCTCGTTCGGCGACGGCGAGAACTCCCGCGGATCGCCCCTGCTGCTCGGGGTCGCCGTCGTCGCAGGAGGCGGTATGGCGATTGCCCTCATCCGCCTGATGGGCAGTGGCGCACTGGTCCGCAGGCTCGGTTCGGGATTTCCGTCGGCACGATGAGATCGTCGCGGCAGTTCGTAGCGGTGCTGGGCTGCCTGGTGGCGGCCGGCGGCCTGTCCCTTGTCGGTGCTCCGCCCGCGGCGGCGGCGGCCGCAGCCGCCAGCGGCGGATCCCTGCAGTGGGGTCTGAAGGAAACGCTGCTGAACTACCACCTCCGCCACTCGGGCAGCACCCAGGACGCAGTCGCGGCTGACGGCGCCACCCCCAGCAGCGAAACCCGTCAGGTGGGTGCGCTGGGAACTAGTCCGGCGCAGACCTACCCGGCGTTCTGGAACTTCCCGTTCAAGTGTGGGGTGTACGACTCCGCCACGAACAGCTTCACGGCCCAGTACGGCGGATCGGTCACGCTGACCGACAGCGACGGGGGAGCCAGCACCGGTCCAACCGGGTCGAGCCCGTTCAAGGCCTTCAAGTTCTCGAATCCGGCGGTCGTCATCGACCTCGACACCGGCCGCAAGCAGTTGGTGGTCGACATGAGCCCCGGCGACGACGGCGACCCGGCGACTCCGGTGGATCCCGTCTCGACAGGGGTGGACTTCGCGACGTTCTCCGAACTGACGACCGAGGCGGTGGATTCCGGAGGAACCGTTTCCTACTCGAATCTGGAGACCGAACTGACCGCTGCAGGGGCGGCGGCCTTCGGTGGGTTCTACAACGCGGGCGACCCGGTCGACACGGTGAGCGCCTCCCTCACTGGAATCGGCTCCGGTGGCACTCCGAACTGCACCGTCACGATCGGAGCGCCGCCGAGCAGCTCGAGCAATCCCAACGCGCCCACCACCACGACCACCACCGGCCAGACGGACACGTCCAACACGACCACCGGATCGTCCACCTCGAACACTCCCGCGTCGGGAACGACGTCCTCCGGCAACGGGTTCGTCTCCGCCGGCCCGCCCCCGCCTCCGCAGGGCGGCTGGTTCGGTCCGCCGATGGGCCGGCCGGGAATGGGCCAGCCCGGCATGGCACAGCCGGGGATGAACCAGCCCATGGTCGGGGGCTCGCAGTACAACCCGCCGCCCTGGTTCCGGCCACCGCCTCCGCCGGGGTACGGCATGCCGCCGCCCGGGTTCGTGCCGCAGCAGCAGTTCCAGGCGCCGCAGTTCCAGCAGCAGTACGCGGCGCCGCCGCAGGCTCCCGTCGCGTCGAGTCAGGTGGCCGCGCCGGCGGCGACCGCGCCGCCGGCGACGCAGGTGGCCTCCACGACCACCCTGCCGACGCGCTCGCCGCGTCCGATTCCGCGGGCGACCGGACCGGCGGACGGGGAACTGGTCGACGTGGCCGCCACCGACGTTGCGGGGTCGGAGCAGATCGGGGTGGCCATGTTCGCGGTGGTCCTGGGCATCGGCGGCCTGATCGCGTACTTCACCTCGCGGGGAGTGCGCGACGCCATCGCGGTGCGCGCCAACCGCTCGCGGCCCGGGCGGCGATGACCGAGGCCGGGCCATGCTCCGGTGCGGGTCGGGCAAACGCTCGACGCCGACGCGGCCGGATGGCGATTTGTACCCGTACGATCGCTTTCGGTAGTAGTTCCGCGTCTCCGATGGAGCGCCCGACATGAGCGGCAACGGCCCGGCGGTCCGAGCGGCGCACGGCCCCGTCTCGGTGCTTCGCCGCGCCGCGCGCACGACCGCCCTTGTCCTCGGGGCCGTCCTGGTCGCGGGTCTGCTCTCGGCCGTCGCGCCCGCGGTCCGAACCGCGGTCCCCATCTCCGCGGGCAACCTCCTCTGGGGGCTGGACCGCACCTTTCGCCAGTGGGCCGGACCCGGGGCACTGACCGGCGGCGTCGGCCAGGATCCCTCCGGCGCCTACGTCTGGCCGGTGGCGGGCGGCTCCTACGACGAGGTCGCCCGCAGCACGTCGCTGACCTTCGCCGGGCGCGTGCAGTGGCTGGCCGACCCCGACCCGGTCACCGGCCGCCCGCGCCTGGACCTGACCCTGTCCAACCCCGAGGTGCGCCTGGCCGGGGACGGCTCGACGCTGACGATGCAGGTGGATCGGGTGGATCCGGGCGGTCCGCGATCGCTCGGACGGCTGCCGATCGCCAACCTCGACATCGCCCGCCAGCTGCCGACCTCCGCCAACGGCCTGACCCGCTGGGGCGGCGTGCGCGCGGAGCTGACCGGGCAGGCCGCCGCGGAACTCTTCGGCGGCCGGTTCCCGGCGGGCCGACTCCTCGATCCGGTCGACGTCTCCTACCCCGGTCCGGGCGGGGCCCCGGACCTGTCCGAAGGGTTCGGACAGCCCGGCCTCGCGCGCCTGGAACGCACCGCGGACCGGCCCTTCCCCTGGGTGGGCAACGGCGCCTCGTGGCTCGAACCGCTGCTGGTCGACGACCGCCTCGGCGTCGTGCACGCCCGCGTCGACATCCCGGGCACCGGGGTCCGCATCCAGTCCTTCGAGACCTCGACCGGCCGGTTCGGCACCTCGAGCACGGTCCCGCCGGTCGAGCGGTTCGAGTTCGCCGACCCGGCGAATCGGCGCGTGTACTTCCGGTCCAACCCGGCCGCGCCGATCGACTCCTACCTCCAGTGGGACCAGGCCGCGAACACCTGGAGCACCCAGGCGCTCCCGGTGCCGCTGGTCGTGCGCGGCACGGTGTACCGGCAGATGTGGGACGCCGAGCGTCGCCGCCTCTACACCTTCGACCGCGAGGTGCCCCCGAACGTCGCGCCGGACAACTTCGACGCCCACGTGTGGTTCCTGAACACCTACGCCGAGAACGGTCCCGGCGGCTTCGTCGAAACGCGCCAGGTCGTGCCCAACGGCCCGCCCGGACGCAACCGCGACTGGTACGGCGACCTCGCCGCGGTGGCCTCCGACGGTTCGATCCTGCTGCGGCCCAACGCGGCCGTGCACTCCGCGCTGCTGCGCCGCGTCGTGCCCGGCGTCGAGGCGCTGGCCGTGGAGGTCCCCGGCACCGAACAGCCCGCGCCGCCGGACCTGGTCGTCGGCGCGAACGGTCACGTCGCGATGCTGCTGCGCGCCCGCGCACCGGGACCGGCCTCCGTGCAGACCGTGCGGGTCGTCGGCGGGGGCGCGGTGCAACTGCTCGGCGGGCGCCTGGAGTTCGCCCGCGCCGACGTACAGGCGGCAAGCTTCGACCCCGTCGACGGAACGCTGTGGCTCCAGGTGCCGGCCGACCGTCGGCTCCTGCTCGTGCGCGAAGGCCGCATCCTCGCCGACCAGGCCGACCCGCTGCTCAACGACCGGGCTGCGTTCGTCTGGGTCGGACCCGACCGGACCGCGCACGTCCTGTCCAGCGACGGCCTCGCCTTCCGCGCCGACGGCACCGATCGCTACCGGTACGGCTTCGCGGCCTACCGTTCCACCGGGGTCATGCCGGGCTTCGCGGCGCCGATCGCCCCGGCCTCCCCGCAGATCTCCCTGGCGCGGCCCGACGACGTGGCGCGCGTGACGTTCACCGTCGGTGCCCCGACCCAGCCCGACACCTCGCTGCGCTGGCAGGTGCGCCGCTCCGGGGAGGCCCGGTTCTCCGACGTCCCGGGGGCGACGGCGGCGGGCCTGACCGCCGAGGTCCGCGCCGGGGACCACCGCTCCCAGTTCCGGGCGGTCTTCGTCAACGCCGCCGGTTCGGTCGCGACCGAACCGGCGACCCTCGCCGTCCTGTCCCCGCCCCGCATCGCCTTCCAACCCGTCTCGGCCACCACCGAGGCCGGGCGCAACGCGAACTTCGCCGTGGTCGCCACCGGAACGCCGGACCCCGTGGTCGGCTGGGAGCGGCTCGTCGACGGGCAGTGGCGCGACCTCGGCCCCCAGGCCGCCGCGTCCAGCGGCACCGGGTTCGGCGCCCTCGGCCTCGCCGCGGTCGGGCCCGAACTGAACGGGACCCGCTACCGGGCCCGAGTCGCGAACCCGGTGGGCGTGGCCTTCTCCGAGGAGGTCGTCCTCACCGTGCTCGGCGGAGGCGGAGGCAGCAGTGCGGTCGGCGGCGTCGCGCCGGGAGACCAGACCATGGCCAACGGCCAGCTGCCGCCCAACTCGCTGTTCATGCCGATCACCGCGGGCGAGTTCGTGTGGGCCGTCGACGGGGACCGGCTGGTGGACTTCCAGCTCGCGCCCGACGGCGCCGGGTTCCTCCAGGCCGTCGGCCTGCTCGATCCCGTCGTCGTCACCGACACTCGCACCGGCGGTGCGTCCTGGTCGCTGTCCGGGCAGATGAGCCCGTTCTCCGGCGGCCTGCCCGCCGGCTACCTCGGCTGGACGCCGCAGGTGATCGTCCCCGGTGCCGGGGCCATGCCCGGGCCGCCGATCGAGGCCGGCCGTCCCGACGGCGAGGGCCTGAGCCCGGGCGCGCTGCTGGCCTACTCGCCCGGCGGTCACGGTCCGGGAACCGCCCGCCTCGGCGCCACCCTGGTGCTGCGGGTGCCGGTGAGCACCGCGCCCGGGACCTACACGAGCACCCTGACGATCACCGCCCTGGGCTGAGGGGCGAACGATGCCGCACCGGCGCCGCACGCGCGCCGCGCTCTGCCTCCTCCTCGGGCTCCTGGCCGTTCCCGCGCCGGCCGCGGGCACTTCCGCGGAAGCGCCCGGTCCGACGGTCTGGTCGATCCGGCCGACCCCGGTCGAGGGACAGCCGGAGCGGTCGAACTTCGCCTTCGCGCTCGCGCCGACCCAGTCGCTCGCCGACAGCGTCCGCATTCGCAACTTCGGCCGCAGCCCGCTGGGACTGACCCTCTACGCCAGCGACGCGCGCACCGCCGCGGGCGGGGCCCTCGACCTGCTGCCGGCCGGCGAGGCGCCCCGGCGGGTCGGTGCGTGGATCCGCCTCGAGCGGTCCTCGGTCGAGCTCGCCCCCGGAGAGCTCGTCGACGTCCCGTTCACCCTCACCGTCCCCCAGGACGCCGAAAGCGGCGACCTAGTCGGCGGCATCGTCTCCGCGCTGTCCACTCAGGCGACCGGCGACGGCCCGGTCCGCGTCGAGCAGCGGCTCGCCAACCTCGTGCACCTGCGCGTCGACGGCACCCTGCGCCCCGCGCTGACGGTGAGCTCGCTGAGCGTCGACTACCGCGGGACGGCCAACCCGCTCGGGCGGGGCGAAGTGGTCGCGACCTACACGGTCGTCAACAGCGGCAACGTCCGCATGGCCGCCCAGCAGGCGCTGCGGGTGCGCGGACCGCTCGGGCTCGAGGGCAGGCGCATCTTCCTCGACCCGCTCCCCGAGCTGCTGCCGGGCGATACGCGGACCGTGACCGCTCGGCTGCCCGGCGTCGCCCCGACCGTCCGCAGCTCGGTGCAGGTCGAACTGCGTCCGCTCGCCACCCGTCCAGGCGAGGAGTTCGGCGCCGAGGTGGCGATCGCCAAGCGGACGACCGGCACCTGGACCGTGCCCTGGACGCTGCTCGGACTGCTCGCGCTCCTCGTCGGAGCGTCGGTCGGCGGCCTCTGGTGGCGCCTGCGGAGGACGATGCAGGTAAGGTCAGGCTAAGCGAAGTATTTTTCACGACGGTCTGTCATTTCACGACAGATTGTCGTAGGGTTGCCTCGCCGTCGTTTCGAGCCGGAGCCGCCCGATGACCCCCACGCGCACCGCCGAGATCCCGCTGTCCAAGCGCATCCGCGAGGACACCCGCGAGGTCCACGAGCACGCCGAGCACGCCCCCTTCATCCAGGACCTGCTCGGCGGGCGGCTCGGCCTGGAGGGGTACGCGCGGCTGGTCGTGCAGCACCAGGCGATCTACACCGAGCTCGAGGCGGCCGTGGCCGCCAACTCCGATCCGGTCGTCGGGGAGTTCCTCGCCGCCGAACTGTCCCGGCTGGCCGCGCTGCGCGCGGACCTGGACTACCTCCGGGAGGCCGGCGTTGCGACGGCGTCGCCGGTCCTGGCGGCCACGCAGCGCTACTGCGAGCACATCCGCACCGTCTGCTTCCAGCGGCCCGCCGCGCTGCTGGCGCACCACTACGTGCGCTACCTCGGGGACCTGTCCGGCGGCATGATCGTGGCCCGGGTGCTGCGCCGCCACCTCGAACTGCCCGACGAGCGGGGCACCTCCTTCTACGCCTTCCCGGAACTGGCGAGCCCGCGCGAGTTCAAGCTGCGCTACCGCGCGCTGCTCGACGCGCTGCCCTGGGGCGAGGCCGAACGCGACGCGCTGATCGCCGAGGTGCA
This sequence comes from Sporichthyaceae bacterium, assembly GCA_052389435.1. GTDB lineage: Bacteria > Actinomycetota > Actinomycetes > Sporichthyales > Sporichthyaceae > JBQTKD01. Next base: position 14,565 of record JBQTIB010000090.1, on the reverse strand, counting down.
CCTCGCCTACCAGTTCAACGCCGAGATCCTGTACTCCCTGGGAGCCGATCCCGTCGTCCCGGCGCCCTCGCGCCGCTGACGCCCGCGGGCGAGGCCCGGGAGGTGCCGGCTCAGGCTTTCGGGTGCGGCTCGTCGCACGCGACGCACGCGTCGCCCTGGCCGTACCAGGCCGAGACCGTCGGCGGCGGCGCGCTCGACGGGACCGTCGCCCCGACGGCGCGCAGGACGAACTCCTGCACCCCGGCGATCGCCGCCTCCAGGTCCGGGCCCGGAGCGTGCTCGCGCACCTGCCCGGCGGACAGCGAGGCGTTGATCAGCGCGATGGTCTGCGGGTTGGCCGCGACCTCCGGCGGGATCTGGCCCTCGGCGACGGCGTCGGTGAGGATGCCCTGGAGGGTGACCTCCAGGGTCACCGCGTGCCGGCGCATGGCCGCGTAGCCGCGCTCGGACAGCACCGAACGCAGGCCGGGACCGGGCGGCAGGTGGTGGGTGGCGAAGTAGTGCAGCTGGGCGCCGACGTAGGCGCGGAGCTGCTCGATCGGGTCGTCGATCCCGTCGAGCTCGACGCGCAGCCGGCTGAAGAACCCGTCCATCTCGGCCTCGGTGTAGGCCAGCAGCAGGGTTTCCTTGTCGGGGAAGTAGTTGTACATCGCCGTGCGGGCGAGGTCGGCCTCCTTCGCGATCTCCGCGAGGGTGATCGCGTCGTAGCCGTGCGCGTAGACGAGGCGCTCGAACGATGAGTAGACCCGCCGCAGCACGACCTGGCGGTGCTCGGCGACCGAGGAACCCAGAACCTTCGGCACGTCAGCGGCGGCCTTCGAGACGGTCGCCGACGGACGAGAACGCGTTCAATGCCATCCCTTCCGGCACCCGATACGAGCCGACAGCTTGTCACACGACCCCGTTGCGGGACCTCCGACGCGAGGGTCCAGCCTCGCTCCCGACGACGGCGTCCACAAGCTTGGGCAGGCTGCCCTTCGTCGCCGCCGGCCCCCGGGAGGCTAGTACCCGGAGTACCAGCGTTCGCGGTAGGTGTGCCGCCGCCAGTACACCGCCCCGAGGACCAGGGCCGAGCCGATCGCCAGCACGCCGACGGCCAGCTTCAGCACCGGTGTCGAACTCCCGCCGGTGCGCGGCAGCTCCTCCTCGCAGTACGGCACCGCCGCCGTGGCGGGGGCCTCGTCCTCGGGCAGCAGCGCGCGCAGGGTCGGCTCCGGGCTCGGCGTCGCCGAGGCCACCAGCACCCGCTCCTCGCTGTCGGCCGGGAACCGGGCCACGGTGTCGGCGTCCCCGGGCGGGACCATGACCACCGGCGGCGTCGGATCCAGCGCCGGGCGCCGGTAGGAACGGTCGGCGCGCTCTTCGGGCTCCCGGGCGGTGCGCGGCAGGCAGTACTCCTGCGGCGGCGCGACGGCCGGGGCGTAGTCCGGGTGCGGGGCGCGTTCCTCGGGCGGAAGGCACGCCGAGGCCACCGGTCGACGCTTGGACTGGAATCGCCCGTGCCCGGACTCGCTGAAGTACTTGCCGGCGCACGGGTCCACGACCACCCGCGGCGGCGCGCACGGATCGCCGTACTCGCCGTACCAGCCGAAGCCCGGATAGCCCGGCGGGGGACCGTAGGGGAAGTCGACGCGGTTCAGGCTCGGGCTCGCGATGGTGAACAGCCCGGCGGGCAGGCACTCGTCCTCGTCGGAGAACTTCTTCTTTTTCCCTTCGCGCGGCTCGCGGGCGGGCCGCGGCGTCGGGGAGGCGGTCGAGGGCGCCTTGCGGAACCCGGGACGCACGTGGGAGAGCCGGACGGTGGGAATCTGGCCGTCTTCGAACATCAGGTCGACGAGCTTGGTGACGTTGCCCAGGCTCACCGGGTTCTCCGGCGGCTCGGTCTCCTTGGTGTAGGCGTGGAAGTAGAACAGGCGCGCCTGGGGAGCCGGCTTGATCGCCGGGGTCCAGCGGACGCGGTACTTCTCCCCGGCGAGCGGGTCGATGCGGCAGTTCCAGCCGGTGACCGGATCGCCGACGGAGCTGTACGGCACCGAGCAGTCCGCCACCGTCCAGCGCCTGGGCAGCCACAGGGTCGCCGGCAGCGTGGACTGGGCGGGGGAGCGGGTGGCGAGCATCTGCTTGGCGCCGCGGCGCAGCTGCTGCTCGCCGTCGAGGTAGGTCTGCAGGACGTCGACGAAGCCCGCGGTCAACGGCATCGACGGCGGCGTCGGACCGGGAGTGCGCGCCTGGAACAGGAAGCGCACCGCGGCGGCGTCGACGTCGGCCAGCCGGGGGCCGTCGAAGCGCAGCGTGCGACCGGACTTCTTGCAGCGCCAGCCGGCCACGGCCTGCCCGTCGACGGTGGTGCCGTCTCGGGCGACGATGCCGAACTCGTCGCCGCAGCGCACCGAGAACCACTCCGGGGGCAACTCCACCCGCAGGTTCACCGTCGTGTTGGGGAACCGTCCCCAGGTCTCCTCGGTCGGTTCCAACGGCACGTTGACGACGTAGGTCTTGCACCCGTCGCAGGCCGGCTCCTGACGCGGCCCGGACGGTTCGTCGCGGTGGCTGCGCTTCTTGGACGCGGGGGCGGGATCGTCGCCCGCGGCGGCGGTCTGCACCGAACCCGGCAGCGCGCCCACCGTCCAGGCGAGCGCGAGCGACCACGTCAACGACCGCAGAACGCGGCGCCGACGGCCGATTCCCTGCCTAGGCGTCCCCATAGCGACTGTTCACCCGATCTTGCTCGGCGACGAGCCCCCCAGCCCGCCGAGACCACGGGAGGACTCGGACGTACACGAGCCGCAACCCCCGACGCCCACCCTCCGGCCCAGCGGCGCAGGCGTCAACGAACCGGGAACGCAGGCAAAGCCGTCGTTGCACAGGGCAATCGAGCGCATGCACAGCGTTGTTGTTGCAGGTCAGCGCCATGGGGGCTCGAGTCACAAGAGTCCCGATTGCCCCATAAGTAAAGCTCTGTCCCTTCAGGCTTGGAGGTGATCTTGCGTCTCCGTGCCGCCTGCATGATCGCCGATCCGGTTCTCTCGTAGACGTGCGACCCGTCCACGAACCGAGGACCATCCCCATGAAGCGAACCAACCGAGGCCTGTCCCGCGGCGTAGCCGCCGGCGGCGTCGTTCTGCTGCTGTCCGTGGCCGGGGGCGCGGTCGCCCAGGCCGGCGGCGGGCAGTCCGCGGCGACGCCCCAGGTCGTGCGGTTCGCCTCCCAGGCCGCCCCGGCGCAGGCGCCGCAGGCACAGGCGCCCGCGGCACAGGTCCCGCAGGCCGCCAAGCAGGCCGTCGCGCAGACGGCCAAGCAGGCGCCGGCGGGGGAGTACTACGGGCCGGGACGGGGCCGCTCGGACGGCTTCCACGGCAGCAAGCGCGGGTGGCGGATGCGCCCGAACGGGTTCGTCGACGGGGTCCTCGCGGGCACCTCCTACGGGTACGCGTTCGGTTCGCGCTACGGCCAGTTCGGCGGCTATCCCGGCTACGGGCAGGGCTTCTACAACCAGTACCCCTACTCCGGTCAACAGTTCCAGCAGTACCCGTACACCGGTCAGCAGTTCCAGCAGTACCCGTACACCGGTCAGCAATTCCAGCAGTACCCCTACGGCACCGGCACCTACCCGTACAACAGCGGCACGCAGTACCCGTACTACCAGTAGCCGCCGCAATCTGACGCAACCTCAGCTTTACACCGCACCGGTACCGGGGGATCCATGAACGGACGCGCCAGGCGCCTGGCCGGCGTCGGGTTCGCCGCGACCGCGCTCGCCGCCACCGGACTGCTCGGCCTCTCGGCCGCGAGCGGGCACAGCGGTCCCGCCCTTGTGCCGGTCTCCCACGGCGGGTCGACCTTCGAGGAGGACTACCTCGCCTACGAGGACTACCTGCGCGGGCGGGAGCGCTACGAACGCGCCACGGGCGACTACGGCGACCGCGACCGGCGCGACCGAGGCGAGCGGCGGGAGCGCCACGGCCGGGACGACAACACCCCGCGCGCGTGGGTCGACGACTACTTCTTCGGCCTTTCGCCCTACCAGGACGGCTGGCTCGAGGGCCTGATCGAGGGCTCGGACTACGGGCAGGACTTCGTCGTCGGGTACGACCATCCCTACCATCCGCTGCGCAATCTGCCGCCGGGGGTGAACCCCGATCCGTCCTACCGCTGCACCGATCCCGGCGGCGGCACCCCGTACTCCTGCCGGCAGTACGGGGCGGCGCCGCCCGTGCTGCCCGGCGCACCGGCCCCCGGGGGGCCCGCTCCCGGGAACCCCGCGCCGGGTGCCCCGGCTCCGGGCACTCCGGGCCCGGCCGGGCCGGGGACGCCGCCGGCGACGTCGAACCCGGGTCCGACCACGACCCGGCCCACCTCGCCGACGACCTCCCGACCGTTGGTCCCGCCGGCGACGCCGGGTGCTCCCGGTCAGCCGTCCGCGGCCGGGGCCGAGGACGACGGCACGCCGCTGACCACGCTGCTGCTGGTCTTCCTGGCCTCGGCCGGGTCGGTCGGCGCCGGGTACCTGATGCTGCGCCGCCGCGGTCACAACCCGCTCGCTGGTGGCTGATAGGGCGTCACATACGCGGCGGATCGACCCGTTCGGGCGATTCGCCCGAGCCGGGATTCGTGCACACTCGTACCCGGTACTTGCACCGGGGGAGGCACGTTGTCGAGGTTTCGGGGTTCGCGTCGCCGTGCGCTCGCCTCGGCGGCCGCGCTGGCGGTCGGGTCCTCGATCGCCCTGGCGCCGCACGCCTCCGCCGCGGTCGACGCGGGCGTCACCAACGACCAGCTGATCGCTGCGCTGTCCACGCCGTTCTCGTACATCACCGCGATCAACCAGGCGGTTCCGCCGGGCAGCGGCGGCAACTCCATCGGCGTCTACACCCAGGACGCCCCCGGGGACCAGATCGGTGGGCTACCGCTGAGCGGTTCGTCGTTCGCGATCCTGAGCACCGGCCGCGCCGACCACCTCGAGTTCGGCCCGAACCCGAACGGCAGCGGCTTCAGCGCCGTGGCCGTGCGCGGCGGCTTCGCCTACGACCTGTCCAGCCTCGAGATCGCCCTGGACCTGCCGCGCGGTACGAACTGCCTGACCTTCGACTTCCGCTACCTTACCGACGAGTGGGACCAGATCGCCCACGGCTACAACGACGCGTTCGTCGCCGAGATGGACGCCAGCACCTGGACGACGGCGAACACCCCCAAGGGCATCAAGGTCGTCTCCCACGACAACTTCGCGGTCGACCCGGCCGATCGCCAGCTCACGACCCACAAGCTCGGCAAGTCGGAGTGGATCACCGCCGCCGCGGCCGCCGGCACCAGCTACAACGGCGCCACCCCGCTGCTGCGCGCCGCCGCGCCGACCACCCCGGGCAAGCACCGGCTCTACCTCTCGGTCTTCGACCTGGGCGACCGTTTTCACGACACCGCGGTGATCGTCGACAACCTGCGCGCCACGCGCTCGACCGAGTGCCTGTCCGGCGTTACCCCGCTGCCGGTGCGCTGACCGTCGCGGTCCGGGCTGCAAACTTCACGACGATCTGACGGATCTTCACCAAAGGTCGAGCCGAGGTCTCCGTTTGGAGCAAGCGCCCTTGGTGCGCCCTGCGAACGTCGGCACCCTCGAAGCGGCCGCCTCGGGCGGCGGTAGTCCGCGGGCGACGCCCGCGGGGCCAGCCGGGATCGGTTCCCGCACGGCGGAGGGATCCCGCATGAGTCGCCGCACCACCCGTCGGACCCAGGCGTGGATCGCCGCCGCCGCGATGCTCCTCACGGCGACCGCCAGCGTTTCGGCGACCGAGTCCGACTCCCGCGCGGCGGCGCGACCCACTGGCGCGGCCCTGGCGGTGCAGCCCGTCACGGCCTGCGCGGCCAACACCCTGGCCTCCGCCGACGAGGTGTCGGTGGGCCCCGTGGCGCTGCCGTTCCCGATCGATTTCTTCGGCGTCAAGAACAATGTCTACGTCAACAACAACGGCAGCGTCAGCTTCGGCGGCTCGCTGCTGAATTTCAACGCCACCACGTTGACCGCCGCCGGCCGCCCGATCATCGCGCCGTTCTACGCCGACGTGGACACCAGTAGCGCGGGTTCCGCGCAGGTGCAGTACGGCGCCTCCGTCGACAACAAGACCTTCTGCGTCAGTTGGCCAGGCGTCGGCTACTCCGCCGGCAAGTCGGACAAGCTCAACCGGTTCCAGCTTCTCTTCGTCGACCGCTCGGCCGAAACGATGCAGGCCGGCGACTTCGACGTCGTCTTCAACTACGACGGCGTCGACTGGGAGTCCGGCGACTTCGAATCCCCGACCGACACGGGCCTCGGCGGCTTCACCGCCCGCGCCGGCTACTCGCACGGAGCGCCGGGCAACACGCTCCAGCTCACGGGTTCCGCCGTCCCGGGCGCACTGCTCGACGCGAACGCAGGCACCGGCCTAATCCACAACAAACGCAACTCCACCGTCGACGGCCGGTACATCTTCCCCTTCCGTGGCGGCTCCCTCTCGGCGAACGAACTGCCGACCGTCCCCACCCCGCAAGCCCTGGCAACGCCCGAAGACACGGCTGGACTGAAGAACGTGCTCGCCGGCGCGAACGACAACGACGGCGATCCGGTCACTCTCGTCGCCGACACCAACGGCGCGAACGGCACGGTCAACTGCACCGCCGCAGGCCTCTGCACCTACACGCCGGCGCTCAACTTCACCGGAGTCGACAGCTTCACCTTCACCGCCACCGACGGTCAGGGCGGCTTCGTCGACGGTGTCGTCAACGTCTCGGTGGGCGGCGGCATCAACGGTGCCCCCGTGGTTGTGACCCCGCAGTCACTGGGCACGATAGAGGACACGGAGGGGGAGAAGGACGTCCTCGCCGGGTTCTTCGATCCCGAAGGAGATCCGCTCACGATCATCGCGCGGACCAACGGCGCGAACGGAACGGTGACCTGTTCTCCGGCGGGGGTCTGCAAGTACAAGCCGTTCCCCAACTTCAACGGCACGGATCGCTTCAACTTCACGGCATCGGACAGCCAGGGCAACCTGATCGTCGGTCGTGTCAACGTGACCGTCAGTCCGGTCAACGACAAGCCCTACATTCCCAGCCCACAGGCCATGGGCACCAGCATGGGAGTGCCCGCGACCATCAACGTCCGCACCGGCGTCGTCGACGTGGACCACGACGAGGCAGACCTGGCCATCACGGTCGTGGACGGCGGACCCAACGGCACCGTCGCGTGCTCGCAGAACGGCAAGTGCACCTACACGCCGAATGCCGGATTTTCGGGCATGACCAGCTTCAAGTACCGGGTTTCCGACCCTCTCGGTGCCCAAACCATCGGCACCGTGAACGTGACGGTGACCGCCAACCTTCCGCCGGTGGTAGTGACGCCGCAGACTTTGAACACCACCGAGGACACCCCGGCCAGTCGGAACGTTCTGCCCGGTGCCACCGACCCGAACGGCGACACCCTCGTCGTGGTCGCGTCGACCAACGGCGTCAACGGCACCGTCAACTGCACGACAGGCGGGCTCTGCACCTACACGCCGAAGCCGAATTTCAACGGCGGAGACAGCTTCACTTTCACCGTCTCCGACGGCCACGGCGGGGAGGACGTAGGCACGGTGAACGTGACCGTGGCGGCGGTCAACGACTTGCCCAAGATCGTGACGCCGCAACTGCTCGTCACCGCCGAGGACGTCGTCGGGAACAGGGACGTGCTTGCTGGATCGTCCGATCCGGACGGGGACACGTTGCAGGTCGTGGACCATTCCCCCAGTGCACACGGAGCCGTCGCGTGTACGCCGGGCGGGTTGTGCACCTACACCCCCGCGTTCAACTTCAGCGGCGACGACTCCTTCACCTTCACCGTCTCCGACGGGCAGGGCGGTCAGGTCGTCGGCACCGTCAACGTGACGGTCGTCGGGATCAACGAGGCGCCGCCGTCGATCGACACCGTGCAGGAACTCGTCACGCTGGAAGACACCCCGAAGACCAAGAACGTCTTCGAGGGCGGCCACGACTTCGACGGCGACCCCATCACCGTGATCGCTTGGACCCAAGGCGCCGACGGGACCGTCTCCTGCACTCCGGCAGGCGTGTGCACCTACACGCCCGACCTCAACGAGAACGGTCCCGACAGCTTCACGTTCACGGTCTCCGACGGCAAGGGCGGGCTCACCGTCGGCACCGTGAACGTCACAGTCACCCCGGTCAACGACCCGCCGATCATCGTGACGCCGCAGGTCTACGGCACGACCGAAGAGGTCCAACTCAACATCCCGAACGTTCTCCTCGGCGCGAGCGATCCCGAGGGCGGTGTCGTCACCGTCGTCGGCACGAGCAACCCCGAGAACGGAACGGCGACGTGCACGCCGGCTGGGGCCTGCACGTACAAGCCCGACATCAACTTCACGGGTCCGGACAGCTTCACCTTCACGGCCTCGGACGGCCAGGGAGGTACCTCGGTCGGCACGGTGAACATCATCGTCACCGGAGTCAACGACCTCCCGTTCGTGGTGACCCCGCAGAACTACACCACGCCGGAAGACACGCCGCTCGTCAAGGCGGTGCTGACCGGAGCCTCCGATCCGGACGACGACCCCCTGACGGTCATCGCCAACAGCGACGGCTTGCACGGCTCGGTTCAGTGCACCCTTGCCGGCTCGTGCACCTACACCCCGGACGCCAACTACAACGGCCCCGACAGCTTCATCTTCACCGTCTCCGACGGGCACGGCGGACTCGTGATCGGCACCGTCGACATCACGGTGACCCCGGTGAACGATCCGCCGACGATCGTGAACCCGCAGTTCCTCGACCTGAACCCGAACAGCACCACCAACTCCAAGAATGTGCTGATCGGAGCCGTCGACCCAGACGGCGACGAACTGTTCGTCAGCGCCTTCACCCAGGGCGCGAACGGCGAGGTGGAATGCGCCGCCGGGATCTGCACCTACACCCCCGACGTCAACTACGCCGGATCCGACAGCTTCACCTTCACCGTCTCCGACGGTCGCGGTGGCAACGTCGTCGGCACGGTCGTCGTCACCGTCGTGCTGGGATACCTCTGCAGCGGCGCCAGCATGGCCTCACCGCCCGCCGGCTACTCCCCGGTCCGCGGCACAGGAGAGGCCGACAGCCTCGACGGCGGCCCCGGGAACGACATCATGTGGGGTGGCGGAGGCAACGACCGCGTCTCGGGCCACGGCGGCGACGACATTCTCTGCGGCGGGGCAGGCGACGACAGGCTCGAAGGCGGCGCCGGCGCGGACATCATCTTCGGCGGCCTCGGAGTCGACCGGATGGACGGCGGCCGAGGCGAGGACGAACTCTGTCTCGACGCAGTCGACCCCGAGCCCTTCACCGGCCCCGGGACCGACACCTTCATCTGCACCTAGCACTGGGCCCGGAGCGAACGATGCACCGGGAGCCGCTCGGCCCCGCCGCCGTAGGCCAATGGCGCCGGCGCTCCGGGGCTTCGAGACAGCTTGTCGCAAACCGGTGATCGTGATTCACTGCCGGGGCCGTATGAGGGCACCCTAAGTCGGCTGGCCGCCACGGCTGTCACGCCTAGGAGAGACATGTCGACCGCGCGCCGCCGAAAGCCCCTGCGGGGCCGACCTCGGCGTACGGGACGGGCTCTGGCCGGTGCGATGGCGCTGCTCTTCGCCTGCGCCTCCAGCGCCGGGGCGTCGGCTGGGTTCTTCGATGCGGTCTCGCCGCTGGCGGGAAACCTTCCAACGACGCTCACCCTCGGCGTTCCCTACGACGGAAGCGTCATGGGCAACGTCGGGCGACCGACGCAGATCCGCGTGCGCCTGCCCGCCGGCTGGCACAGTGCGGAGTGCGGCGGGACCCGCGTGGCCAGCCCGTCCGGGCAGGTCGTCGAAGAGCTCTCGCAGTGGACGTGTTCGAACGCCGGGTCGATGGGCGGCGCGCAGGTGCTCCTGTGGTCCGGTCAGGGTCTGCCGCTGACCGTGCCGGACTTCTCCAAGCAGCAGGTGAGCTTCGCCGTCACCGCTCCCGCGGCCGACGACACCGGCGCGTGGGGAACCCAGGGTTCCACCAACATCGAAGGCTTCTGGGTCGAGACCAGCTACACGCGGCTGGAGCACTCGGACGTGTGGGCGTGGAAGTCCCCGAACTCGCCGGCTTCGTGGTCGGGGGAGGTGTCGGAGGATCTCGTGCTCGCGGTCGGTCCCGGTCCGATCGATCCGCCTCCGGTCGGGGTCTGCGCGGAGCGGGCCGGTCAGGCGCCGCAGCAGAGTTGGCGTTTTCCGGACGCGCAGGGCCGGGCCTTTCAGTGCCTCGGCGTCGTCGTGCCGCCGCTCGGACCGGGCGAGTTCGCCTGGTCCGTTGTGGGGAACACTCCGGTCACGCTCTCGCAGGGCGAGTTGCAGGGCGCCTACCGGCAGTTCGTCGGCATCCTGCACCCGGTCGTCGTCTCCGACACCCGCCAGGGCGGGCCGGACTGGTCGGTGTCCGGCCAGGTCGGCGAGGTCAGCACCGGGCTGACCGCCGCGGGCTTCGGGTGGGCGCCGGTGATCGCGCAGGCCGGCGCGGGCGCCGTCGCCGGTCCGGTCGTCGCGTCCGGCTACCCGACGGGAACCGGCCTGTCCGAGGTGAGCCTGCTCGCCAGTGCCCCGAACGGCCACCCGCGCGGCAGCGCCACGATCCGGGCCAATCTCGACGTCCGCATGCCCGCGGACATCGATCCCGGCACCTACGTCGCGGTCCTGACCCTCACCGCGCTGAGCTGACGCTGCCTCAGGCCCGGCTGTACCGCATGCCCCGGGGTGCGTGCCGGCGCCAGAAGACGGCTCCGGCCAGCAGTGCCGCGCCGAGGCCGACGGTCGCCAGCGCGAGACGCAGCAGGCCGAAGGAGTTGCCGCCGGCGTGCGGCAGCAGGGCCAGGTCCTCGCAGTAGGGCAGGGGCTCGTCGGGGATGAGGGCCTGAAGGGTCGGGGCCGGGCTCGGGTTCGGCGAGGTGAGCAGGATGCGCTCGTCCGGAGCACCCGGCACCCGCGCCGTGGACGTCCGATCGCCGGGCGGGACCACGACCACCGGCGGTGTCGGGTCGATCGGCGCCGGCAGCAGCGGGAGACGGTGGTGGGAGCGGTCCGCGCGGTGCGGCCCGCGGTCGTACCCGGCCCCGGAACCGTCGCGCCCGTGGCCCGGTGGGTGCCCGGCCGACGGCGAGGGCTTGTTGATCAGGCACGACTCGCCCCGGTAGTTGCCGATCGCGCCTTCGCGCCGCTCGAACGGATACGCGCAGCCGTCGGGCAGTTCGCGGTCCTCGGGCAGGAAGCGGCGCGAGCCGTTCTTGGTGAACACCTCGCCCGCGCACGGGTCCAGGACCACGGTCGGCGGAGCGCAAGGGTCGTGCGCGAGGCCGTCGATGCCCGGGCCGACCGCGTAGGGGTAGCCGGGGAAGGGCACCTGCCCCGGCGGCTGCACCGGGTTGTACGGGTAGACGAACGGACCCTCCGGATACCCCGGCGCGATCGGCTGGGAGTACCCGAGCGGGTAGGGCTGCGGCAGCGTCCCGGTCACCGGCGGCACCGTGTTGAAGCCGGGCGTCGCCGTCGGGCACAGCGGCTGGTAGCTCGGTGTGATCCGCGGGGTCGCGGACGCCGAGGCCGCCGGAGCGGGAGTCGAGGTCGGGGGCGCGGTGACCGTGCCCCGCTTGACGTAGGCGATCCGCGCGGTACGGATCTCGCCGTCGACGAACATGAGGTCGCGGAGGCGGTCCACGGGGTTGACCGCGGTCGGCCGCCCGGCCGTCAGCGGCGCCAGCGTCGGCTGGTCGAGCTTGGTCACGGCGTCGAAGTCGAAGAAGCGCGCCTGACCGGGCGTGGTGTCCTCGGGCTTCCACTGCACCCGGAACCGCGGGTGGTCGCCCACGCCGGGAATCGCGTCGCAGTCCCACTCCCCGGCCAAAATCTGGGCGACGCCGAGGCCGACCTTGGGCTCGTCGCCCAGGGTTGCGCACGCCCCGGTCCAGTCCGGGGGTAGGTCGACCCAGAGGAACTCGTCGTTGACCACCAGCGTCGCCGGCGTGGGCTGGTCGAGCCGCGCCTGGAGTTGCTTCATGCCCCGGTGGCGCTGCTGCTCGCCGTCGCGGAAGGTCTGCAGAATTTCGACGAACCCTGCGGTCAGCACCGCGCTGAAGCCGGGCGCGTTGTCGTTGATCGGACTCGGTGCGCGGCCGCGGAAGAGGAACCGCTGGGCGGAGTCCTCGACGTCGGCGATGCCCGGACCGGTGAAGCGCAGGGTGTTCGGGCTCGGCATCAGACAGCGCCAGCCGGTGACCGGCACGTCCTGGGCGAGGGCGCGGCGGGCGACGACGTCGTACTTGTCGGCGCAGGTGAGCTGGGACCATCCGGACGGGAAGGTCACCTCCACCTCGACGGTGGTGTTGTCCTGGGTGCCGAAGCTGTCCTCGCTCGGCTCGGCCGGCAGGTCCAGCGCGAAGTCGTCGCACCCCGGGCAGGGCTGCGCCGGAGCCGGGGCAGGGGCGGCGGGTGCCACGGCGGCGACACCCACCGTTTGCTCGACACCCGCCGCGGACCCGACCGTCCCGTAGGACAGCGCGGCGGCGACCCAGACGAAGGCACAGAACCCAGACAGAGATCGCAACGACCGCGCCCCCCGACGCTGCCGTTCCGCTCGCTGCGCAACCATGCCGCTGTGCCGCCCTTGCCTTCTCGGCGACGAGCCCCCCGGCCCGCCGAGACCACTGGCTGCGATCCACGCCAGGACCGTTGCCACACGCAACATTCGTCCCATTGGCCACTCGCGTCAATCTGTCGCGAAGCGGCCGAAAGCCAGGCAAAGTCGACGTTCATCGCGACTCGGGTTCATGGACGGGGTCGCATTCCTGCAGGTGAGGGGCAAGATTGGTCCCACGGGTCACAGCAGTCCCATCGGTCGCGTGGTCCCCGAGAGTCCGCGACCGTCGGCCGAAAGTTGTGCCACCCTTACCTCGATCATTAGCAACAGCACGGGTTCGGTTCCTTCGTTCTCAGCACGGCTCGGGCCTCGCCGCCCGGGCGCCGGTGCGTGAACCCGTACCAGCGCCGCACTCGCGGCCGCCCGTGGCCGAGCGCCGCGGGTCTCGGTACGAATGGGCCAGGTGAACCGATGGACGACTCCCAGCGCGATCTGCGCGCTCCCCTCGCCGCGGGCGCGGTGGCCCTCGCCGTCGGGTTGATCGCCGTGACGCTCTGGTCGGACGCCGGCGACGGCGAGTCCTCGGCCGTGCAGGCCTTCGCCACCGCCAGCGATTCGCCCACCCCCAGTCCCTCCACCACCTCGACGTCCACGACGACGCCCAGTCCCACGGCCACGTCGACCCCCAGTCCGACGGCCACTCCCACCCCCACGGTCACGGCCGCGCCGACGTCGAATCCACCGCCGACGTCGGCGCCGGTGGGACCGGCCCCGACGCTCCCGGCGCCCTTCGGCATGCCCGGGCCGCCCGGCATGCCGGGCAACCCCGGCGGCTACGTGCCGTACGCCAACCCGCCGGGCGGCATGGGAGAAATGCCGCCGCAGGCGGCGCCCCGCCCCGACGTCGACAGCCCGCCGGGACAGAAGGTTCGCTACCGCATGTACACCTGCACCAACTACGAGGCCAGGGAGGGCGCACCCGCCGCCTACCACTGCGTCCCCGAGACCGACGCCGCCGCCGAGAACAGCCGCTACTGGGGCTTCTACGGCCAGAACAAGGACTCCGGCAGCTACGGCGTCCCGCAGGGTCAGGCCTACCCGCAGGGTCAGGCCTACCCCCAGGGTCAGTACCAGTACCCGACGCAGCCCTACACCTACTCGACTCCGGGCGCGATCGTCTTCACCGACTGCAACCAGGCCCGAGCGGCCGGCTACTCCAACATCCAGCGCGGCGCCGCCGGATACAGCACCACGCTCGACCGCGACAACGACGGGATCGCCTGCGAGGTCGGCGAATAGGGCACGGCTCGCCGCGCCGGCCGCGTGGCGGGCGTCGGCGGCGAGGGAGTGTGCGGGCAGTCGGCGACGAACCCCTCCGCGGGACCTGGACCAGCGCCGGGTCGGCGTCGCGGACGGCGGCGGCGACGCTTTCGAGTTCTTCGGCCTGGTGCCGGTAGTTCCAGCGGATCAGGGCGTCGCTGTAGGCGATCTGACGATCCCTCACGGCGGGGAGGTTGGTCCAGGCCGCGACGTCGTACATGTCTGCAGCGTGGTTCGATCGAGCACGATCAGGTGACGATCTCCGGATCGAGCCCGCGAGCGCCCGTCGGCGGCGTGGCGCCAGCTGGCTGCTGGCGGTCCAGCCGAAAACGCTTCCGCGGAAGCGTTTTCGCTCTGGATCGACCCTCGAAACTGTCGGAACCGCCACGTAGAGTGTTAGAACACCAGTTCGAACTAGGGGCGGTTATGAACACTCTCGCCGAAGACGTTCGGGTCACCGGCACCCCGATCGTGGAGCGCAGCGCGCAGTACCGCGAGTTCGAGGCCCTCGGAGACCGCATCGCCGAAGGCTCCGGGCACCTCGCCGCGGCCACCGGCGCGTGGCTCGAGCTCGTTGCCGAGTTCGACACCCGC
>JBQTIB010000089.1:0-16111 GCA_052389435.1 Sporichthyaceae bacterium | reverse complement strand
AAGATGTTGCACGAGACCCAGCGCACGTCCGCGCCGAGCTCGACCAGGGTCTCGATGAGCACCGCGGTCTGGATCGTCATGTGCAGCGAGCCCATGATCCGAGCGCCCGCGAGCGGCTTGGACGCGGAGAACTCCCGGCGGGTCGCCATCAGACCGGGCATCTCGTGCTCGGCCAGACGGATTTCCTTGCGGCCGAACTCGGCGAGCGAGAGGTCGGCGACCTTGAAGTCCTCGGCGGTCAGGACGGGACGGGTACTCATCGGTACGTGCTCCTCGGCGGTGTCTGGCCGGCTCCACAGGTCGCCGGCGGGCGCGCCCCTGAAACTCGGTCGCAGTGCGTTCATCGCGGGCGGACTGCCCAGTGCTACCGGACAGTCAACCCGACTCGGGGCCTGGATGCCGCTTCTGGTTCGGAAGTCAGGGCGCCGGTGTGTTGGTTTGCACAGCTGCGGGCGTTTCGGTCCCCGCGCCGGACGCCGGGGAGGCGGCCGGGGCGACGATGCCCGGGTTCGACTGGGCCGGAGCGGTCGGGGTGGCCGTGGCGGTCGGTTCGGGGCGCGGCTTGGCGGTCGGGTCGTAGTCGATCTTCACATCGCCCGACTTCTTCGCCCGCTCGGCGGCCTTCTCGGCCTCCGACAGGTCCCGGCCGGCCTTGTCGGCCAGCATCGGGATCATCGTCGGCACGATCTGGTCGAGCAGCCACGGGATCGACTGCGGGCTCGCGTAGTACGCGGCCTCGGCCAGGCCAGGACCGAGTTCGAGCACTCGACCCTTCTTGACCGCGGTCAGGTTCTGGTACGCGGCGGTCTTCTTCAGCCGGTCCATCGCGGCGACGCCGTCGGTGCCCACCACGAAGACCAGCAGGTCGACGCCGTTGAGGTAGCCCATCGCGCCGGTGGACAGGTCGACGTTGTAGATCGCCCGGCGGAAGGCCTTGCCGCTCGGGGAGGTCACCGACTCGATCTGCCGCGGGAAGTCCATGCCCATCGAGGTGAAAATCCGGGCGAGCGGCGCGTACGGGTTGATGATGCGGAACTGCCCGTTCGGGCCGGGCGCGGCGACGGCGATCTGCGCGTCGCGGAACTCGGGGTTCTTGTCGACCACGGAACCGAAGCGGTCCTGGGTCTGCTGGATGAGGTCGGAGGCGACGCTGGGTCGGCCGAACACCGCCCCCACCGCGTTCATCTCCTCCTGCCAGGAGGAGAAGTAGTCGCGGCCGTCGGCCGAGACGCCGGTGATGGTCGGCGCGATCTCCTTGAGCTTGAGGTAGTCCTCGAGGGTGAGCCCGGAGTACAGGGCGGTGATGACGTCCGGCTTGAGCGCCTTGATCGCCTCGAGGTCGTAGACCTCCTTCCACACCGGCGTGTTGCTCGCCTGCGGGAACTCGGTGCGCAGGATCGGGCCGTCGTCGCTCGGGTACACCCGGCCGTTCTTCGGGTCCCGGACGTCGGAGACGACCACCTGGTACGGCCCGGCCTTGACGTCCTCGGCCAGCCACGGGGAACTCGTCCACGGAGCGGCCGCGCCGAAGTAGTTGCGGATCGTCAACGGCTTGATGCCGATGGTGGTCAGCGCCTCCTGGTCGCGGAAGCCGAGCGCGACGACCCGCTTGGGCTCCTTGTCGATCTTGGTGGTGCCCCAGGTGTGCTTGAAGTAGACGGGATACGCGCCCGGCTCGACGGGGTACTTCGCCGTCGGACTCGCGGCCGTGGGCGCGGCACTCGGCTCGCTGGCCGGCGGGGCCGCGACCGCTCCCTGACCACAGGCCGCGAGGAGGCTGAGCGCCGCCACGGCCACGAGGGCCTGGGCGCTACGGAAGAGGCGACGGGTCGGCAGGCTCATCGTCGACGCAAGTCCTCGGGTCGCAGGGGTGGGCACCCTAGTTTCGCCGGTGCCCGGCCCTCACGTACGGCGCAATCGGTGCTTCGCGACAAACCCGTGACGCTTTAATTCCCGATCCATGCCATCGGCATGCTCAGCCTTGTGGAGCAAGATCCACGTCGGGCTCGAGGTAGATCACTCGGGCGGTGGGCTCGGCGGCCCGGATGCGGTCTTCCGCGGAGTTGATCGCGGCCGCCACCGAGGCCGCGGTGTCCTCTCCGCGCACCGCGATCTTGGCGGCGACGAGCAGTTCCTCCGGGCCGAGGTGAACGGTCTTCATGTGGATGACGCGCTGCACCGACGGCTCGGCCTCGAGTGCCGCGGCGATCCGGGCGACGGCCTCGGGCGAGGCGCCTTCGCCGAGCAGCAGGCTCTTGGTCTCGATCGCCAGGATCACGGCGATCACGATCAGCAGGACGCCGATGCTGCACGACCCGATGCCGTCCCAGACCCCGTCCTCGGTGATCAGCGTCAGGCTCACCCCGATCAGGGCGAGCACCAGGCCGACGAGCGCCCCGAGGTCTTCGAGCAGGATGACGGGCAGTTCCGGGGACTTCGCCCGGCGGACGAACTCCACCCAGGACGCATCCCCGCGCACGTGGTTGGACTCGACGATCGCCGTGCGGAAGGAGAACGTCTCCATGACGATCGCGGCCACCAGCACCACGACCGGCACCCAGTGCCAGGAGTCGATCGCGTGCGGGTCCTGGATTTTGTGGATGCCCTCGTAGAGGGCGAAACCGCCGCCGACGGTGAACAGCACGATCGACACCAGGAACGCGTACACGTAGCGCTCCCGGCCGTAGCCGAACGGGTGCAGGGGCGTCGCGGCGCGCTGCGCCCGTTTGCCGCCGAACAGCAGCAGGACCTGGTTGCCCGCATCCGCCAGCGAGTGGATCGACTCGGCGAGCATCGACGAGGACCGGGTGAGCAGAAACGCGATGAACTTGGTGATTGCGATGCCGGTGTTGGCCAGCAGCGCCGCGACCACGGCCTTGGTTCCGCCACCTGCACTCATGCGAACTTCCCCTCGGCCCGAGACATGCGGTCCTTCAAGGTCACGATCGGTCCCACCGGCGTCGGGTCGATTCCCGCCCGCACGGCCAGGTACACGCTGGCGAAGTCCAACAGCCCGGTCAGGCTCGCCAGTCGCACGAGGGGGTGTTCCCCGCGTGCGGCGACCTCGATCGTCGCAAGCCCCGCCTCCGCGGCCAACCGGCCGGTCTCCCGCGCCCGACGTCCCATCCAGGGCGCCTCCACGCTGTCCCGCAGCAGCACCGGACGCAGCGCGACCCCGCCGACGCCGGCGCCGGCGAGCGGGCCGTCGAAGGCGACGACCTGGTTGTGGTGCGGCTCCGAGCCCAGCCCGACGACGGCGGGCACCTTGGCGTTCTCGGCCAGTTGACCGCCGAACCGGGTGGCGGCCGCGGCGGCGGGGGCGGAAAAGCCCCACACCATGGGCAGGGCGCCGGCCAGTTGCAGGGCGAGGGCCTTGCCCTCGTTGGCGCTGCTCGGCACGGGCGCGGCGCAGCGGGCCGCGACCTCGTCGAGCACGTCGGCGGCCTCGGCGATCGCCCAGGCGTCGACGTCGGCCAGGCCGAGCGCGTCGGCGAGGACCAGCAGCGGCGCCGCCAGCGACCACAGGCACGAGCGCGGCTGGCGGCCCGCGGCGTCGACGCCGTGCCACGGTCCACCGAACTCCCCGAAGGCCGCCGCCAACGGCGAGCCGTCGGCCCCGACGCCCACGAGCACGGCGCCGCGCCGGGCGCCGTCGGCGACGGCGGAGAGCGTCTCGGTGGTGGCGCCGGTGCAGGAGACGGCGACGACCAGGTCCGCAGGGCCGATCCAGCCGGGCAGTTCGTAGCCGCGGAGCACGGACACGGGAAGGGCGCCGCGCGCGGCGACCACGGTGGCGAGCACGTCCGCAGCGGCGGCGGACCCGCCCATGCCGACGACGGTCAGCGATCGAAACCCGCCCGACGGGACGGCGGGCAGCGGTCCGTCCGCGGCCGCGGCCACGCCCTCGCGCAGTTGGGTGCCGCCGCTGGTCACCGCGCCGAGCATGTCGGCCGGGTCCCCGGCGGCGATCGCCCTCGCGTCGTCGAGGTCGATCACGTCAGCCCGCGGTGCGGGTTGGACGGGCCTCGTCGACCAGCAGGACCGGGATGCCGTCGCGCACCGGGTAGGCCAGCGCGCACGAGGCACCCGTGCACAGCAGTTCCGCGCCCGCGAGCCCGAGGGGTTCGCGGCACTTCGGACAGGCCAGCACCGCCAGCAGCGCCTCGTCGATCATGTCTGCACTCCTCCACGGATCTGCCCGAGCACCACGTCGCGCAGGGCCGCCATCGCCGGGCCGTCGGCGGCTTCGACGTTCAGGCGCAGTTTCGGCTCGGTGTTCGACGGACGCACGTTGAACCACGAGCCGTCGGCCAGGTTCACGGTCAGTCCGTCGAGGTCGTCGAGCACGGTGCTCGGCACCGCGCCCCAGTGTGCGCGCAGGGCGGCGAGGGTCGCGACCGGGTCGGCCACCGAGGAGTTGAGCTCGCCGGAGGCCGTGTACCGCTCGTAGCCGGCCATCAGGTCCGAGCAGCCGGTGCCCACGGGAGTCCCGCCGAGCGCGGCGAGCATGTGCAGCGCGGCGAGCATGCCGGAGTCGGCGAACCAGAAGTCGCGGAAGTAGTAGTGGCCCGAGTGCTCCCCGCCGAACACGGCGTTGTACTCGGCCATCACGGCCTTGATGTAGGAGTGCCCGACGCGGGTTCGCACGGGACGGCCGCCGTGCTCGGCGACGATCTCCGGGAACGCGCGGGAGGCGATCAGGTTGTAGACGACCGCGGCGCCTGGCTCGCGGCCGAGTTCCCGGACGCCGATCAGCGCGGAGACCGCCGAGGGCGAGATCGGGTTGCCGAGTTCGTCGACGACGAAGCACCGGTCGGCGTCGCCGTCGAAGGCCAACCCGAGGTCGGCCTCGTTGGCCACCACGGCCGCCGCGAGGTCGCGCAGGTTCTCCGGCTCGATCGGGTTCGGCTCGTGGTTCGGGAAGGTCCCGTCGAGCTCGAAGTACAGCGGGATCAGCGCGAGCGGCAGCCCCGCGAACACCGTCGGAACGACGTGTCCGGCCATGCCGTTGCCGGCGTCGACGACGACCTTGAGCGGCCGCGCGGTGGACAGGTCCACGAGCGTCCGCAGGTGCGTGGCGTAGGCCGGAAGCACGTCCTGCACGCGGATCCGGCCCGTTCGACCGGCGGCCGGCGCGCGGCCTTCGAGAATCTCGGCGGCGAGCACGGAGATGTCGGCCAGGCCGGTCTCCGCGCCGACGGGCTTTGCGCCGGGACGGCACAGCTTGATGCCGTTGTACTGGGCCGGATTGTGCGAGGCGGTGAACATCGCGCCCGGGCGGTCCCACGCGCCGCTGGCCCAGTAGACCGCGTCGGTGCACGTCAGGCCTACGTCGACGACGTCCACCCCGGCGGAGGCGGCGCCTGCGGCGAAGGCCGCGGCCAACGCGGGCGAGGACGGACGCATGTCGCGACCCACCACGATCTCGGGTTCCCCGCAGAACTCGGCGAAGGCGGCACCGAGGGCGAAGGCCGTGGCCTCGTCGAGTTCCTCGGGGACGAGTCCCCGGACGTCGTAGGCCCGCACGATGCTCGACAGCGCGTGCATGCCCACCCTTCTGTGTACCTGGCGCGCTCCGCGCGCGTCACGCTCGCTGCGCTCGCCGCTCTGCGGCGGCCGGCCCTCCTCCGGTCGCGGGGCACTCGCTCGTTCCTCGCGCGGCCCTGCTCCCCGCGTCGGTCCCGCCTCCGCTGCGCGGCGGCGCCCAGCTCGCACAGCCGTGCGCAAGCCGAGCTTGGATCGATGCGCCGGTCAGTCTAGGGGCATGCGCACGGCGCGCAGGTGCCCGCGGCGGGCGCCGGGAAGGGCGTCCTCGAGCTCCGGCTCCTCCACGCGCGGCCGGGCGGCCTCGCGAACCGCCGCGGCGAGGGCCTCGAGATCGTCGACCGACGGTCCGGCGGCCTCGTCGGGCGCGAGGCGAACGACGGCCCAACCGCGCGGAGCGGTGAGCCGTTCGGCGTGGGTCTGGCACAGGTCGTAGCAGTGCGGCTCCGCGTACGTGGCCAACGGCCCGAGCACCGCGGTGGAGTCCCGGTACACGTAGGTCAGGGTCGCGCACGCCGGCTTCTGGCAGGCGTTGCGCGAGCAGCGGCGAGTAGTCAGCACGTAGACCCCCGCAAGATTGGGCCGAATGCGTCGGCGAGGCGTTCCGGGGTCACGAGGCGAGACGGTACGCCGATGCCGCGCCCCTCCGGTGCAGGCGCGCCGCGCGTCGCCGCGGTCCCAACGGTTCTCGCCGACGCTCGTCGGCGCTCGTCGGCCGGGCTCGATCGCCCGTACCCTCGCCCCATGCGCATCCGTCCGTTCCGCCGCCGCGACAGGGGTCCCGAGGAGACCCCGGCGCCGCCCGCGCCGAGCGCCGCGCAGTCGCCCGCGCCGCCGGCGCCCGCCCCGGCTTCGGTGCGGACCCGTCCGGCCAACCGGCCCCGGCGGGATCGGCGGTCGCGTGGGCTGCGCGGGCCGTTGGCCCCACCCGATTCGCCGCTGGCCCGCTCGCGCGCCGACCGCTTCGCCGACCTCGTACTCGATTCGGTGGAACGCCTCGAGCGGCGCTGGTCCAACGAACTCGCCGACGTCGAGTTCGCGGTGGAGAACGTGCCGCCGGTGGACCGGCCGCTGGACCCGATCAACAACAGCATTCCGCTCTCCCGGCTCTACCCCGGTTCGGCCGGGCACAGCCCGCGCATCGTGCTCTACCGGCGGCCGATCGAGGCCCGGGCCACCGGCCGCGCGGAACTCACCGCTCTCGTCCACGATCTCGTGGTCGAACAGGTGGCCGAACTCCTCGGCGTCGAGCCGGAGACGGTCGACCCCGAGTACGGCCTGGACTGACCGCCGACCCGACGGTGCGGCGGGGCTAGCTTCGGACGCGTTCGACGGTCGTAGCGGTCAGGTCCGGCACGACCGCGGGGAGTTCGACGCTGAACCGGCCGGTGTCCAGCCCGGTCACGGTCATCCCGGCCCCGGTGGTCAGCACGCGCGCCGCGTGGACGGGACCGGAACCGGGCATCGGCTCCAGGACCACCGTGTACCGCGAGGCGCCCTTGCCGCCCGGGTCGAGCACGAGCGTGCGTCCGGCCTCGATCTGGACCGTCCGCGTCTTCGGTGCCCCGCCTCCGAGGTAGACGAGCACCCGGACCGTCGCGGCCCCGTCGGGCGCGGCGAGCAGCAGGCGGGTCTTCTCCCCCGACGCGCCCCGCCCGTCGGCCAGCGCGGTCGGTCCGGTCAACGCGGCGACCGGCGCCGTCCAGGCCTGCTCGGCGGCGCCGCCGACCTTGGCGACCGCCCGAACCGCCGCGACCACCGGCACGTCGGAGTTCACCACGACCGTGAGCGCGCGGCCGGGATCGGCGGCGTCGAGGTCGAGTTCGCGAACCTGACCGGCCCGCAGGTCGACGACGTCGGCACCCGCGGGCGCGAACTCGTTGTCCGTTCCGAGGACGCGGACCTTCGCGATCGCGTCGCGCTCGCCGGGCACGAACAGGAACAGTTTGCGATCGCCCGCCTCGGCCGGCAGACCGGGCAGGACGAGCCTGCGCGCCGGACGCATCAGCGGGTCCAGCCAGTCGGCCCCGCGGCCGCCGATCTCGGCGAGGTGCAGCGCGGCGGCAACCTGCCCGCGGTCCACCTCGACGCCGATTCCGAGCCGCTTGCGATCGCCGGCGAGGCCTTCCAGCGAGATGACCCGGGTGCTGCGGGGCTGCACGAGGACCTCGTCGGCCTCGGGCACCTCGACCGGACCGGACTCGTCCCACAGGCGCAGATCCACCGAGGCCAGGGTGCGCTCGGTGTTGACGAGCACGAGCCGGGACTGACGCGACCCGGTCGTGGACGCGCCGACGAACCAGGCCGACGCCCCCGCCGTCAGACAGTGCAGCGAGGACAGGCTGCGGGTCGGCCCCTCGCCGATCTCGACGACCCGCTCCGCGGCCAGGCCCGGGGCCAGGTCGCCGGTGGCCCGCACGACGGCCGCCGGCGCGGTCCCGCCGCCGAGGTCCACCCGCGAAATTCCCGAACCCGCGGAACGCAGCTTCGGCTTGTCCGTTCCGGGGAGTTCGTCGACCCGCATGGCGCTGCCCTTGGCCCTGGCGTTCTCCCCGAGAGCGGCGGCGACGGTCAGGCGATCGGTCGCGGCACCGGCCGCAGGCACCCGCGGGCAGGCCAGGACCGTGGTCCGGACGTCGTCGGTGCTCGCGCGCACCGGCGCCGCTCCCCCGCCGACCACCTGCACGACCAGCGCGACGACCGCCAACACCCCCGCGACGACGGCCACCGTCAGCCGCCCGTCGGCCACGACGCGCAGCACCAGGCCGGACGGCGCGGGACCGGTCTCCCTGGCACGCCGTCGCTCGCTCACGAGGCCGCCCTCGGCGGCCTCGCGAGCGAAACGCCGCTTCGGCCATCGGCTCGCTCGCTGCGCTCGCGCAAGTGGCACACCCGGTGAGCACGCCATCGCGGGCCCGGCGCCGAGCCGCGGGAACCGCCGCGGGGGTGTCCGCGTCGTCGTCGTCTCCGCCGCCGCGCCGCGCCGCCGGCAGGGCGAGCACGACCGCCACGAGCAGGCCGAGCGCCTGGGCGACGGTCCACAGCGGAGTCGCCCGATCGACATGACGCAGCGTCAGTTCTCCGCCCTGGGGCGGCAGCGTCCATGCCTGCGCCCAGTCGTCGCGGACGAGCGGGGACAGCTTCACCCCGTCCAGGCGCGCCTGCCAACGACCCGAGGCGGGTTCGGCCAGCGCCAGCGTCCGGTTGCCCGAGCCTGCGGGCACCTGCGTGGTCGCGTTCACCACGCCGCTGGGCAGCACCGCGGTTGTGTCCGCGTCGATCACCCGCAGCCGCGCCGTCGGCAGGCTCACGCGCCAGAGCCGGTCGCCCGCAACGGAACTGACCCGCTCCAGCCCGGCGACGGTGTCCAGCGCGGCGGCCACCTGCGGCGCGGCCGGGGCACGCACGAGGACGTAGCGAACGGCGAAGTCGGCGAGGCGCTGCGCCTGCGCGTCCCCGCGACCGGAGACCAGGTCCGCGGCGAGCACCTGCAGTTTGCGAGCCGTCGCGCGCGGCAGCGACAGGTCCGCGTCGCCGAGCCGGGGTCCGGCGTCGCGCACCAGCGCGTAGGAGACCGCCGGCGGCGCGACGCCCGCGGGGACCGGTTCGAGCGAGTCGCCGGTGGAGGCTCGCAGCACCAGGGTCCGCGGGCGGTCGGCGGTACCGGACTCCGCCGCCACGTGCACCGGCACCAGGTCGGCCGAGGCGCGGTGCAGCGGGCCGTCGGAGCCCCGCCACAGCAGCGCCGCTGCGCCGACCAGCGGCGCGGCGACGGCCAGTGCGACCGCGGCGGCCGCGACGGGTTGCAGCACGCCGAACTCTCGGGCGGCGATTCGATCGATCAGGCCCGCGCACCCGACGACGGCGGCCAGCAGAACGCCCGCGGCCGCAACGGTGAGCGCCGGGCCCGGCCAGGCCGCCGCCGGGTGCCCGCCGGAGGGCGAACTCACCGAGATCCGGGAGGAGACCAGCGCAACGACGTAGCCCATCCCGGCCAGACCCCAGGCGAGCAGGGGCAGCATCCGGTCCCGGGAGGCGGCCAGCCCGATCAGGCCGACGAGCACGATGCCGAGGCCGAGCCAGGCCGGGCCGCTGCCCGGTCCGGCCGGGTTGAGCAGCAGGACCCGCCACGGCGAGACCTCCGGGTCCGACAGCCCGGGGCCCGCGGGGCCCGGTTCGATCAGCAGTCGCTCGGGGGTGCGCAGCCAGAACAGCGAGGCGGGCATCAGCAGCACGAAGGCGGCAGCCGGCGCGGTCGCGATGCGGATCAGGCGGTGCCGCTCTCGAACGAAGGCGGCCTGCACGGGCGCGGCGACGGCCACGAACAGCCACAGCACCGGGGCGAAGGCCGCCAGCGCGGTGAGCAGCACCGCCGCGGTCCAGGCCTGACGTGGCGTGCCGTTCGCGGACCACGCGCGGACGAGCAGGCGCAGGGTCGGCGGCAGCAGGACGACGGCCACCACACTGCCGATGCGTCCGGCGGCCACCGCTCCGGTGACGACGGGCGCGAGCGCGTAGGCGGCGGAGCCCCAGAGCCGCAGCGACGCCGTCGTGTTCAGCCCGCGGACCGATAGCCAGGCCGAGAGTCCCGCCAGCGGAACGGCGCCGACGAACAGCACGGCGAGCAGCAGGCCGACGTTGCCGAACAGTGGCACGCTCGCGAGCGCGAGCAGCGCCTGGTAGGGCGGGGCGAAGCCGGCGCTGCCACCGCTCTCGGGGTGCCAGCCGGAGCGGTAGTCCGCCCACAGCGCGCCGGCGCCGTCGGTGGCCGGGAGCAGCGCGCCGCCGAACAGCGAACCCGCGCCGAACAGGTCCCGGCTCGCCAGCAGGGAGACCGCAAGCAGGCCGAGCACCAGGACCGCGGCCGGGCTCCGGCCGACGCGGCGCAGCAGGACCCCGCCCGCGCCGCGGTCGAGTTCGGCCACGTCGACGTCGCCGTCGGCGGGGCCGGCGCGGTGCCTGCCGATCGCCTCCCGGTCGACGCGGAACCCGTCGATGGCGTGGGTGAGCGCCTCGCGGGCCACTTCGAACTGGTGACCGGGCGGCGGGAACAGCCGGCGCAGCGTGCCCGCGTGCACCCGGTGCGCCCGGCGGCGGGCCTCGCGCATGCGGCGGATGGCCCGCGGGCGGACGAGCACGGTGCCGACGGCGCGCAGTTCGTCGGCGGCGTGCCCGGGCAGCTTCGCGACGAGGTAGCCGATCGCCCGCAGCAGGCTGCCGATCAGCAGGCGCGGCAGGGCCAGGGCAAACGCCCGCGAGGACAGGTTGCCGAGCAGGACCCGCAGCGCGCCCGCGCTGTCGAGGTGGTGGACGCGGCCCGAGCCGACGTCGACGTGCCGCCGGCCGCGGAAGGCGGCCTCGGCGTGGTAGAGGACCGCGGCGGGCGCGACGACGACCTTGTAGCCGGCGAGCCAGGCGCGCCAGCAGAAGTCGACGTCGTCGCGCAGGAGTTCGAGATGGGGGTCGAAGCCGCCGAGCGCGTCCCACACGTCGCGCCGGACGAGCATCCCGGCGCTGGAGACGCCGAGGGTCTCCGCGCGCGAGTCGTGTTGGCCCTGGTCCTCTTCGCCGCGCTCGAGGTCGGTCTCGCGACGGCCGCCGCCGTCGATGGTGACGCCGACTTCGAGCAGCACGCGGCGGTGGTACCAGCCGCGCAGCTTCGGGCCGACGACGCCGCGGTTCGGGTCGTCGACGGTCACGGCGAGCAGGTGCGCGAGCGCGTCGGGCTCGGGTTCGGCGTCGTCGTGCAGGAGCCAGATCCACTCGGTGGCGTCCGCCGGTGCGCCGCCGGTGGCGTCGGCGTGCGCGATCGCGGCCTTGACCGCGGCGCCGAATCCGGCGGTGCGGGGGCAGCGGACGACGTCGGCCTCGTCGACCCAGGCCCCGACCAGCGCGAGCGAGTCGTCGCGGCTGTCGGTGTCGGCGACCACCAGCCGCTGGAACGGCACGAGTTGGTCGTGCAGCGCGGGCAGGACCTGGCCCAACCACCGGCCGCCGTCGTGCGCGACCAAGACGGCCGTCACGTGCGGCCTCAGGTCGTGCTCGATGGGGATGGTCATGCTGCCGTCGCCTCTGTCGCCGGAGGCGCCCCTCGAAGATCGGCGCCTCAGGCAGCGTAGGACAGCTGACCTGGCACTACGTCCGGCTGCGCAGATCCGGTGACATCCGTCGGGCGGCATTTCCGACGTATGCGACGGAACGCCCCCGGCGGGGCCGGGCCGACGGGTTTAGACGGCCTTCTTCTTCAGCCGCCGACGCTCGCGCTCGGACATGCCGCCCCAGATGCCGAAGCGCTCGTCGTGGGCGAGGGCGTACTCGAGGCAGTCGGAGCGCACGTTGCAGGAGAGGCAGACCTTCTTCGCCTCGCGGGTCGAACCGCCCTTCTCGGGGAAGAACGCCTCCGGGTCCGTTTCGGCGCAGAGAGCCTCGTCCTGCCAGCTGGCCTCAGTCTCCACGCCCCCGAGCAGGGGGAGAACTGCCTCGCCCATTGCTGTCTCCTCGACCCTCGATTGTCGGAAGAGCCGGTCAACCCCGGACCGCTCTCCAGTGCCTGCCACGAACCGGACGAACCGGGACGAAACGACACGCGTGAAATTACACTCTTGCCGAACCCTTGGCGTCAACCGATTGAGCCGTTCCAAACCGCGACACGCCGAACGACACGCCGGTCTTTTCGCCCATTGGTAACAAACACCCCACCCGTTGCTCGAGTTCTACCACGCACCGCACCTCCAGCGGAAACCCGAGATCAACTCGCTTTGCAAAGGGCCTGCGGCCGCGCGACAAGCCCGGTCGGCGAGTCTGAAACTGTGCTGGATTTCCGCTGAGAACCACTCGCGGCGACCGGGGTGCGCGATTCCGGCCGCGGAATTGCGAAGGTCACACGCCGGGCGGCGAGGGCCTGCGGAGAACCGCGCGATTCGGGAGATCCGCACGTCGCCGGGGTGACTTTGGATCACTGGCGAAGGCTCGCAGGCGGCCCCATTCTCGAAGGCGGGTCCACGCCGCGCATCCGCGCCGTCGACCGCGCCGGGCGCGCATCCACATCGTTCACGTCGAACCGCGGAGGGCTGAGGCGATGGCCGAGGTCACCTGCACGAGCTGCGAGGCCCCCAACCGGGCCGCAGCCCGGTTCTGTGCGGACTGCGGCGCCTCGCTGCTGGCGGTCTGCCCGACGTGCAGCACCGAGCCGCGAGCCGGCGCCCGCTTCTGCGACGCGTGCGGCACTCCCCTGCGGCCCACCGGCGACCCGGCACCTCCTCGGACCGGCGGCGAGAGCAGACAGGTCACCGTGCTGTTCGCCGACGTCGCCAACTCCATCGAGCTTGCGGAGCAACTCGACGCCGCGGACTGGGCCGAGGTCGTCTCGCGGCTGCGCCGGGTCTGTACCGACGCCGTCGAGCGCTTCGGCGGGACCGTCGAGTCCTGCGCCGGCGACGGAGTGGTGGCCACCTTCGGGGCCCCCGTCGCCCAGGAGGACCACGCGCGCCGCGCCGCCCACGCGGCGCTGCTGCTCTCCGGCGCCGCAGGCGGCATCGCACCGCAGGTCCACGCCGCGCACGGCGTCGACCTGGCGGTGCGGGTGGGCCTGAACTCCGGCGAGGTCGTCGCCGGCCCCGTCGGTGCCGCGGACGCGGCCGTCGCGCATCCCGTGGGGCTCGCGCAGCGCATGGAGTCCCTCGCGCAGCCGGGAGCGGTCTACGTGAGCGAGCACACCGCACGCCTGATCGCACCGTGGTTCGGCCTGCGCGACCTCGGCCGGTTCACCGTGAAGGACGCCGCGACCCCGATCGGCGTCTTCGAGCTGACCACCGGCGCTTCGGCGGGACCCACCGCGGCGCGCAAACTCCTCACCGCCCGCATCGTCGGGCGGGAGACCGAGCGCGCCACGCTCGGCGCTGCGCTCGACGCGGCCGTCGACGGACACGCGCAGGTCCTCGGCGTCGTCGGCGAGGACGGCGCCGGGAAGAGCCGGCTGTGCGAGGAACTCGCCCGAGAGGCGACGGACACCGGAATCCCGGTGCGTCGCACCACGGGCCTCGCGCACGCGACGGCGGTGCCGCTGCTGCCCATCCGGATGCTGTTTCGCGACTACTTCGGGCTCGCCGACGACGACTGCGCAGCCGACTCCCGGGACCGAATCGCCTCCCGGCTGCTCGACCTCGACCACGGGCTGCGCGAGGACCTGCCGGTGGTCTTCGACTTCCTCGAGGTGGGCGAGCCCGATCGCCACGTTCGCCCGCTCGGCGCCGAGACCCGTCGGGCCCGCCTGCTCGAGGTGCTGCGCCGGATCGCCCGGGCCCGCAGCGAGCGCGGTCCGCTGGTGCTGGTGCTCGAGGACCTGCACTTCTTCGACGAGCAGAGCCGCGCCTTCCTCGAGGCTTGGCTGCCGAGCTTCGTCGGCACCCGCACCCTGGTCGTCGCCAACTTCCGACCCGAGTTCGTCGCGGCCTGGACTAACCGGCCCTTCTACCGCCAGCTGTCCCTGCAGCCCCTCGGTCGCGAGGCCGTGGCCCGGATGCTCGGCGAACTGCTGGGCAGCGACCCCTCGCTGGCCGTCCTGTCCGAGGCCCTCGGCGAGCGCGCGGGCGGCAGCCCGCTGTTCGTCGAGGAGATGGTGCGCGGCTGGGCCGACGACGGCACGCTCGCCGGCGGCCCCGGCGCCTACCGGCTGGCCCGGCCCCTCGGTCAGGTGGTGGTTCCCCCGACCGTGCAGGCCGTGCTCGCCAGCCGGATCGATCGACTGAGTCAGCGTCAGAAAGGCGTCCTGCAGGCCGCGTCGGTGGTCGGGCGCCTCTTCGACACCGCAGTCCTGGACCGCGTCGCCGATCTCGACCCGGACGACCTCGCCGACGCGCTGCACCAGCTGTGCGCCGCCGAACTGATCGCGGCGACCCACTCCGGCGACTACCGCTTCTGGAACCCGCTCACCCGCGAGGTCGCCTACGGCAGCCTCCTGGCCACGGCCCGCCGCGGCCTGCACCGCGCCGTCGCGGACGCGCTCGCGGCCACCGCCCCGGAGCGGCTCGACGAACTGGCGGTGCTCGTCGCGACCCACTACGAGGCGGCCGAGGACCACGTGCGCGCCGCCCATCTGCGCATCCGCGCGGGTCGGGTCGCGATGGCGACGGACTTCGCCCTCGCCGAGCGCAACGTGCGGCTGGGGCTCGCGCATCTGGAGCGCGTGGTCACCACCGCCGAGACCGAGCGGCTCGGGGTCGAGGGACGCACGATCCTGCTGCGGATGGGCTCGCGGACCGGCATGGCCCCGGCCGACTCGGCCGAGCTTTTCGACCGCGCGGGCGCCGCGGCCGAGCACCTCGCCGATCCGCACCTGCTCGCCCTGCTGGGCATCGCCCGCGGCAACGTCGCCCTGTGGGTCCAGGGTCGCCCGCGCGAGGCGGACGAGCACTGGACGGCGGCCCGCCGCCACTGCGATCGGGACGACGTCGAACTGAATGCGCATCTCGCGGCCCAGCTCGGCTGGACCGCCTGCTATCGCGGCCGCCTGTGCGACGGGCTGGAACAGGCCACCCGCGCGATGGAACTGTGCGCCGGCGAGATCGGCGTCGGCCTGGCGCTGGCCGGGTGCGACGCGGCCGACTCCGCGGGCACCGTCGCGGCCCGCATCCTCGCGCTCAGCGGAGAACTGGACGGCGCCGCCCTCGAGCTCGCCCGCACGCTCGAGGAGCTGTCGCGGCACACGATGCTCGAGTCGCACGCGTGGGCGCTGACCGTGGCAACCGAGATCGCCTACCTGACCGGGGATCCGGCGACCGTCGACGCCGCTCGGACCCACGCGCGGACCGCGCTGCACCTGGCCGGGGAGTCGGGCAACGCCGGCGCCGTCGTCCGCGCCCGGTACGCCGTCGGCCTCGGCGAACTGCTCGCCGGACGGGCCGACGTCGCCGTCGCGTCGCTGCGGCAGGGGCTGGAACAGCTGCGTTCCGGCCGGGCCGCGACGATGGAGGAGGGTTACCTCCTCGCGGCGCTGGCCCGGGCCGAACTCTCCCGCGGAGACGTCGCGACAGCCGGGCGGCTGGCCCAGGAGGCGATGGTCGTCGCCGAGCGACAGGAGGCGGACGTCGTCGCCTGCGCGGCTCGGTTGACCTGGGCGCAGGTCCTGGTCGCGACGGCCGTGGCCGACTCCGACCGCGCCCTCGCCGCGGCCACCATCGCCGCCGGCTTCGAGCTGGCCGAGGCCACGGGCGCGCTGACCTACGCAGCCTTCCTGGCCGAGCAGGAGGCCCGACTCTCGGGCAGCGTCCGCTCCCTCGCGGCGGCCGCGAGCGACTACGAGTCCATCGGCGCCACCGGCCACGCGGCCCGCCTGCGCGCCGACCTGGCCCGCGCGACGGCCCCCACCGTCTGAGCAGCCGCACCCCGGAACGCGGAACCCGCCCCGTCGACCTTCGTCGCGTCCTACGCCGCGGCGGGAACGCCCAACCCGACCCGCCCACCCCGATCGCGACCCACCCCACGGCCGAAACGCCCAACCCGACCCGCCCACCCCGATCGCGACCCACCCCACGGCCGAAACGCCCAACCCGACCCGCCCACCCCGATC
>JBQTIB010000088.1:0-3203 GCA_052389435.1 Sporichthyaceae bacterium | reverse complement strand
GGTCAACGCCCTCGACACCGCGCTGCGCCAGGCCCTCGGCAAGGCCTACCCGAACCTCGTCGACCTCGAGCTCGTGGACTACAAGGTCCGCATCATCGAAGGCTCGCACGGCACCGGCGCGGTCGTGCGCGTGCTGGTGGAGACCTCCGACGGCGTGCGCGAGTGGGACACCGTCGGCGTCCACGAGAACATCATCGAAGCCTCCTGGCAGGCCCTGTCCGACGCGGTGACCTACGGACTGCTCGGCCGCTAGTCCATTCCGCCCGGAGCGAGTCTGCGTTCTCGATCCGGGGTGCAATCGGATCTCCACAGGGCGGTGGACAACCCTGTGGAAATCGAGCCGGGAATACCCGGCCCGCGACCGGCGTTGAGGCCCGCCCGATTCGCCCCACTCGACCGGGCCGGAGTTTGCAACGGTAAACCGGGGCGACGTCCGACGGGCCCGCGAGCCACTGCGCCGCAGGTCGGGACCCTGCCGGCCGCGGCGTCCGCCCGGCCGCCTCGGGCGCGGGCGCCGGTCGAATCGGGGCGCCGTCGGCACGATTTTCCGCTGCAGCTGCGGGCCTTGTTCGATTGAATGAAACAACGCCAGACGGCGATCAATTCTCCGTCGAACGCGAGAAATTCGGTCCAGGTCGAATCACGAATCGGCAATGCCGAGTTCGAGATATCTCCTGACAGGTCGGGGTATTCGAATGGAGCGACCGGAATTCCCCGCCGTCGCGGGCCGGTTGGGGGACGGGGACGTCGCCTCCGCTGGGTCTCGACGGGCGGCCACCGCCCGATCGCACATCGCTGACCTGTGGGTTCGCGCTCGCGGAGCGGTGTCGGCGGGGCGGGTGGACGGTCGGGTGCTACCGGCGGGTAGAAATTCGGCGCCTAATGCGAATGCATACGGCGACACCGCGCGCTATTGCCTGGACCACACCGCAAAGTGGTCCATCCCACAACGGAAAATCGCAGGTCGACCGTGGTGGATGAGCGGGTGTGGCCCAATCAACCTTCGTGGACGAACCCATCAGATCGCCGCTCCGATAGCGTCGCTGCGTTCACTCGCTCGCAATGTTGGGAGTCCCCAAGGTGAAGGCACAAGCAGCGGTCTGTCGTGGTCAGGGCGAAGAGTTCAAGATCGAGGAGATCACCCTCGAAGAGCCCCGCGACAACGAGGTCCTCGTCCGGAACGTCGGCGCCGGTGTGTGCCACACGGACCTGATCTGCCGCGACCAGTGGTACCCGGTCCCGCTGCCCGCCGTCTTCGGTCACGAAGGCTCCGGCGTCGTCGAGGCCGTCGGCAAGAACGTCACGAAGGTCGCCGTCGGCGACCACGTGGTCATGAGCTTCGGCTACTGCGGTACCTGCCGCAGCTGCACCCTCGGCAAGCCGGCCTACTGCGCCGAGCTCTACGTCCGGAACTTCTCCGGCGGCCGTCCGGACGAGTCGTCCCCGATCACCGACGCCAACGGCGAGCGCCTCAACGGCAACTTCTTCGTGCAGTCCTCCTGGGCCACGCACTCCATCGCCGCCGACTACAGCGTCGTCAAGGTCGACAAGTCGGCCCCGCTGGAGATCCTCGGCCCGATGGGCTGCGGCATCCAGACCGGCGCGTCCTGCGTGCTCTCGACCTTCAACCCGGAGGCCGGCCCCTCGATCGCCATCTTCGGCGCCGGTTCGGTCGGCCTGGCCGCCCTCATGGCCGCCAAGTCGGTCGGCATGACCACGATCATCGCCGTCGACCTGAAGCCCCAGCGTCTCGAGCTGGCCAAGCAGCTCGGCGCCACCCACGGCATCAACGCCGGCGAGGTCGACTCGGTCGAGGCGATCAAGGACATCACCGGCGGCGGCGTGGACTACTCCATCGAGCTCACCGCGAGCCCGAAGGTCGCCCGCAACGCGATCGACTCGCTCGGCCCGCTCGGCACCTGCGCGCTCATCGGCGCCGCAGCCCTCGGCACCGAGTACAGCTTCGACATGAACGACGTGATGCTCGCCGGCAAGCGCATCGTCGGCCACATCGAGTCGGGGAACCTGTCCCCGCAGATCTTCATCCCGCGGCTCGTCGCGCTGCAGCAGCAGGGCAAGTTCCCGCTGGAGAAGCTGGTCACCACCTACAAGCTCGACGAGGTCAACAAGGCCGCCCACGACACCGAGGCCGGCGTCTCGGTCAAGCCCGTCCTCGTCTTCTAAGAACCTCGCACGGCGCTCGTCCCTCGCAGCGCCCCGAAAGGACAACGTCCCTATGAAGGAGCACACCCCGTGAGTGCAAAGGCCGCAGTAGCCGCACTCCTGGAGGCTGTCCGCAAGCGCGATCTCGACGCGGTTGCGGCGGCCACCAAGGGCGGCAAGATCGACGTCGTTCCGTTGGACATCAAGGGCGCGGCCAGCACGAAGAACAAGGAGTTCTTCGGCGCGCTGTTCGCCTCCTTCCCCGACCTCGAGGTCGAGGAGGTCAAGACGATCATCTCCGGCGACAACGCGCTGCTGGACGTCGTGGTGACCGGCACTCCGTCCGAGCCGTACCTGGACATCGCGGTGCGCGACGGCAAGACGCTCAAGTCGCGTCAGGCCTGGCGCATCGAGGTTTCCGGAGACACCGTCAGCTCGCTGCGGGTCTACTTCTGCCAGAACGAGCTGAAGTGGAGCCTCGGCGCCAACAAGACCTACGCCGAGGCGATTGCGGGGGCCCGGGCATGAGCAAGCGTTCCGAGACTGCGACCGCCACGGTCGACGCGTTCTTCGCCGCGTACAAGAAGCGCAACGTCATCGGCATGGCCGAGACCTGCTCTGCGCGGGCCTCGTTCGACGCCGTCCCGTTCGTCAGCCACGACAAGTCCCGCCTGGTCACCGGCTCGGGCTACGTCAACGGCGTCGGCCGGACCATCTGGGGCCTGGGCTTCCGGGCGTTCCCGGACCTCACCACCAAGGTCACCGACACCTTCGCCGACGACGACGGCAACGTCGTCGCCGAGGTGACCATCTCCGGCACTCAGCAGGCGCCGTACCTGACCGCCGAGCTGGGCGTTCATGCCGCCGACGTCCCAGAGGGAGACGACGTCGTCGATCTTGCCGTCCTTGTCCACGTGGAAGCGGAAAAGGTGGCGCTCGGTGAACATCTAGCCCTGCGCAGAGGCGGTCAGGTACGTAGCCTGCTGAGAGCCGGATATGGTAACCTCGGCTACGACGTTGACTTAGTCGACGGCGACGGT
>JBQTIB010000087.1:0-2898 GCA_052389435.1 Sporichthyaceae bacterium | reverse complement strand
CACATGGCGGAATGGCGCTTGGGCATTCTGTGCTCCGTCCTTACCCTGCCGACGAGGCCGTCGTCTGTAAGCCTCTGTTGCTGAGGAGGCGTTGTGTGCTGCCGTCGACCGATCATTCGCGTGTTCTTTACATGGTCTCGCACTTCGAACAAAGCGCTGCGCGTTCTTGGGATGCTCGTACTTGCGTCGACCGTAGCGACTGTGGGCGCTCCGTTAGTGCACGCCTCCGAGGTGTCGACGTCGACTGGCGCCGCGCGCCTGACCGCTTCTCGCACCGTGACGTCGCTGACCCTTTCGCCAGCTACTGCGGATGGCACCGTGGGGGTGCCGATCACCTTCACCGCGACGGCTCTTGACAACGGGACGCCGGTACAAAACGTCGTGCTGATATTCAAGGTGGAAAACAATAAGTCCGCCACCCGGGTTGCGACTAACGCCAGTGGACAGGCCACGTTCCTCTACACTCCGACGACCCTGCCCGCCAAAGTCAAGGTGTGTGTGGCAGACAATCAAAAAAGCAGTGGGAGCACTACGTGCGATGACGATCTGCCCACCGACTTTTCGGTCGTCGCCTCTTCAGCTTCCCCGCCGCCGACGGTGAGCATCGCCGACGCGACGGTGACCGAGGGCGACTCGGGGACCACCCCGGCGGCGTTCGTGGTCACGCTCTCGGCCTCGTCGGCCGCCCCGGTCACCGTCTCGTACGCGACCGCCAACGGCAGTGCGATCGCCGGGTCGGACTACACCGCCCGGACCGGGACGGTGACGTTCGATCCAGGTGCTATCAGCGCGACGATCAGCGTGGACGTTCTCGGCGATACCGTCGAGGAACCCAACGAGACCTTCGCCGTCAACCTGACCAACCCCAGCGGCGTCTCAATCGCCGACGGCGCGGCCACAGGCACCATCAACGACGACGACTCGGTCGCGGTGCTGCCGACGGTGAGCATCGCGGACGCGACGGTGACCGAGGGCGACTCGGGGACCACCCCGGCGGCGTTCGTGGTCACGCTCTCGGCCTCGTCGGCCGCCCCGGTCACCGTCTCGTACGCGACCGCCAACGGCAGTGCGATCGGCGGGTCGGACTACACCGCCCGGACCGGGACGGTGACGTTCGATCCAGGCGCTACCAGCGCGACGATCAGCGCGGACGTTCTCGGCGATACCGTCGAGGAACCGAACGAGACTTTCGCCGTCAACCTGACCAATCCCAGCGGCGCCTCCATCGCCGACGGCGCGGCCACCGGGACCATCAACGACGACGATTCGGCATCCATCCCGCGGCTTGGAGGTGGTCGGGCGCCTCAGAATGGCGAGTTCGACAACGTGAGGCCTGCGCAGCGCGAGGCGTTCTTCTGTGGAGCGATGACCACGCGTCCGGTTTGCTGAGTCTGTACACACAAGCGTGCAAGCTAGTCTCGCAGCGGCGGCTGTGGAACACGGAAGCCGTTGGAGTGACGCCCGCGAGGGCATCGCGCATCCCACCCGTTCCTTCTGGGTTCTGCAGTCGTCGCTCCCGGCGACTGTCGGCGGTGGCCGCAACCTCCCCGCGTTCGCCGCCGAACTCCTCGTCGGCATCCGCTCACTCACGCGGGGCGGTGCTCAACGTCGAACTGGCGGGGTCTCTGCGAGTCGATCTGCTCGCGCGTACCGGCACCGAGGTGGGCCACGTCGAGTTCGTCAACGATCGCCGGACGGATCTGCATCTGCGCATGGTGAAGCACGGGCCCGCATCCTCCGGCGCGAGGGCACGTCGCTGCCGCTGCGCCAGTACCGCCGAGAAGGCCGCGAGGAAGGCCGCCGAGAGGAGAGCATCCGCTTGACCCCCCTTCTCTTGCGGCAGCGCTTCGGCGATCACCTTCACCTCGACCAGGTTGCAGCGCGTTCGGCCGAGTTGCCGGACGAGGAGCGTCTGGATCTCATCGCCTCCGCCACGGAGGTCGGAGACCTGATCGGTTAGAGCCGGTCCGGCGAGGCCTCCGGCTACTGCAGCGGCAGCGCCACCGACAGGTCAGCGGCCGCGCCGCTCGCGTGGACGACGCCGCCGGACACCGCCTCGATCCAGCCCAGCCGGCCGGTCGCGAGCCCCAACCACGTCGCCGGGTCGGTCTCGACGACGTTCGGCGGCGTGCCGCGGCGGTGAGTTTGGCCGGCGACGCACTGCACCGCGCCGAACGGGGGGACGCGGACCTCGACCGACGCGCCGGGGTGACGGTCGGTCAGTTCCTGCAGAGTCCAGCGCACCGCGGTCGCCAGGACGTCGCGGGAGGCGGCGCCGGGGTCGGCGGCCCAGGCCGCGAGGGCGGCGCGGCCCTCGGTCGCGTCGATGCGGCGGCGGGCGGGCACAGCTGACGGTACGTCAGGCCATCGCGGCGGGGAGCGTGGCGGTGTGCGCGTCGCGGAGCTCGGCGAGGCCCACCTCGAACAGACCCTCGAGCACCAGGGCGTCTCCGCCGACCTCGCCGAGGCGCGTCAGCGGTACGCCGTGCGCGGAGGCGAGCCGGCCGAGGGCGTCGGCGTTCGACGGGGACACCGACACCAGCACGCGGGCCGTCGACTCCCCGAACAGCGCCGCGAACGGCGACAGTTCGCCCAGGTCCTCGATGCGCGCGCCGACCCCGCCGCGCAGGCAGCACTCGACCAGCGCCTGCGCGAGGCCGCCCTCGGACAGGTCGTGCGAGGAGACCAGCAGACCGTCCGCCGCGGCGGCGACCAGCACCTCCGCGAGCTCGCGCTCGGCGGACAGCGACAGGTGCGGCGGCTTGCCGCCGAGGTGGCCGTGCACGACGTGCGCCCACTCGGAGCCGTCGAGCTCGTCGTGGCCGTGCCCGAGCAGCAGGACGTGGTCGCCGACCGCGCCGAAGCCGAGCGGCACGGCCTTCGCGACGTCGGAGATCA
>JBQTIB010000086.1:0-3487 GCA_052389435.1 Sporichthyaceae bacterium | reverse complement strand
ACGAACTGGCCAAGGGAGTATCTGTTCTCCGGTCGAGGGTGTTACGTTACTTCAGCATTTGTCGTAGCGGAGCTACTAGACCGCCTGTCCGGGCCGCGCTCGGCTCGGTGCCCACAACGCGAGCCGCGCGCGACGTGCGGTGCCCATCGGGTCAACGCCTGCGGTCCTCCCATGGGTGGCCTCGGGTGCGCGGCAGGCGCCTCAGCGAGCGTTCGGGCGTTCGAACGCGGGCTGCGTCGGAACCGGACGGGCGATCGGCGCCGGCGGGAGCGCCGTCGCGGCGCCCTCCCCGTCGGCGAGGGCCTTGGCCTCGGCGGTCCTGCGCTTGGAGGGCAGGAACACGGCTGCGAGGACGGCGCCGGCCAGTGCCACCAGACCGGTGGTGAGACAGGCCGGTGCAAGCCCGGCGTAGAAGGCGGTGTCGACGGCGGCGCTCAGCGCTCCGGTCGGATCGCCCAGTCCCAACTGCAGCGCGGCGCCGACGGACTCCCTGGCCGTCGCGAGCGCCTCCGCGGGCAACGACGCGGCAGCCTGGGCGTCGACGAGGTGGGCCGCGTAGGCGGAGGCGAAAATGCTGCCCACCACGGCGACGCCGAGGGTGCCGCCGAGCTCGCGGGTGGCGTCGTTCATCGCGGAACCGACCGCGGACTTCTCCACCGGCACGACGTCCATGATCGTCTCGGTGGCCGGGGCCGTCGTCAGGCCCAGCCCGAGCCCGCCCACCACCATCTGTCCGACGATGGTGGGCCAGTAGTCGGTACTCGAGGAGACCGTCGAGACCCACAGGAAGAAGACCGCCATCAGGCCCAGCCCGGAGGCGACGACCCACCGGCCGCCGAATCGCATCGCCAGAACGACGCCGACGACGGATCCGACGGCGATGCTGGCCGCGATCGGTGCGAGCGCCAGGCCATAGGTCAAGGGGTCGAAGCCCTTGAAGTACTGGAAGTACTGGGTGATCAGGATGATGAAGCCGAAGAGGCTGAACCAGGCGACGGTCACCGCCAGGCACGCCGCGGAGAAGCGCAGGTTGGCGAACAGTCGAACGTCGAGCATCGGCTCGCGACGACCGCGCTCCCACAGGACGAAGGCAACCGCGAACAGGGTGGCGGCCGCGCCGAGGGACAGCGTCGAGGTCGAGCGCCAGCCGTGCACCGGGGCCTCGATGACCGCGTAGACGAGGAGGCCGATCGTCGCGATCGACAGCAGTTGCCCGCCAACGTCCAGCCGCGGCGTCGCGGGATCGCGCGAGGTCGGGACGAGCCACACGGTCAGCACGACGGCGCCGATCGCGACGGGCACCATGACCGCGAACACGCTGCCCCACCAGAAGTACTCCAGCAGGAACCCACCGGTCAGCGGTCCGGTCGCAACGCCGACCCCCGTGATGGCCCCCCAGATTCCGATGGCCTTGGCCCGCAGTCGCCGGTCGGGGAAGGTGTGCGCGATGATCGAGAGCGTCGTCGGGAAGATGATCGCCGCGCCGATCCCCATCACCGCGCGCGCGGCGACCAGCGAGCCCACGTCGGCGACCATCGCCCCCGCCGCGGCGGCGGCGCCGAAGATCGAGAGCCCGACGACCAGCGCACCGCGTCGCCCGTACCGGTCCGCCAGGCTGCCCGCCGCGAGGACGAAGCCGGCGAAGGTCAGGTTGTAGGCGTCGACGATCCACTGCAGGTCGCGGTTGGTCGCTCCCAGTTCGTCGACCAGCGTGGGCAGCGCCGCGTTCACGATGGTGATGTCGAGGTTGATGACGTACACCGACAGGCACACCACGGCGAGGATCAGCCAGGGGTGACGGGACCCGACGACGGAGGGCTCTTCGCTCGAGTGCATAGCTTCACGCTACTCACCGTTGGTAGCTTCACGCAACCGACCCGATATCGTGGCGGCGTGTCGACCGCAGCGCGCGATCAGAGCCCGCCACCCCCCGCAACGAGTCTGCTGGCACGGGCCGGCGAGCGAACGCTCGGCGAGCTGCGCCTCGACCTCGGTACGGCCCACCCCGTAAGCGATCTGATTCTGCGTCAGCGAACGGCGCTCGCCGAGCGCCTGTCCGCGATCGACGAGGCCGCCTGGCAACGCCCGACCCGCTGCGAGCACTGGGACGTCCGCGACGTCGTACTCCACCTGCTCGACACCGACCGGTGGACCGCCGAGACGCTCGACGCCGCAGGCGGGGTACCGAGCGTGCTGGCTCGATTCGACCCGCGGGCCACGCCGCACGAGCACGTGCTCCTCGCCCGCAGGTGCCCGCCGTCGGCGCCGGCCGCGGCGCTGCTCGCAAGCAGCGAGGCCGTCGCGGCGCGCCTGCGGTCCGCCGAGGGACCGGGAGCCTCCCCCGTCGCCTGGGTGGGCGCACTGCGCTACGACCCCGGCCTCGCGGTCCTGCACCTGCTGTGGGACTCCTGGCTCCACGAACGCGACCTGCCGATCGGGGACCCTCCGACCGATCCCGCCGTGGCCGAGGCGGTGGCCGCCTACGCGCTGTTCTTCGCCGCGCTCTCGGCCAGCCGCCGACTGCCCGCGGACACCGGGCTGACACTGGCCGTCGAACTCGACGGCCGCCGCTACGACGTCCGCATCGGCGAGAGCGTCCACGTCGGCGCAACGCCGGACGCCACGCGGTCCGCGGAGGCACCCGACCTGCGCGGGCCGTCGGCCGCCGTGGTCGAGGCGCTGTCCGGGCGGGGCGAACTGGCCGAGGTGGCGCAGGCCCAGCCCCTCGCCCTGCAGATCTTCGACGGCTTCGCCCGCGCCATGCGCGGGTAGCGGCGCGGCCCGCGAGTCCGGGACGAACCCGCCGCCGCGCCACCGGTGCTGCAGGCACGCAGATCCGACCCAGCGATCGACTTTGCGGGCCGGATCCAATGTGAAAGCCAGTCAGAAAGCTGTCGCCGGTGGCGCCTCCGTCAACGATCGACCGGCCTTCTGGAACTCCGCTTGCCGCTTCGGTCCCGGTCGCGGCCGCACGCCAGGCCGCGGGCCCGGCGGGCCGCGGCGCCGTCTCGCTCGGCGCCTCCGTGTCGGGCGATCCGACGGCTCGTCAGCCGACCACTTCGATGGTCACGTCGGCGCAGCGGACGCGTTGGCCGGCCCTGATCTTCTTCCCCCGCCGGGTCTCGACCTCCCCGTCCACGGTGACCTCGCCGTCGACGATGAGGATCTTCGCCTCGCCGCCGGTGTTGCAGACGCCGCCGACCTGGAGCAGGGACTGCAACAGGATGAAGTCCTGCCCGTCCAGGCGGAACTCCTGCGTCGATGCCGTCTCGTGGTTCTTGCCCATTCGCGCAGCCTAGGACGCGACGGCCGTCGCTTCGGCCACCGCCCCGCGGCGTGCCCGCCGCTAGCCTCGATCTGTCGCCTGCCTGACTGATCGGCTTTGGTCGGGCGGTTCGGGTGGGGGGCGGGGCCTGGACGTGGCGGGGCTCCGACGCTGTTGCTCGTCGGTTCTCCGGGCCTTGGTCGTGGTGGCGGGGTCTGGGTT